>DATCKZ010000058.1:0-36221 GCA_036564175.1 Natronosporangium sp.
GGGCTGGGCAGCAGCGCCGGCGGCAGCTGCGGGTCCCGGAACAGGAACGTCCGCCAGGCGTGGACGAGCTGGAACCGGGCCCCGTAGGCCGCCTCGTCGTCGCCCCGGGCCGGCACGTCGGCCACCACCGGGGTCAGCTCGGCCACGAACTTCTCGTACGCGTTGGCGAGCTGCGGCAGATCCCAGGCCCGCTCGACCAGCGCCGCCGCGCCCTCGCTGCCGGCCGCGTGGGTGGCGGTGAACCGGTCGTACCGGACCCCGGCGTCGGCGAGCAGCCCTTCGAGCTCCTCACTCGGGCGGGGGGCGATCCAGGTCCGGTCACTGAGGCAGCCGTACCCGAGGTAGGCGAGGTTCGCGGTGAGCCGGGCCCGGGCCGGCCGGGACGCCGGCGGCTCCAGCACTACCAGGTCGAACTTGCCGTTCCAGTTCATCTTGGTGGTGCGGTAGATCCGGGCGGCGGCCTCGTCCAGCCGCCGGACCGCCCGCGGGGTCAGCGCGTAGCCCGGCCCGCTGTCCAGCCGCAGCGGCGTCAGCCAGCCCTGCCGGACCATCCGGGAGACCGCGGTACGCACGGCCGGCGCGGCGATCCCGAGCGGGGCCAGCAGCCGCACCAGCGCAGCTACCGGTGCCCGGCCACCCCGGGATCGGAGGTGGTCACCGTACAGATCGAACAGGGCCGACCGTGCCTGCATAGCCGCTCATTGTGACATGGTCGCCGTTTCCGGGCCAGACAGTTGTCACACGGATGGCAGGCCGGTTTGAGCTTCCGGTCTTCCATCAGGGAAAATCATGAGTCTGTGCTGCGCTTCATCGCGTGGCCCAGGTAGCGAGCGGGGGCAGC
The DNA here is from genome assembly GCA_036564175.1 of Natronosporangium sp. Classification (GTDB taxonomy): domain Bacteria; phylum Actinomycetota; class Actinomycetes; order Mycobacteriales; family Micromonosporaceae; genus Natronosporangium. The sequence goes on from DATCKZ010000058.1 coordinate 842, forward strand.
CTGGCTGCCCCCCACGACCCTGAGGGGAGACGAGATGGCGGCTATGAAGCCGCGGACAGGTGACGGTCCGCTGGAGGTCACCAAGGAGGGCCGGGGCATCGTCATGCGGGTCCCGCTGGAGGGCGGTGGCCGGCTGGTTGTTGAGATGACCCCGGATGAGGCGAACGCCCTCGGCGCGGCCCTCAAGACCGCCGTCGGCTGACACTGCGTGCCAGTCGTACGTCTCGAGGCCCCGGCTCGACAGCCGGGCGCCGTGCTCGCCTTGCCGGTGGGGGCCGGTACGGGGAGCGGGGCGGAATCGGCGGCGGTGCTCCTGCCGGTGCCGGGGATCCCGAGCACACTGACCGAAGAGTGCACCGCCCTGCTTGAGCAGGCGGCGCACACCGGGCGGGCGGGGCGCGTGCAGAGCCTGCCCCGCCCGCTGGCACGTCCCCGGCGGGTGCTGCTGACGGGGATCGGCGACGGTGACGAGGCGGGCTGGCGGTCCGCGGGCGCGGCGGTCGCCCGGGCCGCCACCCGCGAGCCGGCGGTGACGATCGCGCTGCCGGCCGGCGTCGACCCGGCGGTGGTCCGCGGCGTCGCCGAGGGAGCGCTGCTCGGCTCGTACCGGTTCCGGCTCGGCGCCGACCCGCCGGACCAGGCCCCGCGGCTGCGGCGGGTCACGCTCGCGGTGCCGGAGCCCGAGCGGTACGAGTCCACCTTGGCGATCGCCGCCGCGGTCGCCGAGGCGACCTGCTTCGCCCGCGATCTCACCAACACGCCATCGATCCGCAAGCATCCGGACTGGTTCGCCCGGCAAGTGGCGAAGGCGGCGGGAGCGCTGCCGGGGGTACGGGTACGGGTGTGGACCGAGCCCGAACTGCGCGAGGCCGGGTTCGGCGGGATCCTGGCGGTCGGTGGCGGGTCGGCACACCCGCCCCGGTTGCTCGAGCTCGACTGGCGGCCGCGTGGCGCCAGCCGGCACGTGGCGCTGGTCGGCAAGGGGATCACGTTCGACACCGGCGGGATCTCGATCAAGCCGGCGAGCGCGATGAAGCTGATGCGCAAGGACATGGCCGGCGGGGCGGCGGTGGCCGCCGCCGTGCTCGGGGCGGCGAAGCTGCGGCTGCCGGTCCGGGTGAGCGCGCTGGTGCCGCTCGCCGAGAACATGCTCAGCGGCACCGCCCAGCGGCCCGGCGACGTGATCCGGCACTGGGGCGGTCGGACCAGCGAGGTGCGGAACACCGACGCCGAGGGGCGGCTGGTGCTCGCCGACGCGCTGGCCTACGCCGCCGCCCGGCTGCGCCCCGACCTGCTGCTGGACTTGGCGACGCTGACCGGCGCGAACGCGGTCGCGCTCGGCAAGCGGACCGCGGCGCTCTACACCGAGGACACGCGGCTGGCCGACGCGCTGCTCACCGCCGCCGCGGCCGCCGGTGAGCAGGTGTGGCGGATGCCGCTGGTGGACGACTACGCGGACGGGCTCAGCAGCGAGGTGGCCGACCTGACGAACTCACCGGAGGGCGGCGCCGGCTCCGTGATGGCCGCGCTCTACCTGCGGGAGTTCACCGGCGCGGCCCGGCCGCGGTGGGCCCACCTGGACATGTCCGCCCCGTCCTGGGCCGACAGGGACGACGGCGAGTTGAGCCGCGGCGCGACCGGTTGGGGAGTCCGGACCTTGCTGCGATTCCTCAGCAACGTCCCCGAGTGGACGTGAGCGGAATTCGCATAGATCGACACGAACTCCACTCGACTTCTGTCATGCTTGTTGCGTGACCGACGGTGCAAGCGGCGGCTGGATGCGGCGGCCGACAGAGACTCCTTCACCGTGGTGGTCGGACGGGCGCAACGACCCCTGGCGCGACCCGACCACCCAGGTCGAGATCGTGGTGCCGGCGCCGGAGCCGCCGAACCCACCCCCACCCACCGAGCCGGTGACCAGCCCGACCACCACTCCGCTCCGGAACCGGCTCACTACGGTGCTGGTCACCGCGCTGCTGGTCGGGCTGGTCTCGGGCGCGCTCGGGGGCGCGCTCGGCTACACCCTCGCCACCCGGGACGCCGGCGGCGTCACCCTCGGCGCCCCGGCCGACACCGCCCCGGCGGCGCTGGCGCAGCGGCCGCCGGAGAGCCTGGCGGCGGTCGCCGAGCGGGTGCTGCCGAGCGTGGTGACGATCCGGGCCAGCGGTCGGGGCGGCACCAACCTCGGCTCCGGGTTCGTGATCTCCAACCAGGGCCACGTGCTCACCAACGACCACGTGGTCGGCAACGGGTCCACCCCGCCGATGGTCACCTTCCGGGACGGCAGCTCCACCACGGCCGAGCTGGTCGGCCGGGACCCGGAGTCCGACCTGGCGGTGATCCGGGTGGATACACCGGGGGTAACGCCGGTGCAGCTCGGCGACTCGGCCGCGGTCAGCGTCGGCGATCCGGTGCTCGCGTTCGGCTCGCCGCTGGCGCTGGCGAACACCGTCACCTCCGGGATCGTCAGCGCGGTGGACCGGACCATCCAGGCCGGTGGGCCGGCCGACCAGGTGCGCTACTACGCGGCGATCCAGACCGACGCGGCGGTGAACCAGGGCAACTCCGGCGGCCCGCTGGTCGACGCGGCCGGCCGGGTGATCGGCGTCAACTCGGTGATCAAGTCGGTGGCGCAGACCGAGGCGGAGGCGGCGAACATCGGGTTGGCGTTCGCGATCCCGATCAACCAGGCGAAGCGGATCGCCCAGGAGATCATCGATACCGGGCACGCCCGCCGGACCGTGATCGGGGCGGACTTCGACCGGGTGACCCGGGGCAACGGCGGCGGGCTGCGGCTGACCACGGTGGTCGAGGACGGCCCGGCCGACCAGGCCGGCCTGCGGGTCGGGGACGTGCTGCTGCGGTTCGACGGGCAGCCGCTGGTCGAGCCGGTGGACCTGATCGCGCTGGTCCGCAAGCACGCACCCGGGGCGGTGGTGACGGTCGACTACCGCCGCGGCGCGACCGAAAGCTCGACCTCAGTCACCCTGGTCGCGGATAGTTAGCCCTGCGCCCGCGCTCACGCCGCCGCCCGCAGCCGAGCCGGAGTCGAGGGAGCGAAGCGACTGAGCGGAGGGTCGGCTAAGGAGCGGGTCTGAGGCGTGAGCGCCGCGCGAGCGGAGGCGAGCGCAGACAACCCGGAGTCGAGGGAGCGAAGCGACTGAGCGGAGGGTCGGCTAAGGAGCGGATCTGAGGCGGGAGCGCCGCGCGAGCGAAGCGAGCGCAGACAACTCAGCGTACGCTGAGAGCGTGTTCGGGAACCTGAACTGGTACCACATTCTGGTCCTGCTGCTGTTGGCGCTGTTCATCTTCGGCGACAAGCTGCCGCAGGTGATCGCCGACACCCTGCGGATGCTGCGCAACCTGCGGCGGATGGCCCAGAACGCGACCAGTGACCTGAGCCGGGAACTCGGCACCGACCTGCAACTCGAGGACCTGCACCCGAAGACGTTCATCCGCAAGCACATCCTCAGCGAGGCGGATCAGGAAGCCCTGCTCAAGCCGCTCAAGGGCGTCTCCGAGGACATGATGCGCGAGGCGAAAGGGCTGGAGAGCGACTTCAAGGAAGTCGGCCGGCGCACCGAGCGGGTCGCCAGCGACGTCCGGGAGGCCACCGGCCGCCGGCGCGGCGGCGACCGCAACCTGGCCAGCAAGCCCGGCCAGCCGCCGGCCCAGTCGACGAAGCCCGATCAGCCGGCGCCGGCCGCCAGCTTCGACGACATCACCTAGCCGGCCGTAGCCCCAGCGGCTTGCCGACCAGCGACTCCCGGCGTACGGCGAGCTGGTCCGCGATCGCGATGAGTGCCTTGGCGGCGGGGTTGTCGGGGGCCGCGAGCACCACCGGTACGCCGTTGTCGCCGGTCTCCCGTACCGCGGTGTCGAGCGGGATCTGGCCGAGCAGCGGCACCTGCGCGCCCACCGCGCGGGTCAGCGAGTCGGCGACCCGGGCGCCGCCGCCGCTGCCGAACACCTCCATCCGTTCCCCGGTCGGCAGCTCCAGCCAGGACATGTTCTCCACCACGCCGACCAGCCGCTGGTGGGTCTGCAGCGCGATCCCGCCGGCTCGCTCGGCCACCTCGGCCGCGGCCACCTGCGGGGTGGTGACGACCAGGATCTCCGCGTTCGGCAGCAGCTGCGCGACCGAGATCGCGATGTCGCCGGTGCCGGGCGGCAGGTCGAGCAGCAGCACGTCCAGCTCGCCCCACCAGACGTCGGCGAGGAACTGCTGCAGGGCCCGGTGCAGCATCGGCCCGCGCCACACCACCGCGGCGTTGCCGGCGGTGAACATGCCGATCGAGATCACCTTCACGCCGTGCGCCTGCGGCGGCATGATCATGTCCTCGACCTGGGTGGGGCGGTCGGACGTACCGAGCATCCGGGGCACGCTGTGCCCGTAGATGTCCGCGTCGATCACCCCGACCGCGAGCCCGCGGGCGGCGAGCGCGGCGGCGAGGTTCACGGTGACACTGGACTTGCCGACCCCGCCCTTGCCGGAGGCGATCGCGTAGACCCGGGTCCGGGAGCCGGGCTGGGCAAACGGGATCACCGGTTCGTGGCCGGCCCCGCCGCGCAGCGACTGCTGCAGCTCCCGGCGCTGCTCCGGGGTCATCACCCCGAACTCGATCTCGACCCCGGAGACCCCGGTGACTCCGCTGACCGCGCTGGTGATGTCGCTGCGCAGCTTGTCCTTGAGCGGGCAGCCGGCGACCGTCAGCAGCAGCTCGACCCGGACCGTGCCGTCGCCGCCGATGTGCACCGCGCGGACCATCCCGAGGTCGGTGATCGGCCGGCGGATCTCCGGGTCGTTGACGGTGGCGAGCGCGGCCCGGACCGATTCTTCCAGCGTGGTTGCCTGCGCGGTCATATCGCCAATGCTACGTGCCGGCTCACTAGGGTGGCGGAGTGACGACTGTGCCGTATGAGGTAGTCGACGTTTTCACTGACCGGCCGTTCACCGGCAACCCGTTGGCGGTCGTGTTCGACGCGGATCGGCTGCGCACCGCCCAGCTGCAGGCGATCGCGTGCGAGTTCAACCTGTCCGAGACAGTCTTCGTCCTGCCGCCCACCCAGCCCGGCGCCACCTACCGGGCGCGGATCTTCACGCCCGCCGCCGAGCTGCCGTTCGCCGGCCATCCGAGCGTCGGGGCAGCGGTCTCGGTGGTGCGCCGGGGACTGGCGGACGCCGGGGAGGTGGTGCAGGAGTGCGGCGCCGGGCTGCTGCCGATCGCCGCCGGCGACGACCGGGCGACGCTCACCGGTGGTACCCCGACGGTCGGGCCGCCGCTCGACCCGGCGCCGCTGCTGGCGATGGTTGGGCTGACCGAGGCCGACCTCGCCGGGCCGGCGCCCCGGTCGGCCGGCTGCGGGCTGGAGTTCCCGTTCCTGCCGGTCCGGCCGGACGCGGTGGCCCGGGCCGCCGGCGACCCGGTGGTCGCGCGCAAGCACGGGTTGTCGCAGGTCAGCGTGTTCGCCTGGGATCCGGCCGAGCGGGCGGCGCACGCCCGGGTGTTCGTGCCCGGGCTCGGCGTGCCGGAGGACCCGGCCACCGGCTCGGCCGCGCTCGGGCTGGGGGTCTGGCTGGTCGCGGCCGGGCTGCTGCCCGGTGACGGCGAGTCGGCGTACCGGATCCGGCAGGGGGCCGAGATCGGTCGGCCGTCCCAGCTGCTGTGCACGGTCACCGCGGCGGATGGGGCGGCGGTCAGCGCCACCGTCACCGGCCAGGTGGTGCCGATCGCCCGCGGCGAGATCGCCGTCCCGCCGGTGTAGCCGCCGTCCGCTGGGCTAGCGGCGGCGCACGCGATGCAGCCGGAACGGGGTACGGACGGCACGGCGGGCCGGCGTGTCGCGGGGCGGCTCGGCGAGCGAGTCGGCCGGCAAGGTCGGCCCGGCCTCGGTCGGGTCACCGGCCGGGGCCAGCCGGTAGATCGCACACTCGGCGGCCCATCGGTCCACCAGCTCGGGCGGGGACAGCGACGCGTTCAGCCGCTTGTTGGCGAGCTGCGGCGCGATCTGCTGCCACTGCTCGCTGCCCGGGTCGAGCCGGGTCACCGCCGCCGGCCAGGTGACGATCCGCCCGCCGTGATCGCCGCGCAGGGTCACCCGTACCTCGGCCGCGGCCGCGAGGCCCGGCACGTCCTGCTCGCCCGGGCCGGTGACCACCCACAGCGCGCCCTCGGCCGGCAGGCACCACACCATCCGGGCCGGCGCGCCGTCGACCGCGAGCCAGGCGATCGCCGCCTTCTTCATCGCCTCGTCGACCAGCGGTTGCCCCATCCGGTCATGGTACGTAGCCGGCGGGGTCATCGCGGTGCCTGGTCGTCGAACTCGCGGACTCGGTACCGGCTGGCCCGGATCCCGGCCGGCCACTGGTCGGCCCGCCAGCCGCCTTTGACCAGCAGGCCGGTGACGAACTGCTCCGGTGTGGACAGTTTCTGCCAGACCTTCGGTAGGAAGGTGGCGCGGCGCCGGCCCTGGCTGAGCACCAGCCCGTCCTCGCCCGGGCGCAGCGCGGCGAGCAGCTCCTCCCGAGTGGTGCACGGGATCGGCTCGGTGGCCGACAGCACCGCCACCGAGACGTCCAGCTCCGGCCAGTCGGCGGCGGTGACCGGCGGCAAGCGCGGGTCGGCGGCCGCCCGGACCGCGTTGCGGATCACGTCCCGGTAGCGTGGCCGGGCCGGCTCCAGGCTGCCGATGCAGCCGCGCAGCCGGCCGCGCCTGGTCAACGTGACGAAGGTGGCGCCGGGAGCCCGGAGCGCGGCCGACGCCAGCACCGCCGCGTCCAGCGCGGCCGGCACCGCCCGGCCGGCGGTGACGCCCGGCAGCGGCCCGGTGCGGGCGAGCCGGGTGGCGACCGCCGCGACCGCGAGCCCGGCCAGCGCCGCGCCCTCGCCGGCGGTGACTTCGTCCAGCGGTTCGGCCCGCCTGGGCAGCGGCCCGCTCATGGCGACAGCGTAGCTTGGGCAGCCGTGACCGCAAGTTCGGCGAACCGCCGCGAATGGCGGTACGTGGGGGGCCGGGAACTCGTCAGCGCCGGGGCACTCGCGATCGCCGTACTCGGGGTCTCCTCGTCCGGGCCACTGATCGCGTACGCGGCCGCGCCGGCGCTGGCGATCGCGTTCTGGCGGAACGCGCTCGCCACCACCGCGCTGCTGCCGGTGGCGGTGGCCCGGCGGCGCAGCGAGTTGGCCGCGGTGGTCAGCAGCCGCGAGGGCTGGGTCAGCGTGCTGGCCGGGGCGGCGCTCGCCGCGCACTTCGGTGCCTGGGTCCCGAGCGTCAAGCTGACCACGATCGCGGCGTCGACCGCGCTGGTCGCCACCCAGCCGGTGTGGCAGGCGGTGATCGCGCGGGCGCAGGGCCGGCGGGTGCCGCTGCCGGTGTGGGTCGGGATCGGGCTGGCGGTCACCGGCGCGATCGCGGCTACCGGGGCGGACGTGCCGGTATCCGGCCGGGCGGTCGCCGGCGACCTGCTCGCGATAGCCGGCGGGATCGCCGGTGCGGTCTACACCGCGGCCGGCGAGCGGGTCCGCGCCACCATCAGCACCACCAGCTACACGACTGTCTGCTATGGAGTGTGCACCGGTGTGCTGGGTGGAGCGTGCCTGGCCGGCGGGGTGTCGATGACCGGCTATCCGGCAACCGCCTGGTTGGCGATCGGGGCGCTGGTGGTCGGTCCGCAGCTGCTCGGGCACTCGATGTTCAGCTATGCGCTGCGCCGGGTGTCGGCGACCACGGTGAGCGTGATGTACCTGCTGGAGGTGCCAGCCGCCGCGCTGATCGGCTGGCTGTGGCTCGGCCAGCTGCCGCGGCCGGCGGCCTGGCCGGGGTTGGCGCTGCTGGTCGCCGGGGTAGCAGTGGTGATCGTCGCCAGCCGGCGGTCGGGGCGGAGATGAGAGCCCCGATCACGCAAAGCATGCCGGCCCGGTCGTCCACTGTGGTTGACCCGCTGACGAGGGGTGTGGCGTGGGACCTGGCCGGTTTTCACCAGCCGTGGGCTGCCTCAAACGTCGGCCAGGAAGACCGGCGCGAGCACTGCGATGTAGCCGACGCAGCAGACCGTCATCAACCCGGTCAGGACCCAGCCGATGATAATGCCGGCCAGTGCCATCCCGTCCCCGTCCTCACCCCGCTCCCGGATCTGCTTGCGGGCAATGTGGCCGAGGATCGCCCCGACCGGCGCGGAGAGGCCGACCGCCAGCCCGGCCAGCGAGCACACCAACGAGGCGATCGCCAGGCCGTTGGTGCGCGCGGGCCCCGCATATGGGTACGGGTAGGCGGTGTAGCCGTAGCCGGGCGGAGCCACGGACGCGTCGTACGGCACGGGGTAGGCCGATTGCGTCGGTTGCTGATGCGGATCCTGCCAGTCGCCGTATGGCTGGGGCTGCGACATGCTCTCTCCCGGCTGAGGGTGGCTGCCGCCAGGGTAGCGGATACCGGCCACCCTGCACGTCGGCGGATTGGCGGGTGGCGCATACCATCGGTGCATGGGCGACTACGACGACGACCTGCCGCCAGTGACCGATCGGCTCGATGGCCGGGTCGCGCTGGTCACCGGAGCCGGCAGCCCCGAGGGGATCGGGTACGCGACGGCGCGTCGACTGGTCGGGCTGGGTGCCCGGGTAGCGATCGTGTCCACCACCCGCCGGATCCACGACCGCGCGGCCGAACTCGGCGCGACCGGGTTCGTCGTCGACCTGACCGACGAGTCCGAGGTGGGTGCGCTGCACGACGCCATCTCCGAGCAGCTCGGTGAGGTTGAGGTGCTGGTCAACAACGCCGGGCTGGCGAGCAAGGCGAGCCCGGAGGTGCTACGGCCGATCGCGCAGCTCACATTGGACGAATGGCGGGCCGAGGTGGACCGCAACCTCACCACCGCGTTCCTGTGCAGCCGGGCATTCGCGCCACCGATGGCCGAACGCGGCTGGGGTCGGATCGTCAACCTGGCGGCCACCGCCGGGCCGGTCAACGCGCTGCCGGCCGAGGGGGCGTACGCGGCGGCGAAGGCGGGCGTGCTCGGGCTGACCCGGGCGCTGGCGATGGAGCTGGTCGCCGACGGCGTCACCGTGAACGCGGTCGCACCGGCCTCGATCTACACCGCAGCGTCCACGGTGGCCGAGCTGAAGCAGGGGATCGGCTCACCGATGGGTCGGCCGGGCCGGCCTGACGAGGTGGCCGCCGCGATCGCGTTCCTGTGCTCGCCCGCGGCGTCCTACATCACCGGCCAGATGTTGGTCATCGACGGCGGCAACAGTGTCCGGGAGGCACTGCTGCCGTAACCCGCCCCGGTCGCAACGCCGGCCGGCGGTTACGCGAACTGGGTTCGGCAGCGCCGGGGGTACGGGGAGCTGGTTTACGCGGAGCTGTCGGCCGCGATGGCGAGCGCGATGATCCCGCAGCAGGCGAGGATCCCGAGCCCGGTGATGACCCACCCGATGATGATGCCGGCGAGCGCCATGCCGTCGCCCTGCTCGCCGCGTTCCCGAATCTGCTTGCGCGCGATGTGACCGAGCACCGCCCCGACCGGTGCGGAAAGCCACACCACCAGGCCGGCCAGGGAGAGCACCAGCGAGACGATCGCCATCGTGTTGGTGGTGGTGCCCGGCGACTGGGGCGGCGCCCCGTAGCCCGACCCCGGCGGTGGGTACTGCCCGGGACCGGTCGGATACTGCGGCTGCGAGGCCGGCGGCGGTGGGCTGCTCGGACCGTACGGGTCCGGCGGTTGCTGGCCGTACGGCTCCGGTGGGGGTTGGCTGGTCATGGCTGGTACCTCCTGACGTCGTACGTTACCGTGCGGCACGACGGCGGTGGGAACACCATCCCGGTTGCGGGCTCGGTTGCGTCAGCAACCCGACCCTAGGAGCCCGACCATCCGCCCCTAGTAGCTGGACGTCGCGAACATCGCCGACCCGATGATGACGAAGAAGACGACGTAGCCCACGCAGAACAGCACGGTCAGGCCGGTGAAGATGTAGCCGATGACGAGGCCGGCCAAGGCCAGGCCGTCACCCTCCTCGCCGGTCTCCCGGATCTGCTTGCGGGCGATGTGACCCAGCACGATCGCCGCGGGCGCGAACACGAACGCGAAGACCAGTGCCAGGATCGCCATCGTGTTGGTGCCGCGCGCCGGCGGAGGGTAGCCGTAGTACGGCGGCGGTGGCGCCTGGAAACCCGGCTGGTACGGGTTCGGGGGTGGCTGGTTGGCCATGCGGGAACCTCCTGGCACGGCATCGTATCGGTTCCCGGCAACCGGCGTGGTCACCAGAGGGTGGGTTGGTCGCTGACCGGCTGCCGGACCGGATTGCGGTGGCCGGCCGGCCGGTCGGCGTCGGCCGGTGGCCGCAGCCCGTGCCGGCGGGCCGCCTGCCGGACCCGGGCGACCACCCCCTGCTGGTAGTCCTTGGGCGCGTACGACCCCCGCCGGTACAGCTCCCGGTAGCGCGGAGCCAGCTCCGGGTGCTCCCGGGCCAGCCACTGCCGATACCACTCGCGGGCGCCCGGTCGCAGGTGCAGCACGAGCGGGGTGATGCTGACCGCCCCGGCGGCCACGATCGCCGCGGTGGTGGCCTCGATCGAGGCGTCGTCGTCGGTCAGCCCGGGCAGGATCGGCGCCATCAGCACGCTCACCGCGAACCCGGCGTCGGTCAGCTGCCGCACCGCATCGAGCCGCCGGCGCGGGCTGGGGGTGCCCGGCTCCACCGACCGCCACAGGGCCTGATCGACGAATCCGATCGACATCGCCAGCCGTACGTCGGTCACCTCGGCCGCCTGCCGCAACAGGTCCAGATCCCGCAGGATCAGCGTGCCCTTGGTCAGGATCGAGAACGGGTTCGCGAAGTCTCGCAGCGCGCCGAGGATCCCGCGCATCAACCGGTATCTGCCCTCGGCCCGCTGATAGCAGTCCACATTGGTGCCCATCGCGATCGGGTCGCCGCGCCAGCCCGCCGCGGCGAGCTCGCGGCGCAGCAACTCGGGGGCGTTCACCTTGACGACCACCTGCCGGTCGAAGTCGGCGCCGGCGTCAAGGTCCAAATAGGTGTGAGTCTTGCGGGCGAAGCAGTAGACGCAGGCGTGGCCGCAGCCGCGGTATGGGTTGATGGTCCACTCGAACGGCAGGTAGGACCCCGAGCCGGGCACCCGGTTGATGATTGACTTCGCCCGGACCTCGTAGAACGTCATGCCGGCGAAGCCGGGGGTGTCGAACCGGCGGACCACCGCGTCGGGCAGCGCCAGCGGCAGCTCGGGGGGCGAGCTACCGCTGGCGGGCTCGGTCAGGTGGGACCATCGCACCCGTACATCGTACACGCGTGCGATGCTGGGCCCTGGGGGCCGGGACTAGCTGTTGGAGGTGGCGAGCTTGGCCCGGACCTCGGCCATGTCGAGCGCGCGCACCTGCTCGATCAGCGACTCCAGCAGCTGCTCTGGCAGCGCTCCCGGCTGCGCGAACACGATCACGCCGTCCCGCACCGCCATGATGGTCGGGATCGACCGGATCCCGAACCGGGCGGTCAGCTCCGGCTCCGCCTCGGTGTCGACCTTGCCGAACACGATGTCCGGGTGCTTCTCCGAGGCGCGCTCGTAGATTGGCGCGAACTGCCGGCAGGGGCCGCACCAGCTGGCCCAGAAGTCGACGAGCACGATCCCGTCACCGGTCGTGACCTCATCGAAGGTGGCAGCGTTCAGCGCCTGGGTTGCCATTTGAATTCTCCAATTCGCCGGGTTTTTCTCAGCACTCTCCTCAACTCAACGACGGTCATCGGTATTCCGCGCCGCCGCTCCGGCGCAAGGGGGTGCCGCCGCTCCGGGCGCAGTCGGGGTGCCGCCGGTCCGGCACAATGGGGGTATGGCCGGTCCGGTGTTCATCTACGACGGTGACTGCGGGTTCTGCACCACCTGCGCCCGGTTCGTGCAGCGGCGGGTGCCGACCCCGGCCGCGGTCGAGCCGTGGCAGTGGCTGGACCTCGCCGCGCTCGGCGTCACCGAGGCGGAGTGCCGGGAAGCCGTGCAGTGGGTGGTCACCGGGCAACCACCACTGGCCGGGCCGGACGCGATCGCCGCACTGCTGGGCAGCAGCCACTGGGGCTGGCGGGTGGTCGGCTGGCTACTGCGGCTCCGGCCGGTCCGCGCGCTCGCCTGGCCGGTCTACCGCTGGGTCGCCCGCAACCGCCACCGGATGCCGGGCGGGACGGCCGCCTGCGCGCTGCCCAAGCCAGTCGGGTAGCCGGGGCCCCAACCACCCCCGCAGCCAGACCACCGGTCGCACCCGCTCCAGCGGCAGGAACGAGGTCATCGCCGCCTGGTGGGGCATGAACGAGATCGAGATGGTGGCGAACGACACCAGGTGGAACGAGTAGAAGAACCCGACCGCCGCGTACCGCCACCGGCCCCGAAGCACGAACACCAGCGGGCTGAGCAGCTCGAAGATCACGATCCCGAACTGGGCGGCGATCAGCAGCCACGGCGCGTGCAGCAGCGGTTCGCCGAGGAACGTGCCGCGGCGGATGATCGCCCAGGTGAGGGTGGCGCTGGTGAGCCAGTCCAGGCCGCCCCAGCGAAGCTTGGCCCAGGCGGCGAGGAAGTAGGTGGCGACCACCGCGAGCTGGGTGGCGCGCAGCGCCCAGCCGGCCGCTTCCGAGCGGGTCGGGTCGCCGTGCCGGGCCCGCCCCACCGTCGGCAGCACCGCCAGCGCCACCAGCAGGCCGAACTTGTCGTGGTCGACCTTGCCGTAGCTCATTGCGATGATCATCCACTCGAAGTAGAGGATCGCGACCGCGGCGCCGGTGAGCCGGGGCAGCCGGCCGGTCGCGGCCACCGCGGCGAGCACCAGCAGCGCCCAGAACACCCCGTGCACCAGCTCCGGGCCCGGCGTCGGCAGCGGCAGCAGCCGCCCGACCAGCAGCGGCCGGTAGAACTCGCCGGGAATGTCGGCGTGACCGCGCACCCACCGGGTGAACGCCAACATGTCCAAGATGACATAGACGTAGATCAGGGTCCGGAAGGCGGCGAGCCGGCCGAGTGGCACCGGCTCGGTCAGCCAGCGGATCACGGCCGCCACGTCGCCACCACCTCGTCGGTCCAGTTCCCGGTGACCTCGAAGTCGCGGACCTCGTGCCACCGGACCACGATCCGCACCTCCTGCAGCGGCGGCGCGGTCGGGTTCCGGCTGGCGTACGCATCGGCGACGGTCGACAGCAGCGCCGGGTCCTCCCGGAACCGGCCGAGCTGCCCTTCGAACTCGGCCCGCCGGATGCCGGTGTTCTCCGGGGTGATGAGCACGACCGCGCCGGTGCCGTCCACCCCCTCGACCCGGGTGTCCTCGGCCGGCGCGTCCGGGTCGACGGCGCTGGCGTACATCTTGAACGGCCCGAACGGGAAATGGTCGTCCTCGCCCCAGAGCGAGCCCGCGATCAGCAGGCCGGCCGCCACCACCGTCACCAGCAGCCGCCACCACTGACCGTGCCGCGGCAACCGCTCCACCCGTGTCTCCATAACGCGCTGAGGTTACCTGGCGCCGGATGTGATGCGGGTCTCGCGGACATGATCTTTTCTCGACAGATCGGTTCCGGGATAATTCCTTGACACGCGTGGGCGGCGGGAGCGGCAGAGGCCCCGCCGCTCATTGCTGTCTGGGTCTTATGCTGGCCTCAGGAGGTTCTTCCGATGCCCCGTGCCAGCTCAACTCCGAGACACCGGGTGCCGTTCCCGGCCAGTGGCTTCACCGCCCAGCAGTGGCGCCTCATCACCAAGCTGCCCGCCGAGGTAATGATCGCCACCATCGCGATCCGGGATGGTGATTCGCCGGATGACGATGACTCCGGCGGGGTCCGCCGGCGCCGCCACACGGTGGCCGAAGGGCTCGCCGGCCTGGACGCGATCGCCGCCGGCCGCAGCTCCGACAGCGACCTGGTGCGGGCGGTGGTCGCGGCGATCTACGCCGAGCCCGAAGAGGACCGGCCGGAGCAGCCCGCGCACCGCGACCCGCAGGCGTTGCGGACGCAGGTGCTCGCCGACTGCCGGCAGGCCAACGAGATCCTCCGGGCGGTTGCCGACCCGGCCGACGGCGCCGCCTACCGGCACTGGGTGCAGCAAGTGGCGGTACGGGTGTGCGCGGCGGCCCGCTCCGGCGGGGTGCTCGGGCTCGGGGTGGAGCCCAGCTTCCCCGGCCAGCCGGCCGGCGGCGAGGCGGACCTGGACCGGTTCCTGGCCGAGCTGGGCGCCGCCCTGTCTTGACCGAGCCGGCGCTGACCGATGACCCGGCGCTGACCGTCGGCGTTGGACCGTGGCCGGGGGAGTGGCCGGACGACCCGCGTTTCGACCCGGAGCTGCTCGCGCATGGCGACCGCCGCAACGTGGTGGACCGCTACCGGTACTGGCGGCACGAGGCGATCGTCGCCGACCTCGACGCCCGGCGCCACAACTTCCACGTGGCGATCGAGAACTGGCAGCACGACCTCAACATCGGCACGGTGGTCCGGAACGCGAACGCCTTCCTCGCCCGCGAGGTCCACATTGTCGGGCGTCGCCGGTGGAACCGGCGCGGGGCCATGGTCACCGACCGCTACCAGCACGTGCGCCACCACGCCACGGTCGCCGAGTTCGTCGACTGGGCGCGCTCGGCCGGACTGCCGGTGATCGGCATCGACAACCTGCCCGGCAGCCGGCCGCTGGAGACCGAGCCGTTGCCGCGGGCCTGCGTACTGCTGTTCGGCCAGGAGGGGCCGGGCCTGTCGGGCGAGGCTCGGGCGGCCTGCGACCAGGTCTACTCGATCGCCCAGTACGGCTCCACCCGGTCCATCAACGCCGGGGTCGCCTCCGGGATCGCGATGCACGCGTGGATCCGAGCGCACGCCGGCCCGCCTCCCGACTAGTGGGCGGTTCGGCAAGGGTTGACGTGGGGATCAAGCGGGTCCACGGTGGGGGTGTGGGCCTGGCCAGGAGCTGTCCGCGATGTGGCGGTCCGGTGCGACCGCCGGACCTCATGCACAGCAGCTGGCGGTGCGACGGCTGCGGGCCGGTGCCGCCGCTGCACGTGCCGGCCCACATCGGCCCGGAGGTGATGAGCGCGGCGGTGGCGGAGCTGGTCCGGCACCCGGAGCGGGTGCCGCTGTGGTGCCCGTGGCCGGCCCCGACCGGCTGGACCGTGACCGGCGTGGGCTGGGTCAGCGACGAGCGCGAGGGGGTCCGGGCGACCGTGCTCGCGGCGAGCGGCCCGGCGCCGCTGACCGGCGGGCCGGCCGACCTGCTGCTGATTGCCGAGGCGCCGGGCACCGGGCTCGCCAACCGGTTCGCCGACCTCGGCGGCATGGACCCGGGTCCGCTGCTGGCGAAGGTGATGGCCGACCAGCCGGCGCACGCGAAGCTGCGGGTCGGCGGCCATCCGACCCCGCTGTGGTCGGTGCCGTCGGCGCCCGGGCGCAGCGCGTACGTGGGCGAGGCCCGGGGGGTCTGGCTGGTCGCGATCGGCTGGCCGGCGAGCGCCGGCTACCTGCTCGCCGACGATCTGGTGCTGGAGAACTTGTGCGACTGGCTGCCGCCGGAGCTGGTTTACGGCGCGCCGTCGGCGCGCCTTCCCGGCTGACCACCCCGGTTGACCTAGGCTGGTTCGGCACCCGGTCATCACGACATGAGGGCGGGAGTGCCCCAGACGCTGATATTCTTGACAGCGCCACGCCCGACCCGGAGTGTATTGGGGAGGAGGCCGACCCGCATGCTTAAGAAGATCTTGCTGTGGGGTGGGCTCGCCTTTCTGATCCTCTTCATCGCATACAACCCAACCGATGCGGCGGATGTGGTGCGCGCCCTCGGGAACGGCCTGGTCAACATGGCCCAGGGCTTCGGCGACTTCTTCGGCGAGCTGGTTGCCTGACCGTGGTCGGTGAGCCGAAGGGTCGGTGAGTCCGATGGTCGATGAACCTCCCGACCGGCACCGCGGGGAGGAGCCGGACCCGCCCGACCACAGCGACGACGACACCGCGGTGATCGGCCGGGCGCACGTGCCCGAGCCGACCGACGACCCTGACGCGCCGCCGCCGCTGCCCGAGTTCGACCCGGAGGAGCGCCGGGAGCTCGAGGAGCTGGGCGAGGCCGGGGCGCCCGCCGCGGTCCGGCGGGTGATGCCGCTGGAGGACAAAGAGAGCCAGCTGATCGCCCGCTACCTGTTCCCGACCGAGCGGTTCCGGGGCGAGTGGCGGCGGCACCCGATCCACCTCGCCGCGCCGATCACGGTCGGAATCGTGGCGACGTTCGTGCTCGGCTGGCTGGCTGGGCTGCTCGCCCAGTGGGAGGCTGGCGGCAACTACCCGACCGCGATCTTGGTGTTGCTGTGGCTCGGCGTCATGGGCTGGGTCGGCTGGCGGGTGGCGGATTGGCATTTCGACCGGTTTGTTCTGACGAACAAGCGGATCATGAAGGTCGACGGCCTGATCACCCGAAATGTCGCGATGATGCCGTTGCTGCGGGTCACCGACATGAAGTACGTCCAGTCGCCGCTCGGCCGGCTCCTGAAGTACGGCACGTTCGTGATCGAATCCGCTGGTCAGGACCAGGCGCTCCGGGAGGTTCCGCACCTGCCGAACCCGAATGAGCTGTACCTGCGGGTGGTAGAGGAAATGTACGAACCGGCAGCCGTGGAGGCCCGGTTGGGCCACGAGAGCAGCGAGTCGGACGAGGAAGAGAGGGTTGGTGACTCCTAGTCACGGTCGTGGATCGACGGTACGCTGACCCGCATCCATCACGCGGGAGGGCGGCTGGTGGCGACAGTGCCGAGCATGGAGGAGGAGTTCCGCGAGTTCGTCGCGGCTCGCTCCAGTGCCCTGCTCCGCACCGCCTACCTGCTCGCCGGTGACTGGGGGATGGCCGAGGACCTGCTGCAGACCGCGCTCACCAAGACCTACCTGGCGTGGAAGCGGCTCGGCGAGATCGAGGCGGTCGAGCCGTACACCCGGCGGGTGCTGGTCAACACCGCTACCAGCTGGTGGCGGCGGCGCTGGCACGGCGAGCGGCCGACCGAGGTACTGCCGGAGCGGTCCGGCCCGGACCGGCACGAGGAAGCGCTGCAGCGGGACGTGATGTGGCGGCACGTGCGGGCGCTGCCGGCCCGGCAGCGGGCGGTGCTGGTGCTGCGGTTCTACGAGGACCTGTCCGAGGCACAGACCGCCGAGCTGCTGAACATCTCGCCGGGCACGGTGAAGAGCCAGACCGCCCGGGCGCTAGCCACCCTCCGGAAGCGGCTCGCGGAGGAGGGCGTGGCCCCCTCGGTCCAGCCCACCCGGCCGCCCGAGCGCCAGCCCTCCCGGCAGCCGCAGCCGCTCCCGGAGCCGAGCAACCCGGCGCCGGCGCAACCGACCGACCCGGTCCCGGCGCCGGCGCAGCGGACCGACCCGGCCCCGGCGCCGCCGCCGGCGGAACCGGTCCCGGTCCAGGCGGCACCGGCCGCCCCGCCACTCGCCGGCCAGGAGGTCAGGTGAGGCTGGATGCCCGAGCGTGGCAACCCCGAGTCGCCACCAGCGCGTCTATTCGGCGTGGCTGAGGGGGACGACTGGGAGGCTGAGGTCCGCCGGCTGCTCGCCGATGAGGCGGCGCGACCCCGGCCGACCCGAGCCGACCTTGCGGGGGTTGCGATCACCCGCGCGCGCCGGGTCCGGCGCCGGCGCGGCGTGATCGGGTTCGCGATGATCGTCATCGGCACGGTGGCGGCCACCGGCGTGGCCTTGCACGACTGGCGCGGCGGCGGCGAGTCGTCGGAGTTCGGCGTGGTCAGCGAGCTCGCCGAGGATCAGCTGCCGGCCGACCCCAGCCCGGACGAGGTGCCGGAGCTCGCGATCGACGTGTCGATCCCGGTCCGGCTCTCGACCGACCTGGTCGGCGACGGCACCACCGGCGAGCTGGTGCTCGCGACCGCGCACGGGCAGACCATCCCGCTCGGCCCGATCGAGGACGTCTCCGCCGCGTACCGGTTCGGGGAAGGCTGGGCGGTGGTGAGCGGTCAGCCCGGCACCACCCGGCTCTGGTGGGTGACCGGGCAGGAGGAGCCGCGGCCGCTGCTGGCCGGCATGGACGCGATCGTGGTCGGCCACGGGCAGGTGGCGTGGCAGCGCGGGGTGATCCTGTCGGCCGCCACTCTCACCGCGGACGGCCAGCTGGCCGACCGGGTGAGCACCGCGGCGCCGCGCGGCGACGGGCTGCCGGTCGGGTTCGTCCAGGAGGCGGTGCTGATGGAGCGGACCGGGTCGACCGGCTGGGACACCTGGCACCCGGGCCACGGTGACTACCGGCCCACCTGGACCGATGACGTGCTCGAGGTCTACGGCTCGCCGAGCCCGTCGACGGTCGGGCTGGTCCCGCCGCTGCCCGGCGCGGACGGGCCCTGCCTGGCGCAGCTGGACATCGAACTGGAGGTCGACGGGGTCAGCTGCGTGCCGGAGCAGCTCTCGCCGGACGCGCCCGGCGCGGTGTCGCCGCGCGGGGATTGGCTGCTCAACGGCTCGCTGCTGGTGGACCTCCAGAAGGCGTTCAGCGGCGCGCGGGACGAGGCGGTGACCGAGGTAGCTGACGCGGCGCCGGCGGTCACCACCCCGGTCTGGCTCGGCCCGGACCGGGTGCTGTTCCGGACCGAAGACAGTCTGGTGCAGCTCTGGCCGGGCCGGCTGCGCGACGGCGCTCCGGACGCGGTGGAGCAGATCCCGCTGTACGCCAGCCCGCCGTGGATCGTCCAGCCGGTCTGATCACGGCCGCGCGAGGGTCGGGTCGGACCCGCCGGCGCGCGTGGCGGGTCGGACCCGGCTGGCAGGATCGGCGCATGGACCAGCAACCGGAACTGCCCGGGATGCCGGAGCCGCTGGTGGTCGCCACGCCCAGCAAGCTCGCCGCCTATGAGGACTGCCCGCGCCGCTACCGGTTCGCCTACGTGGACCGGCCGGCGCCGCCGAAGGGGCCGCCGTGGGCGCACAACTCGCTCGGCGCCAGCATCCACACCGCGCTGCGCAACTGGTATGACTTGCCGCCGGCGCGGCGCGGCCCGGCGCAACTGCCGGGGTTGCTCAAGGCGACCTGGGTCCGGGAGGGCTACCGCGACCTCGATCAGGAACGGGCGGCCTGGCGGCGGGCGCTGCGCTGGCTCGAGGCGTACGTCGGCTCGATGCCGGTCGAGCCGCTCGGGGTGGAGCGGGTGGTGGCGGCCCGGACCCCGGTGATCGCCTTCCACGGCCGGGCCGACCGGATCGACGCCCGGCCGGCCGAGGGGATGGTGATCGTCGATTACAAGACCGGCCGCAGCCAGCCCGGCGAGGCGGAAGCGCGGGGTTCGGCGGCGCTCGCGCTCTACGCGTTCGCCGCGGCCAAGCTGTTCCGCCGGCCGTGCCGCCGGGTAGAGCTGCACCACCTGCCGACCGGGACGGTGGCCGCGGCCGAGCTCACCGACGAGTCGATCGCCCGGCAGGTCCAGCGGGCCGAGGCGACCGCGATGGACATCCGGGCCGCCGAGCGGGCGACCGCCGGCGGGACCGACCCGGACGTCGCGTTCCCGGCCAATCCCGGCTCGCAATGCGGCTGGTGCGACTACCGGCGGGTCTGCCCGGCCGGTCGGGAGCTGCCGGGAAAGGAGCCCTGGGCGGGACTGCCGGACCCCTCGCTGACGGTAACGCGATAAGGTTTCGCGACGTGAGTGAGGTGGCGATCGAACAGTCATCGGCGGTCCGCGAGCGGATGCGGCAGCTGGTCGAGACGAACAGCTTCCAACGGGCGATCATGGCAGTGATCGTCATCAACGCGCTCACGCTCGGGTTGGAGGCGATTCCCAGCGTCGCTGAGCGATCCCACGATGTGTTGGACACAGTGGACAAGATCGCGCTCGGCATCTTCGTGGTCGAGCTGGTCACGAAGCTCTACATCTACCGGCTGCGGTTCTTCCGCAACCCGTGGAACGTGTTCGACTTCGTTGTGGTCGGCGTGTCGCTGGTGCCGGCGGCCGGTGCGTTCTCGGTGGTCCGGGCGCTGCGAGTGCTGCGGGTGCTCCGGCTGATCTCCGGGGTGGACAGCATGCGCCGGGTGGTGGCGACCCTGCTGGCCGCGATCCCGGGCGCCGCTTCGATCGTCGGCCTGCTCGCGTTGGTGATCTACGTGTCGGCGGTGATGGCCACCATGCTGTTCGGGGACAAGTCCCCGGAGTACTTCGGCGACCTCGGCCAGTCACTCTGGACACTGTTCCAGACCCTCACCGGCGAGGCGTGGCCGGACGTCGCGGACAGCGTGATGGCCGAATATCCAATGGCTTGGATATTCTTCCTCATCTTCATCCTGATCTCCTCGTTCGTGGTCCTGAACCTGTTTCTCGCGGTGATCGTCAACGCGATGGAGTCGGTGAAGGACGCCGAGGAGGCCGACATGGAGGCGGCGCTGGAGGAGACCGAGGCGGACATCAAGGTGGAGCTGGCCAAGCTCCGGCGGGAGATCAGGGAGCTGAAGGAAATGCTGCAGCCGGCTGGCTCGGCCCGGTCCGCCGAGGAGTCCAGCTAGCTGATTGGTCCGACCGGCCCGGTCAGCCGGCGGATCCGGTCAGCCGATTGCTCAGGCCGGGACGAACCGCACCAGGAACAGCCACGGCCACAGCTTCCCGGTGATCAGGAACTGCTGGCCGTCGCCCTGCTGGGTCACCAGGCTGGGCACCGCGGCGATCCCGTTCAGCACGTCGGCCTGGCTGCGCTCCTCCGGGGTGAGCAGGCCGGCGGCGTTCACCACCGACTCCACCACGCCGGTGGCCGGGTCGATCGCGATGATCTCGTCGGTCTGCCAGACGTTCGCCCACACGGTGTCGCCGAGGCACTCGAGTTCGTTGATCATCCGCTGCGGCTGGCCGTCACGGGTGACGGTCACGCTGCCGGTCTCCTCGAACGTGGCCGGGTCCCGGAACGTGAGTCGGTCGGTGCCGTCACTCATCACCAGCCGGTCGGCGGCCCGGTCGTAGCAGATCCCCCAGCCTTCGCCGGTGTATGAGAACTGGTCGATCTCCTCGAGGGTGGCCGCGTCGCGCAGGAACGCGGTCTGCTCCTGCCACGTGATCTGCCAGATCTTGTCATCGACGAGGGTAAGCCCTTCGCCGAACATGGTGGCCGGCAGCGGGACCGAGTGGATCACCTCGCCGGTTTCCTGGTCGACAGTCCGCACATCGGACTGACCGTAGAGCCCGGTGCTCTCGTACAGCACCCCGTCGCGGACTTCCAGCCCCTGCGTGAAGGCGTCGGTGTCGTGTGGATAGCGCTCGATCACTTCCACGGTCAGCTGGGCGGCGGTCACGGTGTTTCCAGCCGGCGCCGCGGCCGGCGTGGTCGGTTCGGCGCCGGAGTTGCCGCACCCCACCAGCAGCACCGCCAGTGCCGCTCCCAGCCACGGCGATCGCTTCATGTCAATCCCTCCACATCGGGGTGGCTGCTCGTACCCCATCGTGCCACAGGAAGCGTGTTATGGTCGCGACCGTGGCGTGGCGGGTAGCGGTGCATCCCGAGGTGCGCTCATGGCTGACCGAGATCCGGGAACACGACCGGTTGACCGCCGCACTGGTCGTTCATGCTCTTCAATATGTCATCGAGCGTAGCGGACCGGGAGACCACCCGCCGCTGGTTGGCCGGCTGAAGGGCAGCCGGGTGCGCCAGCTGAAGGAGCTCCGGCCGGCCGGCGGCCAGATCGCGGTCCGGCTGCTGTTCACCTACCAGCCCGACCAACCGCTGACCCTGCTGGTCGCCGGCGACCGGGTCGGCAACTGGCAACGGTGGCACCGGGAGGCGGTGCCGCTGGCGGAGGCCCGGTGCGGCGAGTCGGTCGGCTACCGGGAGTACGACTCGGTTGCCGACCTCGCCGCCGAGCTGGAGCTGGCCGCCGAGGACCTCGCCCGGGCGAACGGCCTGACCGACGCGTACATCTGGGCCTGGCATCTCTCGCAGGTGCGGCGCGACCAGGACCGGACCCAGAGCGAGCTGGCCAAGGCGATGGGGATGCCACCGCCGCGGGTGAGCGAGATCGAGCGCGGCGACCTGGACCGGATCACGCTCGCCGCGCTCCGGGCGTACGTCGGGGCACTGGGCGGCACCACCCGGGTGGTGGCCGACTTCGGCGACCGCCACTACGACCTCAGGTAGCCGCCGGCGCCGGCGGGGGCGGCCCGGGCAGGGCCGCGAACAGCCGCTGCGGTACGGCGTGCAGCGCCAGCCGGAGCGCCCGGGCCGAGACGGTCGCCGCGAGATCGGTGCTGGGCAGGCCGGGCATCCCGTAGAGCCGGCGCGCCCACCCCGGCAGCAGCGCGAACGCGGTGGTCGCGACCCCGAGGGTGGTGAGCCGGAACGGCGGCCGGCCGAGCCGGTCCAGCACCCGGGCCCGGAGGCTGCTCGCCTGCCACGGCGGCGGAGGCGTGGCCAGGAAGACCAACGTGTCGGCGGCCTCCCGGGTCATCCGCAGCCGGGGCCGGATCTCCCGGAAGTATTCGGCCACCTCGGCGGTGCTGCCGGGAACGGTGGCCGGGTCGAGCCCGACCAGCGCCGCCCGGCGGCGCTGCTCGTCAAAGTAGCCGTCCCAGTCGGCGGCGGTCAGCCGGACCCCGGCCCGGCGGGCGGTGCTCGCGTACGACTCCACCTCGGTGACGTGCACCCACCGCAGCAGTTCCGGCTCGTCGATCCGGAACCGCTCGCCGGTGGCCGGGTCGACCGCGGACAGCCGGGCGTGGACCGCCCGGACCCGCCGGCCCATCGCCTCGGCCTGCTCGGTGGTGCCGTGGATGGTGGTCGAGACGAATTCGACGGTACGCAGGAACCGGCCCCACGGATCGGCCTTGTAGCCCGAGTTCTGGGTTACCCCGGCGATCGCCCGCGGGTGCAGCGCTTGCAGGAACAGTGCCCGGAAGCCGGCGAGGAACAGGATCGGCTCGGTGTGCACCCGCCAGGTGACCGAGCCGGGGCCGAACAGGCCGGTGTCCGCCGGCGCCGGCGGCTCCGTTGGCATCCTCACGCCTCGGCGAGCCGGCGCTCCTGGCACTCCGGGCAGAGCCCCCAGAAGGTCACCTCCGCCTCGTCGACCAGGAACCCGTGGGCGTTGCTCGGGTCGAGGCAGGGCGCCGCGCCGATCGCGCAGTCGACGTCGGCGATCACACCACAGCTACGGCACACCACGTGGTGGTGGTTGTCCCCGACCCGGGCCTCGTAGCGGGCGGGCGATCCAGCGGGCTCGATCCGGCGGGCGAGCCCGGCGCGCGACAATGCTCCCAGCACGTCGTAGACCGCCTGGGTCGAGACCGACTCGAGCCGGTCACGGACCCGGGTGGCGATCTCGTCGACCTCCAGGTGACCGCCGTCGCGGAGCACGTCCAGCACGGCGAGCCGGGGGCGGGTGACCCGCAACCCCGCTGCCCGCAGCAGCTCCGTACCAGACATGCGTCAATGAGACCACGTTCTGCGACAATCGCCCAGCCCCGACGGCAAGGAGGTGCGCCGAACCACAGCCGGTTTGAACCCGGGTGGTGATCGCCGCGTGCAAATAGCGTTGGGAGGGAAGATCGTGTTCGAGGAATTCAGTGGCCTGCCGCTGCACCCGCTGGTGGTGCACGCCGCGGTCGTGTTCGTGCCGTTGCTGGTGCTGGTGGCGCTCGGCTATGCGCTGGTGCCCCGGTGGCGAGCCAAGCTCGGCTGGTTGGCGGTCGGGCTGGCGGTGATCGCCCCGCTGTCGGCGCTGGTGGCCCGGCAGTCCGGCAACGCGCTCGCGGACCGGCTCTATGCCGGGAACGTCCAGGGCGACCTCGCCAACCACCAGGACTACGGCTCGATCACCATGTGGGTCTCGATCGCGCTCGGCGTGTTGACCCTGCTTCTGGTGTGGCTCAGGCGATCCGCAAGCGTCCCGAGCTGGCTCACGATCGCGGTCACGGTGCTGGTCGTGGTGGCGGCCGGGACCGCCGTGACCTACGTCTTCCTCGCCGGCGATCTGGGCAGCCGGATCCACTGGGAACCGGTCTGGCAGAGCACCACCGGCTAGGTCAGGAGGCTGCCGGCGAGCACGCACGCCACCACGACCGCGATCACCGCGGCGGCCGCGCCAAGCCCCAACGTGAATCGGCGGGCGTCGCGCTCCTCGGCGTCCAGCGCGGCGTGGTCCTGCGGCGGCAGCTTCCGGGGCGGCAGCGGCTGGTAGGTCACCGGTGGCCGCCAGTCCCGCGGCGGCGGGGTGGTCGGCGGTGGCCCGGTGTAGCTGCTCATATCCGCTGACGGTAACAGCCTGGGCCGGGGCCTGCTCCGCCTCGGCAACGATCCGATCGGCGTCGGCGCGGGCGGCGGCGAGCAACGCCGCCCGGACCGGCCGGGGCCGGGCAGCCGGACGCTCGGCGGCCGGCGGCTATCCCCGGGCAAGCACCGCGAAGACCGTGCCGGCCGGCTGCGTCACCACCGCCTCGCCCTGCTCCGGCGAAAGCGCGAGCAGCAGCGCGGCGGTCGCCCGGTCGACCGCCAGCACCGGTGAGTCGGTGGCGAGCCGCTCCGGTTCGCCGGCGGAGCCGGTCACCGCGAACAGGTCCACCCGGTCACCCGGCTGCAGCAGCGCCAGCCCGGCCGGGTCGCCGAGCGTCACCGGCACGCCGACCTTGCCGGCCGGGATCGGCAGCCGGCCGCCCGGGTCGGGACTGGCACTGGCCGGCGGCGGGGCGGTGGCGGCGGGCGGGCCGCGATCGCCCGAGTAGAGCGCGGCCGCGGCGATCAGCAGCAGTGCGGCGGCGGCCGCCAGCCGCAGCAGGGTGGCGCGGCGGGGGAGCCGGAGCCGACCGGCCGGGTCGAGCCGCGCGGAGGTGGTCGTCATGGTCGGGCAGGCTAGGGCGGCCCGAAATCGCCGGCAACCGCGGTCACCCGGATCTGTGGATAACCCGTCACGCTGTGGATAGCGCCCGGAAGCCGAGTCGATCTGCTATGCGGTCGGCGCGGTCACGCAGTACGTGGTGGCTCAGCTGGCGCTGGCCGAGGCGGTGGCCTTCGACTTGTCGGAGCCGCTGTCCTTGCTCGTGCCGCTGTCCTTCGCGCTGCTGTCGCCGCTCGACCCGTTCGACTTGCTGCCGTTGGCGCCGCTGGCGCCGTTCCGGGAGTCGGTCCGGTAGAAGCCCGGGCCCTTGAACACCACTCCGACCGAGTTGTACAGCTTGCGAAGCCGGCCGTTGCACTCCGGGCACTGGGTGAGCGGGTCGTCGCTGAAGGACTGCACCGCCTCGAGTCGGTGGTCGCACGCGGTGCAGGCGTACTGGTAGGTCGGCACGGGCTCCTCCATCTGGCACTCGATGTACCCGAGTGCTAATAGTGCGTCACGAACCGGCTCGCTGTCCAGCGAGCGTGCCCAAAATCAACCCCTGGGCAGCGGTACCAGCCCGTCCGACGGAGTGATCGCGGCGGTGACCCGCCGGTCGTGCGGCTGCTCCGGCAGCGGCTCGTCGAGCAGCTCGCCGTCGTGCAGCAGGGCCACCACCTGGGCCGCCGGGGCGGCGAGCGCGAGCGCCCGGTCGTACGACCCGCCGCCGCGGCCGAGCCGGACCCCGCGCCGGTCGACCGCCAGCGCCGGCGCCACCACCAGGTCGGCCTGGCCGATCGCGGCCGGCCCGAGCCGCTGGCCAGCCGGCATCCGCCAGTGCACCGGCGCCCCGGCCTGGTAGACCGCCCAGTCCAGGCTCCGGTCCGGCAGCAGCACCGGCAGCAGCAGCCGGCCACCGGGCGGCAGCGCGGCGGCGATCACCGACGGCAGCTCCGGCCCGCCCGGCTCCGCCCCGAACGGGACATACCCGGCCACCACCGCCGGCCGGGTCCGCGCCAGCAGGTCGACCAGCGCCGACCGCACCCGGCCGGCCGCGGCCATCCGTACCTCGGTGGGCAGGTTCCGGCGGGCGGCTAGCAGTCTGGACCGAACCGCCGCTTTCCTGTCGAACACGCCCCCGTACTTTCGGTAACTACCACCCCTCTGTGCGAGTATCGCATCTGGAGTCCTCTTTGCGCCTAGCCATCGACTGCCGGGGGTCATAGTGACGCTGCGAACGCGGCTCACGGTCGCCTTCCTCGCGGTGGTGCTCGGCCCGGTGCTGGCCGGCGCGGTGTTCGTCGGCGGGACGGTGGCGACGGTCAGCCGGGACCGCTCCCTCCACCAGCTGGACCTCGCCGCGAGCGCGGTGCGCAGCTCGGTGACCGCGCTCTGCCAGCAGCTGCGGACGGTGGCCGAGGCGGTGGCGATGGCACCGGCCGAGCAGCGCACGCAGCTCGCCTCGCGGCTGGCCCGCCGGGACCCGGTCAGCGCGGTGGAGGTGATCGACGCGGCCGGCCGGCTGATGATGCTGAGCCAGGACCCACCACCCCGGCCGTGGGCGGACTGCGCCGGACCGACCGACGGGCCGATCGGCGGCGCCGGGCACTACTGGGCGATCGGCGCGCACACCGCGCTGCCCGACCGGGCCGGCCGGGTGTGGGCAGTGGCGGAGCTGGACCACCGGTTCATCGAGCGACTGGCCAACGCGGCCGGGGTGGGGGTGACCCTGCTCGGCACCGACCCGACCAAGCCGATCCACACCACCGACCAGGACGTGACCTCGTCGCTGGCGACCGCCGCCGAGCTCGACCCGGACGGCTCCGGCCAGGCCGGCGAGGGGCAGTGGGTGCGGCGGCTCGACCCGACCGAGGGGCAGCCGCTGTGGCTGGTGCTCGCCGCCCCGCGGAGCTCCCGGCAGGCGCTCTACGCCCTGCTCACGGTGCTGGTGGTGGCGGCCGGGCTACTGGCGGTGATCGCCGCCTGGCGGCTGGCCCGCTCCACCACCGAGCCGCTGGCCGAGCTGTCCCGAGCCGCCGAGCGGATCGCGCACGGCGATCTGACCGTCCGGGTGCCGGTGCGCGGCAGCGACGAACCCGGCCGGCTCGCCGCCACCTTCAACCGGATGACCCACCAGACCCAGGTTTACGTGCAGGCGCTCACCGCCAGCCGGGACCAGCTGCGCCGGCACCTGGCCGTGCTCGGCGACACCCTCTCCAGCACCCACGACCTGGACCGGATCCTGCGGGTGATCCTGCGGACCGCGGTCGCCGCCACCGGAGCCCGGGCCGGCAGCGTGCTACTGCTGGACCAGGAGGCCGGCGCGCTCACCGGGCACGCGATCGAGACCTCGGAGTCCGGGGAGCCGAGGGAGCGGTCGATCACCGTCCCGCTCAGCACCGGCCTGCTCGGCGCCGCCGCGGTCTCCGGGGAGCCGCAGCGCGGCACGATCGGCCCGGACGGGCCGGTCCTCGACGAGGCTGAGCCGCGCTGCCGGACGTACGTCATCGTCCCGATCAGCGCCCCCGGTGGGATGCCGGTGCATGCCGCGCCCTGGCCGGCGCCGCCGACCGTACGGGGGGTGCTGGCGCTCTATGACCGGCTGGGTGGCGACGAGTTCGACGACACCGACCTGCTCACCCTGCGAACGTTCGCCGGCCAGGCGGCGGTGGCGGTCGACAACGTCCGGATCCACGAGGAGGCGCAGCGGCTGTCGCTGACCGACCCGCTGACCGGGCTGTGGAACTACCGGTCGCTGAAGGAGTCGCTGCGCCGGGAGGTGGAGCGGGCCAGCCGGTTCGACCACACGCTGGCGGTGTTGACGCTCGACCTGGACCGGTTCAAGGACATCAACGACGCGTACGGGCACCCGGCCGGGGACGCGGTGCTGGCCGAGTTCGCCCGCCGGATCCGGTCCGCGATCCGGGAGGTGGACCTGGCGTTCCGGCAGGGCGGCGAGGAGTTCGTGGTGCTGCTGCCGGAGACCGACGCCCGGGGCGCGGCGGTGCTCGCCGAGCGGCTGGGTGCGGCGGTGCGCGGCGAGCCGGTGCCGATCCCGCCGCGCGGCGCCGGCGCGCCGACCTCGATCCCGATCACGGTATCGATCGGCATCGCGGTCTACCCGGACCACGCGTTGACCCCGCAGGCGCTGCTGGACGCCGGCGACGATGCGCTCTACGCGGCGAAGGCGGCCGGCCGGGACACCTACCGGGTGGCGACCGGCGGGCCGGAGCCGATCGCCGCCGCCGAGCTGCCGGTGCGGGCCGGCGCCCGGATCCCGCCCGACAACCTGCCCCGGGCCGGCGGATCCACCGATCCCAAAGCCGATCGCAGTTCCGAACGCAGTGGTGGCGGGGCGCAGCCGCCGCGGCAGAGCCGTGGCCGTTAGTCTCACCGTATGACTCGTGCCAGGTGCGCGGTGATCCCCGCCGCTGGGTTCGCGACCCGGTTCCTGCCGGCGACCAAAGCGATCCCGAAGGAGCTGTTGCCGGTCGTCGATCGGCCGGTACTTCAGTACATCGTGGAGGAAGCGGCGGCCGCCGGCCTCACCAACGTGTTGCTGATTACCGGCCGGGGCAAGACCTCGATGGTCGACCACTTTGACCGGCGGCCGGATCTGGAGGAGGTGCTGGCGGCCAAGGGCGACCAGACCCGGCTGGCGGCGGTGCGCCGGCCCTCTGAGCTGGCCGAGGTGCACTCGGTGCGGCAGCCGGAGATGCTCGGGCTCGGGCACGCGGTCGGCTGTGCCCGGTCACACGTCGGCAACGCGCCGTTCGCGGTGCTGCTCGGCGACGAGTTCGTCGACCCGCCGGTGCTGCCGCAGATGCTCGACATCCAGGAGCGGACCGGCGGGATCGTGATCGCGTTCGCGGAGGTGCCGCGGGAGGACGTGGGCCGGTGGGGGATCGCCTCGATCGAGCCGGCCGACCCATCGCTCGCCGAGACCGGGCCGAGCGAGGTGGTAGCGGTCAACGGGCTGGTCGAGAAGCCGTCGCCGGCGGAGGCGCCGAGCAACCTGGCGATCGCCGGGCGGTACGTGCTGCCCGGGGCGATCTTCGACGCGATCGACAACACCAAACCCGGCAGCGGCGGCGAGATCCAGCTGACCGACGCGATGGCGGCGCTGCTGGCCGAGGGCACCCCGGTGCATGGGGTGATCTACCGCGGTACGCGGTACGACACCGGCGCGCCGCTCGGATACCTGCAGGCGGTGGTCCAGCTCGCCGCGCAGCACGAGGAGCTCGGGCCGGACTTCCGGGCCTGGCTCAAGGAGTTCACCGGAGGGCTCACCGGATGACACAGCTGGTCGAGGCCGGCGAGCGGACCCCGCTCGCGGACTATCTGGGCAGCGTGCTGCGCCGGCTGCAGCCGCTGCCGCCGCTTGACCTCGACCTCACCCAGGCGTACGGGAACGTGCTCGCCGAGGACGTGCTCGCGCCGCACGAGTCCCCGTCGTTCGACTGCGCGGCGGTCGACGGCTACGCGGTCCGCGCCGCCGACCTGGACGCCGGTAGCCGGCCGGTCCGGCTGTCGGTGATCGGTGACCTCACCGCCGCCAGCTGGCGGCCGGTCCGGCTCACCCCGGGCGGCTGCTTCTCGGTGGCGGCCGGCGCGCCGATGCCCGGCGGCGCCGACACGGTGGTGCCGGCCGAGTGGACCGACCAGGGGATGGCCGCCGTCGAGATCTACCAGCAGCCGAAGCGAGGGCATGGGGTACGCCGGGCCGGCGAGGAGATCGCGACCGGTACGGTGCTGGCGCGCGCCGGGGAGGTGGTGACCCCGCAGCTGGTGGCGCTGTTCGCGGCCACCGGCATCGCCCACGTGGTGGTCCGGCCCAGCCCGCGGGTGGTGGTGGTCGCCACCGGGGACGAGCTGGTCGACGTCGGGCGGGTCAGCCAGCCGGGCCAGGTGGTCGACGTCAGCTCGCACGCGTTGAGCGCCGCGGCCACCGAGGCGGGCGGCTATGCGTACCGGCTCGGGATCTGCGACGACGACCCGGAGGGGCTGCGCGGCGTGCTGGAGGACCAGACCCTGCGGGCCGACCTGATCGTGACCACCGGCGGGACCGGCACCGGGCCGGGCGACATGATCCGGCGGGTGCTGGCCCGCCGGGACGGGCCGCGGGCCGGCTCGGTCGCGTTCACCGACCTGGCGGTGTACCCGTGCGGGGTGCTCGGGTTCGGCACGGTCGGGGTGGAAGAGGTGCCGATCATCTGCCTGCCCGGTGACCCGGCGGCCGCGATGATCGGGTTCGAGATCCTGGCCCGACCGGTGATCCAGGTGCTGGCCGGCGCCGAGCCGGTGTTCCGGCCGAGCGTGCGCGGGCACCTGCTGGAGGCGGTGCAGTCGCCGCTCGGGTTGCGGGAGTTCCGGCCGGCGCACGTCGCGGAGCGGCGAGGTGGTGGTTACACGGTGCAACCGTTGCCCGGTGGCCCGTATACGCTGGCCGGGTTCGCTGGGTGCAACGCGTTGCTGGTGTTGGGCGAACGGGTCAGTAGTGCCCCCGCCGGTTCCAACGTGGATGTACTCTTGCTGGATCGACGGCGGTGAGCGGTAATGGTGTTCGTGGGCGGGCAGCCCGGTTGGCCGGCGGTGTTGGCCGACGGCCCGGTGCTGCTGCGCCCGTACCGGCGCCGCGACGCCGCCGCCTGGTCGGCGGTGCGGATCGCCAACCGGGCCTGGCTCGCCCCGTGGGAGCCGACCGCGGCGGGTTCCTGGGCGGAGCTGAACTCGCCGGCCGCCTACCGGCTGTTCTACCGTGACCTGCGGCGCTCGGCCCGGGAGGGGACGGCGATGCCGTTCGCGATCTGGTACGACGGGCGGTACGTCGGGCACATCGGGCTCGGCAACATCTCGCGCCGGGCGTTCGGGTCCGGGTACGTCGGCTACTGGGTCGACCGGGCGGTCGCCGGCCGGGGCGTGATGCCGACCGCGCTGGCGCTGCTCTGCGACCACGCGTTCGGCCCGGGCGGGCTGCACCGGATCGAGGTCAACATCCGGCCGGAGAACCGGGCCAGCCGGCGGGTGGTCGAGAAGCTGGGCTTCCGGGAGGAGGCCTACCACCAGCGGTACATGTTCATCGACGGCGCCTGGCGGGATCACGTCGGGTACGCGTTGACGGTCGAGGACGTGGCTGCCGAAGGCGGCCTGCTCGCCCGCTGGCACCGCTCCCGTACCGCTGCCGCTTGATCGTGGCGAGCCGGGCGGTCTGACTACTCGCCGCGGACACGGCGGTAGGAGACGGTCGGCGGGGCCCGCCAGCCGTCCGCCGCCCGGCGCAGCAACTCCCGCTGCTCGGCCATCCGGCGGGCCGCGGCGCGCCGCTCCGCCGCCCGGCGATCCTGCTCCCGGCGTACCTCTGCCTGCTGGGCGGCGAGCCAGGCCAGACGGCGCGCTTCCGCCCGACGGCGCCGCCGGTCCGCGAGCGCGAGGTTGCGCAGGTAGACCACGAACGCCAGCAGCAGCGTGCCGGTGACCGCGAAGCTGACCCAGAAGCCCGGGCCGACCGCGACCACGCCGATCAGCTCGACCACGTTGAGCAGGACCAGCGCGGCGAAGACCCGGCGCCGGCGGTAGATCGCGGGTGAGTAGCGTGGGCGGGGCGGCCGGCGCGCCGGCGGCGCCGAGCGCGGCACCACCGTCAGCGGTGGCGGGCTGGCCGGGATCGGCTCGGGCGGGGCGGCCACCCGTACGGTCGGCAGCATCCGCCGCGGCGGGTTGATCGGCCGGCGACCGGGCACGGTCCGGCGGCGCCGGGTCCGCGACAGCACCCGCGCCGTCGATCGCGCTCGTTCCGCCTCCAGCCGCTCGGTGGCGTCGTACCGGCGGACCAGCGCCGGCGCGAGGGCCAGCAGCCCGGCGGCGGCGAGGACGGCGAGCAGTACCGAGGTCGGCAAACCCGTACCTTCCCGTCGCTATGCTCGGTCACCGATGCCGATGAGATCATCGCCTTACCCGAGGTTACGGTGGTATTGCCGGCCGGCCGGGGCGCCACACCGGTACGCAGGGCAATCCCGCTTTGGGCCGGCTGGCGGGACCTGCTATCGTTGGCCCGTTCTGGGGCTGTAGCGCAGTCTGGTAGCGCACCTCGTTCGCATCGAGGGGGTCAGGGGTTCAAATCCCCTCAGCTCCACCCAGTCACTTGGCTCACGCCGACTCGTACGGCTGTCCCGGTCCACTGCAGACGCGTTGCACTCTCGACCCGCTACGGCAGTGGCTCGCCGGTGAGTTCGGCGCAGGCGGCGAGTAGCCGGTCCTGCAAGGCGACGTCGTAGGCGGCCGGGTTGGCCTGCAGGCCGCGGCGGCGCTTGAGATAGCGGCCGGAGGCGACCGCGGCCGGCTCATCGCTGGTCGCCAGCCACACCTGAGTCTCGGCGCCCTCCGGGAGGTCGTCCGGGGCGTTCGGCCCACCCATCCGGGTCTTGATCCAACCCGGATCGACCGCGTTGCTCATCACCTGCGGCCAGCGCCGCGCGACCGCGAACGCCAGCAGGATGTCGTACAGCTTGGAGTCACTGTAGGCCTGCATGCCGTTCCACGGCTTGCGCTCGTACTGGAGGTCGTCCAGGTCGGCCCGCCCCATCGCCGCCAGCCCCGAGGTCAGGTAGATCAGCCGCGCCGGCGCCGGCATGAGGGCAGTGAGCAGGTACGGCGCGAGC
Source organism: Natronosporangium sp. (assembly GCA_036564175.1). Classification (GTDB taxonomy): domain Bacteria; phylum Actinomycetota; class Actinomycetes; order Mycobacteriales; family Micromonosporaceae; genus Natronosporangium. The sequence continues at coordinate 33,292 of DATCKZ010000058.1, forward strand.
ACGTTGACCGCGAAGATCTGCTCGATGCCGTCCTCGGTCAGCTCCCGGCGCCGCGCCCCGCCGCCAATGCCTACATTGTGGACCACGGCGTCGAAGCGACCGTACTGGTTGACCGCGGCGGCCAGCGCCCGGGTCTGCTTGAGCGAGGACACGTCGCCGACCACTACCCCGGCCGCGCCCGGGGCCGCCGCCTTGGTGTCCCGTGCCCGATCGTCGTTCCGCGCGTGCAGCACCACCTGGTGGCCCATCGCGATGAGGGTACGGGCGGTCTCCAGACCGATGCCGTCGGCTGAACCGGTGACGAAGATGCGGCCCATCGGCGTCCTTTCTGGGGATGTACAGCTCTGGGGAGGTACGGCCGGACGCCACGATACGTCGGCCGGGGTTGGAGTGCCCACGAGCGCAAGCTTTCACGATCACGGGAAACGGAAGGTCGCTGGGGCAGCGCTCAGTTTCCCTTGGTCTTGACCGGGCCGCTGGCCGGCAGGCACAGACCGTGCCACCGGCGAATCCGGCGGATTCCTGACCGATCATCACCCCGCCCGCTCATCCGTGGTGACGGCATAGCCCACGGTACGGACGGGCGTCCGCTACTCGACCAATCAGGTGTTCTCAAGATCGGAATCCCGGTCTGGGTCTTGTGAGCCGAAACACGCACCGCTATGGTCTATCTAGCGGTTCACCAGGTCCACTATACGGACCTACTCGAAGGCGGGCGATCAACGCTCGCCGGGAGGGAGAGCGGATGACTGCGAAACGTCCATCGAGGATGGGGCGACGCACGTTTCTGGCGGGGGCGTCGTTGACGACAGCGGGGGTGGTCGCGGGGGGCACGGCATCGGCGGTACCGGCGGCGGCAACGCCACCGTTCGCGGTTCCTGGCTACCCGAGGAACTTCGATCCGGTGTACGGCGTCTGTCGTGGCCTGGACCCGGACTGCTACAACGACTGGGGCACCGAGCGGGACAACAAGGTGCTGGTCTACTCCCGGACGGCCGGGCCACGGCACGCGCACCTGGGCCGGACCCTCGACCCGGATCACCAGAGCAACGCCGGGCTGGACCTCGACCGCCCGTACGTAATCACGCACGACCACACCGACCCGACGGTGTGGCCGCTTCCGTTGAACGACTCGAATGTCGCCCAGCGCGAGCTGGTCCGGATGCTCAGCGCCGAAGGCATCGAAGTTCATATCACCGAGGACGTCCGCGCCATCGAGTCGCTGTCGAGCAGCTACAAGGCCGTAATCTTCAACAGCACGACCCGGGACGCGCTGTGGAACCACGCCGCCGGTGCCGCGGGCGGCACCCGGCTGGACCGCGCCCGCGAGTCGCTCCGGAAGTACATCCAGGGTGGTGGCGGGTTCGCCGGCATCCACAACGCGTTCGGCACCGAGTACGGCTGGCCGTGGTATGAGGGGTTGCTCGGCCACGCCAACTACTACAGCCACGGGGCCTACCAGGACGGCGAGGTCGTTATCACGAACCGGCGGGACGTGTCGACGAAGGACCTGCCACGGCGGTGGGCGTTCAAGGACGAGTGGTACAACCTGATCCCGTTCCCGACCAACGTGAACTTCCTCGCGGTCGTGGACGAGCGCACCATGCCCGAAGGTCCGGGACGGCCGGGCGAGCATCCTGGCCACGGCGACTTCCACCCGGTTTCGTGGTGCCAGTACTACGACGGTGGCCGGGTCTGGGTCACCACGCTCGGACACCACGCCACCGCGTACGAGGAGAACTCGAGCCACCCCGGGGCGGCCGAGTTCCAAGCGCACATTGTCAACGGCATCAAGTCCGTCATGGGCCTGGTGCCGTTCTGCACGCCCGACCCGCGCAACAACCACAGGTGAGGCGACATGAAGAAACCCACTGCGTTCCTGCCAGTCCTGCTTGGAGTCGCGGTCGCGTTCGGGCCGGCGACCGTCGCCGTCGCCAGCCCGCCGGCACCCGCCTCGACCGAGCCACCCGGGCTCGAGCCGACCGGCGCGGACATGCCGACCGTCGGCGGCAACCTCGCCAACCAGCACTACTCCGGGCTGACGCAGATCAACAAAACCAACCTCCACCGGCTCGGCCCGGTCTGGCGTACGCATGTCTCGGCGGTCCCGCCGGCGAGCGACGACGTCGGCCAGCAGACCACGCCGATCGTCGCCGACGGGGTCATCTACCTGGACACCCCCAACGGTGAGGTGATCGCGGTCGACGGCGCGACCGGGGCGCCGAAGTGGAAGTGGGCACCGGACGACTTCGACACCGTGAGCACCCGGCGCGGGGTGTCGATCGGCGACGGAAAGGTATACACCCTCGCCGCCGGCGACCGGATCGTCGCGCTGGACAAGGACACCGGCGAGGAGGTCTGGGTGGTGCAGCCGGAGGCCGAGGTCGGCGTCGACCTTGGCCGGATCGAGCGGGTCGCGACCGTCTACTCTGACGGGCTGGTCTACGCCCATGCCGCCAACGGCGACCGCGCCGCCGTCGTCGCGGTGGACTCGGACGACGGTAGCTACGTCTGGCACTTCTTCGGTGGCCCGGATCGGGGCACCATTTTCACCGATGTCAACGGCAACTCGGTCGACGCCGGCGCCACCTGGGGTCCGGTGCTGCCGGACGGCACCGAGTGCAACCTCGAGGGCGGTGCCACGCCGTGGATGCACGGTGCGGTCGACCCCGAACTCGACATGTACTACATGACCTTCGGCAACGCCCGCAGCTGCAACAGCTCGCAGGACGGCTCGTTGCGGCCGGGGGACAACCTGTTCGCCAGCACCATGGTGGCGGTGGACCGGAAGACCGGCGAGTACAAGTGGCATTTCCAGTCGATCCGCCACGACGTGTGGGACATGGACAATGTCCACCCGCCGACACTGGCCGACATTCCGATCAACGGTCAGGTTCGCAAGGTGGTGTTCTACGGCAGCAAGTCCGGGC
>DATCKZ010000059.1:0-12754 GCA_036564175.1 Natronosporangium sp.
CCGGCGGTCGTGTTCTTCGTCATGTCCGCCGCCACCCCGCTGACCGTGGTCGCCGGGGTCATCACGCTGGCGTACGCGATCACCGGCCGGCTCGGCCTGCCGCTGGCGTTCCTGCTGGTCGGCGTACTGCTGTCGTTGTTCGCCGTCGGCTACGTGGCGATGTCCCGCTACATCTCCAACGCCGGCGCCTTCTACGCGTACATCTCCCACGGGCTCGGCCGGCCGATCGGGGTCGGCGCCGCCTGGGTCGCCCTGCTGGCCTACAACCTGCTGCAGGTCGGTCTGTACGGGGTGATCGGCGCCGCCGCGACCCCGCTGCTGCAGGACTGGTTCGGCCTGGACCTGCCCTGGTGGGTGATCGCCCTGGTCGCCTGGGCGATCGTCGGCTTCCTCGGGCTGCAGCAGGTCGACGTCAACGGCAAGGTGCTCGCGGTGCTGCTGTGCGCCGAAGTTGTGGTGATCGCGCTGTTCTCCATCACCAACCTGGGCCACCCGTCCGGCACCAGCTCGCCGTTCACCACCCTCGAACCCGGGAACCTGTTCGGCTCCGGCGTCGGCGCCCTCCTCGTGCTCGGTGTGCTCGGGTTCGTCGGCTTCGAGGCGGCGACCGTGTTCTCCGAGGAATCGAAGAACCCGCGCCGCACCGTACCGGTGGCGATGTACACCTCGATCACGATCATTGCGGTGCTGTACGCCCTGGCGGCGTGGGGCATGGCGGTGGCGGTCGGCGCGGACCAGATCGCTGCCCAGGCCGGCGAGCTGGAGGTGGCGCTGATCTTCGAGCTCGCCGACCAGCACCTCGGGACCGTGTTCGCGAACATCGGCTGGGCGCTGCTGCTCACCTCGCTGCTGGCGGCGATGATCGCGTTCCACAACATCACCGCCCGGTACGGGTTTGCGCTCGGCCGGGAACGGGTGCTGCCCAGGGTGTTCGGCCGTACGTCGCAGCGGTCCGGCTCGCCGAAGATCGCCAGCCTGGTGCAGTCGCTGATCGGCGTCGCGGTGATCACTACGTACGCCCTGGCCGGCTGGGACCCGCTGGTGCAGCTGTTCTTCTGGGGCGGCACCTCCGGCGGACTCGGGGTGCTGCTGCTCATCACCTGCACGTCGGTGGCGGTGGTGGTCTACTTTGCCCGGCAGCACCGCGAGCAGGAGACGGTGTGGGCGCGGCACATCGCACCGGTGCTGGCCACCGTGACGCTGCTGGTGGTGGTGTGGCTGGCACTGTCCCAGGTCGACACCCTGCTCGGCGTCCCGCCGGACCACACGCTGCGGTGGTTCGTCCCGGTCGGATATCTGGTCGTCTTCCTGGCCGGCACCGGCTGGGGGCTGATCCTGCGGGCCAGCCGGCCGGACGTGTACGCCGGCATCGGGCTGGGTGCCCGCGCCGTCACCGTTGGCATCGGCATCCCACCGGCGAAGCATCCCCAGCACTCCCAGCCGTCCCCGGCTTCGCCGGCATCGCCGGGTTCGCCGGCTTCGCAGAGTGATCTGGATCGTGCCCCGACTATCAGCCAGGAGCGTTGGTGATGATCAAGGTTGCCGCACCGGCTCAGGCCCAGTCCGTCACCTCGGTGATCGCTACCGCGTTTCAGCCGCTCGCGGTCGCCCAATGGCTGGTGCCGGACCCACAGCTCCGGCAGGTCGTGCTCCACGACGACTTTCGGATATTCGTCGACCATGCCCTGCAGCACGGGTTCATTCACATGACCGAGGACGAGCTCGGGGTGGCGGTCTGGTTCCCCCGCGACCGCGAGCCGATCCCCGAGCCCGAGCGATACCAGGAGCGGTTGGCGGCGGCCACCGGGGATGCGGCGGATCGGTTCCGCCATCTCGACGAACTGTTCGAGAAGCACCATCCGTCGGAGCCGCACCATCACCTCGCGTTCCTGGCGGTGCATCCGAACGGGCAGCGCAAGGGTCGCGGGTCAACCCTGCTGGCGCATCACCACGCCCAGCTCGATGCGACCGGCACGGCCGCATACTTGGAAGCCACCAGCGAGGATGCGGTACGGCTGTACGAGCGGCACGGGTACGAGGTGATGCAGGAGCCCTTCACCTTGCCGAACGGGACGCCGATGTGGCCAATGTGGAGGAAGCCGCGTCGGTAGTCGTCATTGGAGCGGCGCCCCGGGTCGGTTCCTGCGGCCCGGGGCGCCGACTCCCACATCGTCCACGTCGGAGTTTCGGCCGCACCCGACACGACCATCGTCCACTTCGGCTGGCATCAGCTCATCGAGGCGTACATCGAACGCAGCGGGCTCGCGTACACCCACCTGTGGCCGGCGGCCTTCATGCAGACTCTGCGGCTCGGGGTCCGTGAGCCGGGGCCGTGGCGGTATGAGCCGGTGGAGCCGCGAGAGTTCTACGACGCGATGGTCGCGGCCGGCGCCGACCCGGTCTACCTGGCGTGCGTCCGCAACGTGTTCGAGCGGATGCGCGACGGTTCACTGGTCGACCCGACCGAGGGTGCCGGCACGATCGAGGCGGTGACCGGCCAGCCCGCCACCTCGATCCGCGAGTTTCTGCACGCCGACCGGGAGCTGTTCGCAAACTGAATCGAACCCGGTTGTGGTAGGACGGGTGGATGGCGTTTGACGTTCTGGCCGAGTTGGACTTCTCGAAGTGGGAGGAGCCGGCGCCCACCACCGACCTGCGCTGGTCGCTGGAGCAATGGCTCCGCTACCAGCGCCACGAGTTTCTCCGCAAGTTGCGCGACCTCAGTCCCGAGCAGCTGGTCCAGTGGTCGGTGCCACCGCTGCAGCTGTCGGTGCTCGGGCTGGTCCGGCACATGACCCAGATGGAACATGCCTACCTGAGCTGGGGCCTGGGTGGAGGCGAGGAACAGTTGCGCTACGGCGACGACGACTACGCCGGCGGCTCGGTCGCGACCATCACTGAAGATCTCGCCGCCTACTTCGACGAGGTCGAGCGAGCCGACCAGGCGATCGTCCGACTCCCGTCGCTCGACTCACCGGGTGCGGGCCACGGCGAGCCGCTGGGCGCGACCCTGGTGAAGATGATCGACGAGTACGCCCTGCACAGCGGGCAGGCCCACATGCTCCGGTTCGCCGCGCTCGGGGAAATCATCCGCTGATCCGCTTTTCGCCGAGCGGAGCGGCCGGCCCGGGCCTAGGTATACCTAGGCCTGCGGTCCTAGGACTACGCATATTCCCGCCACCGAAGATGCGCATCCGATGCCGATGGCGATCGGCACTCGCCGGCCAAGGATTGACTCATCAGTCCAGATCAGACCTGACCGGTGAGGAGACCCCCGATGTCCACCGCAGTCATCACCGACACCCGGGCCGACGTACAAGCCGCTCACCTGGAGGCCGCCGCCCTGGTCGCCGACCTGGACCTCGACGATCGCCGGCAGTGGCTGCGGGTGGACCGGGCGATCGCGGAGCTGGCGGAGGCCGCGTATGACTTGGCCGCCGCGATCAGCCACACCCCGCCCCGGAACGTCGCCGCACACGTGCCACCGGTGGTCCGGATCAGCGAGCTGGCCTCCGCGCAGCGGCAGCTGTTCACGGTGCTGGACCAGCACCCGGACCCGGACCCCGAGCTGCTGGCCTGGGCCGGCAAGCAGGCCCGGGAGCTGGTCGAGCGACTCCGGCACAACGCTCACCCGACCTGGTGACCGCGTGACAGACCAGCAGCTCAAGACCCCGCCGACCGGTCCGCGGTGGCGACCCGGACGAACGCGGCCAGCCCGGTGATCAGCGCGTCCAGCTCGGCCGGTGTCATCGCCTCGGTCCAGCGCAAATACTGCTCGTGGAAGGCCGCCCCCCGCTGCCGGTGGGCGGCCTTTCCCTGCTCGGTGAGCCGGAGCCGGTAGACCCGCCGGTTGCTGGGAACGCGTTCCCGCACCAGCAGCCCCCGGCGCTCCAGCTCCGCGGCCAGCCGGCTGACGCTGCTCTTCTCCAGCCCGAGCCGGTCGGCAAGCTCCTGCTGCGACAGCGGGGTGCCGGTGTCGAGCTCGTGCAGCGCGAACGTCTGCGACAGCGAGATCGACTGCTCGCCGGCCGCTGGGTCGGGGTGCCGCATGACGATCAACCGCACCAGCTCCATGAGCAGCTGGTGCAGCCGCTCCACCCGCTCCGCCTCGGTCGCCACCGGACCGCGCCCCCTCCACAGTTGTAGATCGCAACTATCTGGTGTACGGTTGCCCGTACAGTTGCACGATACAACTCTGGAGGGGACATGCAACGCCCACCTCACCGCGCCGGCCACGGCAACCGGCAACGCGCGTTCGAGGGCTGGCACAGCCGGCGGTACGACTTCCTCGCCCGGCGGCTGCTCCGCCGGATCTACCGCCGGCTCGCGGCCGACCTCGCCACCGTCGCCCCGACCGGCGGGGCCGTGCTCGACGTCGGCACCGGGCCCGGCGTACTGCTGGTCGAGCTCGCCCGGCGCCGCCCCGACCTGCGACTCTCCGGTGTGGACCGGTCGGCGGACATGATCACCGCGGCGAGCCGCAACCTGGCGCAGTTCGGCGACCGGGCGTCGGCGCGGGTTGCCGACGTCGCCGATCTGCCGTTCCCGGACGGATCGTTCGACCTGATCACGTCCTCGCTCAGCCTGCACCACTGGGACGACCCGGCCGCGGCCGGCCGGGAGCTGGCGCGGGTGCTGCGACCCGGCGGCCAGCTGGTCATCTACGACCTCGACCGGGCGCCGTTCGACCAGCTCACCGCCGCCCTGCCGGGCCAGCCGTGCCCGCACCGGTCACCGTTCGGCTCCGGCATGCCGTTCTTCCCGAAACCGATCCGGTACGCGGTAACGATCGGCAACGGCGCCGCCGGGGCGTGACGGCCGCCACGCCGGTAGGTATACCTACTCGTCCGGCCAGCCGTACCTATCGCCGGCCGCCGGTGGAAAGCTACCGCGTTCGACCGATGGCAGCGGGTACCTCAGCCGGCGACCGTTGCCGCATGATGATGTTGCATCCTGCCCACGCGATGTTGCTCGCCAGCCAGCTGCATCGGACGCTCGTCGACCGGGCTCGGGCCTACCGGCTGGGGCGGCGCACCGCGCCGGTGACCGACTGCCTGATCCCGGTGGCGCCGCCGGCGGCGCGGCCGTGCCGGCCGGACCCGCGGCGGTCGGCCGCCCGGCCGACCGCGCGGCACCGCCTGCGGAGCACCGCCGTCGCCCATCCCACCCGCTAGAAACTCCCGGTCCGATGTCAGGAATGGTCGGTACGCTTGCCGCCATGCTGGTCTCCCGTGCCGGGCTCAGCCCGGTGATGGTGGGTCGGGACTCGGAGCTGGCACAACTACGACGGCTGGCGGCTACGGCTACCGGCCCCACCATCGCGCTGATCGGCGGTGAGCCGGGGATCGGCAAGACCCGGCTCGCCACCGAGCTGATCCGCGCGCAGCCGGAAGCCACCACGAAGCTGCTCGGCCAGACCGACGCGAGCGGCTTCGGCCAGCCGTACCAGCTGCTGCTCGACCTCGCCGGAGACCGGCCGGAGCTGGCCGAGCCGGTGCGCGACCGGAGCCTGGACTCCATGGAGCGCAACCGGGCCGCGATCGAGCTGCTGCGGGCGCTGGTCGGGGCCGGGCCGGCGCTGCTGGTCGTCGACGACATCCACTGGGCCGACCCGGAGAGTCTGGCGATCTTCGAGCAGCTCGACGAGGTCACCAGCGAACCGCTCCTGCTGGTCGGCACGTACCGGCCGGAGGAGCTCAGCCGCCGGCACCCGCTCGCCGAGGTGCTGGGCCGGCTCGACCGCCGCCGCGGCGTCACCCACCTGCGGCTGGAGCGGCTCGCCCCGGCCGACACCGCCCGGTTCCTCGCCGCGGTTTACGGCCGGCCACCGGCCCGGCGGACCGTCGCCGCGCTGCACCAGCGGACCGGCGGCAACCCGTTCTTCCTGGAGGAGCTGCTCAAGGCGGCCGGCGACACCGACCTTGACAAGATCCACCTGCAGCCGCTGCCGTGGAACCTCGCCGAGGCGCTACGCAGCCAGCTCGACGGGCTGGCGCCGGACCGGCGGCAGGTGGTCGAGGCGGCCGCGGTGCTCGGCGGCCGGGTGCCGTTCGACCTGCTGGCGACGGTCACCGGCCAGGCCGAGCCGGAGCTGATCGCGGCGTTGCGGGAGCTGGTGGACCGCGGCCTGCTGGTGGAGGCGGAGGAAGACCAGTTCGGGTTCAGGCACGCGCTGACCCGGGAAGCGGTCGCCGGCGAGCTGCTCAGCCGGCAGCGGCGGCGGCTGCACGAGGCGGCGCTGGAGGCGCTGCTCGCCACGCCCGACCCGGATCCGGCCCGGGTGGCCAAGCACGCCCGCGGCGCCGGCCGGTTCGACGACATGGTGGCTGCCGCCCGCCGCGGCGCCATCGAGCGGCTCGCCAGCGGGGCGCCGTACGCCGCGCTCACGATCGCCGAGCAGGCACTGGAGGAGGTGCCCGACGACCCGGAGCTGCTGGGGCTGGCGGCGACCGCGGCCTGGCGGGCCGGCTACCTCAGCGACGCCCAGCGGTACGGGCAGCGGGCGCTCCGGGCGGCCACCGGCGACGCCCAACGGGTGGCGGCACTGACCCACCTGATGCGGGTGGCCTGGGAGCAGGGCGAGCTCGCCGAGATGGACGAGTACACCGAGCGGCTCCGGGCGCTGACCGAGACGCTGCCGGACAACCAGGTCCGCACCCGCGCCATTGCCGCGGTCGCCCAGGCGTACATGCTGCGCAGCGGCGGCCCCAACGGGCTGGACGACGCGGTCGCCTGGGCGGAGCGGGCGTACGCGGCCGCGGAGCGGCACGGCCTGAAGGAGGTTCGGCTGGCCGCGCTGGTCGAGAAGGGCAGTGCGCTGCTGCAGGGCCCCGACACCGCGGCGGAGGGCCAGCGGCTGCTCGCCGAGGTCGCCGCCGAGGCCGAGCACGCCGGCGCCCACCTGGAGGCGACCCGCAGCCTGCACAACCTGTTCTGGTTCGCCGGCGAGCACGCCACCCCCGAGGTGCTGGAGCGGATGCGCAGCAACGCCAAACGGGGCGGGTTCACCGGGATGGCGCTCGGCGCCTACTACGGCGGCCGGGCCTGGCTCGCCCAGCGGGACGGCGACCTGGACGGCGCGATCGCGGTGCTCGAAGCGGCGCGTCGGCTCGACCGGAACATGATCGCGATCGACCCGGCCGGCGACGGGCCGATCGCGCTGCACCTGGGCCTGTCCAGCGGCGCCCACCTCGCCGGCGCACTGGCCCAGCTCTACCTCGAGCGCGGCGACCTGGACGCGGCCGAGGAGCTGATCGCCGAGCTGCCGGCCTCCCGCAAGGCCCGCAGCACCGGCATCCGCCTCGCCTTCCAGCTCGCCTGCCGGCGCGGTGACCTCGCCACCGCCCAGGAGCTGCTGCCGGACCTGACCGGCGGTTCCGGCCACGGCGCCTCACTGCACCGCGACGGGGCCATGCTGCACAACCTGCTCGCCGCCGGGTTCGCGGCCGGCCTGCCGGTCGAGCTGCTGCGGCCGCTGGCTGACTCGGTTGCGGCCGCCGCCGGCAAGGGCAAACACGAGGCGCTGTGGCCATTGATCACCGGCCAGCTCGCCGAGGCGGTGGGTGACCACCAGGCGGCGCTCGCGGCCTACCAGCAGCTGCCGGATCAGCCAACCGCGATCATGACCGAGGCACAGCTCGGCACCGCCTCGGTCGGGGCAGCCCGGTGCCTGGTCCAGCTCGGCCGGCTGGACGAGGCCCGGGAGGCGCTCGCCGATGCGGAACGGCGGCTGGCGCGCTGGTCGGGCTGGCGGCGGGCGGAGCTGAACACGATCGCCCGGCGGCTCGGCGTCGCCGCCGGCGCCGCCGACACCGTGCTCACCCCGCGCGAGCGGGAGGTGGCGGCGCTGCTCGCCGACGGACTGACCAACTCGGAGATCGCGCGGCGGCTGGTGATCTCGCGGAAGACGGTGGCGGTACACGTCTCGCACATCCTCGGCAAGCTGGAGATGTCCAGCCGCGCCCAGGTCGCCGCCTGGGTCGCCCGCGAGCAGCCGCTGGCCCGCTCCAGCTCCTCGTAGTCCGCAGGCGGCCGGCTATGCCGGGCGGAGGCAGCAGCCGGAGCAGACCTTGGGCTCCGGCAGCGTGAACGCCAGACAGCAGGTACGGCGGCGGACCGCCACCTCGCCGTTCGGGCCCGGCTCGAAGTCGACCAGGTCGGTCAGGCCGAGCGCGGTCAGCAGGGTCCCCGCGGCCATCACCTGGTCGGCCGGCGGGGCCTCGACGCCGCGTACCACCGCGTAGGCCACCGCCGAGGCGAGCGACCCCAGCAGCGTCCGCTCCCCCAGGTTGACCCGGGTCCGGAGCGCCGCCAGCAGCGGATCCAGGTGCTGCTCGCGCAACGTGGCCCGGAGCATCGCCAGCAGCTCCGGCTCGGAGCCGGCCAGGTGGTCGGCGGCGACCGGGTCGGTCGCGATCGGGTCGCCGGCCAGCACCGCCAGCCGGGCCCGCCGCAGGCCGAGCGTGAGCAATGGCCGGTCGTGGCTGACCGAGACCTGCCAGCGGACATCGTCCGGGTCCAGCAGCGGTACCCGGCGAGCGGTGGCCCAGCCGAGCACCACCGGCAGCGCCAGCCAGTAGGTGTACGACCGCCAGGCCAGCGCCGCCGCGGCGTGCGGGCTGGCACCCCAGCGCTGCTTCGCCGCGTCGAGCAAGTCGTCGAGCCGGTCCCCGCCGGCGATGAACGATTCGGCCGGCAGCCAGCCGTCCGGCTCCCCAGCCGGGAGCAGCAGCCCTGGCAGTACGCCGCGGGTGCCCTCCGGCCCGCGCTGGCGGCGGACTGCCGCGAGCGCGTTCTCGACCGGTACGAGCCCCGGAACGAGCGCCGGAACTAGCCCCGGCGAGAGCCTCGGCTTGGCTGCGATCATCACGCTAAGGTTAGCCTAACCAAGTCTCCCGGGGGAGTGCGGTTGCGGATTTTGTGGTTGGCGACGGAGACTAGAGGCCCGGCCGGAGGCACCCGACGATGACGACCTCGCCGATCGAGCGGGCCGGCTCGGACGCCGGTCCAGGTCGCAGCGCCGACAGCTTCATCTCGGCGTTCAGCCGTTGGCGGACCGAGCGTGGCCTCACCAAGAAGCAGCTCGCCGCCCAGATGGGCTTCGATCCGTCGTACCTCAGTCACGTCGAGCACGGCCGGCACCGCCCGACCGCCGACTTCGCCCGCCGGGCCGAGCTGGTGCTGCAGACCGGCGGCGCGATCTGGCAGGCGTTCGAGGCGTACGAGCACGCGCGCGCCGCCGAGTCGGCCGGCCGGCGCGACTCCTCCGTACCCGAGCCGTGGCGGCCGCCCGGTACCGGCCCGGTGGTGGAACAGGAGGTGGCGACGCTGTCCTACCGGGACGGCTACTACCGGTGCGTGGTGCGGCGGACCCTCTACAACGCCGGCAGCCAGCCGATCACCCGGTGGCTGGCCCGGATCGCGGTCGACCGGTACCCGCACGACCCGGAGCGGTCCAACGCCCACCACCGCGCCCACCCGCTGTCCCTGCCGGCGCTCCGGCTGTACGCGGTCTGCGGCAGCCAGCGGCAGCCGATGCGGTGGCGCCCGAAGAACGACCGGGACGCGGTCAAGGACGTCTGGCTGCTGTTCGAGAACGACGCCGGGCAGTTCCCGCTGCCGCCCGGCGGGCGGACCACCATCGAGTACGGGTACACCGTGCCCGACGTACTGTGGGGTCCCTGGTTCCAGCGGGACGTGCGGCTGCCGACCGGCCGGCTGGTGGTGCGGCTGGACCTGCCCAGCCCGCTCGATCCGCAGGTGTGGGCGATCGAGTCGTCGCTGTCGACCGGTGACACGCTGGTGCGTACCCCGGTGGTGCGGCAGCCCGGGCGGGAGCGGGCGGTCTTCCAATGGGAGACCGAGGCGCCGCCGGTGCACGCGCGCTACACGCTCCACTGGCGATTCCGGACCGCCGACCGGTAGCGGCCGGGCGGCCTGCGTACCCTTCGTCGCATGACGAACGCTGCCGCGATGCCCGGGCGCCGGGTGCTCGGGGTCGAGGTGCTGATCGTGCTCGGGGTGTCGCTCGGTGCCTCGGCGCTGTTCTCGGCACTGCGGCTCGCCGAGCGGCTGACCCGAGCCGAAGCGCTGAGCGAGCAGACGGCAGCGTTGAACGTCCCGCAGGTCCGGGAACGGCCCTGGTTCGACCTCGCCTTCCAGCTGCTGGACGTGGCGGTCGGGTTGGTGCCGGTGCTGCTCGCGCTCTACCTGCTCGACCGGTACCCGGGATCCGGTGCCCGGCTGATCGGGTTCGACTGGCGCCGGCCGCGGTTCGACTTCGGCAGCGGGGCGGTGCTCGCCGCGGTGATCGGGATCCCCGGGCTGGCGTTGTACGTGGTCGCCGTACACCTCGGGATCGGGGTGCGGCTCGTGCCGTCGGCGCTGGAGTCGTACTGGTGGACCGTGCCGGTGCTGATCCTGGCCGCCCTGCAGAACGCGCTGGTCGAGGAGGTGGTCGGGGTCGGGTACCTGCTGCGGCGGCTGCAGGAGCTCGGCTGGCCGATCGCGGCCATGGTCGCGGCGCAAGCGCTGCTGCGCGGCTCGTACCACTTCTATCAAGGGTTCGGCGGGTTCCTCGGCAACGCCGTCATGGGGGTCGTGTTCGCGCTGTTCTACCTGCGGTTCCGGCGGGTGATGCCGTTGGTGATCGCGCACTCGCTGCTGGACGTGGTGGCGTTCGTGGGGTACGGCCTGTGGGGCGAGCAGCTCGACGCGGCGCTGGCGGAGGTGCTCTCCTGGCTGCCGTGACCGGCGTTGCTAGGCCCGTCGGTTGCGGTTCCGGTCCCGGTAGTGGGCGGCGGCCCGGTGGGCCAGCAGCTCCAGCTGGTCGCGCAGGTCATCGCCGGCGATCAGCGCGGGCAGGCCGTGGGCGAACAGCGGGAGCCGGCGGACGGCCAGCCGTACGGCGACCCGCAGGGTGACCCGGCGGCGGGGCCCGAGCAGGCCGGTGAGCCGCGCCGACAGGCCACGCTCGCCGGCCGCCGGCGCCTCCAGGAGCTGGAGCAGGTCGTCGACCCGGTCCGGGTGGGAAGGATCATGGCCGTAGGCGGCGGCGATCCGCAGTACGAGGGTCGCGCGTATCCAGGCGACGGCGGGCATCGACGCGATCTCGGCGATCGGCCCGGCGGCCCCGGCCGCGACCAGCGCCCAGGCCGCCTGCCGGGCCTCGTGGGCGGCGAGCCGGGCGAGCCCGTGCGCGGGCGGGTCGCGGTAGGTGTCGCGAAGCCAGCTCGCCCAGCCGGCGGCGCGCGGGCCCAGCTCGGCGACCGCCAGCTCGGCGAGCCGGCGTGGTGGCTGGTCCGGCTGGTCAAGCAGCTCCCGCGCGGCGGCGATCCAGGCACCCGGCGGTACGCCGGGCGCGACGCTCCGGTCGGCGGCAGGCTCCGGCCGCGGGGTGGCCGCTGCCTTGGCTTGCTTGGTGGCCTTGGCGGCTTTAGCGGGCTTAGCGGCTTTCGTGGTCTTGGTCGCTTTGGCCTTCTTGGCGGGCTGAGCGGTCTTCGCCGCCTTCGTCGTCTTGGTCGCCTTGGTCGGGGACGACTTCTTGGCCGCCTTCGCGGCCTTCTTCGGCGGCGGGTCGGCCGCAGGGCGCGCTCGAGGCACCCCGGGGCTGGCTTCCTCGGCGGTCGTCGGCTCGCTCACCCGCTTCTCGGCCATACCAGCCGCAGCTTAGTCGCTCGGCGGGGCTGGCGCGCGCAGGACGCGGGGCCGAGCCGGGAAGTCTCTTTGCTGCCGACCGGCTCGGCCCTGTATTCTCGATCGGCGGTGACCTACCCCACCGGGTCGATCACCGACGGAGGCTTCGCCTAGTCTGGTCTATGGCGCCGCACTGCTAATGCGGTTTGGGTTAACACCCATCCGGGGTTCAAATCCCCGAGCCTCCGCGCTGTCGCCCAGCCGGTAGACTGGGCGGGCACCTGCGCCCGTAGCTCAACGGATAGAGCATCTGACTACGGATCAGAAGGTTAGGGGTTCGAATCCCTTCGGGCGCGCCCTCACGTTCACGACCGGGTTGCTGGGACTCTCGATGGCGTGCCGCCGGAGGGCCCGCGCCGCGCCGGGTCACCGCCAGCCGTCTATCGCGGCCGGCCGTCCTCACACCACGCACGACTCGACGCCAACCCGGCTGCCTTCCTCCCGCACCTCCGGCGCGAGCTCGTTGTAGTTGTCGAGCCGAAACGTCATCTGAGCCATGTAGAAGGTCTTCAGACTAGGGTCGCCGGCCGCAACCATCAGGCTGGACGCCTCGTACACCTTCGCGAAGGAGTCGACGAGTTCGTCGTATCGTTCCAACCAAGCCGTCGCGTACGCTCGCTGCTGCGGATCTTCGGGCAGGGCGATCCCATTGAGTCTGCGCAGGGTGGTGTTGTACGAGGCGTCGATGATCGTCGACGCGTCGAACATCGCCCTGGCGGGTGCCTCGAGATCGGCAAAGTACTGGTCGGTATCGCTGGTGCCGGCACGCACGTGTGCTTGGCTGATCGCCACCACGTCGGCACCCGCGCGCCGGATCTGGACCGTTGGCTCTGCGGTCTCGGCAGCGTGTTCGCTACAGACCCGGTTGACCTCGGCCGCCCAGTCAGCGAGGGTCTGTGGGCCGGGCGGCTCCGGCTGCACCGATGGATCTTCGCTCAGGGTCACCCGGGCCTGCAGGCCGGCTGATCCGGCCGCCAAGATTGCGGCCACGGCGATCGCACCCGCCAGCCACCTCCGAGAAAGCCACCGCGGTCTCGGCACCATTGACGTGACCATGCCC
>DATCKZ010000060.1:0-14072 GCA_036564175.1 Natronosporangium sp.
GAGCCTGACCTGTACTGGGAGCGGTTCACCTCCGCTGTGATCAGCCTCATCGAGCGCTTCGGCGTGCGCCTGACCGTGGGCTTCACCGCCATCCCCATGGCGGTGCCGCACACCCGGCCGACCGGCATCACCGCCCACGCCACCCGGCCCGAGCTGGTCGCCGACTACCAGCCGTGGCTGCAGCGGGTGCAGGTGCCGGCGAGCGCCGGCAACCTGCTCGAATACCGGCTCGGCCAGCGCGGCCACGACGCGATCGGGTTCGCCGCACACGTGCCGCACTACCTCGCCTCCAACGACTACCCGGCGGCCGCCGAGGCGCTGCTCGCCGCGATCAGCCGGGCCACCGGGCTGTCGCTGCCGACCGCCGAGCTGGCGAAGGCGGCCGAGGCGATCCGGACCGCGGTGGACGAGCAGCTCGCCGCCGCCGCGGAGGTCGCCGCCCACGTCCGGGGCCTGGAGGAGCAGTACGACGCGCTGATGCAGTCCCGGCAGGACCCGCCGCTGCTGACCGACCTCTCCTCGCTGCCGACCGCCGACGAGCTCGGCGCCGAGCTGGAGCGGTTCCTCGCCGAGCAGTCCAAGCCCGGCGACCCGCCGGCCTAGCCGGCCGGCAGCACCACCGCCTGCACGTGCGGGAACCCGAGCGGGTCGGCCCGGCCGGCGAGCAGCTCGCCGGCGCCGAGCCGGAGCACCGCACCGGTGCCCGGGTTGTAGAAGGTCAGCTGGTCCCCGTCGGCGAGCAGTAGCACCCAGTGCCTCGGCACCACCGCGCCGACCAGCACCGGCACCGGGTGGCCGGCCCGGACCGCGGCCCGGGCGTCCGCGACCGCCCGCTCGATGCTGCGCCGGTCGGTGTCGTCGACCATCCGCCACCGGTAGCGGATCCCGGGCCGGTGCCGGCTCAGCGCGCTCGCCACCCCGGCCGGGGTGGTGCCGTACCGGCGCGGCCAGATCACCCGGGCCGATCGCTGGATCGTCCGCTGCTCGGCCTCGAACCGGCTGGTGAGCTCGGCCGGGTCGCCGCCGGTGAGCCACCAGGCGTAGACCGGGTCCACCACCGCCCGGGCGGCGAGGATGGTCATCGGGCCGCAGGTGGTGCCGTCGATCTGCTTGAGGCGGACGCCGTCGACGTTGACCGGGCCGGGCCGGGTGGGATCGATCGGGCGCAGCCGCCGGCGCAGCTCCGGCTCCGGGTGCTCGCGCAGCCGGGCGGCGAACCGGGTCAGCGTCGCCACCCCGTGCCCGGCCGCGGCCGCCCGCCGCAGATGGCCCCGCCGCGCCTCCCCGTCGAGCTGGTCCAACAGCGCCGCCAACCGCTCCGGCTCGACCAGCGACCGCTGCCGCCCGGCCACCGCCGGCAACGGCGCCGGCGCGGGCGGCCGGGCCAACCGGGTCAACCGGTGCAGCAGCGTGGTGGCTTGTACCACGTTGACTATCCTAACCAGACCGCGATCCCGAGCAGGGTCACCGCACCTAGCAAAGTGGAGAGCACGACCGCGTCCCGGGCCAGCCCGGCCGCCTTCCCGAACCAGCTCGCGAACACGAACACGTTCTGGGCGGTCGGCAGCGCCGACATCACCACCGCCGCGAGCAGCAGCATCCCGTCCAGTCCGAGCAACCGGGCGAGCAGGTACGCGATCGCCGGCTGGCCGACCACCTTCGCCGCCACCACCGCGTACCGGATCCGGGCGTCCGGGCCGGTGCGCAGCGGCCGGGCCCCGGCCAGCGACAGCCCGAGCGCGATCAGCGCCAGCGGCACCGCCGCCGCGCCGGTCAGCTCGAACGGCCGGAGCAGCTCGGCCGGCGGGGTCCAGCCGGACAGCGTCACCGCCAGCCCGAGCAGGCAAGCCGGGATGATCGGGTTGCGCAGCGGCAGCCCGAGCACGCCTCGCACCCCGGACCGGACGTCCAGCAGGGTCAGCGCCACCGGGCTGTAGAGCAGCACCTGGAACAGCAGCACCGGCACCGCGTACGAGACATCGTCGAGCACGAACGCGGCGACCGGAATGCCGAGGTAGCCGGCGTTGACGTAGGAGGCGGACATGGTGGCGACCGTGCCCTCGCCCCGGCCGAGCCGCCACCACCAGCGGGCGGCCATCGCGGCGGCGAACCCGACCACCAGCGTGCTGGCGGCGAACGGCAGGAACGCCGGCGTGAACACACCCCCGACCGGGGTGGTGGCGAGCGTGTCGACCAGCAGCGCCGGCGCGGCGACCAGGAACACCAGCCGAGCCAACGCCCGCCCGGCGCCCGGGCCGAGCAGGTTGAACCGGCCGATCAGCCAGCCGACCGCGGTGATGGCCCAGAGCGCGGCGAACGCGGTCAGGACCTCCACCGAACGCAGCTAGCTGCCCTCCCTCGTTAGCCGGAGATCATTCTCGCACGCCGCCGATCCCGGGCCCGAGCCTCATTACCGCCCGGTCCGGCAGCGCGGGCAGCGGCGCCGGCAGCCGGAGTGGCCCGGCGCCCGGGGTAATCGTGCCGAGGATCCGGGGCGCGGCCGCGCCGGTGCAGCTGGCGATCGTGCCGGGCAGGCCGTGCCAGGTCAGCCAGCCGAGCACCGCGAACGCGTACGCCTCCTTCGCGTCCACCGGCAGGCCGAGCGCGTCGGTGGTTTCCAAGCCGGCGCCGGCGGCGGCGAGCCGGCGCCGCAGCGCGGCCATCAGCCCGGCGTTGTGCACCCCGCCGCCGCTGGCGAACACCAGCCGGACCCCGAACCGGGCGGCGGCGTCGGCGACCGCCGCGGCGGTGAACTCGGCGAGCGTGGCGAGCAGGTCGTCGAGCCCGACCGGTGGCACCGCGGCCAGCGCGGCGTCGAGGAAGCCGGCGTGGTACCGCTCCTGGCCGGTGGTCTTCGGGGGCGGCTGGGCCAGGTACGGGTCGGCGAGCAGCGCCTCGAGCAACGTCGGCACGACCGCGCCCCGGGCGGTCCGCTCGCCACCGGCGTCGTACCGCTCGCCGGCCCGGGTGGCCGCTAGGTCGAGCAGGGTGTTGCCCGGCCCGGTGTCGAACGCCAGCGGCGGCTGGCGCGGCCGGAGCACGGTCAGGTTGGCGATCCCGCCCAGGTTCAACGCGGCGACCGGGCCGCGGCCGGCCAGCAGCAGCCGGTCGAGCAGGCTCACCAGCGGCGCGCCCTGGCCACCGGCGGCGACGTCCCGGGCCCGGAAGTCGGCGACCACCGGCAGGCCGGTCCGCTCGGCGAGCTGCGCCGGCTGCCCGAGCTGCAGCGTCCCGCGTACCGTTCCGGCCTCCACCAGGTGCTGGACGGTCTGGCCGTGGCTGGCGACCAGATCGACCGGGCCCAGCTGCTCGATCGCCCGGACCGCCAGCTCGCCGAGCGCGGTGCCCAGGTCGTGGTGGAGCCGGCACAGCTCACCGGCCCCGACCGGCGCGCCGGACCGGGCGGCCAGCACCCGGTCGCGCAGCTGTGCCGGCCACGGCATGGTCAGCTCCCCCAGCCGCTCGATCCGCAGCACGCCGTCGACCAGCTCGATCGCGGCCGCCGCCGCATCCACCCCGTCCACCGAGGTGCCGGAGATCAGCCCGAGCACCCGGGTCATCGACCGACCGCGGTCCGGACGTGGCCGCCGGCGGCGGCTAGCCGCTGCCGCGCCGCCTCGACGTCCACCCCGGCCAGCAGCATCACGGTCGCCACCCGGGCGTCGCCGCCGGCCGCCGCGAGCGCCTCGGTCACCCGCTCCGGCGCGGCGCCGGTCGCCTGTGCGACCACCCGTTGGGTGCGCCATCGCAGCTTCGAGTTGCTCGCCCGGACGTTGATCATGAGATCGCCGTACGTGTGGCCGAGCTTGACCATCAGCAGCGTGGAGATCGTGTTCAGCACGAGCTTCTGGGCGGTGCCGGCCTTCAGCCGGGTCGACCCGGAGACCACCTCCGGGCCGGTGAGCACCTCCACCGGCAGGTCGCACTCGGCGGCGATCGGCGAGTTGGGGTTGTTCACCACCCCGATGGTGAGCGCGCCGGCGGCGTTGGCCGCCTCGAGCGCGCCGCGCACGTACGGAGTGCGGCCGGAGGCGCTGACCGCCACCACCACGTCGGCCGGCCCGACCTCCACCCGGGCCAGGTCGGCCGCGCCGGCCGGCCGGTCGTCCTCGCCGTACTCCGCCGCCCGGGTCAGCGCCCCCGGGCCGCCGGCGATGATGCCGATCACCAGCCCCTCGTCCACCCCGAACGTCGGGTAGCACTCGGCCGCGTCGAGCACCGCCAGCCGGCCCGGTGTGCCGGCGCCGACCTCGATCAGCCGGCCGCCCCGGCGCAGCCGCTCCGCCGCCGCGTCGATCGCCGCCACCAGCTGGTCGCGGGCGGCTTCGACCGCCGCCACCGCCGCCCGGTCCTGCGCGCACAGCAGCGCCACCTGCGCCCCGGTCGGCAGCAGGTCGAGGTCGGCCGCCTCGGCCAGCCGCCCCTCGGTCGCCAGTCCCGCCAGCTGCTCCTCGTCGGTCACCGGTCACCCCTTCACCGCACCGGCCACCAGGCCGGTGGTCAGTTTCTTGTGGACAAACAGGAAGAAGATCACCACCGGCAGCGTGAACAGCACGCTGGCGGCCATGATGGCACCGTGGTCGGTGGCGTCCCGGCCGGCGAACTGGGTCAGCCCGACCGGCAGGGTGCGCAGCGAGTCGCTGCGGATGAAGGTCAGCGCGAACAGGAACTCGTTCCAGGCGGCGATCCACGCGAAGATGGAGACCGCCGCCACCCCCGGGCCGGCCAGCGGCAGGATGATCCGCCGCATCGCGCCGAACCGGGTGCAGCCGTCCACCATCGCGGCGTCCTCCAGATCGTCCGGTATGGACAGGAAGAACCCGCGCAGGATCCAGATCATCAGCGGGGTGATGAACGCCAGGTAGGCGATCACCAGCCCCCACAAGCTTCCCAGCAGCCCGAGGTTGCGCATCACGATGAACAGCGGGATCAGCAGCACCGCGGTCGGGAACATCTGGGTCGCCAGCACCACCAGCACCAGGTAACGGCGCAGCGGCAGCCGGAACCGGGCCAGCGCGTAGCCGGCGAACACCGCCACCAGCAGCCCGAACCCGGTGGTGCCGACCGCCACCAGCAGCGAGTTGCGCAGGTAGGTGGTGAACCCGGCGCGAAGCACCCGGCCGTACCGGTGCCACTGGAACTCCGAGGGCCACCACACCGGCTCCGGGGTGATGATGTCGGCGGTCGGCTTCAGCGAGGTGAGCACCATCCATACCAGCGGGAACACCGCGAACAGCCCGACCACGAGCGCGGCCAGGTAGGTCAGCACGGTGGCGGCGAGCCGGTTCACGCCTGCTCCCGGGCCAGCCAGACGTAGCCGATCGTGAACAGGATGAGGATCAGGAACAGCACCATCGCCAGCGCCGATCCGAGTCCGATGTGGAGCTGTGCGATCGCCTCCCGCCAGATGCTGACCGCCAGCACCTCGTTGCGCCGGGTCGGGTCGCCCTCGGTGAGCACGTAGACCTGGTCGAACACCTTGAAGTCCCAGATCGTCGAGATCACCACCAGCACCAGCAGCAGCGGCTTGAGCATCGGCAGCCGGATCCGCCACAGCTGCTGCCAGCCACCGGCACCGTCCACCCGGGCCGCGTCGATCACCTCGCCCGGGATGGTCTGCAGCCCGGCCAGCAGCGCCACCGCCACGAACGGGAACGACTGCCAGACCACCACCACCCCGATCACGGCGAACGCGGTCAGCCAGTGGTTGAACCAGGCGAAGCCGTCCAGTCCCAACGCCCAGTTGAGGATCCCGTACTGGTCGTGGAAGATCCACTTCCAGACGAACGAGGCGGCGACGTTCGGGATCGCCCACGGCAGCAGCACCAGTACCGCGAGCACGCCGCGCCCCCGGAACCGGCGGTTGAGCAGCAGCGCCACCGCGACCCCGACCACCATGGTGGCGGCCACGCAGGCCAGTCCGAACCCGACCGTGACCAGCGAGACCCGCCGCAGCACCGGGTCCTCCAGGATCCGCAGGTAGTTGCCGAGCCCGATGAACGCCATCTCGCCATCGGTCAGTGCCCGCAGCCCGTCGGCGTCGGTGAGCGACAGCCACCCGGTGCGCAGCACCGGGTAGCCGACCAGCCCGGCGATCACCACCAGCGCGGGGGTGACCAGCAGCACCGGCAGCAGCTTGTCGTCGAAGCTGCGCCGTACCGAGCGCGGGCGGCGCGCACTGACCGATGGCACGTCCCCGCTAACCGATCGCGCCCTGGATCGCGGCATCGATGTTCGCCGCCGCCTCGTCCACCGTGACGTCGCCGAGCATCAGCTTCTGGAACTCGCCCGGGATCGCGCCGCTGCCCTCGACCGCGCCCCACCAGCCGGCCACCGGGTACGCCCGGGAGTGCTCGATGAACTGCTCGCCGAACACCCCGAACAGCTCGTCCCCGCCGACCGCCGCCTGCACCCCGGCCACCGTGCCGGGCAGGAACCCGATCTGCTCGGCGAACGCGGTCGCCTGCTCCGGCGCGATCAGGAACTCGGCGAACTGCTTGGCGAGCTCCGGCTCGTCGGATTCCTGGAACACCGCCAGGTGGCTGCCGCCGGCGAACACGTCCCGGCTGCCGGCCGGGCCGGCCGGCATCAGCGCGGTGCCGACCCGGTCGGCCAGGCTCGGGTTGCTGTCCAGGATCGCCCGCAGGTCCCAGCCGCCACCGATCATCATCGCCGACTCCTCGTTGGCGAACGCGTCCCGGACATCGACCGAGTTCCAGTGGACGCCGCCCTCCGGGGTCCAGCCCCGCTCCCAGAGGGTCAGGAAGAACTCCAGCGCCTGCCGGCCCTCCGGGGTGTTGAACCCGGGGGTCCAGGTCTCGCCGTTCTGGACCGCGATGTCACCCCCGGTGCCCCAGATCAGCGGCTGGTTCATGTGCTGGTACGCACCGGCGACGTGGAGCGGGTCGATCGAGTCCACCTGCTCGGCGATCGTGTCGCCGACCGCCAGCAGGTCGTCCCAGGTCTGCGGCACCGCCACCCCGGCCTGGTCGAAGATGTCGGTCCGGTAGATCAGCGCCCGGGCGCCGGCGTACCACGGGTAGCCGTAGTTCACCCCGTCGACCACACTGGACTCTGCTAGTCCCTCGACGAACTCCACCCCTTCCGGCGGGGTCACCTCGGCGAACGCGCCGGCCTCGGCGAACTCGGCGGTCATCGTGTTGCCGACCTCGGTGAGGTCCGGCACCTGGCCGCCGGCGAGCGCGGTGGTGAGCTGGGTGTGCGCCTCGGTCCACGGGACATACTCGACGGTGACCTCGACCCCCTCGTGCTCGGCCTCGAACGCCTCGGCGAAGCCGTCGATGGTCGCCTGCACCTCGGGGTTGCCCGGCTCCATGATCCAGACGGTCAGCTCGCTGCCGCCGTCGTCGCCACCGCCGCAGCCGGCCAGCACGAGCCCGAGCGCCACCGCGCCGCTCAGCCAGCCGGCCTTCGCCTGCGCTGTTCTCACTAGGAATCCCTCCTTCAACTGGTCGCCGGTCGACCCGTCCGCCCGGCCGGGTGCAGGTCGAGCGCGAACTGGTAGCGGTCGCCGCGGTACACCGAGCGGACGAACTCGACCACCCGGCCGTCGGTGGCCCGGGAGACCCGCTCGAACAGGAACGCCGGCGAGTGCAGCGGCACCTCGAGGATCTCCGACTCGACCTCGTCGGTGACGGTCGCCTCGATGGTCTGCCGGCCGCTGGCCAGCACCACCCCGTACCGGGTGGCGAGCAGCTCGTAGAACGAGTGGTGGGCGAGCAGCTCACCGGTGAGGTCGGGGGCGACCGAGCGCGGCACGTGCAGGGTCTCCAGCGCCATCGGCGCGTCGTCGGCCAGCCGCAGCCGGGAGATCCGGACCACCTTCTCCCCCGGCGAGATCTCCAGCCGCCGGCCGAGCTGGGCCCCGGCCAGCACCTCGTCCACGGCGAGCGTCCGGCTGGACGGCACCGCCCCGCGCTGCCGCATGTCCTCCGAGAACGAGGTGACCGCCAGCCCTTGGGCGATCTTCGGCTCGGCCACGAACGTGCCGGCCCCGTGCCGCCGGACCAGCCGGCCCTCGCGCACCAGCTCCTCCACCGCCCTCCGCAGGGTCATCCGGGAGACCCCGAACCTGGGTGCCAGCACCCGCTCGGGCGGCAGCGCGTCACCGACCCGCAGCTCCGCGATCAGGTCGAGGATCTCGTCGCGGATAGAGTGATACTTGGCGTTCCGCACCGCGCCTCCCGGTCGCCGAGCCGCCCACCACGGCCCAGTGGTCTAGAACAATAGCGGCTACCGTCGCCGATGACGGCGCTGTGGTCTGGAATTTACCAAAGGTCTAGTCCACGAGTTGGGCTACCGGCCGAGCACGCTCCGCCGGACCTCCGGGTTGCCGCGCAGCTCGTCGGGCGGGCCGTCGGTGACGATCCGGCCCTCGGCGAGCAGGTAGGCCCGGCTGGACACCGCCAGCGCCCGCTCCACGTCCTGCTCCACCAGCAGCACGCTCACCCCGTCGGCGTTGATCCGCTCGATCGCGGTGAACACTTCGTCGATCACCACCGGCGCGAGCCCGAGCGACGGCTCGTCGAGCAGCAGCAGCCGCGGCTGCGCCATCAGCGCCCGGCCGATCGCCAGCATCTGCTGCTCGCCGCCGGACAGGTTCACCGCCGGTTGCTGCGCCCGTTCGGCCAGCCGCGGGAACAGCTCGTGCACCCGGGTCAACGCCGCCCGATGGGTGGCCCGGGCACCCCGCCGATGAGCGCCGAGCAGCAGGTTCTCCCGTACCGTCAGCTGGGCGAACACCCGCCGCCCCTCCGGCACGATCGCCACCCCGTGCTCGCACACCCGGTGGGCCGGCACCGTGGTCAGGTCGGTGCCGTCGACCAGGATCTGGCCGTGGCCGGTCGGCAGCACCCCCGCGACCGCGTTGACCAACGTGGACTTGCCGGCGCCGTTCGGCCCGATCACGCTGACGATCTCGCCGTCGGCGACGGTCAGGTCCACACCCCACAGTGCCCGGGCGTGCCCGTGGAACGCGTCCAGTCCCCGTACCTCAAGCATTGGCCGGCTTCCCCAGATAGGCTCGCACCACCGCCGGGTCCGCCATCACCTCGGCCGGGTCGCCGTCGGCGAGCAGCTTGCCCCGGTCGAGCACGACGATCCGGGTGGCGAGCTGGTTCACCACCCGCAGCAGGTGCTCGACGATCACGATCGTGACCCCGGACTCGTGGATCCGGCGGACCACCTCGACCGCGTTGTCGATCTCGGCCGGGTTGAGCCCGGCCAGCGCCTCGTCGAGCAGCAGCACGGTCGGGCTGGTCGCCAGCGCCCGCGCCATCTCCAGCAGCTGCCGCTGGTGCAGGTTGATGTCGCCGGGCAGCGCGTCGGCCAGCCGGCCCAGCCCCACGAACTCGAGGTGCCGCTGCGCCTCCTCCCGGGCGGCCGCCAGCTTGCGGGGCACCCGGCCGAACATCAGCGCCATCGCCACGTTGTCCCGGACCGTCATCGACTCGAACGGCCGCGGGATCTGGTAGGTACGGGTGATCCCGAGGTGGGTGAACCGGTGCGGCGCCAGCCCGGCGGTGTCCCGGCCGGCGATCACCAGCCGGCCGCGGCTCGGCCGGACCGCCCCGGCGAGCAGACTGACCAGCGTGGTCTTGCCGGAGCCGTTCGGCCCGACCAGCCCGATCAGCTCGCCGCGCCGGATCGTGAGGTCCAGCCCGTCGAGCGCCCGCACCCCGCCGTAGTGGCGGGCCAGGTCGTGGCACTCCACCAGCACCTCGTCGCCGGCGTATTGGCGATCATGAGCAGCCGGCTCGAGCCGCGGGGCCGACTCGGCCGGCTGCTCATGATCTTCGGAGGGGGGCGGGACGGGGGTCGTTGGCCGGCGGGGCCATGGCCACCACCGGTCAGGGATGAGTACCACCAGGGCGGCGACCAGCACGGCGACGGTGAGCCAGTCCACCGGTTCATCCAGCGGCTCGGGCAGCGCCAGGCCGGCATTCCCGAGCACCGCCAGCCCGGCGAACGCCCCGGCGCCGGCCACCGCCGCGGCGAGCGGCCGGGCCCGCAGCCGGCTCCACAACCCGGCCGGCGCGAAGATCACGATCACCGCGAGCAGCCCACCGAAGACGGCGTTGCGCCAGTTCTCGATCGGGGTGGCGACCAGCCAGTCCTGCAGCAGCACGATCACCACCGCGCCGAGCACCGGCCCGAGCCAGTGGGTCCGGCCGCCGAGCACGCTCATCACGATCACGAACAGCGGGATGGTGAGCGCGAACACCACTTCGACCTGGATGAAGCCGTACTGCAGCGCCCAGGCGCTGCCGGCCACCCCGCCGATCATCCCGGTGAGGCCGATCGCCAGCATCTTCCACCGGAACGTCGCCACCCCGAGCGCCTCGGCGACGTCCTCGTGGTCGCGGATCGCCGCCAGCGCCCAGCCGAACCGGGTGTGATAGATCGCGTACGCGGTCGCCACCGCCGCCACCGCGATCACCAGCGTGACCAGGTAGAGGAACTCACGGAAGGTCAGGTCCCCCGGGAGCTCCGGGATCGACACCGACAGGCCCTGGCCGCCGTCGATCTCCCGGCTCAGCCGGGCCACCGCCGCCAGGATGAACGGTACGGCGAGCGTCAGCAGCGCGAACGTGGCGCCCCGGAACGAGCGCAGCCGGAACGCCAGCCCGCCGATCCCGAGCCCGACCAGGGTGGCGAGCACCGCCGCCACCGGCACGGTGAGGAAGAAGCTCCAGTCGTGGCGGAACGTCAGCACCGCGGTGGTGTAGACGCCCACCCCGACGAACGCGCCCTGCCCGAAGCTGAAGTATCCACTGTAGCCGGACAGGATGTTCCAGCTGGTCGCCTGCGCGGTGTAGAAGAACAGGGTGGACAGCAGCGCGATGTAGGCGGTGGAGACGCCGAGCGGGTCCCGGAACAGTGCGATCCCGGCCAGCGCCAGCAGCACCACCGGGAAGCCGACCAGGCCACGCACCAGCGGGGTCATCCGCTGACCCTCCGCGCGAACAGTCCGTTCGGGCGCAGCAGCAGCGCCAGCACGATCGCCACGAACACCACCAGCAGCGAGGCGGTGTTCTCCCACAGCACCGAGGCGAGGCTGGCCAGCACCCCGACCAGCACGCCGGCGGCGAGCGTGCCGAGCAGGTGGCCGATCCCACCCAGGATCACCACCGCGAACACGATCCCGATCCACTCGAACGGGGCGTCCGGGATCAGGGTGTTGCCCAGCGCCCACAGCATCCCGGCCACCGCCGCGGTGGCGCCGGACACGCCGGCCAGCAGCATCCCGAGCCGCCGGTGGTCGATCCCGTACGCCGCGGCCATCTCCCGGTCCTCGGCGAACGCCCGCAGCGCCCGGCCGACGAAGGTGGACTTGAGCACCAGCCAGCCGGCGCCGATCAGCAGCACCCCGAGCCCGAACGCCACCAGTGTGGACAGTGGCAGCGCCAGGTCACCGAGGAACCAGGACCGGGTGCCGTACGGGTTGTGCTCGGCCGGGATCCGCCGGAAGTCGGCGGTCCACTGGTTCTGGACGGTCTGGATGATGATGATCAGCACCCCGAAGCTGACCAGCAACGAGCTGAACTCGACCAGCCCGGTCCGTTCGTACACCCAGTGCAGGCCGGCGCCGAGCAGGAACATCAGCGGCGCGGTGACCACCAGGGACAGGATCGGGTCGATCCCCCACGACTCGGCGAGCTGGAAGGTGAGGTAGGCGCCGAGCAGGATCATGCCGAAATGGGCCAGGTTGATGACCCGCAGCACGCCCCATGACACCGACAGGCCGACCGCCATCACCGCGTACAACCCGCCGAGCAGCACGCCCGTGACCGCGGCCTGGACCGTGCTCATGCCGCCGGCGGTCGCAGCTCGGCCGCCGCCCGGTCGGGCGGCCACACCATCACCCAGTCGCCGTCCTGGATCTGCTTGAGCCCGACGTTGGTGTCCCAGAAGTTGCTGACCGCCGGGTCGAAGCTGAGGTGGCCGTTGAAGGTGGTGTCCACCCCGTTCTCGATCAGGTAGTCGCACAGCTCCTGCTGGTCCAGGGTTTCGGCGCCCTCGACCGCGCCGGCGAGGATCTCCCAGGCGTTCCAGGAGGCGGCCGCCTGGGTCTCGAACGCGGTGTAGGTCTGGCCGGCGGCCTCGGCCCGGGAGCTGAACTCGGTGACGATCTCCCGCACCTCGTCGCCGTACTGCGCCAGCACCGGCTCGTTCGGCTCGAACAGCGACACCGACAGCGCCCCTTCGCCGAGCTCACCGAGCCCGAGCAGCGGACCCGGCGCCGGGAACAGGCTGAAGAACATCGGCGGCTGGTAGCCCAGCTGCTCCATCGCCTCGATGATCCCGACCGGGTCGACCCCGAGCCCGTTGTTGATGACCAGGTCCGGGTCGGCGTCGCGCAGCTGCGCGGCGATCGAGCCCCACTCCTGGTTGCCCGGCGCGTACGGCAGCTCCTCGACCACCTCGAGCCCTCGCTGTGCGGCGATCTCCAGCATGCCGCCCCCGCCGCCCTCGGCGAACCCGTGGGTCATCGGCGCGGTGGAGCCGCTCTCGTTGGTGACGATCGCGATCCGCTGCGGCGGCTCGGGCAGACTCGCCAGCGCGTCGAACAGCAGCTCGGAGACGTAGACGTCCGGCTCCGGGTCGATCGACCAGCCGGGGAACTGGCAGCGGTAGGTGAGCAGCGGCGCGTGGATCGCGGTGTGGTGCGGGATCATGTAACCCTCCCGCTCGGCGACCGCGACCGCGGCCAGGATGTTCGGGGTGGCGTACGGACCGATCACCAGGTCCACCTCGTCCTGAGTGATCAGTCGCTCGTAGAGCTGGGTGACCCGGTCCGGATTGGACTCGTCATCGAGCACCCGCCACTCGACCTGCCGCCCGAGCAGACCGCCGTTGGCGTTGAGCCGCTCGACGAACTGCTCGCCGACGATCTGGTGGATCACGCCGGTGGCGGCGAGCGCACCGGTCAGCGAGAGCGTCGAACCGACCACGATCGGCTCGTCGGTGTCGCCGCCGTCGCCCCCGCTGTCACCGCAGGCGGCAGCGAGGAGGAGCACCACGGCGGCAGATGATCTTGCGATTAGGGTACGCGACCTCACCGTACTCACCCACTTCACCAGCTCGGTATCAGCGAAGGTGTTTCGCGACTGTAAAGCCTGACCGTACAGTGTGCAGCGTCACTTCACAAGCCCTTGACAAACCTCGACGTTCTGTCCGGAATTTCCGCCATATCGCCGCTTGCCCGTTAATTGGCACTGACCGGTGAGCCAGTGACCGGTCAGCCGGCTTCGACCAACGGGAACGCCCGGTGCCGGCGCGGCGGCACCAGGAAGTTCTGCCGGCGAGTGCAGGTGAGGAACCGCTCCAACCCGTTGTCGTGCTCGGCCACCCGGTACCGGGACACCAGGTCCGGCGCGGCCTGGCTGCGCCGCATCCGGGCGAACAGGTCGGCGGTCGGCACGAACATGCTGAACTGCAGCTTCGGTTGCCGGGTCCGGTCCGGCACGTCGAGGTCGTCGAAGCCCGGGCCGTCGATCCGAAGGTGCAGCGGCGTCCCATCGGCGGTCCTCGACACCCGCTGCAAGGTGGACAGGTGGCCCAGCCGGCGCTGCTCACGGGCGCTCCGCTCGGCGTAGTCCGGGCCCCGGTGCTCGGCCGGCAGCAGGGTCGGGCCGCCACCGTCGGTGAGCTGGTCCGGATAGCCCGGGTGGATCGCCGGCGCGTGGAACATGTACTGCACCCGCTGCCGGAACGCGCCGTTCTCGCTGGGTGGGGTGGCCGGGTCAGCCATGTCGAAGAACTGCAGCAGATCCAGGATCACATGCGACAGATGCTGGATGGCGCCGTGGTCGAAGTAGTCGCCGGGCCGGGCGGTGGTCAGCCGGGCCTGGTCGGTGCCGGCGAAGGTGCAGATCGGCGGCGGGCCGAACGCGTCCGCCTGCTGGTCGGAGAAGCCCATCCACATCGGAGACTCCGGGTGGATGAACCGGGCGTACGGCAGCCCGGCCTGCTCGGCGACCGCCCGCGGCAGGCCTGGCTGGACGAACTGGTGCCGGCTGGAGGTCAGCTCCAGCAGCCCACCGAAGTCG
>DATCKZ010000061.1:0-12953 GCA_036564175.1 Natronosporangium sp.
CCGCAGGCTCGTGGCATGGCCTCAGAGGCTGGCATACCCGGGTAGACAGCGCAGAGTTGTCAAAACTCCGGAACCGCCGCGGCGCCGTGGCGGCAGGTCGATGATGCAAGGTATGCGAGACTTGCCCAGCTGGGCGCAGGACGCTCTGGCGGAGGTCTACGACCCGTGCTGCCGGGAAAAGGGCCTCTCGATCCTCGACATGGGCCTGGTCCGCTCGGTCCGGGTCGACGGCGACCACGCCCGGGTCGAGCTGCTGCTGACCACCGGCTGGTGCCCGTTCGCTGTCTCGGTCCTCAGCCAGGTTGAGGCGAGGTTGCTCGGCCAGCCCGGGATCGCCACCGCCGAGGTGGCGCTGGTGTGGGACGAGCCGTGGACGACCGACCGACTGTCGCCCCGGGCCAGGCGGCTCCTGCGTTTCCTACCGCCGCCGGCGGCGGTGCCCGACCGGAACGAGTACCTCGCCGCCCGTACCTCCGCAGAAGGTGACCGACCATGATCGACGATGTCTTCGTATTCGACGGTGTGGCACACGTGTTCAACTTCGACCAGAAGAACGCCTTCGGCGGGCCGGGACAGATGTTCGCCAACCATCTGTACGCGTTCCACGCCGCGCTGACCCCGGACGACCAACCGAAGCTACGCTCCGAGGAGTTTCTTCGCGAGTGGACGGTGGCCGACATCCGCCAGATGGTGTACGAGGAGTCGGACACCGACATGCTGGTGGCGATGCCATTGCCGCTGACCGACCTGTTCCGCGACGGCCTGTCGTCGTGGGAGAGCTGCGCCGAGCTGGCCAACCGCGATCCAGATCGGACGATCTTCTGGGGCTCGGTCAACCCGCTCGAAGGGCGCAAGGCGCTGGACCTGATGGAGCGCCAGGTGGGGGAGTTCGGCGCCCGGGCCTTCAAGTTCTACAACGTCCGGTATGACTACGGCTCGCCGTACCCGTGGCGGATGGACGATCCGCAAGTCGCCTTTCCCGTGTTCGAGAAGGCGCGCGAGCTCGGCGTCAACCTGATCGGCGTGCACAAGGGGGTGCCGCTCGGCCCGCAGCCGATCGAGGCGACCCAGACCTGGGACATGGACGGGGCGGCCGCCAACTTCCCGGACCTGAACTTCGTCATCTTCCACGTCGGCCTGCCGTTCCTGGACGAGACCTGCTGGCAGCTGATCCGGTACCCCAACCTGTACGCCTCGATCGCCGCCACCCTCAACTTCCTGGTCCGGGCGCCGCGGATGTTCGCGGAGATCCTCGGCAAGCTGCTGTTCTGGTGCGGCGAAGACAAGATCATCTACGGGTCGGAGGCACCGATCTTCCATCCACAGTGGGCGTTGCGGGCGTTCATGGACTTCCAGATCCCGGAGGACCTCGTCGCCGGGTACGGCTACCCGCAGCTCACCGACCAGGCGAAGCGGCAGATTCTCGGCGAGAACCTGCTGCGCCTGCACGGCATCGACCCGGCCGAGGCCCGGCAGCGGTTCGGCCGTACCGGCGGCTGACGATCAGGGGATCAGGATGCCCCGGCCCGGCAGCCGGCCGTGCTCGAGGTCGTCCATGGCGTCGTTCGCGGCCGTAAGCGGATAGCTCCGGGTGCGGAGCGTCACCCGGCCGTCCGCGCTGAGCCGCATCAGCTCCACCAGGTCGTTGTAGGTGCCGACCAGGTTGCCGACGAAGTTGATCTCCGTGGAGATGACATCGATCGCCGGGATCGCGAGCGTCCCGCCGTAGCCGATCACGTAGTAGCTGCCGGCCCGGCGCAGCATCGCGATCCCGTCTTCGATCGCGCCGCCCTCACCCACGAAGTCCAGCACCGCCTCGCAGCCGCGACCGTTGGTGAGTTCGAGCACCTTGGCGACCTGCTGGCCGTCGCCGGCTACCGTGTGGTCGGCGCCGCTGCCGCGGGCGAGCTCGAGCGCCGCTTCGCTGGGGTCGACCACGATGACGGTCGCGGCGGTGAGCGCCTTGAGCGACTGGATGCCGATGTGGCCCAGCCCGCCCGCACCGATCACCAGCGCGTGGGCGCCCGGGTGGAGGATCCGGGCGGCCTTCTTCGCCGCGTGGTAGGCGGTCAGCCCGGCGTCGGCCAGCGCCGCGACGTCCTCCGGCCGGACCGCCGGGTCCAGTTTGACCACCGACCGATCGCTGGTTTTCAGCAGCTCGGCGAACCCACCGTCGGTGTCGATGCCGGGGAACGCGCTGGCGGCGCAGTGCATGTCGTCGCCGGCCCGGCATGCCCAGCAGTACCCGCAGGTGACCAGCGGATGGACGATCACCGGGTCACCGACTGCGACGTGCGTCACCGCCGGGCCGATCGCGTGCACCCAGCCGGCGTTCTCGTGGCCAAGGGTGTACGGCAGGCCGACGCCACTCTTTTCCCGCCACTGACCCTCGATGATGTGCAGATCCGTGCGGCACAGCCCGGCGCCGCCGATCCTGACGATCACATCGTGGGGACCGGTAACGGTCGGCTCGGCGACCTCCTCGACCACCGGGCGCTGGCCGTACGCATGCAGCCTGACCGCTCGCACGGGTCACCCCTTGGGCTGGAGGGTGTAGCGGACGGTCTGGACCCGGATCATCCCGTCGATGAACACGAATGTGTCGATGCCGTCGTCGACCCGGTTGGTGGCGGAGTCCGCCTTCCATTCCAGCAGCAGGATGTCCCGCTCGTACACCTGCGTGGGAAGCTCCCAGGTCGCTCCGGGAAGCTCCGACAGCAGCTGGGTGAACGCCTCCCGCACGCCGGCCTTGCCCCGCCGGACCCCGGCCGGCGTGATGAACAGGGCGTCCTCGGTGTAGTCGGAGACGATGCCGTCGATGTCCTCGGCGCCGAGCGCCTCGGCGTGATGCGCGAACACTTCTTCTGGCGTACGGGTCATTGCGGCCTCCCCTGGGCCTGCGAATGCTCGGGTGATTCGCCGCTATTGTCCCATCAACTGATGGTCAACTTCGGGCGAATGCGAGATCGGCCGGCCGTGAGAACCGCTGGCGGCGCGGCTGCGTCTCAACCTGCGTGAGCGACGATCGGTCCGACGACGAGCTGCTGCGTGCGACGGCGGCCGGCGACCGGCGGGCGTTCGAGCAGTATTACCGACGCAACGCGCCGTGGCTGGAAATCCGGCTGCGCCGCCGGTGCGGCGACAGCGAGCTCGTGGCGGACCTGGTCCAGGAGGTGTTCCTCGCGGTCTGGCGAGCCGCCGGCTCCTATCGGGGGAAGGGGCAGGCGGGCGGCTGGCTGTGGGCGATCGCCAGCCGGCGGCTGATCGACGCGCATCGCCGCCGGCTGGCTCGCGCCAGCGCGGTCGGGGAGCCGTACGAGGAGCTGCTGCTCACCGCGTCCGCGGAGGAGACGGTGCTGGCCGGCACCTACGATGCCCGGCTGGCGCAGGCGCTGGGCGGGCTGGCCCCGGAGCTGCGGGCGGTCCTGCAGGCGACCGTGCTCGACGGCCTGTCGGTCCGGGAAACCTCGGTCCTGCTCAACCTGCCGGAAGGCACCGTCAAGTCACGCGCCGCCCGGGCGCGGCGGCTGCTTCGGGAGGCACTGGCATGAGTTGGCACCTGCCCGCCGCGACGCTTCGCGGCTACCTGGCCGGCGCGGTGACCGATCCGGTCGGCTGGTCGGTGGAGGCACACCTGACCGAGTGTGAGCGGTGCCGCCGGCTGCTCGCCGAGCTTTCCACAGCGGACGAGCAGGCGCGGCGGCGACTGGACGACGGCTGGGCGGCGCTCGCCGCGGCGCTCCCGCCGCCCGGCGCGGCGACCCCTGACCGGGCCCCGGCCGGCACCCGGTGGCGGGAGGCGTGGCTGCTGCTCGCCGGTGGGCCGGTGGCCCGCTGGGCATGGCTGCTCGCGTGCGCGCTGGTGCTGGTCTTCGCGGCCGTGTTGACCGCGGTCGAGACCAGCCGGGTCCCGTGGTTCGGGCTGGTCGCGCCGCTGGTGCCGGTGCTCGGTGTGGCGGTCTCGTACGGGTCCCGGCTGGACGCCCCGCGCGAGATCATCGCCGCCACGCCCGGCGGCGGGCTGCGGCTGCTGCTGATCCGGACGCTGTCGGTGCTGCTCGCCACCACCCCGATCGCGTTGGTCGCCGGGCATCTCAGCGGGTACGGCGCACCGACCCCGTGGCTGCTCGCGAGCCTCGCGCTGACCTTGGCGACGCTGGCGCTCGGCAGCGTGATCGGGATCGGGTGGGCGGCGGCCGGGCTGGCAGTCGGCTGGGTTGCGGTGGTCAGCAGCGCGTTCCTGTACCCGGTCTGGCGGCAGCCACTGGTCCTGACCGCCGAGGCCGAACCCTGGCTGGTCGCGGTCGCAGCGGTCGCCGCGGTGGTGATCGCGCTCCGTCGGGAGGCGTTCAACCACCTCACCGTCCACTCCCGAATCGAGGTACTCAAGTGACATCGTCGATCCTGCTCGGCACCCACGTCGAGGTCAGCGACCTGGTCGTCAGGTACGGCCGGCGGACCGCGCTGCGCGAGTTGGACCTCACGCTGGACACCGGCGTGCACGGCCTGCTCGGTCCCAACGGCGCCGGTAAGACCACCCTGATCCGGGTGCTCGCCACCGTCGCCAGCCCGAAGTACGGCCGGGTGTCGCTGCTCGGCCAGGACATCCGCGACCACCGGGCGCTCCGCGAGATCCGGCGCCGGCTCGGCTACCTGCCGCAGCAGTTCGGCTACTACCCGCGGTTCACCGTCCGCGAGTTCGTCGAGTACTTCGCCTGGCTGAAAGAGCTGCCGCCGGCGTCCGTACCGGCGGCGGTGGATCGGGCGATTGAGCGGGTCGGGCTGCTGGACCGGGCCGACGAGAAGTTGAAGCGGCTCTCCGGCGGGATGCTCCGGCGGGTCGGGATCGCCCAGGCGATCGTGAACGACCCGGATCTGTTGCTGTTGGACGAACCGACCGCCGGTCTTGACCCCGAGCAACGGGTGGAGTTCCGGGAGCTGCTCCGGGAGATCGGGGTGGACGCCTGTGTACTGGTCAGCACCCACCTGGTCGAGGACGTGGCGGCGGCGTGCTCGCACGTCACCCTGCTGGATCAGGGCCGGGTGGTGTTCCGGGGTACGCCGGACGAGCTGGCGGCCGCCGGCGACGGGAATTCCGGTGGGGACGCGCCGATCGAGCGCGGGTACACCGCGATCCTGCGGGCAGCCCGGCAGGGAGCGGAGGCATGAGCCGGGCGAGCTGGCGGGCCTTGCGTACCGAACTGCTGCGCGGCACCGCCCCGGTGGCGGCGCTGGCCACTCTGGTCCTCGGCGCGGTGCTGATGTATTCCGAGACCAACAGCTGGGCCGCCCGCTGGATGCCGTTCGCCGCCGCGGTGCGGTTCAGCACGGGGGTGCTGGCGCCGATCGCGATCGGGCTCGGGGTCTGGCAGGGCGGCCGGGAGCGGCGGCGCCGGATCAACGAGCAGCTGGCGTCGACCGCCCGGCCGGCCTGGCAACCGCTGCTGGTGTCGTTCGCGGCCGTGACCCTGGGCTGCTGGCTGGGGCTGGTCGTGGTGGTGGTGGCAGCGGGAGCGCTGGTGGCGCCGGTGGCCACCTACACCGGTGGTGGCTGGTGGTGGCTGCTGGCGATCACGCCGGTGACGTTGGCGGCCGCCACCGCGGTCGGGATCGCGCTCGGCCGCGCCATCCCGACCTGGGTGGCCGCGCCGGCCGCGATGATCGTCGGGTACGGGGTACAGGTGATCGCCCATGACAACTCGCCCACCGGCGGCCTCGAGTGGCTCGTGCCAAGCGTGCTGATCTACAACGCGTTCGGCCAGACCCTCCCCGGGCAGATCCACCTCGGGCAGGCGCTCTGGTTCGGCGGGCTGGCCGCCACGATGCTGGTGCTGGTCGCGGCACGGCGGCGGGTGACCGCCACCGTGCCGGCGGCGGTGGCGCTCGCCGGTGCGACGGTGCTGGTCGCCAGCCCGGGGTATGGATGGGAGCCGGACCCGGTCGCCTCGGAGCTGGTCTGTGCCGAGGAAGATCCGCGGGTGTGCCTCCTGCGGTACGAGGGGTTCCTGCTCGATGACGTCACGCCGGCGGCACAGCAGGTGCTGGCGAGGTTCGAGGGCGTGCCCGGCGGCCCCAGCCGGGCGATCGGGACGGGCTACGACTGGGCGCTGCTCGGCGATGAGCCGTACCTGCTCATCGACACCGGTCGGGTCACGATCACCGGGGACCTGTACCCCGGCGAGTGGCTGGTCGTGAGCTGGTGGCCGACGCTGCCGTGCGAACCGTTCGACGCGTACGGCGAGTATCTGTGGCTCGCGGACCTCGCCGGCAGCTGGGGGAACCAGCAGGAGCCGGACCCGGGCTGGGGGACGCCCGAGCTGGTCGCCGGGTACGCCACCCTGACCGCGCTGCCGATGGCGGAGCAGCAAGCCTGGATCGGTGACTTCATCGCGGCCAGCCGCAGCTGTGACCGGGCCGCGCTGGCCGAGCTGGTGGAGCGGGTGGCGTGACCGGGCGGCGCCGGCCCGGCCGGTTCCGGTTCGTCCGGCTGCTGCTGCGGGCCCGCAACGCACCACCGATCGCGACCGGACTGGTCGCGGTCGCGGTGGCCACCTGGGCGGCGGCACACTGGCTGGCCACCAAGGAGGGCAGCGCCGGCGCCATCGAACGGCTGCCGGTGGCCGCGCTGGCGCCGCTGCTCGGGGCGGCGGTGGCGTCGGCCGGGTTCCCGG
Source organism: Natronosporangium sp. (assembly GCA_036564175.1). Taxonomy (GTDB): domain Bacteria; phylum Actinomycetota; class Actinomycetes; order Mycobacteriales; family Micromonosporaceae; genus Natronosporangium. The sequence continues at coordinate 6,672 of DATCKZ010000061.1, forward strand.
CCGCCGACGAAGAGCTGGAGCGGACGGCCGCGGTGCGGTGGCGCCGGATCCGGCTGCTGCAAGTGCTGCTCGCCGGCGTGGCGCTCGCGGGGGCGCTGGCGCTCACCGGGTTGTGGGAACCCCGCCAGTACGGTGCGTTCGAGCTGGTCCGGAACGCGGCCGGGACGCTTGGCGCGATCGCGCTCGCCACCGCGCTGATCGGCGCCCGGCTGGCTTGGTTGCCGGTTGCCGGCTACCTGCTGGCGGTCCTGCCGGCCCAGCCCGAGGACCCGGCTACCGCTTGGTGGAGCTGGCCGGTCCAGCCGTGGGCCAGCTCGCTGGCGAGGTGGCCGGCCGCCGTCCTGCTCGCGCTCGGTGCCGCCGGCTACGCCTGGCGAGGCGCCCGGTCCAGCTAGGAGCGACCACTGTGGATCATCGGCGCCGGTCCCGCAGCAGCCGGTTGACAATCGGGCGTACGCTCAGCGCGGTGCCACCGAGTGCCACGACGCCGATCCCGAGGTCCACAGAGACCCGTCCCTGCTTCGCCCAGTAGACATCCTTGAGGTCGAGCAACAGCGCGAACTCGTCGATGATGAGCGCCAGCCCGGCGCCGTAGGTCAGGCCGGTGAGCGGGTGCCGGCGGTGCCGTTCCCGGCCGTAGACCGCGAGTGCGCCGACCCCGCTCACCATCCCGATTCCCCACAGGTAGTGGTGCAGGTGCTCGCCGCCGAGGCTGAGGTTGTGGAACGGCCCCCGGCCAGCCCGGATGCTGTACGTGAGCGCGCGCACCGCCCCGAACGTGACGGTGAACCCGAGCCACGACCACAGGGCGGAGCGCTCCCGGGGGGCGAGCGCCTCCCGGTAGGCGGCGTGGATGGCTCGCCGGCTCGGCACCGCCGCGCTGATCCGGCGAGCACGCACAGTCACGGGCTCAACGTAACATCGCGAACCTGGCGGCCGGCCCGGAAACCGGAACCTCGGCTTCCGGTCAGCCGGCCCGCAGGTGGGCGAGCACCACCCCGACCGGGATGCTGACCAGTAGGACCAGCAGCATGCCCCGGTAGAGCCAGCCGACCGGCCGTGGCACCGCGCGCCCGGCGAGCCAGGCCAAGCCCAAGGCGGCAACCAGCAGCACCGCGCCGGCGTCGACGATCGCCGGGACCTCGAGCAGCGTGCCGGCGATCACCGCCAGGTTGCCGAGGTTCCAGACCGCGACCAGCGACCAGCCCGGCTTGCCGGGGACCGCCGGCAGGCCGAGCACCCGGCCCATCACGTACTGCGCGACCCCGCAGACCAGCACCAGGTAGGCCGCCGCCCAGCTGCCGTCGGTGAGCTGCAGCGGCCTGGTGACCGCGGCGACCAGCCCGCCGAGCACCACGCAGCCGGCGCCGAGCCAGACCAGCACCCGGTCGGGCCGGGCCAGGCCGATCGAGCTACCAGCGAACGAGTGTGACGCCATCACATGCTCCCTAGTGGAGTGACCGCTGACCGGTCGCGCCCCGGCATGCCGTAGAGTTTACACAATCGTAGTCGTAAAAAATCCGGAGGAGGGGTTGGTCGATGGAGCACCCGGTCCCGGTCGGCGAGCAGCCGGTCCGCGAGCTGGACGTCCGGCAGGTGCGCAAGCCGGAGCGGCACCCGATGATCTTCGAGGCGTATCGCGAGCTGGCGGCCGGCGAGTCGCTGGTGCTCGTCAACGACCACGACCCGAGGCACCTTCGGGAGGAGTTCGAGGCGGATCACGCCGGCAGCTACCGCTGGGAGTACCTGACCACCGAGCCGGGCAGCTGGCGGATCCGGATCACCAAGCTGACCCGTACCCCGCTGCCCCGGATCCTGGCCAACACCGCCGAGCTCGCCGCCGGCGCCGGTGAGGCGGACGTGACCGGCGCGGTCTGGAAGCTCCAGCTCGGTGAGCGGGACCTGGACGCCAACGTGATCGCGCTGCCGCCGGGGGAGTCGATCGCCGCGCACGACGGGCCGGATCTCGACGTGCTGGTGCACGTGCTCGCCGGCGCCGGGCGGCTCACCACCGAACGCGGCGTCCTCGACCTCGAGCCGGGGGCACTGGTGTGGTTGCCGCGCCGCGCCCGGCGACAGATCGACGCCGGTCCGGCCGGGCTGCGCTACCTCACCGTCCACCGGCGCCGGCAGGCGCTGGTGTTGACCAACCGCGCCGCCGCCGGCTGACCGGCCGCGCGCATCGAGGGGTTTGCAGTGACCGAGTTCGGGGTGCTACCCCGGCGGCGCTTGCCGTCCGGCGCCGGACGCCGGAGCCGGGCACAGGCTAGGGGTGCCGGCGGGCTGGTGCCAACGACCTTGACACGCCTGTAACGTGCGACCTCGCTGCGCGGCTCAGCGCGGTTCGGCCGGTTCGCCGCCGGTGCCGAGCAGGCCGGCCCGTTCGCCGACCGCCGCCGCCTCGGTCCGGTTCGACACGTTGAGCTTGCGCAGGATGCTGCTCACGTGCACGCTCGCGGTCTTCGGGCTCATGAACAGCGCGGCCCCGATCTGCGCGTTGGTGTAGCCCTGCGCGAGCAGTCGCAGCACGTGCCGCTCCCGGTTGGTGAGCCGGTACGGATCGGCCGCGCCGGCCGGCGCCGCCGGCCGCGCCGGCGCCGGGCCGGTGTCCAGCGAGATCCGGGCCCGGCGGGCGGTCCGGTGGATCGCCGCCGTGAGCGCCGCCATGCCGGTCGCCGCCTCGGCCGCCGCCCGCAGCGGCTCGGCCGCGGTGGCCGGGCTGCGCGCGCCGGCCAGCAGTGCCTCGGCCTGCCGTAGCAACGCGTACGCCCGCCGGTGCGGACGGCCGAGCCGGAGCCAGGCGGCGGCCGCCTCGGCCCAAGCGTCCGGATCGGACTCACCGCGCGCCCGTCCCAGCTCGGCCTGCCAGTCCGCCCGGTCGCCGGGGATCGACGCCAGGAACCGGTGCTCGGTGAACGGCCGGCCGCCCATCCCGGCCAGCGCGGTGACCAGCCGGTCGACGCCGGCCACGGCGGCCCGTTCCGCGTCGCCGTCCCGCTTGGCCCGAGCCGTCTCGGCCAGCTCCGCGGCCGCCCTGGCGGCGAGCGCGAACAGCTCCCCGCAGAACTGCTCCACAGTGCACCCACCGAGCAGCGCCAACGCCCGCTCGAGCCGGGCGAGCGCGCTGGCCGGGTCCCCGAGCCAGATCTCGATCCGGGGCAGGAACCGGGTCCGTTCGTACACCCACATCCTGGGACCGGTGAGGCCGAGCCCGTCGACCGCCCGGATGCGAGCGGCTGCGGCGTCGAGGGCGCCGCGGGCGATCTCGATCTGCGCCTGCAGCAGGTGGAGGTTCCAGTCGTCGCGCCGTACCGGTTGCTCGCGGACCCCGGCGAGCAGCTCGGCCGCGGGATCGACCAGTCCTCGCTCGAGCAGCGACTCGGCCGCGTTGTGGTGCAGCACCGCGCTCGGGTAGCCGGCGGTCGCGCCGGCCCGCCGGGCCAGCGCCAGCCCGGCCCGGGCGACCCGCTCCGCCTCCGCCAGCTCACCGATCCGGAGCAGCGCGTTGCTGTGGCAGTCGGCGGTGAGCAGGTCCACCCGGAGGCTGAGTTCCCGGTACGGCCCGGCCTGCGCCTGGTCGCGGGCCCGGTCCAGCAATGCGAACGCATCCCGCGGATCGCCGTGCAGGAACGCCACGTCGGCGAGCCCGATCAGCGCGTGCGCGGCCTCCAGCGGGACGCCGCACCGCTCGGCCACCGCCAGCGCGGTCCGGTAGATCGGCTCGCTGGCCTGGTCGCAACTGTCCATCCACATGAACCTGGCCCAGTTCGTGAGTAGCCGGGCGTAGTCGGCCGACTCGGGCAGCGACTCATAGATCCGCGACGCCTCCTCGAACAGGCCGTACGCGGTGCTCGGCGGCGGCTCCCGCTGCGTGATCACGCCCCGGTGCCAGGCGGTCCGGTGCAGCACCGCGGCCCGTAGCTGGTCGCTGGCGCCGTCCCGGTAGGCCGCGTAAGTCTGCTCGGTGAGCACGCCCGCGTCCAGGTCCCGGCCGCACGCCTCCAGCGCGTCGACCGCCCGGATCCGCAGCCAGCCCAGGTCCACTTCGGCCGATCGGGCCGCGTCCGGCAACCGCTCGGCGATCCCGATCGCGCGCTGCCACAGATCGGCGGCCTGCGAGTACGCGCGCAGCCGGTGACTGTGCTCGGCAGCGGCCAGCAGTGATCGGAGTTCGTCGGCGGGCCGGCCGGCGGCCGCCCAGTGCCCGGCGATCTCGGCCGACAGCGCCGGGTCGGCCAGCGCCTCGAGCGCGGCGGCGATCCCGGCGTGCGCCGCCCGGCGCTCGTCGGCGAGCAGGTCGCCGGCGACCGCCTCGGCGAGCAACGCGTGCCGGACCCGGCAGCCGAGCTCCGGCCGGGCCCGGTCCGGCAGCGCCAGCCGGGCGTCGACCAGCTCGTGCAAGGCGGCCGTCACTGCCGCCGGCGGCATCCCGGTGACCCGGGCGACCGCCGTCTCCGGCACTGGCCGGCCGGCTACCGCCAGCACCCGCAGCACCGCCCGGGCCGGGTCGCTCACCCGGCGGGACCGGGCCAGCAGCAGCTCGGCCAGCGCCCGCGGCGGCTGCCGGGTCAGTGCCAGCGCCTGCCGCTGGTCACCGGCGGCGACCGCGGCGGCGAGCAGTTCCTCGGCGAAGTACGGGTTGCCCTCGGTCCGCCGGTGCAGCTCCTCGATCAGGCCGGCCGGCGGAGTCCGGCCGAGCGCGCGCCCGGCCAGCTCGGCGATCGCCGGCTGGTCCAGGCCGGCCAGCTCCAGCCGGACCGTCTGCGGGCGGCGGGCCTGCTCGACCCACCGAGCCACCAGCGGGTCCAGCGGTGCCTCGTCGCTGCGGCAGGTCACCACCAGGCTGATCTGTCCGCTGGCGGCGATGCGCAGATAGGTGAGCAGGTCGAGAGTGGCCGGGTCGCTCCAGTGCAGGTCCTCGACCACGAGCACCGCTGGCCGGTCGGCGGCGAGCCGGCTCAGCACCAGCGCCAGCGCGGCGAACAGCCGTTGCCGCTGCCACTCGCCGGCCGGCAGCGGGTCCGGGTCGGCCTGGTGGCCGACCACCTCCGGCACCAGCCGGGCCAGCTCGTCCACCGCCGGTGCCGGCAGCCCGGCGAGGAACTCGGCGAACGCCGGCCGGCCGAGGGTCCGATCGAGATCGCGAAAGATCTCGATTACCGGTAGCAGCGGCAGCCGGACGTCCAGCGGCAGGCAGGCCGCCTCAGCGACCACCGCGCCGGCCGCCCGCGCGGCCTGCGCGGCCTGTGCGACCAGCCGGGTCTTACCGATCCCGACCTCGCCCAGGACCAGTACGTGCCGGCCGGCCTGGACGGCCCGGTCGAGCTGCGCCAGCTCGGCCTCCCGCCCGACCAGACCTGTCACCCCCACGCCGCCCAGCTAAGCGCCCGGCGACCGGCCGGGTCAAGCGAGCGGTCGGCTGCCCGACGTACTAGGTGTACCCGGGCGGTGCTGCCCGGCTCGCCCACGGTTCACCACTGTCATGAGTGGACTGTCCGCTTTCGCCTATAGGATCGCGGGTCTCACGACTAGCATCGTACGTATGAGCGAGCAGCGGGTGGGGACCGGGTTGCCGGAAGACCTGGAGCTGATGCCACCAGGTGCCGACCTGGCCGCGCTGCTGGACTCGGTCGACCGCACCCGCCTGTCGGGTGCCGACCGGCTGCGCCTGGCGCGGGCGCGCAACCGGCTGGCGTCGTATGTGCAGGCCCGGCTGCTGGAAGACCTCTACGCGGTGAGCTTGGAGGAGCCGCCCCAGGATCGGGATCCGGTGGTGGACCCGCAGCAGGCCAGCCGGTATCCCTGGGCTGAGACGGAAGTCGCGTTCGCGCTGCGGTGGACCCGGGTCGCCGCCGCAGGCCGGCTCGACCAAGCCCGCGAGCTGATCGAAGACCTCCCCGCCGTGCACGCCGCCCTGCTCGCCGGTGAGATCGACATGCCCAAGGCGTTGGTGATCTGCGAGCTGGTCGGCTGGCTCCCCGACCACCAGCAGACCGCCCGGCGACAACTGGTCGAGCGGGTGATCGCCCAGGCTGCCGAGTGGACCACCGGGCAGCTGCGGGCCAAACTGCGCACGCTGATCCTGGCCATCTGCCCCGAAGCCGCCAAGACGCGGTACCGGTCGGCGGTGACAGCCCGGCGAGTGGAGTGGCTCGACAACCCCGACGGCACCACCGAACTGTGGGGACGCAGCCTGCCACCACACGACACCGCCGCAGCGTGGGAACGGCTGACCGCGATCGCCCGCGCCGCCAAAGCCGCCGGCGACCCACGCACCATGCA
>DATCKZ010000062.1:0-53535 GCA_036564175.1 Natronosporangium sp.
CGCTCGCCGACCAGCTGCATCCCGAGCTCGACTACCACCTGATCGCGTGCAGCGGGGCGCGGACCCACAACCTGCTGCGGCTTGGGACCGTGAACGCGTTCGGGCGGCCGGCCGAGGGGCAGTACCACGAGCTACCGCAGCTGGATCAGGGCTTCCTCGACGAGAACACCACCCTGGTGATGCTCACCATCGGCGGCAACGACGCCCGGTTCTCGGCGGTGGTCAGGGGCTGCCTGCTGAACGATCCGTTCAGCAGCTGCGGCGGCGAGGACTTCATCTTGACCGGTGAGGAGAATGGGCAGCCGTTCGTCGATCCGGAGCCGCTCTACCTCTACGAGCCGTGGCTGATGGAGAACCTGGTCAAGCCGTCGGTCGCGCAGGTGGTGACCCAGATCCGCGAGGCCGCTCCGAACGCGCACATCCAGCTGATCCTTTACCCGGAGCTGTTCGACCCCGAGTTCGGGTGCGTGGACGGCATCAGCGGCGCGGAGGTGACGTTCCTGAACAACCTGGCGGTGACCTTCGAGAGCGCGTTCACGCCGCTGAACAGCCTGCCCGGCGTCAACACGATGAGCGTCATCGTCGATTTCCGGGGCCACGGCGTCTGCTCGGATGAACTGTCCTGGTTGAACAGCATCGTGCTGATCCCGAGCGGCGGTGGGGACACCAGCATCCCGAGCATGGAGTCCTTCCACCCCACGCCGACCGGCTACGCTATGGAAGGCGCGTGGGTCTCCGACCGGCTGGAGGTGTTGGGATACACGTGGTGACGAATCGCGACGGTGCCCAGCTGCCTCCTGATCGACCGACGGTGTGACGGAGCGTCCGAACCGGAGTCGGGTCGCGGGCTGGCCGGAGTTCGTGACCTACCCGCTCCGCGGCGCGCTGACCGGGATCCTGGTCGGGCTGGCCACCGTCGCGATCGTGACGGGTGCCTTCCGCTGCTCGGCGGAGGGGCTGGAGTGCCTGCCGGTGGTGTTGCTCGCCCTCGGGGCGGCGCTGCTGGTCGGCCTGCTGCTCGGCTGGCTGGCGTTGCGCCTGCTGCGGGCCAGGATGGCCGCGCTGCTGGCGACCGCCGGGCTGGTGCTCACCCTGCTGATCGTGGCGGTGGTCGGCGATGCCTCGCCCGCCCATCCACTGGTGATGCCGGCGATGGCGGCGGCCGGGTACGCGACCTCGGCGTTGGCGCTCGCCCCCCGTACCCCGAGGGTGGTGAAGGTGGGGTTCGGGGTGCTGCTGGCGGCTGGGCTGCTGGTCCTGATCTCCTACCTCTAGCCGAGCTGGCTCAGCAGCCAGCCGCCGCCGATCGCCAGGAACACCGCGCCGATCAGGGTGGGGATCAGCCAGAGCAGCCAGACCGCGTACCGCAGCTCGAGCACGTCGAAGTCGGGCGGGTACGCCGGGTCGTAGCGGACCCGCACTCGCTGGTGGACCGCGAACCGGCGGTTGCCGGCGACCCGGTAGCGGGCGTGCACCTCGCGGCCGTCGGCGGTGGCGAAGTGCACGGTGATCGGATGCACCACCGAGCTGCCCCGGCCGGTGTTCACCCGTTCCGGCCAGACGTCGGTGACCACCCCGACCGCAGGTGCCCGGGGCCGGCGGGTGGCCAGCCGGCGGATCGCCAGGCCGCCGATCACGGTCAGGATGCCGAGGCCGATCAACCCGAACCCCGCCGGCACCAGCTCGTCGGCGGGCGGCGACTGCCAGCTCGGCAGGTCGATCAGGTCGAGCTGATAGCCGGCCACCGCGATCCCGGCGAGCACCACCGCGGCCAGCGCTAGCACCCCCGGTACGACCGGCGGGGTACGCCGGTCGGGCTCGGGCTGGTAGCGCCCGCCCGGGCCGTGCAACTCGGTAACCCGTACCAGCTCTGGATCGGTGGGTGAATAGCGCACGGTGACCTGGTTGCCGGCCCGGACGACGTACCCGCCGAGCCCGCTGGCGTCGCGGAACTGGCGCTCCTGGCCGGCCTGGTCGCTGAACGCGACCTGGACCGGATGACCGGCCGCGCCGTTCTCCTCGCGGGACATCGGCTCGACCCGCACCACCTGACCGATGGTGGTCAGCCCGGTCTGGTCCAGCCGCCGCTGGTCCCGCCGTTCCCGCAGGTTGCGCAGCACGCCGCGGACCAGCCCGACCGCGCTGAGCGCGAGTACCGCGAGCGCGGCGTACCCCCCGACACGGCTCGAAAGATCCACCAACTCGTGTGTAACAACCAGCCGCAACTCTGGTAGCGTCGCGACGGTCCATCGATGCAGGAGGCAGCCCGCGCATGGCCGAGCCGCGCACCGACACCCAGCTGCAGTCGGAGGTCCTCGAGGATCTCCGGGGCGCGCGCCACTACCGCCGGTGGTTGGTCCGGCTGGTCTCGCCGTACCTGGGCACCGACCCGATCGAGATCGGCAGCGGGATCGGCGACTACGCGGCCGAGCTGGCGCCGGGCCGGCGCTCGTACACCGCGACCGAGCCGGACCCGGACCGGTTCCGGCTGCTCGCCGGCAGGTTCGACGGCGACCCGGTGGTGCGGGTGCGGCAGCTCGCCCTGCCGGCCGACGAGACCGGCGACCACACCGCGGTGGTGATGCTCAATGTCCTGGAGCACATCGCGGACGACGTGGCGGCGCTGCGCTGCGCCGGCGAGCTGGTCCGGCCAGGCGGGGCGGTGGTGGTGTTCGTGCCGGCGTTCAACGGCGCGATGAGCCGGTTCGACCGGCTGATCGGGCACCACCGGCGGTATACCCGGCGCACGCTCCGGGCGGCGTTGACCGAGGCCGGGCTCACCATCGACCGGCTCCACTACGTGAACTCGGTCGGGCTGATCTCGTGGTTCCTGCTGATGCGCTGCGGCCGCATGATCCCGCGGGACGGGCTGCCGCTGCGCTGCTACGACGCCACCGTGATCCGGGCGGTGTCCTGGCTGGAGCGGTTCGTCCGGCCACCGTTCGGGCAGTCCGTGTTCGCGGTCGCCCGGCGCGCCGGCTGAGCCCAGCGTCGCGGGTGCCGGCGACCGGGGTCGCTGGTAGCGTGCGGAACGCACGGGGTTCGCAGCGCAGAAGGAGACGGGATGGCGGGACCGGTGGACAAACCGAGCCGGTCGGACCGGTTCGTCGCCGGGCTGTCACAACTGATCGGCGGGCCGATCGGCGACCACGCCACCGGCCGTCAGTCGGCAGGGCGGTTCCTGTCCCCCGGCCGGGTGGTGCTGGCGCTGGCCTGCCTCACGCTCGCCCTGCACTGGGTGCAGAAGTCGCCGTGCCGGGAGAGCGAGACCTGGATCTTCTACCGGCAGCTGTCCACGTTCTGCTACACCGACGTGGTCGCGCTCTACGGCGCCGAGGGCGGGCTGAGCGTGGGCGGGGTCCCGTACCTCGACTACCCGCTGGAGTACCCGGTGCTCACCGGGATCTTCATGGCGTTGATCGGGCTGCCGGTGAACGCGCTCGGGGATCGGGTCACCATCAACGAGTTCACCTGGTTCTACGACCTGACCGCGCTGGCACTGGCCGGGTTCGCGATCGTCACGGTGCTGCTGATGCTGCGGCTGCGGACCCGCCGGCCGTGGGACGTGGCGATGTTCGCCGCCGCGCCGATCCTGCTGCTCACCGCCACCGTGAACTGGGACTTGCTGGCGGTGGTGCTGGCGATCGGCGGGCTCTACGCCTGGGCACGCCGGCAGCCGGTGCTCGCCGGGGTGCTGCTCGGGCTCGGCGCCACCGCCAAGCTGTGGCCGGCGTTCCTGTTCGTCGCGCTGCTCGCGCTGGGGATCCGGACCGGCCGGCTGCGGCCGGTCTGGCGCGCCATCGGCGCCGGCGCGGTCACCGCGGTCGGCCTCAACCTGCTGGTGATGGCCGCCGTCCAGCTCAGCAACGGCAACCTCGACAACTGGCTGCGGTTCTTCCGGCTGAACCGGGACCGGACCATCGACTGGGGCACGTTCTGGTACGTCGGCCAGTACCTGGACCGGAACCTGATGGGCGGGGACGGTCCGTTCGCCTGGCTGGGCGCGCACATCAACCCGCACCTCAACTGGCTGACGTACGGGCTGTTCGGGCTGGCCTGCCTCGGGGTCGCGGCCCTGGCGCTGCTGGCGCCGCGCCGGCCCCGGCTGGCGGCACTGGCGTTCCTGCTGGTGGCGGCGTTCCTGCTGACCAGCAAGGTCTGGTCGCAGCAGTTCGTGCTGTGGCTGCTGCCGCTGGTGGTGCTGGCCCGGCCCCGGTGGGGTGCGTTCCTGGCCTGGCAGGCGGCGGAGCTGCTCTACTTCTTCACGTTCTACGGCCAGCTGCTGCGGGCGGTCCCGAGCGACCAGCTGCCGGAGGGCCAGTTCGTGATGCCGGAGGGGTGGTTCATCCTCGCCGCCACGCTGCGCTGGATCACGGTCGTGGTGCTCTGCGGCTACGTGATCCGCGACGCGCTCCGGCCAGGCGAGGACGCGGTCCGGCGCAGCTACCCGGACGACCCGGACGGCGGCGAGTTCGACGGCGCGCCGGACCCGGCGGCGAACCTGTCCAGACTCGGGCTACGGCGCTCCGAGGTGGAAGACGATGACGCCGTCGACCACCTCCCGGGTGATCCCGAGCCCGTCGCCGGTGGCCTGCAGCGCTCCCTCCCACTCGGTGCCGACCGCGGTCGGGAGGACCAGCACCGTCTCGACGCCGATTGACCGCAGGTGCGACACGCTCGCCTGGTCCGGGAAGCTCTTGGTGACCTCCCGGGTCTGCCCCTGCGAGGCCGGGATGAACCCGGAGGTGCCGTTGACGACCGGCGGGAACCCGTCGGTCGACCACAGCATCACCACGCTGTCGTAGCCGGCGTTGTCCAGGCTCGGTAGCACCAGCGTCGGACCCTCGACCTCGGCGAACGCCGCCGGCTCGCGCGGCACCACCTGGTGCGGCACGGTCCCGATCCCCTCGATCAGGATCAGCACCGCCGGGATCAGCGCGATCAGCTTCAGCCACGGCCCGGGCCGCGGTTCGCCCCGCTCCAGCGCCACGTCCTTGGAGCGGGTCTGCAGCGCCGCCACCGCCCCGGCCGCCAGGATCCCCAGCAGCAGCGTCAGCCAAATGATCAGCCGGCCCGGGGTCCGGAGCGCGTCCCAACCGGGCAGCGTGTCGTAGAACAGCTTGTAGAGCTTGCCGTCCTGGAACTCCGAACCCATCGCCAGCAGCGTGCCGCCGACCAGCCCGAGCGCGAGGAACACCCTGGTCCAGATTGACCAGACAGAGTAGATCAGCCCGGCGGTGGCGAGTCCGATCAGCGTGAACCCAGGCAGCAGTGTCATTTCCGGCAGCCAGGCCAGCAGCTCCGGGCTGCGCGCGCTGGCGTGGGCGGATCCCCACAGCCAGGAGGTCTCGGGCGCGGTCAGGAAGCCGCGCAGCGGCGGCGAGAACGCCGCGACCGTCTCGAAGTCCCGCCGGGCGTACGGATGCTGGTCCACCACGGTCAGGTAGGGCAGCGCCATCAGCACCGACACCGCCGCGAAGATGGTGCCGCCGACCAGGTTCGCGAGCAGCACCCGCAACACCGGCGCGCGCCGCCGCCGGAAGATCCGGCGGACCAGCCAGCCGAGCACCACCACCACCGCGATGCCCGCCAGCACGTACCCGAAGACCAGGCCGATCCCGAACCCGAGCGTGATCTGCCAGGCCGCCACCAGCCAGCCCGCGACGATCCAGCCTGGACGGACCTTGCGCCGGTTGAACCCCCACCGCAGCGTCCAGCCGTGACCGCGGGCCAGCATCGCCAGCGACAGCGCGATCCCGCCGGTGGAGAGCACCTGCAGGTGGCCGGCCTGGGTGAGCCGCCACGGGGCGTAGGCGAAGGCCAGCGCGAGCACCAGCGCGGCGATCCGGTCCGCCCCCAGCTGCCGAGCCAGCATGTACGCGCCGAAGAAGGCGAGCGCGGCGACCAGCACGTACAGGATGTTGTAGCGAGCCACCGCGGCGAGCGGCCCGTCGCCGATGAAGCTGAACGGGGCGTAGCCGAGCAGCGAGTCGGTGAACGCGTAGCTCCAGCGCTCCGGATAGAACGCGTTGGCGTGCCACAGCTGGTCGGAGTCGGTGACCAGGATGTGCCCCGGCCAGGCGAGCAGCCAGGCGACGATCGCCGGATCGCCGAGATCCTGCGGCAGGGTGTAGGCGGGGTGCCGCAGCGCCGGCCAGGTCATCAGTACGGCGAGCGCGAGCGCGCCGGCGGCGGCGACTGTCCACTCGTGAATCAGCACCCGGCCGACCCGGGCGGCGGCCCGCCGCAGCCGGCCCGGCGGCCGCGGCGGCACCGGCGCGAACTGTGCCCACCGGTCCGCCGGCTCCTCGGCCGCCTGCCCGTCCGGCTGCGCTTCCGGCTGGTCCTCTGCCTTGCCGTCCGGTGCCGGTTCCGGATCCGGGCCGGGCTGGTCCGCCGCCCGCTCGCCGGACTCGGTGTCCGCGGCCGGCTCAGCTTTGGCGTCGGCGTCCGGCGGCGGCTCGGACCGGGGTTCGGGCACCCCGGCGCCTTCGGTCTCGGGCAGTTGGTCCGTACCGTCCATCGATGGTGACCTTACTGCCCAAGTTTCGACCGGAGGAAGGCGATGTCGGCGGTTTGCCCCTCCGTGCCGCCCGGCGTCTCCACCACCACCGGGGCCCCGGCGGCGCGGGCGACCGCGACGATCAGTTCCGGATCGATCTCACCACTGGCCAGGTTGGCGTGCCGGTCCCGACCGGAGTCGAAGCCGTCCCGGGAGTTGTTCGCGTGCACCAGGTCGATCCGGCCGGTGATCGCCTTCACCCGGTCCACCACCCCGAGCAGATCCTCGCCACCGGCGTGGGCGTGACAGGTGTCCAGACAGAACCCGGCACCGTACTCGCCGACCACCTCCCACAGCCGGGCCAGCGCGTCGAACCGGCGGGCGCAGGCGTTGTCGCCGCCGGCGGTGTTCTCGATCAGGATCGGCAGCGGGAACCCGCCGTTGTCGGCCGCGTACGCGAAGGTCTTGCGCCAGTTGTCGAACCCGACCGCCAGGTCGCCACCCCGGTCGACGTGCCCGCCGTGCACCACCAGCCCGCGGGCGCCGATCGCCGCCGCCCCTTTGGCGTGGTCGAGCAGCAGCTTGCGGCTGGGGATCCGGATCCGGTTGTTCACGGTCGCGACATTGATCCGGTAAGGAGCGTGAATATAGACGTCGATCGGCGAAGCCAGCAGCGCCTCGGCGTCCGGCCGCGGCTGCGGAGTCTGCCATCCCTGCGGCTCGGTCAAGAAGAACTGCACCACGTCGGCGTTGCGGGCGGCGGCTTCCGCGAGCGGGTCGGCCCGCTCGACATGAGCTCCGATGCGCATGAGCCCCAACCCTACAGGGACGTTACGACCAGACTGCCGAGTCGTTGTCCCCCATGTGTCCAGGGCCCGTTCCGTCGCGGCGCGGCGCCGCGCCGCCCGTACGAGCTTGGGGAGCTGAACGAACGATGACATCACGCCTACGGGTGACCGGTCGGCGACTGACCCTGGCCGCGGCGGCCGCAGCGCTGGTCGGCGTACCGCTGCTCGGCGGGTCGTCGGCGACCGCCGAGTCGGCCGGGACCGTGACGTTCACCGGCGGTTGCGGCGTGCTCGGGTCCGGGCTGGGTGGCAGTGCCACCCCGGACATCGGGCAGCTGAGCGTGCCGGCCGGCACCGGGGTGCGGTTCACCAACCGGCTCGGCCAGAACGCCACACTGCGGCTCGACGGTGAGCCGGCGGCGGAGGTACCGGCCGGCGGCACCGCGGACGTGGTGTTCCACGACGGCCCGGTGACCGCCAGCATGCAGATCAACTGCCTGCTCGGCACCCCGGCCGGGACGGTCGAAGTCGAGGTCCAGCAGGTGCCGCCGCCGGCCGAGCCGAGCGAGCGGCCGGACCCGGGCGACCGCGACGACCGCACCACCCCGCCGAGCCAGGACGGCGGCACCAGCGGCGACGAAACCGGTGCCGGCGCGCCGGCCGGCGAGCCGCCGTGGGTGCCCGGCCCACCGACCGGCGACCAGGCCGCCTCGCTCCCGCCCCCGGCCAGCGGGCCGGCGGCCGCGGCGGATCGGGGGGACCGCGCCGACGCCGAGCAGCCGCGGCCGTGGGGGGTGCAGGTGGAGCCGCCGAGCGGGAGCGCCAGCACCGGCCAGCCGGAGGCCGACGACCAGGAGTCCGGGGATCTCGCGGTGGATCAGATGTCGCGGACCTCGAGCGCGACCTCCGACGAGGGCCCGATCGGGCTGCTGGCGTTGATCGCGACGGTCTGTGTGGTGGGGGTCTCGGCCGGCGCCGTGCGGGCGCTGATCAGCCAGCGGGCCCACCGCACCGAATGGGCGTAAACTACAACAGAACCGCAAACTACAACCGCAAACAATGAGCTCCGCGGGGCGCTTGAGGTCCATCCTCGTCGGTGTGGTCGTTCCTCCCCAGGTCCCACCCAAAGAAGTGGATCACGGCGCCCCGCGGTCGTCTGGGTGGACCGCGGGGGTGTAGCATTTCCCGCTGGCGTTCGACCTCCTGCCACGGACCGACCGTGGCCGCATAGTCCAGAGGGGGTGAGTGAGTCTTGCGCCATTACGAAGTCATGGTGATCCTCGACCCGAGTCTCGAGGAGCGCACCGTCGGCCCGTCGCTCGACACCTACCTGAACGTGATCCGCAACGCGGGCGGTTCGGTGGAGAAGCTCGACGTCTGGGGCCGCCGCCGGCTCGCGTATGAGATCAAGAAGCAGGCCGAGGGCATTTACGCGGTGATCGACCTGCAAGCCAGTCCAGAGGCCGTGGCCGAGCTCGACCGGCAGCTGCGGCTCAACGAGTCCGTCCTGCGTACCAAGGTGATCCGGCCAGAGGTGCACTGACGGTTGACCGTCAGCGTCACCCCGGTGTGGCAACCTGAGCAGGAACCAGGAACAGCGATGGACAGGAGAGAGCGATGGCAGGAGACACCACGATCACGCTGATCGGCAACCTCACCGACGACCCGGAGCTGCGGTTCACGCCGTCGGGGGCGGCGGTCGCGAAGTTCCGCGTCGCCTCCACCCCGCGCTACCTGGACCGGCAGACCGGCGAGTGGAAGGACGGCGAGGCGCTGTTCCTGACCTGCAACGTGTGGCGGCAGGCGGCGGAGCACGTCGCCGAGTCGCTGCAGCGCGGCACCCGGGTGATCGTCTCTGGGCGGCTGCGCCAGCGGTCGTACGAGACCCGCGAGGGCGAGAAGCGCACCGTGTTCGAGCTGGAGGTCGACGAGATCGGCCCGTCGCTGCGGTATGCGACGGCGAAGGTCCAGAAGATGTCCCGCTCGTCGGGTAGCGGCGGCTTCGGTGGCTCGGGCGGCCCGAGCGACGACCCGTGGGCCTCGGCCACGCCGGCACCGCCGAGCCAACCGGCCGCGGCGCCCGCCGGTGGTGGGTTTGACGACGAGCCCCCGTTCTGAGCCGCTTTCCCCGGCCTCGACCAAGCCGCGGAGCACGGCGGCAACCGGCCCCAAGAACTTTGAGCAACGGAGAGAGTTAGACAACGATGGCGAAGGCACCGGCGGTACGAAAGCCGAAGAAGAAGGTGAACCCACTCGACAAGGAGGGGATCACCTACATCGACTACAAGGACACCGCGCTGCTGCGCAAGTTCATCTCCGACCGCGGCAAGATCCGCGCTCGGCGGGTCACCGGAGTGACCGCGCAGCAGCAGCGGCAGATCGCCCGCGCGGTGAAGAACGCCCGCGAGATGGCGCTCCTTCCCTACACGACCAACACGAGGTAGTTCGATGAAGATCATCCTTACCCAGGAGGTGTCCGGCCTGGGCACCGCCGGCGACGTGGTCGAGGTGAAGGACGGGTACGGGCGCAACTACCTGCTGCCGCGGGGGTACGCGATCCGGTGGACCCGGGGTGCGGAGAAGGAGGTCGTGTCGATCCGGCGGGCTCGGGCCGCCCGCGAGATCCGCGACCTCGACCAGGCCAAGGAGATCGCCGAGCAGCTCGCCGGGCTGGATGTCCGGCTGTCGGCTCGGGCCGGCACCGGTGGCCGGCTGTTCGGGTCGATCACCTCGTCGGAGATCGTGGAGGCGGTGAAGTCGGCGGGTGGTCCGACCCTGGACCGGCGCCGGCTGGAGCTCGCCAGCCCGATCAAGACCACCGGTCAGCACAAGGTCAAGGTCCGGCTGCACCCCGAGGTGGTCGGCGAGTTCGACCTGGCCGTGCTGCCGAGCAAGTAGCTCCGCTCGTTTCCCTCGGCTCCGAGCCGGCCGGCTGTGCACGCACGCCGGCCGGCTCTGTGCTGCCGTGGTCTGGGTTTGGTCAGCTGATCGTGGCGGTGACCACGGTGACGAAGCCGCCGCCGATCACCGCTGCCGCCAGGCCGACGCTCACCGCCCGCCAGCCGACCGCGAGCCGGCGCAGCCCGATCGCGATCAGCAAAGCCAACGCCAACGCTCCCACCACCGCCGGCAGGATGCTGAGCAGGTTCTCGGCCGCCTCGACCCGGGGCGGCGGGCAGGGGGCGCCGGTCGCGTCCACGCAGTTGGGCGGCGCCTCGCCGCTGCGGGTGAACGCCCACGCCAGGTACAGCAGCATCGGCACCAGGTACGCCGCGATGGTCCAGCTCAACGCCGGCGCCACCGGTGGGCGTAGCTCGTCGTCCAGGTCCTCGGGGTAGGGGGTCGCCGGCTGGGCCGGCCGCCGGGGCGGCGGTGACACCGGCCGGGCCGCTGGTGGTGACACCGGTCGGGCCGCCGGCGGTGGCGGCTCGCCGTACCGCCGGGCCGGGTCGAAGCTCCGGTCCGGCTGGTAGCCCCGGTCCGGGTAGTCCCGGTACGGGTCGGCGGGCGGCTGGTAGCCCGCCGGCCGCGGCGGATAGCGATCGCCGTTCCACGGATCGGGCTGCTCCCGCCAGCCGTAGGCCGGCGGCTGGCCCGCTTCACCCGCTACCACCCAGCCACCGTCGTCCGCGCGCGGCCTCGGCCGCGCGGGTCGCTCGTACGGTTCGTACGGCCACTGACGGTTGCCCACGGCCGGAGCGTGGCTGACCGTGCCGGCAACATGCAATCCCCCGGACAGTCGCAATTCATCGGCGGGCCACTCAGGTAGCGTCCAGGTTTCTTCCCTGCACACGGTGGGGACAGCGTTTTCGCTGCTCAGAGCCGGTGCTGTGGGTTGTCCCCAGCAGTTATCCACAGGCTGTGCACATCCCTGCGCACATCGATGGGGACGATGTCCACAGGTTCCCCCCAGACTCGTCCACCGGGTTCCTTGAGTCCGTCGGCCGCCCCGCCTACCGTGCTCGGGAGGGGCGCAACCGGGGCAGCATCCATCGACAAGGATGAAAATATCGCGCCCGCATGGGAACATAGGTACGATACGAGCGAAGGGGGGCTGCGTGTCGGTCGCGGAGGAGTTGCAGGCGCCTGCGGGAAGCGACCCGCGGGAACCGGACGTCCAGTTCGAACGGACTCCGCCGCAAGACCTCGCCGCCGAGCAGAGCGTGCTCGGCGGGATGCTGCTGTCGAAGGACGCGATCGCCGACGTGATCGAGATCGTCCGGGCAGCCGACTTCTATCGGCCGGCGCACGCCATCATCTTCGAAGCGATCCTCGACCTCTACGGGCGCGGCGAGCCCGCCGACCCGGTCATGGTGACCGCCGCGCTCACCAACGCCGGCACGATCTCGCGGGTCGGCGGCATGGCCTACCTGCACGACCTGGTGCACGCGGTGCCGACCGCCGCGAACGCCGCCTACTACGCGCGGATCGTCGCGGAGCGGGCGATCCTGCGCCGGCTGGTGGAGGCCGGGACGAAGATCGTCCAGCTCGGCTACGGCGGCGCCGCCGGCCGGGACGTCGACGATGTGGTCGACCTCGCCCAGCAGGCCGTCTACGACGTCACCGAACGCCGGGTCAGCGAAGACTTCGAGGCGCTGCGGGACGTGCTGCAGCCGACCCTCGACGAGATCGAGGCGATCGGCTCGCAGGGCGGGGTGATGACCGGCGTCCCGACCGGGTTCGCCGACCTGGACGCGCTGCTCAACGGGTTGCACGCCGGCCAGCTGATCGTGGTCGCCGGCCGGCCCGGGCTCGGTAAGTCGACCGCGGCGCTGGACTTCGCCCGGCACGCGGCGGTCCGGCACGGCCTGGCCAGCGCGTTCTTCTCGCTGGAGATGAGCAAGGTCGAGGTGGTGATGCGGGTGCTGGCGGCCGAGGCCCGGGTCCCGCTGCACGTGCTGCGCTCCGGCCAGCTCTCCGACGACGACTGGACCAAGCTGGCCCGGCGGATGGGCGAGATCAGCGAGGCGCCGCTGTTCATCGACGACACGCCGAACATGACCCTGATGGAGATCCGGGCCAAGGCCCGCCGGCTGAAGCAGCGGCACGACCTGCGGATGCTGATCGTCGACTACCTGCAGCTGATGACCTCGCCGAAGCGGGTGGAGAGCCGGCAGCAGGAGGTCTCCGAGCTCTCCCGCGGCCTGAAGCTGCTCGCCAAGGAGATCGAGTGCCCGGTGGTCGCGGTGGCCCAGCTCAACCGCGGTCCGGAGCAGCGGACCGACAAGCGGCCGCAACTGTCCGACCTGCGCGAGTCCGGCGCGATCGAGCAGGACGCTGACGTGGTGATCCTGCTCCACCGGGACGACTACTACGACAAGGAGTCGCCACGGGCCGGCGAGGCGGACTTCATCGTGGCGAAGCACCGGAACGGGCCCACCGACACGATCACGGTCGCCGCCCAGCTCCACCTCTCCCGGTTCGTGGACATGGCGATCGGCTGACCTGGCGCGGCCGCGGGCTCGCGCGGCTCGCCGTCGGGATGGTACCGGGCCGCCAGATTGGCGCGGCTCAGGTACCGTCACGACGAGGTGAGAACATGAAGTATCTATTGATGATCTATGGCAACCAGTCGACCTGGGATTCCTGGACGGAAGCGGACTACAACGCGGTGGTCGCCGCCCACAGCGCGCTCCAGGAAGAGCTGGTCGCCACCGGTGAGCTGATCGGATGCGAGGGACTCACCACAGAGGAGGCCCGGACGGTTCGGGTGGTCGACGGCACTCCGGCCGTCACCGATGGCCCGTTCACCGAGGCCAAGGAAGTGCTCGCCGGCTACTACCTGGTCGAGTGCGACAGCCTCGAGCGCGCGACCGAGATCGCTGCCCGGATTCCCGAGGCGCAGTACGACCCGGTCGAGGTCCGGCGGATCATGGATCGAGCCGATATCGGCATGGAGGGCTGAGTGGCCCGGGCCTAGCTCGGGATCGAGTCCACGGGTCAGGCGTCGCGGTACCGGAACCGTAGGGTGCCGAGCAGCAGGGCGGCGCCGGCCCAGCCACTTCCGCCACTGTGGATCGTTGACGAACACGGTCAGCAACGGGAAGAAGTAGAGCAGCGCGCTGGTGGCGATCATCTCTGGTCGCCGAAGGACTGTCCAATCCGGAGATACCGGCGCAGCTGGTGGTGGGCGAGGAGACCGTCAAGACGCAGGTCAGCCGGATCCTCGCCAAGCTCGGCCTGCGGGACCGGACCCAGGCAGTGGTCGCCGCGTATGAGTCCGGGTCGGTGGTGCCGGGGCACCGCCAACCCGGTGCGGCTAGTGCGAGGCGATTGCCACCGGCAGCGGCTGGCGGGTCGCCACCCGGAACCGGAACGCGTGGCTGAGCAGCGCGTCGACCTGCCGGATCCGGCGGGCGTCGCGGATCGGCAGCCAGAGCCGTTCCCGGATCCCGTCCGCGGCGGTCGCCGCGAGCTCGATCCCGGCCCGGTCGTGCCGGTTCCAGACCACGTTGGACAGGCTGCGGATCGGCGTGGCGAGGTGCAGCTGCACCCGGTGCAGCACCCGGCTTTCCTTGGTGATGACCAGGTTGCGGTTGGTGAGTAGGAGTAGGAACGAGCCGGCCATCGGCAGGCCGGGACGCTGGCCGCGGGCCACCAGCACCGCGGTCTCCTCTGGAGCGACGCAGTGGCGCAGCACCGGCATGTGCCGGCTCACCACCGGGATCGGCAGTTCCGCCTCGGCGGCCGCAGGCAGGAACGTACGGGAGAACACGTCCATATCTAGCAAACGAACGGTTCCCGGCTACGTGACGCGAGCCACCCGGGACGGTCGCCCGAGCCGGGTCACTCGATCAGCTCCAGGATGGTCGCGTTCGCCATCCCGCCGCCCTCGCACATGGTCTGCAACCCGTACCGGAGCTGGTGATCCCGCATGTGGTGCAGCAGCGTGGTCATGATCCGGGCGCCGGAGGCGCCGAGCGGGTGGCCGAGCGCGATCGCGCCGCCGCGCGGGTTCAGCCGGTCCGGGTCGGCGCCGGTCTCGGCCAGCCAGGCCAGCGGCACCGGGGCGAACGCCTCGTTCACCTCGTACACCCCGATGTCGGCGAGCGTGAGACCACTGCGGCGGAGCGCCTTCTCGGTCGCCGGGATCACCGCGGTGAGCATGATGACCGGGTCGTCGGCGGCCACCACCGCGGTGTGGATCCGGGCCAGCGGTCGCAGCCCGTGCGCTCGGGCCCAGTCGCTGGTGGTGATCGCGAGCGCGGCGGCGCCGTCGGAGATCTGGGACGCCGAGCCGGCCGTCACCACCCCGTCCGGTTTGAACGGGGTGGGCAGCTCGGCCAGCTTCGCCAGCGAGGTGTTCCGGCGTACCCCCTCGTCGGCCCGCAGCTCGCCGACCGGGACCAGCTCGGCGTCGACCACGCCGGCGTCCTGGGCGGCGGCCGCCTTGGCGTGGCTAGCCAGCGAGAACTCGTCGAGCTGGCGCCGGGTCTGGCCCCACCGGGCGGCGATCAGCTCGGCGGAGACCCCCTGGTTGAACGGCACCGGCTCGCCGTCGGCGAACCCCTCGACCCCGGCGTACCGCTTCCGCACCGCGTCCCCGTACGGCAGCCCGCCGACCACCGGCGAGCCCATTGGCACCCGGGTCATCGACTCCACCCCGCCAGCGACCACCAGCTCGGCCTGGCCGGCGATCACGGCGGCGGCGGCGAAGTGGACCGCCTGCTGGCTGGAGCCGCACTGCCGGTCGATGGTGGTGCCGGCGACCGCCTCCGGCCAGCCGGCGGCGAGCACCGCGTTCCGCCCGACGTTGATCGACTGCTCCCCGACCTGCGAGACGCAACCCCAGATCACGTCGTCCACGTCGGCCGGGTCGAACCCGGCCCGGTCGGCCAGCGCGGTGAGCACCTGCCCGGACAGGTCGACCGGATGGATGCCGGCCAGCCCGCCGCCGCGCTTGCCGGTCGGGGTCCGGACCGCTCCGATGATGACCGCATCACGCCCCATTACCCAACAGTAACAACGGTAGGCTGGCGGGCGTGGAGGTCGGCTGGCGGGTACCGCGGCGGGTGCCGGTCGGCAAGCTGATCATTGCCGGGCTGGTGGCGGTGGCCACCGCGCTGAGCGTGACCGAACTCTGGCAGTGGGCGCTGGCCGGCGCGGTGGTCGCGGTGCTGGCCGGCTGGGCGGCCCGCGACCTGGTCGCGCCGGTCCGGCTCGCCGCCGACCCGGCCGGGGTCACGGTCGTGACCGGGTTCGGCAACCGGCACCGGCTCGCCTGGTCGCGAGTGGAGCGGGTACGGGTGGACGTGCGGCACCGGTCCAAGATGCTGGAGGTCGACGCCGGTGACCGGCTGTTCGTGTTCAGCCGGTACGACGTGGACGACGACCTGGAGACGATCGCCGGCCGGCTGGAGGCGCTGCGTACCGGCCGACCCGACCCGGCGCCGGAACGCTGAGCTCAGCCGGTCGCGCTGGCGGTCCGGGCCAGTGTCAGCACCACCAGCAGCACCGCCAACCCGGCGACCGTACCGACCTGGACCAGGGTGCGGTGCTGGCGTGGCGCGTACGCCAGGCCGAGCGCGGCCACGCCGCCGGTCAGCAGCCCGCCCAGGTGGCCGGCGACTGAGATCCCGGGGACGGTGAGCGTGAAGATCAGGTTGATCACCAGGATCACGGTGATCCCGGAGGTGTCCCGCCGGAGCCGGCGCAGCACCACATAGAACGCGCCGAACAACCCGAACACCGCGCCGGAGGCGCCGGCGGTGGCGGTGTTGAACGTCCCGAACAGCGGGTTGCCGAACGGCTCGAAGTCGATCCCGGTGGTGAGGTAGATCGCGACGCTGCCGCCCAGCCCGGAGATCAGGTAGAGCGCGAGGAACCGGGCCCGGCCCAGCAGCGGTTCCAGCACGCCGCCGACCACCCACAGCGCCCACATGTTCAGCAGCAGATGGAGCAACCCGTAGTGCAGGAACATCGAGGTGAGCAGCCGGTAGTACTCGCCGTTGACCACCCCGTCGGCGGTCGCGATGATCTGGCCGGCGTCGTTGGTGTCGACCACCACCGTGCCGGGCTGGCTGACGATCAGCGCGCCCCAGAAATGCAGCGGGGTGTTGTTGCCGAGCAGGCCGCCCATCCCGCCGCCGGCGAGCGAGGAGCCGCCCCCGACGATCACCGCCAGGATGGCCACCGCGACGTTGATGCCGATCAGGATCTTCGTGACGTGGCCGTGCTGGCCGGCGAGCGTACCGCCGAAGATGGTCCGGGGCGACCGCTGCGTGCGCCGGCCGGCCTGCGCGCACTCCGGGCAGTGCTGGCCGACCGCCGCGGTGTGCATGCAGTCCGGGCAGATCGGCCGGTCACACCGGCTGCAGCGGAGGTAGGTAACGCGGGAGGGGTGCCGGTAGCACACCGGATCCGTCGCCTGAGTCACGCCCGCTACAGTAGCCGCCGCCGGCTGCCGGCGATTACTCCCGCGGCGTGACGTCGGCGATTACCCCAGTGGCGTGACTCGGGCGACGAGGTCCGACCCGGCGGGCTACTGCCCGACTTCCACCCGCTCGATCACCACGTCGGTGGTCGGCCGGTCGCTGGCGTCGGTCGGCGTGCTCGCGATCCGGTCCACCACCCGGGCGGACTCCTCGTCCGCGACCGTCCCGAAGATCGTGTGCTTGAAGTTGAGGTGCGGCTGCGGCGAGACCGTGATGAAGAACTGCGAGCCGTTGGTCCCCGGCCCGGCGTTCGCCATCGCGAGCAGGTACGGCCGGTCGAAGGTGAGCTCCGGGTGGAACTCGTCGGCGAACGTGTACCCCGGCCCGCCGCGGCCGGTGCCGGTCGGGTCGCCCATCTGGATCATGAATCCGTCGATGACCCGGTGCGCGATCGTGCCGTCGTAGTAGGGCCCGGACCCCGGCTGGCCGGTGCGCGGGTCCACGTACTCCCTGGTGCCGGTGGCCAGTTCCACGAAATTGCGGACGGTCTTCGGCGCATGGTCCGGGAACAGGGTGAGCCGGATCGGGCCGGCGCTGGTGTGCAAGGTGGCAGAGGTTGCCACGGAACCACTCCTCAATCAATCGCGGGCAGTCAAACTTGCATCCTGTCATGTGGGCGGTTTCGGTGGTGCGGGGGTGGCTATCGAGAGAGGATGTCCGGGGTACGCCTAAGCGGGGTGATCCGCCATGCGGGGAAGTACGGAGGAGGTGGCGGAGCGTGTTTCGACCATTCCGGAATGATCAGCAGACCCATGGGCAGCTGCTCCGGGCCGAGCTGAGTGAGTCGATGGAACACCTGCGGCAGGCAGCGGGGTACGCTGCCGGCGGTGTCCGGGCCACGGCCGGGCCGAGACTGGCGTCGGTGCGGCAGCGGGTCCGCGATGCGGCGGCGAAGCGCATGCCCACCCGAACGGAGGAGAAGGTGACATCACGGCGGTGGCCCAAGCTGGCCGGTCTGCTCGGGCTCGGTGCGCTGGTCGGCGCGGTCGGCGCAGTTATCCTGCGCCGGCGCCGGCAGCAGCAGTGGGAGGAGTACGAGCCGATCGAGGCGGTCCGGGCCGAGCAGCAGGAGTCGGCGGCGGAGTCGACCGAGCCGAAGGAAGCCACCGAGCCGGCCACGACGACCGAGTAACCCCGGCCGAGTAGCCCCGGGGACTCGAAGGCGGTGGCGCCGGGTGGACCGACCGCTGCGGGGGGTGGGGGTGCGAACGGCCCACCCGGCGCCATGGGGGGCGGGTGTTACGTATCCAGCGGTGCCGCCCCGCGCGCCGTTCGGCCGACCACGGATGGTCCCTACGACCCACCGGGCGGGTCCCGCTGGCCTATTCTGATCCATCCCATGCCCAGTTGGGAAGTCCTAACGGCGAGTAATCTTCGCGACTATCCGTTAATCGGACATTACGAAAGGTGAGGTTGCGCGGTCAACGGCCGAGTGTGCGCGGTCAACGGCCGATCGACGCAAGGTCGACGACGGATCGGTCCATGGTCAACTGCGGACCTGCGCCACCGCTTCGGCCAACCGCTGGATCCCCGGTTCGATCTGGTCGTCGGTGACCCCGGAGTAGGCCAGCCGCAGCGCGTGCTCGCCGCCGGAGAGCAGGAAGTCGCTGCCCTTCACCACCGCCACGCCCCGCTCCGCGGCGGCGGCCGCCACCTGGTCGGCCCGGACCTCCGCCGGCAGCTCCACCCACAGGAAGTAACCGCCGCTCGGTTCGGTGAACCGGGCCTCCGGCAGGTGGGTGCGCAGCGCGTCGGCGAGCAGCCGGACCCGCCGGGCCAGCGCCTCCCGGACCGTCTGGATCGACCGTTCGAAGTTGCCGGCGACGCAGAACTGGTACACGATCGCCTGCGCCACCATCCCGGGCGAGATGTAGGTGCTGGTGGCCTTGGCGACCAGCGCGGAGATCAGCTCCGGCGGCCCGATCAGGTAGCCGACCCGGACCCCCGGGCAGACCGTCTTGGTGAAGCTGGAGGCGTGGATCACCTGGCCGCGGGTGTCGAGCGAGCGGATCGAGGGCAGCGGATCACCGGCGAACCGGATCTCCGCGTACGGGTCATCCTCGAAGATCGGGAAGCCGTACTCGGCCGCGAGCGCGAGCAGTGCGTACCGCTTGGTGAGCGACAGGGTCGCGCCGGCCGGGTTCTGGAAGTTCGGGATCACGTGCGCCAGTGCTGGCCGGATCCCGGACTCCAGCAGCTTGCGCAGCTCATCGACGTCGAGCCCGTCCGGCTGCATGGTGATCTGGTGCACCCGGGCGCCGGCCCGGACCAGGTTGCCGAGCGTCCGGTCATAGGTCGGCTTCTCCACCACCACGTCGGCGCCGGCGGTCACCAGGTGGTCGAAGACGAACGCGTCGGCCTGCAGCGACCCGTTGGTCACCATCACCTGCTCGACCGGCACCCCGTGCCGCTGCGCGATCCACTCCCGTAGCGGCGGGTAGCCCACGGCCGTCCCGTACGCGGTGACCCCGGCCGGGTCGGCCTCGAAGGCCCGCACCGCGGCCGCGGACAGGCCGGCCACGTCGACAATGTCCAGCGAGGGTGCCCCCCGGGCGAACGAGATGAGACTCATGCCTGCGAGCGTACGGGGGACCCGGCGGGCCCGATCAGGCGGTGGCGTCGGCGTGGCGCTGTTGCTCCCGGTGGATGCGCACCCAGGCCCGCATGATGTCGCGCACCGAGATCACGCCGAGCACGTCGGCCCCGTCCATCACCACCAGGTGCCGGAACCCGCCCCGGGCCATCGCATCCGCCGCCTCGGTCAGCGTCCAGTCTGGACCCGCGTACACCACCTCGCGGGTGAGGTGGGCGCCGACCCGCTCGGCGTCCGGGTCGAGCCCGGCGGCGATCGCGTTGAGCATGTCCCGCTCGGTGAGGATGCCGATCCCCTCCGAGTCGGGATCGAAGACAATCACCGAACCTACCCGCCGCTCGGCCATCCGCTTGGCGACCTGTCGCAACGTGTGGTCCGGCCCGACCGTCAGTACCGGCTTGGTCATCGCGTCCCGGACCCGCATGCCGCCTCCTCGAGACCTTTACGTACGTACATCTTCGCCCGAAATGCGGCTACTCTCAACCCCGCCACAGGTCTGTTGCCAGCTGGCCGTTGACCGGGGCCGGCTTTGCCACTATGTTTCGGGACAGACCCCCGAAACATTTCCGAAACTTTCGGGGACTCATCGGTGAGGAGAGTCCCGTGAGGCGCAGGGTTGCGAGTTCCCGAACCGGCTCGAGGGTCGCGGTGGTCGTCGCGGCCGTGGCCGGCCTGGTGGGTTCGATGGTGATCGCGGCGCCACCCGCGGTCGGCCAGCAAGACGTGGTCTTCAGCAACGACTTCGAGGCCGGTGAGGTCGGTGGCTGGTTCGGCCGCGGCACCGCGACGGTCGCCGTCAGCACCGATCAGGCGCATTCCGGCACGGCGAGCCTGCTCACCACCGGCCGGACCGACAGCTGGAACGGGCCCGGCCACAGCCTGCTCGGCGTGCTGCTGCCCGGCGCCACCTACGAGATCGAGGCGTTCGTGCGGATGGTCGAGGGTGCCCACCCGGTGACCATGACCGTGCAGCGCCGGCCGGCCGGCGGCACCGACCAGTTCGACACGATCGCGTTCCAGGTGCCAGCCTCCGATCAGGACTGGGTTCGGGTGGCCGGGTCGTACACCTTCAGCACCGACCCGAACGAGGAGCTCCAGCTCTACCTGGAGAGCCCGGACGTCGAGGCGGACTTCTATGTGGACGACGTGACGATCGTCCAGACCTCGCCCCCGCCGGGCGGCGGTGACCAGGTCATCCTCGCCGCCGACTTCGAAACCGGCACCGCCGAGGGGTGGGGAGCGCGGGGCGAGGAGACGGTGGCGGCCAGCGACGCCGACGCCCACGGCGGCAGCTGGAGCCTGCTCGCCAGCGGCCGCACCGAGCCCTGGAACGGCCCGTCCCGCGACATCACCGCGCTGGTCGAACCGGGTACGACGTACCGGTTCTCGCTGTGGCTGAAGCTTGCGGCCGGCCAGGAACCGGCCGAGCTGCGGGTCAGCGTCCAGCAGGACTTCGCCGAGGCCGACAGCACCTTCACCACGGTGGTGTCGGACACCACCGTGACCGCCGACGAGTGGGTGCAGTTCACCGGCGGCTGGACCCCGAGCCCGGACGCGATCGCCATCCACGTCTACGCCGAGTCGGCGAGCGCGCTGGTCGACTTCCACCTGGACGACTTCGAGATGACCGTCCCGGCGCCGCCGGACATCGAGGACATCCCGCCGCTGAAGGATGTGCTCGCCGACCACTTCCCGATCGGCGCGGCGATCGACCTGCGGGAGACCGTGGGCCCGTCGGCCGAGCTGCTGACCAAGCACTTCAACGCGATCACCGCTGAGAACGACATGAAGCCGGCGGAGATCCAGCCGACCGAGGGGCAGTTCACGTTCGAGGACGCCGACGCGCTGGTCGAGTTCGCCGAGGCGAACAACCTGCGGGTCTACGGCCACACGCTGGTGTGGCACAGCCAGACCCCGGAGTGGTTCTGGCAGGACGAGAACGGCGAGCCGCTGACCAACAGCCCGGAGCACCGGCAGCTGGCGCTGGACCGGATGCAGGCCCACATCCAGGCGATCGCCGACCGCTACCGGGACCAGGTCTGGGCGTTCGACGTCGTCAACGAGGTGATCGACGAGAGCCAGCCGGACGGACTGCGGCGCAGCCCCTGGTACAACATCATCGGTCCGGACTATGTGGCGCAGGCGTTCCACTTCGCCCGGGAGGCGTTCGGGCCGGACGTGAAGCTGTTCATCAACGACTTCAACACCGAGTTCCCGGCCAAGCGGGACGCGCTCTACGCGCTGGTGGAGCAGCTGCGGGGGGACGGGGTGCCGGTCGACGGGGTCGGCCACCAGCTGCACCTGTCGCTGAACCGGCCGGTGTCGCTGGTGGACCAGACCATCACGAAGTTCCGTGAGCTGGGCGTCCTGCAGGCGGTCACCGAGCTGGACGTGGCGATCTCGGCCTCGTCGCAGGAGCAGCTGCCGGCGCCGCCGCCGGACCGGGTGATCCGGCAGGGCTACTACTACCGGGACCTGTTCGAGATCCTGCGCAACCACAGCGACGTGCTGGAGTCGGTCACCGTCTGGGGCCTGCACGACGGCCGGAGCTGGCTGCGCGACCGGGAGATCCCGCGGCCGCACGAGGCGCCGCTGTTCTTCGACGACCGGCTGCAGGCGAAGCCGGCGTACTGGGGCGTGGTCGACCCGACCCAGCTGCCCCACCTGCCGCAGACCCACCTCACCCGCAACGCCACCCCGGTGGTCGACGGCGACCGGGAGCTGGTCTGGGACCAGTTGCCGGCGATCAGCCTGGCCGAGGGCATCGGCTTCCAGGTCCGGTGGGACAGTGAGCAGCTGTACGCGCTGGTCGAGGTCACCGACGACACAGTGGACGCCGGCGACCGGGTGGACCTGTTCGTCGACGACACCAACGCCAAGGCCGGCGAGTACGGGCCGGGCGACGCGCACTACTCGGTCGGCCGGGACGGCTCGACCAGCGGCGACCCGACCGCCGCGGTGGTGACCGAGACCGACACCGGCTACCGGGTGGAGGTGGCGTTGCCGCTGGCCACCCCGGGCGCGCTCGACCGGCAGGTCGGGTTCGACGTCCGGGTGACCGAGGGTGGCACCGGCGACCGGTTCTCGTGGAGCGACCAGAACCACGAGCAGGACACCGACACCTCGCGGTGGGGCACGCTGACCTTCATCGACCCGGTCGGCCACGTGGACGTGCCGGAGACCGGCACCGCGCCGGTGATCGACGGCCAGATCGAGGCCGGCTGGCAGGACGCCGCCGCGGTCACCACCGAGGTGCTGGTCGAGGGCAGCGCCGACGGCGCGAAGGGGACGTTCCGGTTGCTGTGGGACGAGCAGACCCTGTACGTGCTGGCGGAGGTCACCGACCCGCAGCTCAACGCCGACAACTCGAACGCCTGGGAGCAGGACTCGATCGAGATCTTCCTGGACCCCGGGAACACCAAGAGCGGCGGGTTCAAGTCGACCGACGGGCAATACCGGATCAACTACCTGAACCACCAGTCGATCAGCGGTGATCCGGCCGTCATCGGCGACAACCTCACCAGCGCCGCCGCGGTCGTCGACGGCGGGTACGTGATCGAGGCGGCGGTGGCGATCGAGGGCGGAGTCGCCGGCCCGGGCGCGTTCGTCGGCCTGGAGTTGCAGGTGAACGACGCCACCGACGGCACCCGGACGGCGGTGCACACCTGGCACGACCCGACCGGCCAGTCCTTCCAGGACACCTCTCGGTGGGGGGTGGCCCGGCTGGTGGCGGCACCCGAGCCGCCGGAGCCGACCTGCGATCGGACCGTGACCGGCGCCCACCTCGGCTCGCTGACCGTCCGGGACGGGCTCACCTGCCTGGACGGGGCGCTGGTCCTCGGCTCGGTGAAGGTCCGGCCGGGTGCCTCGCTGATCGCCACCGACTCCACCGTGGTCGGTTCGGTCACCGGCGATGACCCAGCACTGCTGGTGCTGACCGGCGGCGTGGTGGTCGGTCAGGCCAAGGTCACCGGCGCCTCGGACCGGCTCGAGCTCGCCGGCAACCAGGTGCTGGGGCTGGTCACGTTGACCGGCAACCAGACCGGCGAGACCCCGATCGTGGTCTCCGCCAACACCATTCTCGGCCTGCTCTCATGCACGGCCAACCAGCCCGCACCGGTCAACAACGGTGCGCCAAACACCGTGTACGGAGTCAAACTCGGCCAGTGCCGTACCCTCTGACCCGTATCCGGTTAGCTGGTCAGGGGCGCTGTGATCCCACCCACCCCGCAGCGCCCCTGATCTGCTATCCACGTTCGGCGATCTGTTAACTCGGTCGCCTTTACCTGTAATGACTGCAATCCGTGGCACAGCAGCGGGAGGGCGCAACTGTCCTAAAGGGCGTCGAATTCGTCGATGTGGCTACGTGGACCGACCGATAGATGATGCCGAAATCAATCTCCGGGCGCATCCTTCGTACGATCAGCCAGGCCGCTGCTGGATTCCTTGACAAACTTCTAGCCGTCAATTAGGTCTGATTGTGGCGATCGTTGACCGGACGATAGGCCACCCCTCCGTGACGTGATGCGCCAGCAACCCCCACGACCACTCTCGTCCGATAGGTGACAGCAATGGAAATTCGTGTACTAGGACCACTGTCGGTCCGAGTTGGGAGCGCTCCCGTGACCCCCACCGCTCCCAAGCCCCGGTCGGTGCTCGCCCTCCTCCTGCTGCAAGCCAACCAGCCGGTGCCGGTCCCGGATCTGATCCAGGAGCTGTGGGGAGACCAGCCGCCGGCCAGCGCCCTGACCACCCTCCAGACCTACATCCTGCAGCTCCGGAAGCGGTTCCGGGAGGCGCTCGGCCTGCCGACCGCCACGGTGGCGTCGACCGTGCTGGTCACCGTCCCCGGTGGCTACCAGTTCCGCAGCACCTCGGACGACTTCGACCTGCCGCGCTACCAGCAGCTGGCGGCCGACGGGCGGCGGGAGCTGGCGGCCGGCAACGACGCCCTCGCGGCCGATCTGCTGCTGCAGGCCCAGTCGCTGTGGCGGGGTCCGGCGCTCGCCGACGTGCCCGCCGGCCCGGTCCTGCAGCCGCAGCTCAAGCGGTTGCAGGAGTCGCTGCTGACCACCCTGGAGCAGGGTATCGAGGCCCGGCTACGGCTCGGCCGGCACCAGGAGGTGCTGTCGGAGCTGGCCGGCCTGACCGCGCAGTACCCGCTGCACGAGAACCTGCACGCGATGTTCATGGTGGCGCTGCACCGCAGCGGCCGGCGGCAGGAGGCGCTGCGGGTGTTCCAGCAGCTGCGCACCACGATGATCGAGGAGCTGGGGCTGGAGCCGTCCAAGCAGCTGCAGCTGCTGCAGCAGGCGGTGCTCGCCGACGACCCGAAGCTCGACCTGTCGCCGCGGGAGAACGGCAAGGTGATGCTGCTGGAGCGGCTCGGCTCCCGCTGACCCGCTCGGGACAGACGCCGACGGCGCCCCGGTTGCTGCCGGGGCGCCGTCGGGGTTGACGTTGCTACGCGGTCGTGACGTTCTCCGCCTGCGGGCCCTTCGGACCCTGAGTGATGTCGAACGAAACCCGCTGGTTCTCTTCCAGGCTCCGGAAGCCGTTGGCCTTGATGGCCGAGAAGTGGACAAAGACGTCGTCGCCACCGCCGTCGACGGTGATGAACCCGTAGCCCTTGTCGCTGTTGAACCACTTAACGGTGCCTTGCGGCATGGTGCGTCTCCTGATGTGAGATGGGTTTGGACCGGGCACCTCGCCTGGCCCGCCGGTCGGTTGTTACAGCGGCGGTCCGTCCATCTCCCTAAGAAACAGCAGCCACATGCACGAAACGATCGACCGACTCGGCCCACCCTACCCCGTCCGGTCCACCACCGCCCACCCGGGCCGGAACCCGGTGCTACTGGCCCTCCCGGAGCACCACCACCTCGCCGGCGGGCACCGTCACCGCACCGGCCCAGTCCGTGCCGGTGAGCAGGTCGGTGCCGGTGCCGGCCACCGTGGCGGGCGTCACCGCGTGGTTGACGAGGAACAGGTACGACCGGCCGTCTGGATGCTGCCGCCGGACCGCCTCGAGTCCGGGCGGCGCGTCCGGCAGCAGCGGCGCCGCGCCGGCCTTACGGAGCAGCGTGGCGAGGTCCGGGTCGGCGAGCCGGGTGCCCAGGTACCAGGCGGTGCCGGCGCCGGCCGGGTGCCGGGTCACCGCCGGGCAGCCGGCGACCGGGCCGTCCGCGTACCAGGCGACCACCGTGGCCGCCTCGACCCGGGCGTGCTCGGTCCAGATCGTCCCGACCCAGCCGTTGTCCAGCACGACCTGCTCGCCGGCGTCGAGCGGGAAGAACTCGGTCACCCGGACCCCGAGCAGGTCGCGCAGCGCGCCGGGGTAGCCGCCGAGCCGGACGTGGTCGTGCTCGTCGACGATCCCGCTGTACGGCCCGACCACCAGCGTGCCGCCGGCCGCCACGAACCCGGCCAGGTTCGCCGCGGCGGCGTCATCGAGCAGGTAGAGCGCCGGGGCGAGCAGCAGCCGGTAGCGCGACAGGTCGGCGCCCGGATGGGCGAAGTCGGTCACCACCCCGGACCGCCACAGGGCGGCGTGCCACCGGCGCAGCTCGAAGAACGTGGTCATGTCGACGCTCGGCTGGTCCGGTGCCTCGGCCGCCCAGCCGCTGGCGTGGTCGAGCAGGATCGCCACGTCGGTGCGTACCGTCGAACCGTCGATCTCGGCGAGCCGTCGCAGGTGGCCGCCGAGCGTGACCACCTCGTGCCAGATCTTCGTGTCGGTGCCGGCGTGCGGCAGCATCGCCGAGTGCCATTTCTCGGCGCCGTACCGGCTGGCCCGCCACTGGAAGAAGTTCACGCCCTCGGAGCCGCGGGCCACGTGCGCCAGGCTGTTGCGCAGCAGCTGGCCGGGCGCCTTGGCGAAGTTGCGCGGCCGCCAGCTGAGCGAGCTGGTCGAGTGCTCCATCAGCAGCCACGGCCCGCCGGCCAGCGACCGGCTCCGGTCCGCCCCGCAGGCCACCTGCGCGGCCGGTTCGATCGGGTCACCGGGCACGATGTAGTGGTCGGTCGAGATCAGACCGTCCTGCTTGGTCAGTTCGGGCGCCCACCGCCAGTAGTCGAGCGCGCCGAAGTTGCCGGTCACCATCAGGTTGGTGGTCACCGGCACGCCGGGGCTGAGCCGGTGCAGCAGGTCCCGCTCGGCGACGAACAGCTCCAGCAGCGCGTCCGAGCAGAACCGCTGGAAGTCGAGCACCCCGCTCGGGCTGCTCGGGGCGGTGGTGGTGGCCCGGGGCGGCTGCACCTGCTCCCAGTCGCTGAACCGCTGCGACCAGAAGGTGGTGCCCCACGCCTCGTTCAGCTCGTCGAGGTCCCGGTAGCGTCGCCGCAGCCAGTCCCGGAACGCGGCCGCCGAGACGTCGCAGTAGCAGCGCGGGTTCTGGCAGCCGTACTCGTTGTGCACGTGCCACATCGCCAGCGCCGGGTGGCCGGCGTACCGGGTGGCGAGCCGTTCCGCCATCCCGAGCGCCGCCTCGCGGTAGACCGGTGAACTTGGACAGAACGCCTGCCGGCTGCCGTACGACAGCCGCCGCCCGTCGGCGGTCACCGGCAGCGTCTCCGGGTACTTGTGGGAGAACCACGGTGGTGGCGCGGCGGTCGCGGTGGCCAGGTCGACCGCGATCCCGGCCTGATGCAGCAGGTCCAGCACCCGGTCCAGCCAGTCGAAGTCGTACCTGCCCGGCGACGGCTCCAGCTTGGACCACGCGAACACGCCGACCGTGGCGAGGTTGACGCCGGCTTCCCGCATCAGCTTCGCGTCCTCGGCCCACACCTGCTCCGGCCACTGCTCCGGGTTGTAGTCGCCCCCGTAGACCAACCCCGACACCCGGGGCACCAGCCGACTCATGCCACGAACTCCTCCCGTACCTGCGCAATCATTGGCTGGCAGCCACGCAGCAGGGCGAGGACGAACACCGAGCCGAGCAACACCAGCACCGCCTCGGACGCGAAGAAGATGACCGCCACCGCGACGATCAGCAGGCAGCCGTTGGCCAGCGTGACCCCCGGCGTGCGGGCCAGGAAGTAGCTGGCCAGCCGGGCGAGGTCCCGGAACCGGAACGCGAACAGCGAGCTGATCACCAGCGCGTTGACCATCCACAGGGTGATCCCGATCGCGAGCAGTACCAGCAGCACCGCCCACCAGCCGGGCACGCCGGCCGCGCCGAAGTTCGCGATCGTCAGCCCGACGATCACCAGCCAGGCCAGCCAGGGCACCCAGACCTGCAGGCTGCTGGCGAGGTTGAGCCGGTAGCCGCGCCAGAACGCCCGGGCCGGGTGCAGGTCGGTCAGGTCGGTGCTGCGCCGGTGCAGCGCGTACACCGCCGCGCTGATCGCCGGGCCGAGCGGCACCACGCACAACCCGGCCAGCGGCAGGTTGCTGGGATCCCGGTCCAGGAACACCAGCGGCACCAGGCCGGGCAGCGCGGTGAGCACGAGCAGCGCCTCGGTCACCAGCAGCGTGTAGATGAACGCCGAGCCGCGCGCGAGCGGCCCCTCTCCCCACTCTCGCTGGGCGCTGGTCACGCCGGTCACGGTACCTCCCAGTCACCGCCGGGCAGCTGGTCGTCGGCGGTCCACGGCGGGGACTCGTCCACCACCGGCGCCAGCTCGAGCAGGCTCACCTCGTGCCGGGTCAGGTTGATCGACAGCTCGACCCGGCCGCCGGCGATCGGCAGGCGGCGGTGGCTACGGGCCGGCTCGGCCGCCTCCCGCAGCGCCTCCAGCTGGCGGGCGGTCGGCGAGGCGGGGCGGCCCAGCTCCCGCCAGGCGGCGGCCGGGTTCCCGTGCTCCTCGCTCACCGAGCGGCGCAGCAAGAACGCCGAGCCGGTCCCGGCCGGCCCGCCGAGCGGGATCGACAGCCGCAGCGCGTGCTCGGCGTGCCCGACCGGCGCCCAGGCCAGCACCGCGACCCGGCCGCCGTCGGCATCCCGGGTGACCAGGTGGTCGGCGCCGCGGGCCAGCAGCTGCTCGCCCATCCGGGCCAGGAACGCGTACAGGTGGTAGGTCGGCTTCTTGATCTGCCGGTGGGTCAGCAGCCCGAACCCGCCGTGGAACAGGCTGGTCGGGATTCCGACCTCCTCGAACACATCACAGAACGTCCAGTAGGAGAAGGAGTCCACCAGCTCGCCGCCGCCGGTCACCACCGGGGCCAGGTAGGCGGCATGGAACGCGCTGTCGTGGACCGGGTTGTCCGGCCGGTAGGACGAGTTGAACTCGGTGATGTGCACCGGCAGGTCAGCCAGCGGGGTGCCGCGCAGCGCCTGCCGCGGCTGGGCGAACTGGGCCAGCAGGTGGTCGGCGGGGCGCAGGGTCTGCCGTACCTCGAACGGCAGGTGCTCCGGCGGGCCGGAGCTGTACGCGTGGCGGCTGACGAAGTCGATCGGGACCGACCGGTCGGTGACGAACTCGGCGAACCGGCGCAGCCAGTCCGGGTCCGCGCCGGGCGAGATCGCCGGCCCGCCGACCTGCAGTGACGGGTCCACCTCCTTGACCGTGCGCGCGGTCACCTCGTACAGCTGGTGATAGGCGGCCTGGTCGGCACCCTGCCAGAAGATCGGCAGGTCGGGCTCGTTCCAGACCTCGATCGGCCAGCCGCGCACCTGCTCGATCCCGTACCGGTCGACCAGGTGGGTGACGATGGCCCGGACCAGCTCCGCCCATTCGGTCCAGGACCGGGGCGGGGTGACGTTGCCCCGCCACCAGAACACGGTCTGGTCGCCGCTGGCGAGCGCGGCCGGCATGAACCCGAGCTCGAGGAACGGGGCGATGCCGAGGTCCAGGTACGCGTCGATCACCTGGTCGACGTAGCTGAACGCGTGCCGGACCCGGCGTTGCCCTTGGTATTCGTACGGCCGGTAGACCCCGGTCTGGTCACTCAGCAGCCCGTGGCCGCGGATGTGCCGGAACCCGATCTCGCGCTGGACGAGCGCGAGCGAGTCCTGGTAGTCGCGTCGAAGCGCGAGGTCGAACCGGCCGGTGCCGACGCATGCCCGCCATGCGTCCGACCACCGGCCGGTTGGTTGCGCCGGTACCTCGATCAGCTGCCGTGCTCCTCTACGTACCGCTGGTGGGCTTCGTTGATCATGTCGATGTACTCGTTCATGTTCAGACCCTCCAGCTCCCGCACGTAATCGTCCCATTCGGACAACGGTCGCTGGCCGAGGATGAACTTGAGGGTCTCCTGCTCGACGTGGTCGCGCAGGCCGGTCTCCCACAGCGAAGCCCGCTCGCGCTCCACCGGGGTGAGCGGCTTGGGCGGCCCGACGATGCTCTCCCGGTCGGCCATCGCCTGCTGGAACTCCTGCTCCTCCGGCGGGAACTGGGAGTTCAGCAGGGCGGTGCTGCCGCCGTAGACGAAGCTGCCCTGGAAGAAGCCGTAGTCGGCGTTGAGCAGCTCCTCCCCGTCCGGGTTCAGGCCAGCCCAGTCGATGTTGTCGGCGAGCTTGAACGTGCCGTCTTCGATGCTGCCGGTGTAGGTGACGCCCTCGACGCCCCACTTGGCGAACATCTTGCCCTCGTCGGAGTACCAGAGCCAGTCGATGAACTGCATCATGGCGACGAAGTCTTCGCGCTCCCGGGCCGCCGAGGAGATCATGATGCCGTTCTCGAGTCGGGTGACGTGGGTCTTGTTGCCCATCGGCCCGATCGGCCGCGGAATCTTCTTGATCTCCGCGCCCTCGATTCCGGCGAGGTCGTCCCGGTGCTCGACCACAGTCTGCGCGTTGACGCTGATCACGAACGACCGGCCGTTGGCGAACTTCTCGATCGCGGTGTCGTCGTCCTGGACGAAGCTCTCCGGGTCGAGCAGCTCTTCACTCACCCACCGGTTCAGGAACTCCAGCATCTGCCGGTACTCGTCCATCGCGCCCGGGAACACGAACTCCGAGCCGTTCCAGTAGGAGAACTGCCAGGCCCAGCCGGCGTAGGTGCCGTAGGCGTCACTGAGGATGCCGAGCAGGTTGTTGGCGCCCGGCTGCGGCGGCGTGCTCCACCGGTCGGAGAACGGGTAGATGTCCGGGTAGGCGCGCTTCATCTCGCGCAGCACGTTGGTGACATCGTCCCAAGTGGTCGGTACCGCCAGGCCGAGCTCGTCGAGGATGTCCATCCGCATGCCGAGCGTGTAGTCCAGCCAGACGTTCTCGTGCAGGCCGGGGATCACGTAGATCTTCCCGTCGGCCTGCCGGCGAGTGTCGATCTCGGCCTGCAGGTTCCACTTGGCCACCTTGTCCTGGAAGTTCGGCATCAGGTGGAAGTAGTCGCTGACCGCCAGGATCCCGCCGCCGGCGATGAACTGCTCCTCGTCAGGCGAGTAGGTCCGGGGGAGAATCAACGGCGCTTCGCCGCTACCGATCAGCGCGGCCCGCCGGTCGTTGTAGTCGGCGAGCGGCGCGAGCACGTTGTCGAGGGTGACGTTGGTCCGCTTGGTCAGCTCGGACCAGAACATCCAGTCGGGGTTGTACGGGTAGCCGGGGTGATCCTGCATCAGGATCGAGAAGGTGAGCGGCTGGGTGGCCTTGAACTGGACACCGACGTCGTAGTTGTCCATGGCGCCGACCCGGTTACCGGACAGGTCATCACTTCCGGAGTCGTCGCCACCGCCGCCACAGGCGGCGAGTATCCCACCGGCGGTCAGCGCACTGGCGCCCGCCAGCACGTGGCGCCGGGAAACCGGGCGCCGGGACAGGAGATGGGCCATGGTGACTTCCTTTCGGTTCGCAACGGGTGGGCGCTACCCCTTGACCGAGCCGAGCATCACCCCGGAGACGAAGTAGCGCTGGATGAACGGATAGACGCAGATGATCGGCAGCGCGGTGAGCACAATGGTCACCGACTGGATGTTCGCCGCGACCTGCAGTGCGAAATCGCTGGCCGCGCCCGGGTCGGTGGCACCGGTGGCGCCGGCGAGCAGGTTGCGCAGATAGATCGTGACTGGCCAGAGCTCCTTGCGGTCCAAGTAGAGGAAGGCCGAGAACCACGAGTTCCAGAACGAGACCGAATAGAACAGCACCATCGTGGCGATCACGGCCTTGGACAGTGGCAGCACGATCCGCCACAGAATCCCGTACGTGTTGAGGCCGTCGACGGCGCCGGCCTCCTCCAGATCCGGTGGCTGGTTCTCGAAGAACGACTTCATCACCAGCAGGTTGAAGACGCTGATCGCGTTCGGCAGCACGATCGCCCAGATCGTGTTCCGCAGCCCCAGCGTGCTGATCAGCACGTAGTTGGGGATCAGGCCGCCGTTGAAGAACATGGTGAACACGGCGATCCCGATCAGCACACTCCGTCCTTTGAGGTGCTTCTTCGAGAGCACGTACGCGTAGCAGGTGGTCAGCACCATCGCGATCGCGGTGGCCACCACCGTGTAGATCACGGTGTTCCGGTAGTTGGTCCAGAACACCGGGTCGGACATCACCCGGCCGTACGTGGTGGTGTTGAACCCGATCGGCCACAGGTTGACCCGGCCGGTCCGGATCGCGGTGGTCTCGCTGAACGAGCGGGCGACGATGTTGAAGAACGGGTAGAGGGTGACGACCACCACCAGGGTCAGGATGATCGCGTTGCACACCTGGAACACCCGGTAGCCGCGGGTCGGTTGGGGGCCGCGCGGTCGCTGGAGGTCTTCGCGCCGCTCTACCCCGGCTGCCAAGGTCACCATAGGCTTGTCCCTACCGTGCGTCGGGCGATGCCGTTGACCGTGAAGACCAGGATCAGCCCGATCACCGCCTCGAACATGCCGATCGCCGCCGCGTAGCTGAACAGCCCGGACTGCAGGCCGACCCGGTAGAGGTAGGTGGCGATGACGTCGGCGGTCTCGTAGGTCAACGGGTTGTAGATCAGCAGGATCTTCTCGAACCCGACCGCCATGAACGTGCCGGTGTTGAGGACCAGCAACGTGATGATGGTCGGCCGGATCCCGGGCAGGGTCACGTGCCAGGTCTGCTGCCACCGGTTCGCGCCGTCGATCCGGGCCGCCTCGTAGAGGTTCGGGTCGATGGTGGTCAGCGCGGCCAGGTAGAGGATGGTGCCCCAGCCGACCGTCTGCCACATCTCGGAGCTGATGTAGATGGTCCGGAACCAGCCCGGCTCCTGCAGGAACGAGACGCTCTCCTGGCCGAGCGCCCGGAGCGCCTGATTGACCACCCCGTCGATCGAGAGCACCTGGAAGATGATCCCGGCCACCACCACGATGGACAGGAAGTGTGGCAGGTAGGAGATGGTCTGGACGGTCCGCTTCAGGAACCGGGTCCGCACCTCGTTGAGCAGCAGCGCCAGGATCAGCGGCGCCGGGAACAGGAACAGCAGCGTCAGCCCACCGAGGATCAACGTGTTCCAGAACGCCCGCCAGAACGACGGGTCGTCCCAGAACAGCTCGAAGTAGTAGAGGCCGACCCACTCCTCGCCGAACAGGTTGCCGCCGGGGAAGTACCGGCGGAAGGCGATGATGTTCCCGGCCATCGGCAGGTACCGGAAGATCAGGAAGAACAGCAGCGGCAGGACCGCGAGCGAGTAGAGCTGCCAGTCTCGACGGAGCGCCCGCCGCCAGGTGTTGGTGCGGACGCGCGGGGGTTCAGTGGATTCGAGCCGCACCGCCGGGGCGGTTTCGGCGTCCGGCGGCAGGTCCAGCATCTTGGAGGTGCTCATCGCGCGGCCAAGCCACCCCCTTCGATCAGGTAGGGCGCCGCCTCGCCCCGGCCGAGGGGTCGCCGGAGCGGCTTGATTCCGAAACTTCCGGAAAGCGCTTACTTACACGTAGCAGGAACCTAACGCCGGTCCAGCAGGTGTGTCAAGGGTCCCAAAGGCCAGCCCAGATCCGGATTAGCTGCGTCTGCGCCGAGCCTGAACAGGGCTCGCCAGCGGCGGATGACCTTGCACAATGGTAAAGTTGCCGGGGAAAACCGCAGGATTTCGCCGGTCGAAGCGGCGAAACTTCCGGTCGGGCGGACTTGAGCTTTCGAGGGATGGTGCGTGCCGCATGGTCGCCGCAGAGACGCCGGCTCAGCCGGCGGGAACCGCCGACCGTGGGTCTGCGACGATCGCCACCATCGCCGATGAGGTCGGGGTCTCGGTAACCACCGTCTCCAAGGTCCTCAACGGCCACGCCGACGTCGCCCCCAGCACCCGGGCCCGGATCGAGGAGAGCCTGGAGCGGCACCGGTACCGGCGCCGGGCCCGCCGGCCACCCCGGGCCGAGCAGCTGGAGCTGGTCTTCCACGAGTTCGACACCGCCTGGGCGATCGAGATCATCCGGGGAGTGGAGGCGGTGGCCTCAGCGGCCAAGGTCGGGGTGAACCTCTCCCAACTGGGCGGTGCCCACCGCCCGCCCCAGCAATGGCTGGACGGGGTGCTCGGCCGCCACCCGCTCGGAGTGCTGTTCGTGCTGTGCCACCCCACCGAGGCCCAGCACCGGCAGCTGCAGCGGCGACAGATCCCGTCGGTGGTGGTCGACACCGACAGCGCCACCTCCGCCTCGGTGCCGACGGTCGGCTCCAACAACTGGAACGGCGGCCTCATCGCGGTCCGCCACCTGCTGGAGCTGGGCCACCGCCGGATCGCGGTGATCTCCGGTCCGGCCGACGTGCTGTGCAGCCAGGCCCGGGTGGCCGGGTTCCGCTCCGGGCTCGACGAGGCAGGCATCCCGGTCGACCCCAGTCTGGTCCGCTACGGGACCTTCGCCGCCCACACCGGGTACAAGCACGCGATGGAGCTGCTGAGTCGGCCCGACCGGCCGACCGCCATCTTCGCCGGCTCGGACATCCAGGCGATGGGAGTGCTGCGGGCGGCCCGGCAGTGCGGCCTGGACGTGCCGCGCGACCTCTCGGTGGTGGGCTACGACAACCTGCCGGTGGCCGCCTGGATCGGCCCCAGCCTCACCACCGTCAACCAGCCGCTGCAGGACATGGCCGGCACCGCCACCCGGATGCTGCTGGAGCTGGCGCGCGGCGAGCGCCTGGTGACCAGCCGGATCGACCTGGTCACCGAGCTGGTCGTACGCGAAAGCACGGCTCCGCCGGGCTAATTGGCGCTCGCTTCGCTGCCTCGACTCCGGGCCGGCGGCGCACGACGGTGTTGGCGCTCGCTTCGCTTGCGCGGTCGTGCGCCTGGTTGACCGGCCTGTAGCCGACCCTCCGCTCGGTCGCTTCGCTCCCTCGACTCCGGGCCGGCTGCGGCCGGCGGCGCACGACGGGGCTACCCGGTCCGGAAGAAGGAGCGGACCAGGTCGGCGCAATCTTGCTCCAGCACGCCGCCGTACACCTCCAACCGGTGCGGCAGCCGCCGGTCCCGGACCACGTCCCACAGTGAGCCGACCGCCCCGGTCTTCGGTTCCCAGGCGCCGAACACCAGCGTGCCGATCCGCGCCAGCACCAGCGCGCCGGCGCACATCGTGCACGGCTCCAGCGTCACCACCATCGTGCAGCCGGTCAGCCGCCAGCCGCCCACCGCTTCGGCCGCCCGACGCAGCGCCACGATCTCGGCGTGCGCGGTCGGGTCGCCGGTCAGCTCCCGCTCGTTGCGACCGGTGGCGAGCTCGCTGCCGTCCGGCCCGTACACCACCGCCCCGACCGGGACGTCGGCGGCGTCACCACCGGACTGCGCGACCGCGAGCGCGCGGCGCATCCAAGCCTGGTGCGCCTCACGCCTCACGCAGCTCCTCCAGCTCGTCACCGCAACCGATCGCCTGCGCGACCTCGGCGGTGACGTCGGCTGGCAGCATCCCCTCGCGGGCGCAGGTGGCCAGCAACCGGTGCGCCGGCATCCCCAGGTCGGCGAGCAGGTCCGCGTCTCCGACCGGATCGGCGGTCGGGCCGGTCGCCGGCTGCTCGTCCTCCTCATCCGCCTCGGCCAGCGCCTGGTCGATCTCGAGCGTCGGGATCTCGATGTCGCCGAGCAGCATCGCGCCGAGCCGGGACTCCTCCGCGAACGCCGAGTCGGAGCCGAACACCCGCAGGTCCTCGCCCTGGTCGAGTCGCAAGATCGCGAGGTAGGTGTCGTCCGCCTCCACGAACAGCAGCGAAATCTCCGCGGACAGGTCCACATCGCGCAGCCGGTCGGCGACCTCCTCAATGTCGGCAGCGCCGCTGAGATCCAGCTCGGTGGCGCTCCAACCGTCCTTGCCCCGGACCAACGCGGTCGCTACGTAGGACATGGCCCCCGCCCTCTCTCGGCTCGTCGTGCTCCCCTGACGAATAATCTAGCCACCCGAGAAGGAAACGAATCACCACAACGGCCAGTCGCCGGTCAACCCCCAGTGGACGGCGACCGCGCCACCGGCGATCGCCCAGCCGATCCCAGTCGCGACCGCCACCCCCACCGCCACGCCCCGGTCGCCGTACCGGACCAGCAGCAGCGCCGACAGCCACGCCGCGCCGCCGGCCACCACGGTCCACCAGACCCGGCTGGCCAACCCGCTGCCGAGCAACGAAAACAGGACCAGCCAGCAGGTCGCGGCGGCGAGCCCGGCGAGCACGGCGGTGCCGCGCACCGGCCGGGGTTCCCGGTACGACGGGCGAGGCGGGCCGGAGGGGAACAGGCCCGACCCAGATTGCTTACCAGGGCTGGGCGCGGTGCTCATTCGGTCAGGTTAGTGTGCCTGGGTGGACATCGCGGTGGTCGGGCTCGGATTGATCGGCGGCTCGCTGCTGCGGGCGCTCGCAGCCGGCGGGCACAAGGTATGGGGCTACGACGCCGACCCGGCGACCCGGGCCACTGCCCGGACGGCGGCGGCCCAGGCACCGGCCGGCACCCGGTGGCAGGTGGCGAGCGGGCTCGCGGACGCGGTGGCGAACTCCGAGCTGGTGGTGGTCGCGGTGCCGCTGCCGGCGGTCGACGAGGTGCTGTACGAGCTGGTCGCGGTCGGCTACACCGGGCTGGTCACCGACGTCACGTCGGTCAAGGCGCCGGTCCGGGCACTGGTGGCGGAGCGGTTGCACCAGCCGCACTCCCGGCTGGCCGGGTACGTCGGTGGGCACCCGATGGCCGGCCGGGAGACCTCCGGGTTCGACGCCGCCGACCCGGACCTGTTCACCGGCTGCGCCTGGGTGCTCTGCCTGGAGCCGGACACCTCGCTCGCCGACTGGCTGATGCTCGCCGACCTCTACACCCGGTTGGGTGCCCGAGTGGTGCCGGCGACCGCCGACGAGCACGACCGGGCGGTCGCCGCGGTCTCGCACGTGCCGCACCTGCTCGCCTCGGCGCTCGCCGCCTCGGTCGCCGGCGACCCGCTGGCGCTGACCCTCGCCGCCGGCTCGTTCCGGGACGGCACCCGGGTGGCGGCGAGCCCGCCCGCGCTCACCGCCTCGATGTGCGCCGGCAACCCGGCGGCGGTAGCACCGGCGCTGGATGCGGTGCGGAGCGCGCTGGCGGAGGCGGCGACTGCGCTCGCCGGGCCGGAACCGATCCCGGCGCTGCGGGAGTGGCTGTCGGCCGGCGCCGCGGTCCGGAACGGTTGGCCGCCCCGCCCGGGCGAGCGGCGGGAGCTGCCGGCCGATCCGGAGGTGCTGTTGCGGCTGGGCCGCGCCGGCGGCTGGGTCAACGCGGTCTCCCCGGCCCGCCGGACGGTCTCGGCGCAGCTGCCCGCCTGAGCGTCGGGCAGCTCTCCGGCTGCGGGGCCGGGCCCCGCTCAGCCGCCGGCGGGCACCGGCCGTGGGGGCCGGCCGGGCAGCGGTTCTTCCTCGGCCGGCTCGGTCAGGCCGACCCGCGGCAGCACCCGGTCCAGCCAGCGTGGGATCCACCAGGCCCGGTGGCCGAGCAGGGACAGCAGCGCCGGCACCAGCGCCAGCCGGATGATGGTGGCGTCGATCAGCACCGAGGCGGCGAGCCCGACCGCCAGCATCTTCACGGTCGGGTCCGGGTTCAGCACGAAGCTGAGGAAGACCGCGATCATGATCGCCGCGGCGGCGCTGATCACCCGGGCGGTGCCGCCGATCCCGAGCGCGACGCTGCGCCGCGGCTCGCCGGTCCGCTGGTAGGCCTCCTGGGTACGGGAGAGCAGAAACACCTCGTAGTCCATGGAGAGCCCGAAGATGGTGGCGAACATCAGCATCGGGACGAAGCCGGGGATCGGCAGCGACTCGTCGATCCCGATCAGCGACGCTCCCCACCCCCACTGGAAGACCGCGACCACCACCCCGTACGAGGCGGCCACCGACAGCAGGTTCATCGCCGCCGCCTTCAGCCCGATCGCCAGCGACCGGAACGCGGCGGTCAGCAACAGCAGCGCCAGCAGCACCACCACCGCGATCAGGATCGGCAGCCGGTCCACGCTGCGCTGGGTGAAGTCCTGGTACGCGGCGACCGGGCCGGTCAGGTAGGTGGTGGCCGGGACGGTCGGCAGCACCGAGTCGCGGACCCGGTCCACCAGCTCGGCGGTGGCACTGTCCTGCGGTTTGGTGGTCGGGATGACGGTGAGGATCGCGGTGTCCCCGGCGGAGTTCGTGGTCGGCGCCGACGCCGAGGCCACCCCGTCGGTGCCGGCGAGCTGCTTCTGCAAATCGGACAGCATCTTCTCGGTGTCATCATCGGACTGTCCGGAAGGGATGGAGACGACCACCGTGAGCGGACCGTTGGCGCCCGGCCCGAACCCCTGCGCGATCAGGTCGTACGCTCGCCGCTGGGTCTCCGAGGTCGGATCCGCTCCGGCGTCCACCTGTCCGAACTGGATGGACGGGAGCGGGACCGCGAGCGCGGCCAGCAGCACCAGCGCGGCCACCAGCCACCACCACGGCTGCCCGGCCACCCGCCGCCCCCACCGGGCGAACGCGCCGTGCTCGTGGGCCCGCTGCCGCTCGGCGGCGCTCGGACGCGGCGCCCGGTGCCGGGCGCGCCGGCGCTCCGGCAGCGGCCGCAACAACCGGCCGCCCAACCCGAGCAGGCCGGGCACCAGCGTGATCGCGGAGATCACCGCCACCGCCACCACCACCGCCGCGCCGACTCCCATCGCGTTGATGAACGGGATGCCGGAGACGAACAACCCCAGGATCGCGACGATCACGATCGAGCCGGCGACCACGATCGCGGCGCCGGAGGTGGCGGTCGCCCGGCCGGCGGCCTGGCA
This sequence comes from Natronosporangium sp., assembly GCA_036564175.1. GTDB lineage: Bacteria > Actinomycetota > Actinomycetes > Mycobacteriales > Micromonosporaceae > Natronosporangium. The sequence continues at coordinate 38,381 of DATCKZ010000062.1, forward strand.
GACCGGCCGGCCGGCGTCCAGCTGCTCCCGGTGCCGGGCCACCATGAACAGCCCGTAGTCCACCGCCACCCCGAGCCCGAGCAGGGTGGCGATGGTCGGGGCGGTGGTCGGGAAGGTGACCGCCGCGGCCAGCAGCCCCAGCACCGACAGCCCGGCGATCACGCCGGTCACCGCGGATACCAGCGGGACCAGCGCGGCGACCAGCGACGCGAACATCACCAGCAGCAGCACCAGCGCCACTCCGAGCCCGACCGCCTCTTCCCGCAGGTCGCCCTGGTCGGTGCCGATCTGCCCGGCGACGCCGCCGTACTCCACCTGCAGGCCGGCGGCGCGGGCCGGTTGCACGGCCGCGTCCAGCTGGTCCAGGTAGTCGCTGCCGAGGTCGGCCGGCGCCGCGTCGAACTGGACGGTCGCGTACGCGATCTGGCCGTCGCTGGAGACCTGTGGCGAGTCGTCGGTGGCGAGCGGGTCCACCACCTGGGTGACGTGCGGCAGGTTGCCCAGGTTCTTGACCGCCTGCTCAACCGCGTCGGAGTCGTCGCTGACCTGGTCACCGGCGGGCGCCGCGAACACGATCTGGCCGGCGTAGCCGGCCTGGTCCGGGAACCCCTGCTGGAGTGCGTCCGCGCCGCGCTGCGACGGGCTGCCCGGCACCGAGAAGTCGTCGGAGAACGCGCCGCCGAACAGGTCCCGGGCGACCACCAGCCCGACCGTGACCACCAGCCAGCCGGCGATCACCGCCCAGTGCCAGCGGGCGGCACCGCGGCCGAGCCGGAACAGCAGGCGATGCATACTCCCCCCGGTCAGGTCCCGCCGGGGGGCCGGGCCTGGTGCCTCCATGCTCGCACCAGCGAGGGCTGCCGGGAGGCGGTTCTCGCTAGCCGGTCGCGGCGAGCGCCAGCGGCGGAGTGAGCACCCGGGTGTCGGTGATGATCGCCGTGACCAGGTCGTACGGAGTCACGTCGAAGGCGGGATTCACCGCGGCGGCCCCGGCCGGCGCGACCGGCCGGCCGGCGAACTCGACCACCTCGCGGGCGCCCCGGTCCTCGATCGCCACGTCCGCCCCGGTCGGCGTCGCCGGGTCGAGGGTCGACTCCGGGGCCACCACCAGGAACGGGATCCCGGCCCGGGCCGCGCCGAGCGCGTGGGCGTACGTGCCGATCTTGTTGACCACGTCGCCGTTGGCGCAGATCCGGTCGGCGCCGACGATCACCGCGTCCAGCTCGCCGCGCGCGGCCAGGAACGGCCCGGCCGAGTCGACCGCCAGCCGGTACGGGACCCCGGCCTCGGTCAGCTCCCAGGCGGTGAGCCGGGCACCCTGCAGCAGTGGCCGGGTCTCGCTGGCGATCACCAGGCCGAGCGCGCCGCGCCGGTGCAGCTCGGTGATCACCCCGAGCGCGGTCCCGCCGCTGACCGTCGCCAGTCCACCGGTGTTGCAGTGGGTCAGCAGCCGGGGCGCCGGGCCGCAGTGCTCGATCAGCCAGTCCGCGCCGCGCGCCGCCATCGCCGCCGACGAGGCGATCTCCTCGTCGCGCAGCCGCAGCGCCTCGACGAGGACCGCCGAGGGACCGTCCGGAAGCCGGGCCGCCGCCCGCCGGGCCCCGGCGGCGAGGTTCACCGCGGTCGGTCGGGCGGTGGCGATCCGGCGGACCGCCGCCTCGACGGCGCCGGGGTCGGTGAACTCGCGGGCGGCGAGCGCGACGCCGAGCGCCCCGGCGACGCCGAGCGCCGGCGCCCCGCGTACCGCCAACTCCTGGACCGCCTCGACCAACTGCTCGACGGTGGCCAGCCGGCGGTGAGTGAGCTGGTGGGGCAGCCGGGTCTGGTCGATGATCTCGATGGCGCCGTCCACCCAGTCGATCGCCCGCACCCTTACACCGTAGGCTGCCTCGTGTGACTGCCCGCGACCCGATCGCCGATCTGCGGCGGATCGCCTTCCATCTGGAGCGCGCCAACGAGGGCACGCACCGGGTGCGGGCGTTCCGCGGCGCGGCCGCCGCGCTCAGCAAGCTCTCGCCGGACGAGATCGAGGCACGGGTGGCCGCCGGTACGCTCACCGAGGTCGCCGGGATCGGCGAGGTGACCGCCCGGTGCATCGCCGAGTCGCTGGCCGGCGAGGAACCGGTCTACCTGCGCCGGCTGGAAGCCACCGCCGGGGTGCCGCTGGACGAGGCGACCGCGAAGCTGCGGACCGCCCTGCGCGGCGACTGCCACCTGCATTCGGACTGGTCGGACGGTGGCTCGCCGATCGAGGAGATGGCGCTGGCGGCGGTCGAGCTCGGCCACGAGTACATGGTGCTGACCGACCACTCGCCCCGGCTCACGGTTGCCCGGGGCCTGACCGCGGACCGGCTGCGGCGGCAACTGCAGCGGGTGGCGGCGATCAACGAGTCGCTGCCGGCCGGGTTCCGGATCCTGACCGGCATCGAGGTGGACATCCTGGCCGACGGCTCGCTCGACCAGGAGCCGGAGCTGCTGGCCTCGCTCGACATCGTGGTCGCCTCGGTCCACAGTGGGCTGCGGGACGACAAGGCGACGATGACCCGCCGGATGCTGCGGGCGATCGAGAACCCGAACGTGGACATCCTCGGCCACTGCACCGGCCGGAAGGTGTCGGCCGCCGCGCTCGGGCTCACCGGCGACGGCGACCGTGGCCACCGGGCCGGCCGGACCCGGCCGCCGAGCCAGTTCGACGCGGCGGAGGTGTTCGCCGCCTGCGTCGAGTACGACAAGGCGATCGAGATCAACAGCCGGCCGGACCGGCTCGACCCGCCGAAGCGGTTGCTGCGGCAGGCGCTGGAGGCCGGCTGCCGGTTCAGCATCGACAGTGACGCGCACGCGCCGGGCCAGCTGGACTGGCTGCGGTACGGCTGCGAGCGGGCCGCTCAGTGTGGAGTTACGCCGGATCGGCTGGTGAACAGCTGGCCGGTCGACCAGCTGCTCGACTGGGCCAAGTCCCACGGCTAGCGCCGACGCCGGTTCCGGCTCACTGGACGCAGAACTCGTTGCCCTCCGGGTCGGCCAGCACGTAGTAGTACTCCGGGAACGGGCCCCAGGCGGTGTCGGATTTGCGGATCACGGTGGCGCCGAGCCCGACCAGCCGCTCCACCTCGGCGTCCACCTCGTGGCGCGGGGCCGGTCCGCGGCCGTCCCCGACCGTGAGGTCGAGGTGCATCCGGTTCTTCGCGACCTTCGGCTCCGGGACCTTGTGGAAGTAGAACCGCGGCCCCTCCCCAGTCGGGTCCTCGGCCAGGGCGCGGTTCGCCAGGTCCTCGTCGGTGAGGCCGGCTTCGCGCAGCTGGCGTTTGAACTCCTCGGGCGCCGCCAGGGTGTTGCCGCCGGCCGGATATCCAAACACCGCCGCCCAGAAGCGGGCCAGCCGGCCGGGGTCCTGGCAATCGAAGGTGATGTTCCCGATCCGCATGCGCCCTCCTCGGTGCGAAGCCGCGTCGCCGGCCGCCCCGACGATAGACCGGACCTCTGACGAGCGGGCCGACTCGGTCAGGGCTTGGCGGTGGCGGACGCCGGCTGGCCGGCCGGGGCCGGGGTCGCCAGCGTCGACTCGGCTCGCCGGCGCCGGAACGAGACCGGCAGGCCCTGCATCACCGCGATCCCGCTGAGCACGATCAGCGCGCCGACCGGCTGGAACCAGTGCAGGGTCTCGTTGAGCACGATCACGCCGACCAGGACCGCGAACACCGGCACCAGGTAGGTGACCAGCGAGGCGGCGCTCGCCCCGACCAGCCGGATGTTCCGGAAGTGGATCAGGAAGGCGAAGCCGGTGCCGAACACCCCGAGCGCCAGCATGCTGCCGATCACCTCGCCGGAGAGGCTGGTCGGCGCCGGCGGCGCGCCAGCGATCAGCGGTGCCGCTACGGCCAGCACCACCGCCGCGCTGACCACCTGGCCGGCGACCAGCGCCAGCCCGGTCATCGGCTCGTGGGCCAGGAACCGCTTGATGTACGGGATGACCACGCCGTAGCTGGCGGCGGCGCCGAAGCACATCAGCTGGCCGGCGAGCTCCGCGCCGCCGACCCCCTGCCAGACCCCGAGCACCACCAGCACGCCGACGAACCCGATCGCGATGCCGGCGGCCTTCCGGGCGGTGAACTGCTCGGTGCGGAACAGCAGCGCGGACAGCGGCAGCGCCACCAGCGGGGTGGTCGCGTTCCAGATCCCGGCCAGCAGCGACGGGATGTGCTGCTCGCCGTAGCCGAACAGGCTGAACGGGATGGCGATCCCGAGCGTGCCCACCACCGCCAGGTGCGCCCACACCCGCGGGCTGCGGGGCAGCCGGTGGCGCAGGATCACGAGCAGCGTCAGCATCGCCAGCGCGCCCAGCCAGACCCGGACCGTCGCCACGTAGACCGGGTGCAGCTCCTCGATGCCGACCTTGATGAACAGGAAGCTCGCGCCCCAGATGGCGCTCAGTGCGATGAAGCCGGGGATGATGAACCGCCGCCGGCCGGACTCGGGCGTTGGACCGGTACTCACGCTGCCACTTTGCCTTGCGGATCTGACGATTCCGACCGAAATATGGGCGCCGGTGAGCGAAGTCACGCGACCGGATCTGTCAACCGCGGGCCCGGTGGTCAGTCCTTACGCGCGGTGACCGCGAGCCCGAGCCCCAGCCCGACCATGGTGAGCCCGGCGCCGCCGCCGCTGGCCGGCCCGCCGGCGCCGGACTGGCCCGGCGCGCTGGGTGCTACCGAGCCAGTCGCGCAGCTCGGCGGGCGGCACGCCCTGCCGCAGGCCCCGCGACAGCAGGTGGGCGAGCGGATAGCCGGGGTCGACCCGGAGCGCCCGCTCCACCGCCAGCCCGGCGAGCACCCCGTCGCCGGCCTGCCAGGCGGCGTACCCGAGCAGGCAGGCCGGCGCCGCGGCGAGCGCCGGGTCGGCTCGCTGGGTCGCGTCCGTCCACAACCGAAGGTCGTGCGGTGCCCCGGTGACCGAGCGCCAGGCGGCATCCCGTACCGCGGCCGCGTCCAGCAGCAGGGTCAGCCAGGCCAGCCCGTCGTCATCGAGCGCGCCGCCGGCCGCGTACCGCTGGATCGCGGCGGTGACCGCCGCGGTGCCCTCGGCCAACACCAGCCGCGACCAGTCGCCGGTCGGATGCGCCGCGAGCAGCTGCGCGAATCGCTGCTTGGCTCGGCCGGTCGCCTGGATCATCGAGGTGCGGGTGAGCCCGCCGATCGGTGCCACCCGGCGGGCCAGCTCGGCCCGGCTCGGCGCCGCGGTGAGACCCTCCATTGTGAGCATGGCCGAGACCTTCTCGGCGGTGAGGTCGATCTTCGTGCCCTCGGGCGGGCAGCAGGTCGGGTTGTCACAGAGGTAGGACCACCAGCGGTCACCCTCGACCCGCAGCACCTCCTTGATGGGCAGCCGCCGGAGCGCCGCGACCTGGCGGAGTGCCCGCAGCAGCGGCTCCACCGACTCGGCGGCCCCGTAGCCGATCAGCGCCAGCGTGTCGGCCCGCTGCCGCCGGACCACCCCGATGATCGCGGTCGCCATCGCGTCCGGTGAGTCACCGGGGCCGGGCAGGTCGCTACGGGCCGCGAACACCAGCCGCCGGCTGGTGAGGCCGAGCGTGACCACGCTGTCGGTGGGATGGAAGCCGAGCAGATAGGGGGTCGCGGCGATCAGGTCGGCCGGCGAGCTGAGCCGGACCGTGGGCGGGATCCGCGGCGGGACAACCGGTCGAGCAGCCATGCGTCCAGCGTGGCCGGTCGGCGAGCCGGCCGGGGGGCGGACCGGCTTTCTGTGGACGACACGCCGGGTCGTCCACAGCCACCACTATCGACGGTCGTCCAGATCCGCTGGTCAGTAACGGAATTGAAGGTCGTACAAGGAAATTTCGTCCGATTCGCGGGGAGTGCCGGTGAGGTCCAGCGTCAGCCGGACCGAGGCGAGCGTGTCAAACCCAGCCGAGTGCAGCACCTTGATCGCGGTCAGGTTGCGGCTGTCCGGCACCACCATCAGCTGCTTCAACCCCCGGCCGCGCGCCTGCTCGGCGATGTGCTTGAGCAGCGCCGTCCCGATCCCCTTGCTGCGATGGCGCTGGGTCACCACCACCGGATAGACCTCGCCGGCCCGGCCGTTGAGGATCAGTCCGACCAGCCCGACCACCCCGTCCTCCGAGTGCTCGGCCACCCACATCCCGGACAGGTCGAGCCGGGTCAGGTACTCCTCGAAGCCGGCCCCCGGATCGGGGCCGCCGATCTCCGGGTCGTCGTAGAGGTCCCGCCGCAGCTCGGTCAGCTCCGCCCACAGCCCCCGGCAGACGGCGTGGTCGGTCGGACGGTACGCACGGATCGACACGCTCATGGGGGTTAACCTACCGCCAATGGACCTCGGCTACGTGCGGGCGCATCCGCAGCAACTCCCCACCCTGCTCCGGCATCAGCGGATCCGGGAAACCCCGGTGCCGGGCGGCAGCATCTGCACCGCCAGCCGGCTCACGCTTGACGACGGAGCGTCACTGTTCGTCAAGACCTGGGCGGGTCCGGGCCCGGTGCCGGCCGGGTTCTTCGCCGCCGAGGCGGCCGGGCTGCGCTGGTTGGCCGAGCCGGGTGCGGTCGCCGTACCGGAGGTGGTGGCGGCACTGGACGACCTGCTGGCACTCGAATGGGTGACGCCCGGCTCCCCCGGGCCGGCCGCCGCCGAGCGGTTCGGCCGGGAACTCGCCGCCCTGCATCGGGCCGGCGCGCCGAGCTTCGGCGCGGCCTGGCCGGGCTTCATCGGCCGGCTGCCGCAACCGAACGCCGCCACCCCGGACCGGTGGTCGCGCTGGTTCGCCGAGCACCGGCTCGCCCCGCACCTGCGTACCAGCGCCGACCGGGGCGCGCTCACCGGCGCCGACGTCGCGCTGGTGGAGCGGTTGCTGTCCAAGATCGAGGAGTACGGAGCGGACGAGCCGCCCGCCCGGATCCACGGTGACCTGTGGCCGGGGAACCTGCTGTGGAGCACCGACCGGGTCTGGCTGGTCGACCCGGCCGCCCATGGCGGCCACCGGGAGACCGACCTGGCGACGCTGGCGCTGTTCGGCGGCGCCCCGCACCTGGACCGGATCCTCGCCGCCTACCAGGAGGTCTGGCCGCTGGCCGACGGCTGGCCGGCCCGGGTGCCGCTGCACCAACTACACCTGCTGCTGGTGCACACCGCGCTGTTCGGGGCCGGCTGGCGGGACGCGGTGGTCTCAGCCACCCGCGCCGTCCTGACGAACTAGTCAGCCGCCGGCGAACGGCGGGAGCACGTCGACGGTCGCCCGGTCCGGCAGCGGCTGGGCGCGGTCCGGGCAGCGCACCCCGTCGACCAGGAAGCTGGCGACCCGCAGCACCGCCGCCAGCCGCTCGCCGTGCCGGTCGGCCAGCGCCGCCACCAGCTCGTCGAGCGTGCCGGCCGGCAGCTGCTCCTCCCGGACCCCGGCGGCGGCCCGGGCGCCGGCGAAGTAGCGCACGGTCACCATCGCCCCGATCACCCGCCGATCGCCGACATCGGCCGGGCCGGCTGCAGGAACGCCGGGTTGTCGATCCCGTGGCCGGGCAGCTTCGCCCGGTGCGCGGCCCGCCACCGCTCCGCCAGTTCGTCGTCGGACGCGCCGGCCCGCATCGCCGTCCGCAGGTCGCTCTCCTCCCGCGCGAACAGGCAGTTGCGTACCTGCCCGTCGGCGGTGAGCCGGGTCCGGTCGCAGTCGCCGCAGAACGGACGGGTGACCGTCCCGATGATCCCGACCTTGCCCCCGTCGTACCCGTCCACCAGCCAGGTCTCGGCCGGCGCCGAGCCACGGTGGGCCGGGTCCGGCAGCAGCGTGAACTCCGCCGACAGCTGCGCCAGGATCTCGGCCGCGGTCACCATCTGCGCCCGGTCCCAGCCGTGCTGCGGGTCCAGCGGCATCTGCTCGATGAACCGCAGCTGGTAGCCGTTGGCCAGGGCGAACCGCAGCAGGTCACCGGCCTCGTGATCGTTGACCCCGCGGAGCAGCACCGCGTTCAGCTTGACCGGGGCGAGTCCCGCCTCGGCCGCGGCCCGGATCCCGGCCAGCACGTCCGGCAGCCGGCGCCGGTGCGACAGCCGGACGAACACCTCCGGGTCGAGCGTGTCGAGCGAGATGTTCACCCGGTCCAGGCCGGCCGAGCGGAGCGGCTCGGCGAGCCGGTCCAGCCCGATCCCGTTGGTGGTCAGCGACAGCCGCGGCCGGGGCCGGAGCGTCGCGGTTCGGGCCACGATGTCGACCAGCCCGGGGCGGATCAGCGGCTCGCCGCCGGTGAACCGCACCTCGTCGACCCCGAGCAGCCGGACCGCCACCCCGATCAGCCGTACCACCTCATCGTCGGTGAGCACGTTCGGCGCCGGCAGCCACGGCAGCCCCTCCGGCGGCATGCAGTACGAACACCGAAGGTTGCACCGGTCGGTCAGCGACACCCGCAGGTCGGTGGCGACACGCCCGTACCGGTCGACGAGCCCGACCGCGGTCGGGGTGCCGGTGACCATCGTCATTCCTTGACCGTAGCCGGCAAACCTCCCGGCCGGCTACGGTCCATCCGTGGGCTTCGCGGTGTTCCTGCTCGTCGTGATCGGGCTGCTCGGCACAATCCACCTCTACCTCTGGCAGCGACTGGTGCGGGACACCGTTCGTAGCCGCCGGTGGCGCCGGATCGGCGGGCTGGCGCTGCTCGCCGGCCTGCTGCTGATCCTGGCCACGGTGCTGGCCGAGCCGGGACTGCCGCGGCCGGTGGTGGTGGTGCTGACCTGGACCGGCTACCTCTGGCTCGGGCTGATGTTCTACCTGCTGATCGCGCTGCTGCTGCTGGAGCTGCCGGTGTCGGCGGCGGCGCTGCTGCTGCGCCGCCGGGAGCGCCGGGAGCCGCCGGTCGACCCGTCCCGGCGGCGACTGCTGCGGCAGGGAGCGGCGGTGGCGGCCGGGGTGGCGGCCATCAGCATCGGCGGGTACGGGGTGAGCCGCGCCTACCGGCCGCCGAAGGTGACCCGGCTGGCGGTGCCGCTGGCCCGGCTGGATCCGCGGGCGGACGGGCTGCGGGTGGCGGTGGTGTCGGACATCCACGTGAGCCCGACCTGGGGCGCCCGGTTCGTGGAGCGGGTGGTGGAGGTGGTGAACGGGCTGGACGCCGACCTGATCACGGTGGTCGGGGACATGACCTCGAGCGAGGTCGAGATGGTCCGCGAGTCGGTGGCACCGCTGCGCCGGCTGCGCAGCCGGTACGGGGCGTTCTTCGTGACCGGGAACCACGAGTACTACACCGGGTACCAGGAGTGGATCGACGCCGCCGAGGAGCTCGGGCTGCGGGTGCTCCGCAACGAGCGGGTCGAGATCGCCCACCGGGGCGGTGCGATCGACCTGGCCGGCGTCAACGACCAGCAGGGCACCGTGCACGACGACCCGCCCGACTACGCGGCCGCACTCGGCGACCGGGACCCGTCCCGGCCGGTGCTGCTGATGGCCCACCAGCCGGTGCAGGTCCACGAGGCGGCCCGGTACGGCGTGGACCTGCAGCTGTCCGGGCACACCCACGGCGGCCAGGTCTACCCGTTCGACCTGCTGGTGCGGCTGCAGCAGCCGGTGGTCGACGGCTTGGCCGAGGTCGACGGCACGCTGGTCTACGTCACCAACGGGGCCGGCTTCTGGGGCCCGCCGATGCGGGTCGGCGCCGACCCGGAGGTCACGCTCCTGGAACTTCGCGCGCGTTAGGTTTGTAACCGGCGGAAACACGCCGAACGGCGTGGTTGCCACGGGTCCGGGGCAGGCCATGACACAATGCACCGTGCTCTCCAACCCCGGTGCGGCGAGCGGTCCGTTCGTCGCGGACATGCACATCCACTCCCGGTACTCGATGGCTTGCAGCCGTGATCTCGAGCTGCCGAACCTGGGCTGGTGGGCGCGGCGCAAGGGGATCGCCGTGCTCGGCACCGGCGACATCACCCACCCGGCCTGGCGCGACCACGTCCGCGAGCACCTGGTGCCGGCCGAGCCCGGGCTGTTCCGGCTCACCCCGGAGGTGGAGCGGGACATCAACCGCCGGCTGCCGCCCCGGCTGGCCGCCGGTGAGCCGGCCCGGTTCCAGCTCTCGGTCGAGATCTCGACCATCTACAAGCGGGACGGCCGCACCCGGAAGGTGCACCACCTGGTGTTCCTGCCGGACCTGGCCGCCGCCGAGCGGTTCGCCGGCCGGCTGGCCCGGATCGGCAACATCGCCTCCGACGGCCGGCCGATCCTCGGTCTCGACTCCCGCGACCTGCTGGAGATCACGCTCGAGTCGAGCGACGACGCCTACCTGGTGCCGGCGCACATCTGGACCCCGTGGTTCTCGGCGCTCGGCTCCAAGTCCGGGTTCGACGCGGTGGCCGACTGCTACGCGGACCTCGCCGACCACATCTTCGCGGTGGAGACCGGGCTCAGCTCGGACCCGGCGATGAACTACCGGGTGTCGAGTCTGGACCGCTACCACCTGATCTCCTGTTCGGACGCGCACTCGCCGGGCACGCTCGGCCGGGAGGCGACCACTCTCACCTGCGAGCTGAGCTACTTCGCGATCCGGGAGGCGCTGCGCACCGGCGACGGGCTGCACGGCACGATCGAGTTCTTCCCGGAGGAGGGGAAGTACCACGCCGACGGGCACCGCGCCTGCAACGTCAACTGGCACCCGACCCAGACCCGGGCGGCCGGCGGGCGGTGCCCGGAGTGCGGCAAGCCGCTCACGGTCGGCGTGCTGTCCCGGGTCGAGGACCTGGCCGACCGGCCGCCGGACGCGCCCCCGCCGCCGCACGCGAAGGAGGTCACGCACCTGGTGCAGCTGCCGCAGGTGCTCGGCGAGGTGCTGCAGGTCGGCCCGAAGAGCAAGCGGGTCACCGGCAAGCTCAACGAGCTGGTGGCGGCACTCGGCCCGGAGCTGGAGATCCTCACCCGGACCCCGCTGGCGGAGATCCACCGGGTGGGTGGCGAGCCGCTGGCCGAGGCGATCCGCCGGCTGCGTCGCGGCGAGGTCCGGCGTACCCCCGGTTTCGACGGGGAGTACGGAGTGATCAGGCTGTTCGATCCGGGTGAGCTGGACCGGCCGCGGGGCGCCGGCCACTCGGAGGCGCTGTTCGAACTGCCGGTCCCGAAGCCGGCCGCCCGGCCGGCGAAGCCCGCCGCCCGGCAGGCGCCGATCACCCAGCAGCTGACCACGGTGCCGTCGCCGCACGAGCCGATGGAGCCGGTGCTGGCCGGGATGGAGGAGGTCGGCACCGGGCTGCTGGACCGGCTGGACGCGATGCAGCGGGTCGCCGCGTCGGCACCGGGCGGGCCGCTGCTGGTGGTCGCCGGGCCGGGCACCGGCAAGACCCGCACCCTCACCCACCGGATCGCCTACCTGTGCGCCGAGCTGGGGGTGTCGCCGAGCGAGTGCCTGGCGATCACGTTCACCCGGCGGGCCGCCGACGAGCTGCGGTCCCGGCTGGTCGGGCTGCTCGGCGAGGCGGCCGAGGAGGTGACGGTGGCCACTTTCCACGCGCTCGGGTTGCAGATCCTCCGCGAGCAGCACGCCGCCGCCGGGTTGCCGGCCGGGTTCCGGGTCGCCGACGAGGCCGACCGGGTGGCGATCCGGGAGCAGGCCGGGGACGACGACGATCGGTACCGGAAGCTGCTGCGCGAGGCGGATCTGGTCGATATGGACGAGCTGGTCCGGCTGCCGCTGGAGCTGCTGCGGTCCAATCCGGATCTGGCCGAGGACTACCGGGCCCGGTGGCCGTGGCTGTTCATCGACGAGTATCAGGACGTCGACGCCGATCAGTACGCGCTGCTCCGGTTGCTCACCCGGCCGGACGGCAACATCTGCGCGATCGGCGACCCGGACCAGGCGATCTACTCGTTCCGGGGCGCGGACGTCGGGTTCTTCCTGCGGTTCGCCGAGGACTTCACGGACGCCAGGATGGTGCGACTGACCCGGAACTACCGGTCCGCACCGCCGATCATCGCGGCCGCGGTGCAGGCGATCGCACCGTCCACACTGGTTCGTGGTCGGCGGCTCGACCCGGCCCGGCTGCGCCCCGAAGCGCCGCTGCTCGGCCGGTACCACGCCGGGTCTACGGCCGACGAAGCGCAGTTCGTCGCCCGTACCATCGACGAACTGGTCGGCGGGGTCTCCCACCGTTCGCTCGACTCCGGGCGGGCGACCGGCGCCGGCGAGTACGCGTTCTCGGACATCGCCGTGCTCTACCGCACCGACGCCCAGGCTGGGCCGATCGTGGACGCGCTGGGTCGGGCCGGGATCCCGGTGCAGAAGCGCTCCCACAACCGGCTGCGGGACCGGACCGGGGTCGCCGAGATCGCCCGCGAGCTGCGGCTCGCCGGCCCGGGCGGGGACCTGCCGACCCGGGTGAAGCGGGCCGGCCAGCGGTTGGTCGACCGCTACCAGGCACCGACCCTGGATCCGGAGGAGGCGGTGCAGGTGCACCCGACCGACCTCTGGTCGGCGGTGGAGTTGCTGCTGCCGCTGGCGGCCCGGTGCGGTGACGACCTACCCCGGTTCCTGGCCGCGCTCGCCGCCGGCACCGAGGTGGACGCACTCGACCCGCGCGCCGAGGCGGTGACCCTGCTGACTCTGCACGCGGCCAAGGGGCTGGAGTTCCCGGTGGTGTTTCTGGTCGGGGTCGAGGATGGGGTGCTGCCGCACTCGTTCCCGGGCCAGCAGCTGAGCGACGCCGAGCTGGCCGAGGAGCGGCGGCTGTTCTTCGTCGGCCTGACCCGGGCGCAGGATCGGCTGTTCCTGAGCCACACCCGCAAGCCGAGCCGGTTCCTCAGCGTGATCGACACCGGGCTGTTCGAGTCGCTCGGCGGCGCGGCTCCGGCCAAGCCCAAGCACCAACAACCCCGGCTGCTCTAGTCGCTCTGGTTGACGTCGCGGGCGGCGCGGTGGGCCGCTCGCATCGCGTAGACGTCGGCGACCGGGCCGAGGTGGCGGAGCTTGTCGGGGTTGATGATGGACCGCACCGCCTGCACCGCGCCGTCGACGATGTCGAGCGCGAACACGCTGACCACCTTGCCGTCCGGGGCCCGCAGCAGCGCACCCGGCTGGCCATTCACCCAGTGCGGCTCGAACGTCACCCGGTACTCGCGGATGTCCGCGCCCATCCCGACCAGCAGCCGGGCCACCCGATCGAGGCCGACCACCGGCCGCATCCACTGTGGTGCCTTGCCGCCGCCGTCGCCGTACACCACCACGTCGTCGGCGAGCAGGTCCACCAGCCCGGCCAGGTCGCCCTGCTGGACGGCCGCGAAGAACCGGGTGGCGAGCTGCTCGTGCTGCTCGCGAGTCGCCTCGAACCGCGGCTTCTCGGCCTGCATGTGCCGGCGGGCCCGGGCGGCCAGCTGCCGGCAGTTCGCTTCGCTCTTCCCGACGATCTCCGCGATCTCGCGGTAGTCGTAGTCGAACACGTCGTGCAGCAGGAACACCGCCCGCTCGACCGGGGTCAGCCGCTCCAGCACCAGCAGGAACGCCATCGACAGCGAGTCGGCCTGCTCGGCGTGGACCGCCGGGTCGGTCGCCCCGGGGTCAGTGAGCAGCGGCTCGGGCAGCCACTCACCGACGTACGCCTCGCGGCGCCGGGGCGCCGACCGGAGCTCGTCGATGCACAGCCGGGTGATGGTCGCCGACAGGTACGCCTTCGGCGATCCGATCTGGACACCGTTGTCGAGCGCCTGCTGGTAGCGGAGATACGCCTCCTGCACCATGTCCTCGGCCTGGCTGACGCTGGCCAGCATCCGGTAGGCGATCGAGAACAGCAGCGGGCGCAGCTCCTGGAACGCTGCCAGCTCGTCGGTTGCGGTCATGCTGATGGCCTCACCGCCGGGTCAGCGACCAGCGCGTACCGGAATCCCTCCCGCCAGGTCGACCAGGTGGGCTGCCAACCGAGCTCGCGCTTGGCCTTCTCGTTCGACGCGCCGCGACCCTGGGTCAGCCACCGGACCACCACTTCGCCGGCGAGCAGCCGGCCCAGCCAGACCGGCACCCGCATCGGCGGCTTGGCGCCGATCACCTTGGCCAGGTACGGCAGCCACTCCGACACCCGGGCGGGTTCGTCGTCGACGATGTTGTAGACCCCGCGCCGGCCGCGCTCCACCGCTGCCACCGCGGCCGCTGCCGCGTCCTCGATCTGGATCCAGGACCAGACGCCGCCGCCGTCCCCGACGATCGGGAACTGCCGCTTACGGACCACCTCGAGCTGCGAGTCGGAGGCGCCCGGGCCGTAGAAGTTGCCGTACCGCAGCACGATCCCCTCGACCCCGTCCGCCGCCGGCACCACCTCGTCCAGGAACCGCAGCGCCGCGATCGTCTCGGTCTGCGCCTTCGCCGGGTGCGGGTCGAACGGGTCCGCTTCGGTCTTGACCGGCCCGCCGGACTGGATGTTCGACCAGCCGGTGTAGCTCTGCACCACCAGCTTGCGCACGCCGGTCGCCTTCGCCGCCGCGAGCAGGTTCTGGGTGCCGACCGTCCGGAGCCGGTTGGTGACCGCGAACCACTGGTCGAACTTGCGCAGGTTGATCTTGCCGCCGAGCGCGGTCATCTGGTGCACGATCGCGTCCGGCTCCGCCCGCGCGACCGCCTCGCCGACCGCCGCCGCGTCGAGCCCGTCGACCACCACCGGCTCGGCGCCGAGCTCCCGAAGCCGCTCGACCTTGCCGGGGCTGCGGGTGGTGGCGACCACCTGATGTCCCCGCGCGACCAGTTGCGGCACCAGCCGCACCCCTACCTCACCGGCTCCGCCGGCCACGAAAACTCGCATGTCACGCTCCCTGTTTCCGTTCGTACCGCAATGACATGCCCTAAGACGGGGCAGCCGGGAGACCTGTGACAACCTCCCCCGCCGGCAGCGCCGGTTCGGCCAAGCTGATCACGGTCTGCTATGGCAGCGGCGCCTTCCGCCCTCCCGTCCCAGTCGCAGCGCACCCGGGGCTATCAGCTCAGCCGGAGCCCTCCAATCGCGCCGCAACTGGGAAAGCGGGTACGGGTGGGCGCGCTCCTACCTCACCGGCGGCTCCGCCTCGACCCCGGTTCCTCGTGTGCCTTGTCTGCTACCCGTACCCGCGCCAGGCCCTGCGGCCTCCGACACCGTGGCTAGAGCTGGGGTTGGTTGAGGCTGAGTAGGGGTGGGTCTTGGCG
>DATCKZ010000063.1:0-2552 GCA_036564175.1 Natronosporangium sp.
CCGCAGGCCCGGGCGAACTCCACCTGCGGGGCGACCAGCGCCCGCCCCATCACGCTGCGGGTGGTCTTCGCGAAGTACGCCGCGTACGCGATGCCGAGCGCGGTGACCGGCAGGATCGCGTGGCCGGCCGCGTCCGCGAACGTCCCCGCGTCGCCGGCGAGCAGGCTGTCGACGAACATGAAGCCGGTCCGGCGGGGCGGGCCGGACCGCCCGAGGTCCAGCCGGCCGACCGGCGCGGGCACCAGCCGGGCGACGTAGAAGACGAAGTAGATCAGGATCAGCGCGAGCAAGAAGTCCGGAGTGGACTGTAGGCCGGCGGTGACGGCCTTGCTCAGCTTGTCCGGCAACCGGTCCCGGAAGTAGCCGCCGACCGTGCCGATCAGCATCCCGATCGCCAGCGCCACCGCCAGCGACAGCACGATCAGCTCGATGGTGCTCGGCAGGAACCGGAAGATCTCGTCCCGGACCGGCTGTCCGCTGAAGAACGACTCGCCGAAGTCGCCGCGCAGCACGTCCCGCCAGTAGTCCAGATACCGCTGGTGGAACGGCTTGTCGACCCCGAGATGCTCGTTGACCCGGGCCACCTGCTCCGGGCTGGCGGCGTCGCCGAGGATGGTCGCCGCCGGGTTGGATGGCAGCAGCGAGGTCAGCACCGAGGCGAGGCTGACCAGCACGAACACGGAGATCGGGATGATCACGAGCCGCTTGGCGGAGTAGGTCAGCAGACGTCGCACAGCCAGCTCCTCACACCACCGTCGCGCCACCGTCGACGAACAGGGTCTGGCCGGTCACCAGCCGGGCCGCCGGCGAGGCGAGCCACGCCACCGCCTCGGCCACGTCGGCGGTCTCGACCATCCGGCCGAGCGGGATCGAGGCGAGCTTCCCGGCCATGTACGCCGGGTCCTGCCGGACATCCGTGGTCATGTCCGTGGGCACGATGGTCGGGCCGACCGCATTCACCCGGATCTGGTCGGCGGCCCACTCCAGCGCCAGGATCCGGGTCAGGTGGATGATCCCGGCCTTGCTCACCGCGTAGGCGGCCGACCCCTTCACCGCGATCTGGCCGGCGGTGGAGGCGAGGTTGACCACCGCGCCCCGGGAGCGTTTCAGCGCGGCGTGGGCGGCCACCGACATCCGGTAGGTGCCGTTGAGGTTGGTGTCCAGCACCGACAGCCAGGTCTCCTCGGGCATGGCCACGGTGTCACCGCGGGCGTTGATGCCGGCGTTGTTCACCAGCAGGTCGAGCCCGCCGAGGTCGGCCGTGACCGCGGCCACCACCGACCGGCAGGCGGCCAGGTCCCGCACGTCCAACCGGTATGCCCGAGCGGCCACGTCGTGCTTCGCGGTGAGCTCGGCCGTCCGGTGCTCCGGCGGATCCAGATCGGCCAGCGCCACCGCGAACCCGTCGGCGGCGAGCCGGCCGGCGATTTCGGCACCGATCCCGCGCGCGGCCCCGGTCACCAGCGCCACCCTCGTCATTGGACCACCGCCTCGCTGGCGGCGTGCTCCGGCAACCAGTGCAGCGGCTGCCGGAACAGCGCGCAGTCCAGCACGTCGCGGTCGCCGATCCCGGCCAGCCGGAGCATCGCCCAGAGGGTGGCGCTGTTGCTGGAGACGACCGGCCGGCCCAGGTCCGCCTCCAGCCGGGGGAGGACGTCGAGGGTGCGCCAATTGGTGCAGCTGATCAGCACCGCGTCGGCGTCCGCGACCGGCACCCGGCGGGCCAGCCGGTAGCTGGCGGTCGCCGGCAACCGGCCCTTCTCCAGGTTGGACAGCAGTCCTAGGTCTTCCCGCGCCACCACGGTCACCGCCAGCTCGGCGAGGTAGGCCTCGGCGCCGTCGGCCACCGCCGGGATGTACGGGGTCACCAGCGCCACCCGGTTGGCCCGCAGCGCCCGGAGCGCGGCCGCGACCGCGGTCGACGTGGTGATCGCGGTGACCCCGGTCGCTTCCCGCATTCGCCGGCACAGGTCCTGGTCGCTGCCGGCGCCGCCCAGGAAGCTGCCGGAGGTGCAGGCGTAGCCGATCACATCCGGCTGTACGCTCGCCACCTGTTCGGCCGCCTCGGTGAGCCGTTCGTGCATCGCCAGCAGGCTCGCCACCTTCTCCTCCGGGCGGGACACCTCGGCGACCGGCACCCGGGCGGCGAACATCGCCACCCCGGCCGGCAACGCCCGCTGCAGCTCCGGCTCCACCGTGGTGTTGGTCGCCGGCACCAGCACGCCGAGCTGCGCCCGCCAGCCGTACATCAGCCGCCACCTCCGGTGACCGGCACCCGGTAGGGCTCGCGGATCTGCGCCATCAGGTCGACCACCCGGTAGTCGACGGTGAGCTCCCGGCCGAGCGCCGGGTCGGCCAGCCGGCACGACCAGCGCTCTCCGAACCGGAGCTGCCCGGTGAGGCTCACGATCGTGCCGCAGAACACCACCAGCCCCGGGCCGGTGGCGCCGGCCCGGTCCGCGACGATGTCGAGGATCGCCGCCGGCGGCAGGAACGCGGCCACCGAGGTCCGCTGGTACGGCTGACCGTCCACATCGCTGCCGAGGGAGCAC
>DATCKZ010000064.1:0-6034 GCA_036564175.1 Natronosporangium sp.
ACCTGGAGGGCCGGTTCATCATCCCGATCCTGATGGGCGTGGAGGACGCGTTCGGCGCCGACCGGGTCAACGGCTTCCTGTGCGACGCCCGCGGTGACGCGATCCGCGAGCAGCACCACGTGCAGGCGCTGCTGAGCCGGCAGGTCGACGGGATCATCGTGGTCGGCAGCCGCACCGACCCGCGCCCTTCGCTCGGCCGGGACCTGGGGGTGCCGGTGGTCTACACCTACGCCCCGTCCGAGGATCCGGAGGATCTCTCGATCATCTGCGACAACGTCGGCGCCGGCCGGCTGGCGATCGAGCACCTGATCTCCTGCGGTCGGCGCCGGATCGCCCACATCACCGGCGATCCCGGCTACGGCGCCTCCCGGGAGCGGGCCGAGGGCGCGATCGCCGCGCTCAACGACGCCGGCCTGGAACTGGTCGGCGGGGTCCGGTATGGAGCCTGGTCGGAGGGGTGGGGCCGGGCCGCCGCCGCGATCCTGCTCGAGCAGCACCCGGACATCGACGCCATCTTCTGCGGCAGCGACCTGGTCGCCCGCGGGGTGCTGGACACGCTGCGGGAGCTCAAGCGCAGCGTCCCGGACGACATCGCGGTGCTCGGCTTCGACAACTGGAAGGTGCTCAGCACCAACGCCCGGCCGCCGCTGACCAGCATCGACATGAACCTGGAGGAGCTGGGCCGGACGGCTGCCCGGCGGCTGTTCGCCGCGCTGGAGGGCGATGTCCGGTCCGGTGTGGAGGCGCTGCCCTGCCGGATCGTGCTGCGCGGCTCCACCACCCCGCTCGCCTAGCCGCGCTGCCTCAGCCAGCCGCGCTGCCTCAGCCAGCCACGCTGCCGCGCTAGTCGCAGCTCACCAGCCGCAGCTCACCAGCCGCAGCCGGCCGCCGCAGCCGCGGCGCGCGCCCGGTCGCGGCACCGCCGGCGGCGCCCGACCGGTCCGGCCGCCCGCGGGCGTGGTCGTCACGCCCGGCTCCGTCCGCTCCGGATGCCCGGTTGCCGCCCGACCGGCACCCACATCGCCACCATCCCGGACAAAGCTTTCCGTTCCGTGTCAGCCCTGTTTCGGTCATGTATTGACACCCTGTCACCTCACCCGTAATCTGACCGAAATCCTTTTCTGAATCGGCAGCGTCCCTATCCTCGATGAGCAGACGGAGGACGATCATGCGGAGGCGATTCGTGGCGATGGCTGGCGCGAGCCTGCTGGCGGTGGGTTCGCTGGCGGTGCCGGCGGCACCGGCGGCCGGGCAGGCCGACGAACCCGACCTTCCCGAGCACGCCACGTTGACCGTGGACGTGTCGCAGCCGTTCAAGCCGGTCGACCACGCCGCCTCCGGGGCGCTGTACGGGATCGGCGACGAGGGTTGGCCACCCGACGAGTGGATCGCCCCGACCCGCCCGAAGATGTTCACCCAGCCGCCACCGGGCGCCACTCACCTGCCCAACCAGGAGCCGGCGCCGGTCGGCGACACGCTCGACGTCTGGCGGGTGGCTTCCCGCAACGGCGCCACCGTGACCGTCCGGCTGCCGGACATCTTCCCGACCTTCCCCTACCAGTGGCAGGGCGACGAGTTCTGGTACTCGGCGGTCGAGACGATGGTCCGGGCAGTGCAGGAGTCCGGCATGGACAACCTGTACGGGTACGAGATCTGGAACGAGCCACAGTGGACGTGGAACCCGGCGTGGGGCGACTACTTCGAGATGTGGGACCGGACCTACCGGTTGATCCGGCAGCTCGACCCGGACGCGCCGATCATCGGCCCCAGCTATGACCGGAACTATCAGAACGGCTTGCGCGAGTTCTTCGAGCATGTGGTCGAGGCCGGCACCGTCCCGGACATCGTCTCCTGGCACGAGCTCGGGCCGGAGGAAGGGCTGCACGTCACCGAGCACGTTGCGTTCTACCGGGAGCTGGAGCGGGAGCTGGGGTTCGGCCCGCTGCCGATCAGCATCAACGAGTACGGATCGCCGCGCGACGCCGGCGTGCCGGGGTGGCTCACCCGGTTCGTCGCCAAGCTGGAGCGGGCCGAAGTGGACACCGCGAACCTCGCGTTCTGGCACAAGCCGGGCCGGCTCGCCGACCTGCTGGTGCCGAAGGGCGGCGGCTCCGGTCCGGCCACCGACCCGGAGCCGACCGGCAACTACTGGCTGTTCAAGTGGTACGGCGAACTGACCGGCCAGATGGTGGAGACGATCCCGCCGGCGGAGGTCGGCCGGAACATCGAGGTCGGCGAGCCGGTGCCGGCGCCGGCCACCCGCACCGCCGGCCAGGCCGGCTTCGGTAACGCACTGCGGCTGGGCGGGCCGGAGCCGAACGAGTACGTCGCCCTGCCCACCGGGATCGTCGAAGGGCTCACCGACTTCACGATCGCGACCTGGGTCAACCCGGCGGCGACCACGCAGTGGTCCCGGATCTTCGACTTCGGCAGCGGCCAGCAGACCAACATGTTCCTCACCGTGAACGCGGGCGGCGGTCCCCGGTTCGCGATCACGACCAGCGGCGCCGGTGGCGAGCAGCGGGTCGACAGCTCGGCCGGCCAGCTGCCCACGGGCCAGTGGAGCCACATCGCGATCACCAAGTCCGGCACCACCGCCACCCTCTACCTCAACGGCGAGCCGGTCGGCAGCAACCCGAACCTGACCCTGAGCCCGGCCGACCTCGGTGCCACCACCCAGAACTGGATCGGCCGCTCGCAGTATCCGGACCCGCTGTTCAACGGCACGATCGACGAGTTCCAGATCTACGACCGCGGGCTCACCCAAGCCGAGGTGCAGGCACTGCTGACCCCGCCCGGCGGGACCGGCAACGTTGCTTCGTACCGGTTCGACGAACCGGACGGCGCCACCGCGCTGGACGGCTCCGGGAACGGCCGGGACGCGACCGTCGCCACCGAGCTCACCGGCGTCGAGCTGATCCCGGCGCTGGACGGCTTCGCCAGCGCCGACCCCGAGACCAACACGGTCCGGGTCATCTTCGGCGGCGGTGAGGGCGACATCAAGCTCGACATCACCGGCCTGCGCGCGCTACCGGGCTTCGGCGGCCAGGCCGACGTGCAGGTGTTCACCACCGAATGGACCGGCACCGACGGGGTCTCGGCCGGCCCGGTCGCGCTGTTCGAGGGCACCTACCCGGTCCGGGACGGCGCGATCTCGGTGCCGGTCGCCGGCATCAACGAGACCGACGCCTACCTGGCGGTGGTCCGGCCGGCCGGCACCGCCCCGCCGCTGCCCGGGCCGGTCCGCCGGCACGAGGCGGAGACCGCCGACCGGGTCGGGATGTCCACCGAGCACAGCCCACTCGCCTCCAGCAACCGGTACGCGCAGACCCGGCGGCCCGGGCTCGGCACCCTGACCTTCGACGTGGCTGCCCCGGTCGCCGGCGGCTACGACCTGCGGATCCGCTACGCCAACCGGGCCAGCGGCCAGCTGCCCGGCGCGGTCCTGGTCAACGGCGAGCGCCACCGGCTGCACTTCCCGCCCACGCCGGACGGCCAGTTCGCCACCCTGCAGACCCAGGTGGTGCTCGCCGAGGGCGGCAACCAGCTGCGGCTGGAGCTGCTGTCGAACGCGCTCGATGTGGACTACGTCGAGGTGACCCCGTTCCGGACCCGGATCGAGGCTGAGTCCGGCGAGATCACCAGCGCGAACCTGGTCGAGGTCGACATGTCGGTCGCGAACTTCTCCGCGCCCTACTTCTCCGGTGCCGCGTACGTCCGCGACCTCGCCCAGCCGGCGAGCGCGGTCTCGCTCCCGGTGACCGTGCCCGCCGCCGGCACCTACGAGCTCACGATCGGCTACTCCACCGCCGGCAGCCAGGAGGACCGGCGGGCGCAGATCCCGGCCGGCGGGCTGGTCCGGGTCGACGATGGCCCCTGGCAGCTGGTGGTCTACCCGCCGACCCAGTTCCGGGACATGATCCGGCAGACCACGGTGACCGTGGAGCTGCCGGCCGGGACGTCCACCATCACCCTGAGCAAGCAGACCGAGCCCGGGATCGTCGATCTGGACTATGTAGACGTCGAGCTGAAGCACTGACCATCCCAGGAGGTAGGGCCCAATGACGCCCCCCGGACGAGCCACCCGCCCACCGACCCGACGGATCCGGCCGCTGGCGTTGGCGATGTCAATGGTCATGGTCGCCACGGTGGCGGCGGTCGCCGCGGCCTCCCCGGCCGCCGCGGCGCAGACGATCGGCTACCCGACCTTCCACGGGCCGGCCGACCCGGTCCCCGACGAGCCGGTCGGCTACACCACCCGGGGCATGCTGCGGGCGATGTACGAGGCCGAGCTGGCGGCCGGCGCCGGGCAGCCGGGCCACGACTTCTGGATGGACCGGCTGCTCGCCCGGGAGGGCAGCGACCCGGCCGGCAACCAGCTGATGACCCGCGGCCGGGCGCTGTACATGTACAGCCACAGCCCGGACGTGATCGGGTTCGGCGGCGACGTCGCGTACTGGGACAGCATCGACGGCCGCGGCGCGTACACGATCACGCTCGGCGACGGCGGCTACCGCCAGAACGTGGCGAGCCGGCGGCAGACCCCGAGCTACTGGCGGCAGACCTACACCAACGCTGACACGGGGTTCAGCGTCGAGGTCACGAAGTTCATCACCAACGCCAACGTGGCGGTCACCAACCTCGCCATCACCAACCCTGGCAGCGAAACCCGGGAGCTGCCGATCCGGGTCAGCTCCCCGTACGCCACCATTCCGGACGGTGACGAGCTGACCGGCGTGGTGGCCGCGCGCAACGCGGTGACCACGCTGTTCCCGCGGCTGTCCGGCGACCACCTGGCGGTGGACGGGCGCACGCTCGCCGGGTCGGTGACGGTCGCGCCGGGCGAGACCGTGTACACCAAGGTGACCATGGGCTTCATCACCGAGGAGATCGCCGAGTCGGCGACCGAGTACCAGGCGTACCGGGACGCCAGCCCGGCCGAGGCGTTCACGACCCACGTCCGCGCGTACAACCGGTGGTGGGCGGAGAACCTGCCGTACATCGACGTGCCGGAGGAAGGCATCAAGAAGCAGATCTACTACCGCTGGTGGATCATGCGGTTCAACTTCCTCGACGCCGACGCGCCCGGCAACGACTTCCAATTCCCGGTCGGGATCGAGGGGGTCACCGGCTACAACAACTCGATCGCGCTGACCGTACCGATGTTCATCGACGAGCTGAAGTACCTGCGGGACCCGCTGTACGCGTACGGCACCATGCTGTCGGCCGGCGAGGGTTCCCGGCACAGCCGGTACAGCGACAACCCGGGCAAGCCGACCAACTGGAACGACAGCTACCTGCAGTACACCACCGACGCCGCCTGGCGGGCCTACCAGGTCTACGGTGGACAGCCGGCGATCCTCGGCAACCTGGCCCGGTACGGCGAGCACGACGTCGAGTCGCAGCTGACCCACCGGAAGCCGCCGGCCGGCGTCGAGGGCGCCAACCCGTACCTGCTGTGGTACTGCTGCGGGTTCCTCAACGGCAACGACGCCGACAACCCCTCGTACGACTACTTCGGCCGGGGCAACGAGCGGCTGGAGACCGCGTACGTCTGGGCCAACGCGCTCGCCACCGCGGACATCTACGAGACGCTCGGCGAGGCGGCGAAGGCGGCGGAGCTGCGCGAGCTCGCCGACCGCATCCAGCAGGCGATCCTGGACACGCTGTGGGATCCGGAGTCGGAGCTGTTCCTGCACCGGGACGTCCACACCGACACGCTGATCCCCTGGAAGGAAATCAACAACTACTACCCGTTCACGGTCGGGCTGGTGCCGAACCAGGAGCCGTACGTGAACGCGCTGCGGTTGTTCGACGACCCGGCCGAGTACCCGATCTTCCCGTTCTACACCGCCAACCAGCGCGACCATCAGGCCCGCAACGAGGGCTCGAACAACTTCAGCCAGATCAACTCGACCGTCCAGTTCCGGCTCCTTTCGTCGGTGCTGCGCCGCTACGACACGCCGTACCTGGACGCTGAGTGGTACAAGAAGCTGCTCTACTGGAACGCCTGGGCGACCTTCATCAACGGCGA
>DATCKZ010000065.1:0-37426 GCA_036564175.1 Natronosporangium sp.
GTGCTGGTCTCACCGGTAGACCGGGGCAGGTACTGGTCCTAGCGAATACCGGGGCATGATCGATTGCATGCTGGAGGAGTTGGGGCTGTCCGCGGAACAGGAGCGGGCATACCGGGCACTGGTGCAGTTGGCCCAGGCGTGCCCGGCCGAACTCGCCGGCCGGTTGGGGGTGGCGGAGCCGGAGGCGGCCAAGCTGCTGTCGGAGCTCGCCGGGGCCGGCCTTGCGGCGCCGCCAACCGGCGATGAT
Source organism: Natronosporangium sp. (assembly GCA_036564175.1). Taxonomy (GTDB): domain Bacteria; phylum Actinomycetota; class Actinomycetes; order Mycobacteriales; family Micromonosporaceae; genus Natronosporangium. The sequence goes on from DATCKZ010000065.1 coordinate 248, forward strand.
GGCGGGGTGTTCCGGCCGCTACCGCCGGACGTGGCGCTCGGTGGCCGGCTGCTACGCCGGCAGCAGTCACTGGAGGCGGCCCGGCAACAGGTGGCGCAGCTCGCCGAGGAGTACCGGGCCGGCGTGCGGCGGCGGGACGCCAGCCAGCTGGTCGAGATCGTCGACGGCCGGGACGGGCTCCGGCAGCGTTTGCGCCACCTGCAGGAAACCGCCCAGCAGGAGATGCTCTGGTTCTGCCGGGCCAACCATGTGGCGATGGCGAGCACCGAGAACACCGAGGAGTTCCAAGCCCTGCGCCGCGGCGTACGGTATCGGGTCATCTATGAGCGGGCGCTGCTGGAGGAGCCCGGCATGATCGAGAACGTCGCGGCCGGTATCCGGTGCGGTGAGCAGGCGCGGGCGCTGCCCAGCCTGCCGGTCCGGCTGGCGATCGCCGACCGGAAGGTGGCGGTGTGCCCGCTGGTGCCGGACGGCCGCAGCGGCGAGCCGACCGCCGCGATCATCGGCCGCAGCCAGCTGCTGGATGCGCTGCTGGCGCTGTTCGAGAGCTACTGGGAGCGGGCCTCGCCGGTGCAGCTCACCGGCGAAGACTCCGAGGTGGACCAACCGGACGCGCAGGAGCGGTTGCTGCTGTCGCTGTTCGTGGCCGGGGTACCGGACAAGGCGATCGCCTCGCAGCTGGCGGTGAGCCGGCGTACCGTCCAGCGCCGGCTGTGGGACCTGATGGCCCGGGCCGGGGTGGACACCCGGCCCGGGCTTGCCTTCCAGGCGGCGCGTCGTGGCTGGGTCTAGCTCAGGCCGTACGCGTCGATGACGGTTTGACTGATCGAGTTGCCGCTCGCGTCAACCGCGTGCACCCGCAGCGACACGGTTCCCTCGGCGGGGCCGATCATCGCTACCAGCCGGTCGCCGACCTGCCAGGTCGATACCTGCTGCCAGTTGTCGCCGGAGTCGAACGAGACTTCGAGTGACAGGTCGTAGCGGCCGGCTCCGCCGCGGGCGGTGATCCCGATCGGGAGGGGTAGCTGGCCGGGCACCTGGCCGGTGAGGTCGGCCGGCACCCGGTAGTCCAGCTGCAGCAGCGGCAGCGGGGTGGACTCGTCGGTGTGGCCGGACTCGAACTCCCACACCGTTTCGGTGCGCGGCGACCACCGCCAGTCCTCCGAGTCGCGCTGAGTGGTCAGCTCCAACCGGTAGCGGGCCGGCTCGGGCACGGTCCAGACGTCCTGCAGGGCGTTCGGCAGCTCAGCCACCAGCTCGCCGTCCCGCAGCAGCCGGGCGCTGGTGGCGTCGCCCGCCAGCTCGTGGTGCCCGGCCCCGGAGTCGGCGAACCCGGGAACCCGCAACGAGAGCAGGTCGCCGTCCCGGCTGGAGGTCAGCTCCGGTACGCCGTCCGGCGAGGCCGGCCGGATCACCGGACCCCACCAGGTCACCGGGGCGGCGGGACCCGGCTGGTAGCTGCGCGGCGGCTCGGTCATCCCGCCCTGCAGCGCGTTCATGTCGTCCCACCAGTCGTACTGGTACGACACCCGGTGCTGCCAGAGTGTGTCGCCGGCGCTGACCCACTCCTCCCGAGTGGTGCCGGCGCGCAGGAACCGCTGCCGGTCGTTCCAGGCGTACTCCTGCCACGGCCGCCAGCCGAACCGCTGCTCCTTCAGCCATTCGAAGCCGCCGAGGTCGGTGTAGCCGACCGTGAACCGGGCCGAGTTGGCGGGGGTCACCCGGTGCACCACCTGCTCCGGGATCCGGCCGTGCTCGACGTGCATGACGTCGTAGAAGTACGGGCTGGACGGGTTGAGGGTGAGGCTGATCCGAGCGTTGCCGGGCCGTTCCCGGACCCGGTCGATCATGCGCTGGCCGTCGGGGTGTTCGACCGCGATCGCCGGGATCGGGGTCCGGTCGCCGGTCGGCCGCCAATCCGTGAACGCCGAATAGTTGGGCATCCGCACCAGCAGCACCAGCGCCGCCCCGGCTTCCGCGGCCGCGTTGATGTGGTCCTCGTCGAAGCTGCCCTCGTAGGTTTCCACGAGCACCGCCTTACCCTCGACCCGGGCCGCCGCCAGCTCCTCCGGGGTGCCGCGGCCGGCCCAGACCAGCTGGAAGTCCCGGCGGCCCTCCCACACCGGCGAGGTGTGCATCAGGTGGACCCGGAACGTCCCGGGCAGCCCGGGCACGGTGGCGGTGGCCCGCGGTGCCTCCAGCTGCCAGCGGGAGGCGAACTCGTACTCGCCACTGCTGACCGGTTCGGTCGGGGTGACGTTGAGCTGCTGGACCACGCCGAACTGCAGAATCCCGTGCGCGATTCCGCGGCCGTTGGCCAGTTTCCGGCGCACGTAGTAGCTGAACACGTTCCGGTTCTCGGCCGGCCGTGGGGTCTCGATCCGCACCGGGGTGGTGGTGCGGGCGTCGAGCATTACCTCCATGTCGTCGGTGATCGTCAACTCCGGCTTGCTGATCAGGGTGTACTGCTCGAACCACGCGGTCCGGTCGTGGATGGACACCTGCAGCAGGTAGGTACCTTCCTCCACCTGGACGGTCAACTCGCCGGTGCTCGGAATCGTCCAGTTGAGATGGTCGACCCGGGGCTCGTCACCGTGTAGTGACAGGTTTTCGGCATCGGTCGGGTTGCCGTCGGCGTCGATCGCCCGGAAGGTGACCGTGTGGACCGGCCCGGCGATGGTCGCCCCGACCACCGTCCGGACCAGCACGTCGCCCGGCCCGGTAGCGGTGATCGTGCCGGTGTGCCGGCCCCGTTCCAGCTGCGCCAGGTCGAGCGTGACCGGAACATCCACCGTGGCTCCGGCGGGTACGGTCACCCGGTCGCTGGCGGGCACCAGCCCGGTGGCCGGCTCGACCCGGTCCAGGTTGGTCAGTTCCACGGTGAGGTCCAGGGTCAGCTCGGTATCGGTCCGGTTGGTGTAGGACACGGTGGCCGTCACCGGGTTACTGGGTGGGTGGACCACGCCGAAGTCGAGTACGCCGGTCCCGTACACGCGTTGGGTGACCGCCCGGCCGGCATCCACCCGGCCGCCACCCTGCGCGTAGATCGGCAGCTCGGGGTTGGGCGCGGCGGTGCTGACCAGCGCGTCCTTCAGCTGTTCGGCGCGCCAGTCCGGGTGGGCCTGGGCGAGCAGCGCGGCCGCGCCGGCGACGTGCGGGGCGGCCATCGAGGTGCCGGAGGCGGCGGTGTAGAGCTCGTCGACCGGCCTACCCATGCTGGTCCCGTCGGCTCGGGCGGCCACGATCCCGACTCCCGGCGCGGTGATCTCGGGCTTGATGGCGTTGTCCATGACCCGCGGCCCGCGGCTGGAGAAGCTGGCCAGCGAGTCATCCCGGTCGACCGCGCCGACCGTGAGCGCGGCGGTCGCCGCCCCCGGCGAACTGACCGTGTAGTCCCAGCTGTCGTTGCCCGCGGAGACCACGAACAGGGTGCCGTGCTCGGCGCTGAGCTGGTTGACGGCCTCGCTGAGCGGGTCGGTGCCGTCGGTCGCGCCGCCGCCGAGGCTCATGTTCACGATGTCGGCGCCCTGGCTGGCCGCCCACTCCATGCCGGCGATGATCCACGAGTTGAGCCCCCACCCGTCGTCACTGATCACCTTGCCGGAGAGCAGCTCGGCGCCGGGACCGACGCCGGCGGCGATCGACGCCACGTGGGTACCGTGGCCGTACCGGTCCCCGGGGTCCGGGCTGTCGGAGAAGTTCTCGACGGCGGTGATCTTGCCGGCGAGATCGGGGTGGTCGGCGTCGATGCCGGTGTCGAGCACCGCGATGGTGACGCCGCTGCCGTCGTAGCCGGCGTCCCACGCCGCCGGGGCGCCGATCTGCCCGAGGCTGCGGTCCAGGGTCGGCCGGACCCGTGCGTCCAGCCAGATCTCGGTCTCACCCGACAGCGCGCCGGGCCCGGTCAGCTCCTGCCACAGCTCCGCCAACTCGGTCTTGGCCGGGGCGACCACGGTCGCGTCGATGCTCGACAGGGTGGTGACGGTGGCCGCGGCCAGGGTACCGGTCGGCCGGTGATCCTGGATGATCAGCGGCAGCTCCGGTGCGTGCGCGTCGTCGTACCCCTGCTCGATCAGCCCGGGTACGTCGAACAGCCGGTCGTCGAGGACGCCGCTGTTGAGGTAGGGCATGGCGTCGGTCGGGATGACTTGCAGCCCGCCATCCACCTCCAGGGTGTGGAAGGTGATCGACTCGCGGCCGGGCGCGGGCTCGACGGTCGCCGCGTACCGCCCGGGCGCCGCCTCGGCGATCGTGACCACGTCGCCCGTGATCAGCGTGACGGTCTGCTCGGCCGCTGGTGGGCCGGTCGGTTGCGGCTCGGTTGCGGCCGCCGGAGCGCCGGTGGTGGTGGCGACTCCGAGCGTGACGGTGATGGCGGCGACCGTGATCGCGGCCGCCCAACGTGACGGGTGAACCATGTGCAGCAGTCTGCGATCATGGCAGCTGTCGTGTCACTGGCCGCTCGGCGTACCCCAGGTGACATGTCGCCATCTGGTCACCGGCCCGGTCGGCGTTGACGATCGCGGAAATGACGGCCGCCGCCACAAAGATCACGGCGAGGCCGATGACGAGCGTCAAACCGGGACGGTTTCCCCCGGCCCCGGCCGTACCCGGTCCAGCGTCGGCGGCTCGATCTCGCCGATCCGGCGCAGCGCCTCGGCGTTCGCCTCGTCCGCGAGTTGGTAGGACGTCGCCGCGGTCACCATGTTCTCGCCGATGTCGGCGAGGTCGCGCGCCGTGTCCTGGAATACCTGCTTCAACGTGAGCCGCGCTTCCTCGAACACCGGCGCCGTGAGCGGCAGCATCTGGTGGACCCAGCTGGGCAACCTCACCTGCTCGAGCTTCGCCGTCGCCTCCTGGTAGCAGAACGCGGCGCTCGGTAGATTCACGAACCCGGCCTGGTATAGCTCGACGATTGCCGTGACCACCGGGCTCTCCGTCAACGGCACCCCGGGCGCGTCATCGATCGCCAGTTCGCTGAACCCATCCGGAGAATCCGCCACCGCCGGTCGAGGAAGCCGGAGTCCGGGATGGGCCAAGGCGTCGGTGCTCTCCATATCGGCGGCCAGCCCGCCTACCATGACCGAGTCCTGGTCAGCCATCCGCTGGTCAAGGGCGACCAGCGCGTCCCACGTAGATTGGATGATCTCGGGGGCGGAGCCACGGGCGACCAGGATCCGGACCGGCGCGCGCTGCTCGCCGTTGCCACCGGCGAAGGCCGAGTGGATGTCGCGGCCGAGCTGGACCAGATCGAGCACCGTGCCGATCCCGGTGACCAGCCCGAGCGCATCCAGGACGATGTTGTCGAACACCGATAGTTCCTCGGGCACCGTCATATCGCCGAGCCGGAGGATGCAATGGTCGGCGATCGTCAAGATGTCGCGTTGTGCCTTGATCGCCATGTCGTGAAACGCCTGGACAGCGACGGTGATGAGGGTGGTGCAGGCGCGATGCCGCTCCACGGCCAGCCGGAACGGCAACAGGTAGTTCTCGGTGAACGCGCTGGCCGCGTCACCCCGCCAGTCGCCGTCCTCGACCAGGTCGAGCACCGGATGCATCCAGGTCACGTCCGCGTAGCGGAGCAACTGCAGCACCGTGCGAGCCCCGGGCTGACCGACCGAAGGTGGCTCGCCGCGCTCGATTCCCAACCAGCTCACGCGCTGGGTCAGGTCCACAGTGGGATCGAGATAGAGGTAGCTGCGGAACTTCTCCAACAGCTCCAGCAAGTCGGCCGTAAAGGCCTGAAGCTTGGCGGTCTCTGCGTCTACGTCGCCGACGACGCGATGACCGAAACTCGACCCGGTCGTACCCGGCGTCAGCTCGTTGGGATCGTAATACGCAGGGTTGTAGGTCACGCCGCCGTTGGGGTCACGGATGAACCCCATGGTGTCCAGATATTTGTCGTACTTCTCGTAAGCCAGCCGCCAGATGTCACCGAGTCTTGACTCGAGCTCGTCCTGGAACGACATCGCCCTCCCGGGGTAGCCGACTCTGGAGGCAGCCTAGCCCGCGGTGGTCCCGGAATGACAGGTCACTTCCGGCCACTTCGCGTCAGAGCGCGCAAGCGAGCCTCAGCGGCGGCGGAGCATCCGGAGCGTGAGCAGCGCGTACGTGGTGGCGAGCACGAGCAGCACGAACATCGACAGCAGCCACGGGAACGGATGGTGCGACCAGAGTACGTCGTCCGGGGCCCCGGCGGCGATGTTGGCCAGGTCGACCGTGCCGGCCGCCGCCGCGTACCCCCAGCGGGCCGGCGCGATCCACGACAGCTGCTCCAGCAGCACCCGGTCGGTCACCGGGATCACCCCACCGGAGAGCACCAGCTGCGCCATCACCGCCACCACCAACGGTGGCGTGGTCTGCTCCACAGTGGTCATGAGCGAGGAGACCAGCAGCCCGAGCGTGGTACAGACCACCGCGGTGGCGGACACCGCGACGATGATCTCGAACGTCCCGGAGACCAGCAGGATCGCGTCGTCCGGCCCGGGTCGGAACAGCCGCACTCCAATGACCATCACGAACGACTGGATCACCGTGACGACCGAGAAGAACGCGAGCTTGGAGAGCAGGTACGCCTCCGGCGTCAGTCCGGCCGCCCGTTCGTGCCGGAAGATCGGGCGTTCCCCGACCAGATCCCGGACCGACGCCGCCATCCCGGTGAAGGTGGCGCCGATCACCAGCACCAGCAGCAACCGCATCGCGTCGGCGCTCGGGTCGGTTGGCGGCGGCGCCCCGAGCCCGTTGCTGCCCGGCACCGCCAGCGCCAAGGCGGCCAGCGCCACCGGCATCAGCGCCAGGAACGCGAAGTAGCCCCGGTCCGCCGAGAGCAGCTTGAACTGCCGGCGGAACAGTACGCCGAACTGCTTGCCGACCGGTCGACCGGCGGGCCGCCCCGCCGCCGGCTTGGGTCGGGGTGGCCCGACCGGCCGGGGCCGCTGCCGGCCGGCCTGCGGCGGCCGCCGTGCCGCCAGCCGGGAGAAGATCTCCGGCCACTGGTCGGTCCCGAAGTGGCTGGCGATCCCGTCCGGCGGCCCGACGTAGGCGAGCTTGCCGCCGGCGGCCATGATGATCACCGAGTCGCAGAGGTCCAGATGGGCGGTGTCGTGCGTGGTCACCAGCACCTGCCGCCCCTCGTCGGCGAGCCGCCGCAGCAGCCGCATCACGTCGTAGGCGAGCGCCGGGTCCAGCCCGGAGGTCGGCTCGTCCAGCATCAACAATGAGGTACGGGTGAGCAGCTCGAACCCGATCGAGAGCCGGCGCTGCTGGCCGCCGGAGAGCTTGTCCACTCTGGTGTCCGCGTGCGCGGCCAGGCCCAGCTCGTCGAGCACCTGCTGCACCCGGCGGTCGCGCTCGGCCTTGCTGGCGTCGCCGGACAGCCGCAGCTCGGCGGCGTAGCGTAACGCGTCCCGGGCGGTCAGCCGCTGGTGCGCGATGGTGTGCTGCGGCACCACCCCGATCCGGCTCTTCACCTCGTGGTAGTGGGTGTGGACGTCGACGTTCTGGTAACGCACCTGTCCGACGGTCGGCTCCAGCTCGCCGGAGAGCAGCCGGAACAGCGTGGACTTGCCGGCCCCGGACGGCCCGAGCAGGGCCACCAGCCGCGAGCCGGCGATCCGCAGCGAGACGTCGTCGGTGAGGGTCGGCCCGTCCGGCAACGTGTAGGTGAGCGAGTCCACCACCAGCTCGGCGGCGGGTTCGTCGGCGATCGCCCGGAGCACTCCACCTTGGAGAGTGAACCGGGTGCGGCCGATCGTGAGCAGGTCGCCCTCCTGCAGCGGGGCGGTCGCCACCGGCACCCCGTTGATGAAGGTCCGGTTGCTGCTGCGCAGATCGACCACCTGGTAGCCGTACGGGGCCGGCTCGAGCCGGGCGTGGTGGCGGGAGACCAGCAGGTCGGTGAGGACGATGTCGTTGTCGGTGTCCCGGCCGATCGTGATCGGCCGGTTGCGGCCGGGCGGGATCGCCGGCGGCGGCGCCGGTGGTGCCGGCGCCGGGGTGGCCGGTGCTTGCGGCGGTGCGGTCGGGGGCGGCGGTGGTGGCGGGGCCGGCGACCGGGGAGCCGGCGGCGCCGGTGGTGGGGCCGGCGGTGGCGGTGGGACCGGGTTCGCGACGCTCAGCTCTACCAGCGGACCGTTGCTGACGTGCCCGAGCCGCACCGCGACCGTGCCGGCGATCGGCTCGGCGGTGAGCCGGCGGCCGTCCCGGTAGCTGCCGTTCACGCTGCCCAGGTCGCGCACCACCCAGGCGCCCTGCTGCCAGCTGGCCTCCAGGTGCCGGCGGGACACCCGGGTGTCGTTGAGCACCACTTGACAGTCGGGTCCGCGACCGAACACGACCGGCCGACCGGGCACGAACGACTGCCGCCGCCCGTCGATCGACACGACCAACTGGCCCATCGCGGTGGGCGGGGCACCGCCGCTCGGTTGTCCGGTCACGTTAGGCATTCCACCATCGGGGCGCAACCGGTCACCAGCGGGCCGGTCAGAACGTGAACGACTCGGCCAGGGTCTGGTACGTGAATTGCTCGCCTTCGCCGAACCACAGCTCGATCTCGTACTTGGCCTCGTCCGGGTTGCCGGAAGCGTGGACCAGGTTCGCGACCCCCTTGCCGCGCTCAGTGCAGTAGGCGCGGGACTGGTGGGCGAAGTCACCGCGGATCGTGCCGGGTGGCGCCTCGTTCGGGTAGGTGCCGCCGACCAGCCGCCGGACGTTGGCGACGGCCTCGACGCCCTCCAGCACCATCGCGATCACCGGCCCGCGCTGGATCGCCTTCGCGTTCGCGTCGTAGATCGCTTTCCCGTACCGCTCCTCGAGATCGAAGTAGTGCTTGCGGGTGAACTCGTCGTCCATCACCGCCATCCGCATCCCGACGATCTTCAGGCCGGCGTCCTCGAATCGCTGGATCACCCGCCCGACCAGCCCGCGGGCGACGGCGTCCGGCTTGAGTACGACGAGCGTCCGTTCTACTTCGGCCACGGCCCCACCTTACGCAACCGCGCCGCCACCGGGTCAGCCAGGCCAGTCAGGCCGACGGCTGCGCCGGCCGCCGGCGGCGGATCGTGGCGGCGGCCGAGCCGGCCAGGGTGAGCAGGCAATCGGCGAGGTGGCCGTCGGCCTCCGCCGCGTGGAACAGCGCCGCGCCGGTGGAGTCGTCGGCGTTGGCGTAGGCGCTCAGGAACCGGGCCACCCAGCGGGTCTCGTACCCGGCCTGCTCGATGTCGGGAAAGTCCAGCGTCCAGGCGCCCGGTGGCAGATCCGGGCCGACCGTGGTGGCGGCGAGGCACCAAGCGACGTGGTAGACACCGGCCATCCCGGCCCGGTGGACGACCTCGTCGAAGGCACCGGCGACGGCGTCGTCCTCCCCGGCCAGGGCGCGATGGAGGACCTCCTCCGCGTCCCGGGACGCAGCCGCCGACAGCTCCACGTGGGAAGCCTATGCCGGCTCGTCAACCCGCGCCCGGGAAGCGACCAGCCCCCACACCGACCAACCGGGCTGGTCATCGATCGGCGTACCGCGTTAGGGTGCGTCTGGTCTGCACGTCTGTCTTCGTTACCCCGAGAGGTCCAGACACCATGACGCTGTCCGGAGGTCCCGCCCGCCCGAAGCGTCCGGTTCGCCGGCTGCTGGTGGCCGCTGTGTCCGCCGCGCTCGTGCTGGCTGCCTGCGCGGACAACGGGGACGACGCGAGCGAGGGCGGGGACGGCACGATCCGGCTATACGGTACGGACGGCACGATGCAGAACGAGTTCGCCGCGGAACTCGCCGACCGGCGGGTGCTGAACGGTATGAAGGGGACGGCGCCGCTCAACCCGCTGCCGGCCGAGTTCACCAACCGGCTGCTGGAAATCGACGACTCGCTGGCCGGGTTCCTGTTCGCCGGCGAGACCTACGACGCGGTGGTGATCTCCGCGCTCGCCGCCGAGCTCGCCGGCACGCCGGACCCGGAAGTGGTCAAGGATTACATCAACGGGGTCACCGCCGGCGGTGAGGAGTGCGACAACGTCGCCGACTGCCTCGACCTGGCTCGGGACGGGACGGATCTCGCCTACCGGGGGGTGTCGCTGCGCCGGGGCGGCTTCACCGATCTCGGCGAGCCGGCCACCGCCACCTACGCCACCCTGCACTTCGGCCCGGACGGGTTCATCGACGAGGCGAAGACCGAGTACATCGGCGCCGGTGACCTGGCCGCCATCACCCAGGACCCGGGCCCGGCGCCGGGTCCCCGGCCGGCCCAGCCGAGCTTCGACACCGAGCCGCTGGTGATCGGCGGGCTGCTGCCGGAGACCGGTGACCTTGCGATCGCGTACCCGCCGATGATCGCCGGGGCCCGGCTGGCGATCGAGGACATCAACGCCGCCGGCGGTGTGTTCGGGGTGGACGTGGTCTGGCGGGACGGTGACGACGGCACCGACCCGGACGTGGCGCGGCAGACCGTCGCCGAGCACGTCGACGCGGGTGTCCACATCATCATCGGGGCGGCCGCCTCCGGGGTGAGCGAGGCGGTGCTGCCGGACGTAGTGGCGGCGAAGCGGATCCTGTTCTCGCCGTCCAACACCGCCGCCCGGCTCAGCACCGCCGACCACGATGGCTACTACTTCCGTACCGCCCCCTCCGACGACCTGCAGGGTGCGGCGCTCGCCGACATGATGCTGCGGGACGGGGTGCAGAAGATCGCGATCATCGCCCGCGGCGACGCCTACGGGCAGGGGCTGCAGGAGAACGCGCTCGCCTCGCTGCGCCGGTTCGGCGTGCCGGACGAGGACGTGACGCTGCTGACCTACGAGGTGCCCGAGGAGGAGGGCGGCCCGGTGCCGAACCTCGACCAGCTGGTCCAGGACCTGGTGGATGCCGATCCGGAGGGCGTGGTGGTGATCGGCTTCAGCGAGGCCGCCCAGATCATCCAGCGGATGATCGACGTCGGGCTGCGCGTCGAGGCGTAAGCCAGTATGGTGTCCAGCCATGAGCGAACCGGCTGAGCAGGAGCGCGAGCGGGTCGACCTGGTCACCCTCGACACCAACCAGGACGGCAAACCCGACATCTGGGTCGCCGACACCAACCAGGACGGCAAGGCCGACCTGTACGAACTGGACACCGACGGCGACGGCGAGGTCGACCTGCGGATGGTCGACGACGACCAGGACGGCACCCCGGACCGGGTCGTTGACTAGCAGTAGTCAGACCGGTCGCGCATAGTAGCGTGATCAAATCCGGTGCCGCCGATGCAACCTCCCGGTGGGGCTAATGACTCTTTGGTTATATGACTGCAGTCACAAACCCCGGGGAGTCGCTGGCGGACCTGCAGCGCCGGGCGGCTGAGCGCGCGGCTGCCCGGGCCGGTGGCCGACACCGGCTACAGGGGCACTTGGTCTGCGACGGCCTGGTGCGGATTTTCAAGTCCGACGGCGTCGAAGTGGTGGCGCTGCAAGGTCTCGACCTGGTGATCGACCGGGGCGAGCTGGTGGCGATCGTCGGCGCCTCCGGGTCCGGCAAGTCCACGTTGCTGAACATCCTGTCCGGGCTGGACGAGCCGACCGCCGGGGTGTGCCGGGTGGCCGGCCATGACCTGATGGCGATGACCGCCCGTCGGCGGCTGCAGTACCGGCGCAAGACGGTCGGGTTCGTCTGGCAGCAGACCGCCCGGAACCTGCTGCCCTACCTCACCGCCGCCGAGAACGTGGCGTTGCCGATGCGGCTGGCCCGGCGCCGGAGCGGCACCGCCGCCCGCCGGCGCGCCCGGGAGCTGCTGGACATGGTCGGCGTCGGCTACTGCGCCGACCGCAAGCCGGCCCAGATGAGCGGTGGCGAGCAGCAACGGACCGCGGTCGCGGTGGCGGTGGCGAACGACCCGGAGGTGCTGTTCGCCGACGAGCCGACCGGCGAGCTGGACGAGGCGACCGCGGCCGAGGTGTTCCAGGCCCTCCAGACCATCAATGCCGAGCTCGGGGTGACCATTGTGGTGGTGACCCACGACCCGGCCGTCTCCGAACAGGTCAGCCGGACGATCGCGATCCGGGATGGCCGGACCGCCTCGGAGGTCCGCCGCAGCGGCGGGGTCGCCGAGGAGTATGCCCTGCTGGACCGGGCCGGCCGGCTCCAGCTACCCAAGTCATATGTGGACACACTGTCGCTGCGGGACCGGGTGAAGCTGTTGCTGCGTCCGGATCACGTGCAGGTCCGGAGGGGCGATGAGTGAGCTGGTACGGGTGGAGCGGGTGAGCCGGGACTACGGCTCCGGCGACACCGTGGTGCACGCCTTGCGCGACGTATCGTTCACCGCCGGCGAGGGGCAGGTGGTGGCGATCCGGGGCCGGTCCGGGGCCGGCAAGACCACCCTGCTCAACGTGATCGGCGGCCTGGACAAGCCGACCAGCGGCCGGGTCTGGGTGGCCGGGCACGAGGTGACCGCGGCCAGCGAGCGGACCTTGCTGCAGCTGCGCCGGCGCACGATCGGGTTCGTGTTCCAGTCGTTCGGGCTGCTGCCGATCCTGTCGGCGGCCGAGAACGTGGGGGTGCCGTTGCGGCTGGCCAAGGTGCCGGCGGCCGAGCGGGAGCAGCGGGTGGCGATGCTGCTGGAGCTGGTCGGGCTGGGCGACCACGCCCAGCAGCGGCCCTACGAGCTCTCCGGTGGCCAGCAGCAGCGGGTGGCGATCGCCCGGGCGCTGGCGAACGAGCCGAAGCTGCTGATCGCCGACGAGCCGACCGGCCAGCTCGATTCCGAGACCGGCCGGGCGATCATGCACCTGCTGCGGGCGGTGGTCACCGACCGCGGGGTGACCGCGCTGGTCGCCACCCACGACCCGGCACTGCTGGATCTCGCCGACCGGGTGCTGACCCTGCGGGACGGCCGGCTCAGCGAATCCGAGCCGGCGCTGGCCGGACGGTAGGCGCCGATGCGGATCGTGTTCCCGCGGGCGGCGGCCGCCCGTACCTTGCTGGTGGCCGCCGCGTTCGCCGCCACCGTCACTACCGTGCTGCTGACCGCGTTCGTGCTCTACGCGCAGCTGCTGCCGATCGCCGGCGTGCGGTCGGCGATGGCCGAGGCGTCGGTGGCCGAACGAACGCTCATGGTCACCGCGTCCGCACCCGCCACGCCGGAGCAGGTGGCGGCCCGCGACGCGGCGATCCGGGAGGTGCTCAGCCGCGGGCTGGCCGGGGTGCCGCTGCTGGTCTCGGCCGGCGGCTACGCCAGCGGGCAGGAGCTGCCGGCCGGGCTCGCGCCCGACGACGGCTCGGCGGTGGTGGCGTTCATGACCGACCTTCCGGACCACGCCCGGCTGGTCGACGGGGCGTGGCCGGAGCCGGCGGCGGCCGACGATGACCCGGTGCAGGCCGCGCTGCCGGTCGAGGTCGCCGAGCAGCTCGGGGTGTCGGTCGGCGACCAGGTGCCGATCACCGACAACCGGACCGAGCCGCAACCGGCGCCGGTCGAGGTGGTCGGGCTGTGGGAACCGGTCGACCCGGCCGAGCCGTACTGGCGGCTGATCTCGGCACCGGTCGAGCTGGGCGGGTGGGGCCCGTTCGTGGTGCCGGCCGAGGACTACGGGGCCCGGTACCTGCAGCTCGGCTCGCTGGAGTGGGTGGCCGACGCCGAGCCGGACCAGCTGGCGAACGCCGGTATGAGCGAGGTCGCGGCCGACTACCGGGCGCTCGCCGACGAGCTGGAGGAGCGCAAGGAGAACGACCCGGCGCTCGACCGGTACGTCCGGCTCAGCTCCGGGCTGGAAGAGCTGGCCGGCCGGCTGGGCGTGGCCACCGTGGTGAACCGGTCTGGGATGGTGCTGCCGGCGGCGCTGCTGGTGGTGATCGGCGGGTACGGGCTGGTGCTGGTGGCCCGGCTGCTCGCCGCGCACCGGCGGGGCGAGAACGCGCTGCTGCGGGCGCGCGGGGCGAGCCGCCGCCAGCTGGTCTGGTTCACCATCGGCGAGGCGGCGATGGTGGTCACGCCGGCGGCGCTGCTGGGCGGGCCACTCGGCACCCGGCTGGTGATCTATGCCGACCGGTGGGCCGGCGACCGCAGCCTGAACGTCGAGGCCGACCTGGCGCCGTCCGGCTGGCTCGGCCCGCCGCTCGGCTGGGCGGTGGCGGTGGTGACCGCGATCGGCTGCGCCCTGGCGCTGGCGGTGCCCGCCGCCGGCCGCGGCCGCACCTGGGTCGCCGAGCAGCAGGAGCGGTCCCGGCCCAGCCGGGCCTCGACGCTGCAGCGGGCCGGCGTCGACCTGGCGCTGGTGGCGCTGGCGGTGCTGGCCTGGACCCAGCTGCGGCAGTACGGATCGGCGGTGACGGTCAGCGACACCGAGTACGGGCTGGGGATCGACCCGCTGCTGGTAGCCGCCCCGGTGGTCGGGGTGCTGGCGGCGACCGCGGTGGCGCTGCGGCTGCTGCCGCTGGCGACCCGGCTCGGGGTCCGCCTCACCGGCCAGCGGGACGGGTTCGCCAGCCTGCTCGGCATGTGGCAGGCCGACCGCCGGCCGCACGCCGGCCCGGTGCTGCTGATGCTGCTGGCGGTCGCCACCGCGGTGCTGGCACCGGCGATCGCCACCACCTGGCAGCAGTCCCAGCGGGACCAGGCGGCGCAGTCGGTCGGCGCGGACCTGCGGGTGGGGATCGCCGAGCCGACCCGCGCCTCCGGGTCCGAGCTGGCCGCCGCGCTGCCGGCGGCGACCGGCCTGATGCCGGTCTCCCGCGGCAGTGTCAGCCTGCCGGAGGGGGCCCGGGCGCCGCTGCTGGCGCTGGACAGCGAGGCGGCGCCGGAGGTGGCCCGGTTCCGGCCGGACGCGGCCACCGCTCCGCTCACGGAGGTGTTCGGCCGGCTACGGGAGGGCCGGCCGGAGTTCGCCGGCGTGCCGGTTCCGGCCGGGTCGACCCGGCTGACCGGCCGGCTCGAGTACCGGGCGCCGGAGACGATCGAGTACGAAGCCGAGTACGAGGGCACCGGCGGCCAGATTTTCACCGAGGTGGGCGAGGTGCCGGGGCCGCGCACCAACCGGCTCACGATATACGTGATGACGCACGCCGGCGAGATCCATCCGATCCGGGTCGGCATCGACACCACCGAGGCGGACGAGCTGGGGTTCCAGCTGTCGGGGGGCAGTGCCCGGCTGGACCGCAGCGGTGGCGTCGACATCGACGTGCCGCTGCCACCGGACGCCGCCGAGGTGGTCGGCGTCGGCGCGGGCGTGGTGCTCGGCACCGGGTTCTTCTGGGGGGCGGACACGCTCGACTCCGATCCGATCCCGGTCAGCTGGCAGTGGGAGCTGGCGGCGGTCGACGCGGCCGGCGCCGACACCCCGCTCGAGCTGCCGCCGGACTGGCAGGTGACCAGGTCCGAGTTCGTGGGTGGGCCGGCACCGGCGACCGAGTGGGACGGGTCCACGCTCGGCATGACCATCCCCACGGTGCTGCCGATCCAAGGGAACCTGCTGGTCGCCCCGGGGCTCGAGGTGCTGTCGCCGGTGCCGGTGGTGGCCACCCCGGACGTGCTGGCGGCGGTCGGGGCCGAGGTGGGTAGCACCCTGACGTTCGCCGCGACCACCGCGAACGAGCTGCCGGAGATGCAAGTGGTCGGTACGGTCGACACCTTGCCCGGCACCGAGCGCGGCTCCGGCGTGGTGGCCGACCTGCGCTGGCTGTCGATCCACCAGCTGCTCCGGCACGAGCGGACCCCGGAGGTCACGGAGTGGTGGGTGGCCACCGACGAGCCGGCCAGCGCGGTGGCGGAGCTGGGCTGGGCCGGTCCAGTGCTGGACCGGCGGGCCGAAGCGGCCCGGCTGCTGTCCGACCCGCTCGGCTCCGGGATGCTGATCGCGCTCTGGGCGGCGGCCGCCACCGCCGCCGTACTGGCCGCGTTCGGGCTGGTGGTGGATTCCCGGGCGACCGCCGTCCGGCGCCAGCGCGAGCTGGCCGTCCTGCACACCCTCGGCACCTCGCCGCCGGCGCTGGTCCGGGCGCTGGTGGTGGAGCACGCGATGCTCGCCGGGCTGGGGGTGGTGGCCGGCCTGCTGGTCGGGGTCGGGGTGGCCGCGGCGATGGGGCCGTCGCTGGTGCTGACGCCGGCCGGGGCGGTGCCGGTACCGGAGCCGTTGCTGGCGCTCTCACCCGAGCTGCTGGCGCTGCCGACCGCCGGGCTGCTGGCGGTGTCGGTGGTGCTCGGGGCGGCGGTGGCGCGCCGAGCTCGCCGTGAGGTGGTCGCCGGAGCATTGCGGATCGGGGAGGACTGATGCGGATTCTGGCCAGGCTTCGCGCCCACGCCGGGCTGTGGCTGCTGACCGCCTTGCTCGGTGCGGCGATGGTGCTGGTGGCGGCGGCCGCCGGTCCGCTCAGCCGGGACAACGAGGACCGCGCGCTGCGGCACGAGCTAGGCCGCTCGCCGACCACCGTCCGGGACATCACGATCTCGGAGCCGCTGGAGGCGAACCCCACCACCGCCGACGCGTTCCGCACCGAGGTGGACGGCCTGCTGCCGGCGGAGCTGTCGGAGGTGGTGGGAACCACCTGGGGGATCCAGCGCACCCAGATCCGGGCGCCGGGCGGCAGCTTCCCCGGCTGGTCCGCCTCGGTCACCGGCGATGGGGTCAACACCGAGCTGAGCGCTTCGATGCCGCTGGCGAGCCTGCACCACCACACCGGACTGATGAACGACGTGACGATCGTGGAAGGCCGGGCACCGGCGACGATCCCGGTCCGCGACCCGTTCGAGACGGTGATCGAGGTGATGACCACCGCCCAGGTGGCCGACGCGCTCGGGTTGCGGGTCGGCCAGACCTATCACCTGCTGCCGGGGGTGGCGGCGCGAGCGCCGTTCCCGGCCGAGGAGGCGGGCTACGCGATCGCGATCGAGCTGGTCGGGATCTTCGAGCCGGTCGACCCGGCCGCGCCGGTCTGGGAGTTCGACCCGTACCTGCTCACCGAAGGCACCATCTACTGGGTGTTCCCGGACGGGAGCATCACGCCGCTGCGGCGGGCCACGCTCGCCACCGACCAGGCGGCGATGGAGGTGGTCGAAAGCACCGGGCTGATCGGCACCGCCACCAGCCTGACCACGTTGGGGCCGAGCTTCGCGCCGGAGAGCGTGGTCCGGATCCGGCTGGCCGACGAGCGGGTGTCCGCGGCCGGGCTGGACGAGCTTCGGGCCGCCGTGGCCGCGCTGGCCACCCATCCGGACCGGCGGGCCTCGATGGAGGTGGAGACCCGGCTGATCGAGCTGATCGACCGCTACGAGCGGCAGGCGGCGGCGGCCCGGGCGCTGGTGGCGGTGGTGGTGGCCGGCCTGATCGGAGTCGGGGTCGGGTTGCTGGTGCTGGCCGCCCGGCTCAGCCTCGACCGGCGCCGCAACGAGGTGGCGCTGCTGCGCGCCCGGGGCGGATCGGCGCCGGTGCTGATGGGCCGGTTCCTCGCTGAGGCGCTGGTGGCCGTGCTGCCGGCGATCGCGGTCGGCTGGCTGCTGCATCTACTGATCGTCCGGGCCCGGGATCCGGACGCGCCGCTGCTGGTCGAGCCGGTGCCGTTGGCGGTGGCGGCGGTGGCGTTGCTGGCGGTGCCGGTGATGCTGCTACTCGACCTGCGCCGGCACGCCGGGCTGGTCGCCAACCGTAACGAGCTCCGCGGCTACCGACCCCGGCCGGCCCGGATCACCGTGGAAGTGGCGGCGGTCGGGCTCGCCGTGCTCGGCGTACTGCTGCTGCATCGGCGCGGGCTGAACCTGGTCGGCGGCACCGACCCGTACCTGTCGGCGGTGCCGGTGCTGGTGGCGGTCGCGGCCGGGCTGGTCGCGCTCCGGCTGTACGCGCCGCCGCTGCGGGCGTTCGGCGCGATGGCCGCCCGGGGTCGGGGCGCGGTCGGCTTCCTCGGGCTGGCCCGGGCCGGCCGGGCGGCGCCGGTGACCGCGCTGCCGTTGCTGGTGCTGGTGCTCGCGGTGGCGGTCGGCGGGTTCGCCGGTGGGGTGTACGCCTCGGTGGCGGCGGCCCGGGACGCGGCCGCGGTGCAGGCGCTCGGCGCGGACGCCCGGCTGGCCGGCGACGGGCTCACCGATGAGGCGGTGGCGGCGGTGTCGGCGGTCCCGGGCGTGCGGATGGTCGCCCCCGCCAACACCGACGGGCTGGTCCGGGTCGGTGGCTCGTCGGTCCAGGGGGTGTTCGTGGTCACTGTGGACACAGTGGCGTACCAGGAGATCCTCGAGCAGATCGGAGCGAGCGCGCGGCTGCCGGAACCGGTGGTTTCGGCCCGGCCCGGCGGCGGGCCGCTGCCGATCCTGGCGGATCGGCAGATCGCCGAGCGGGCCGACGGCCCGACCGCGTCGGAGTCGCTCACCGTCGAGATTGGATTCGATGCGTACGAGGCGGTGGTCGCCGGTGACGTCGACGAGCTGCCCAGCCTGGTGCCGGGTGAGCGCTGGGTGCTGGTGCCGCGGCAGGCGCTCCCGACCGCGCCGCCGGTCGACGAGCTGCTGATCGGTGGGTCGGATGTGGACGCTGAGGCGCTCCGGGCGGCGGTGCCGGGTGCGTCGGTGACCGTGACCACGCTGGCGCAGCGGCGGGCGGAGCTGGAGGACACCGGCTTCAACCGGGGCCTGACCATCGTGTTCGTGACCGGTGCCGTGGGGGCCGCGGTGGGTGGGGTACTCGCGGTCGCGCTGGCGCTGGTGGTCCAGGTGGCCGCCCGCAGCCACTCGATCTCGCTGCTACGCACGATGGGCTTGTCGATGCGGCAGGCGCGCGGGCTGCTGCTGATCGAGTTGACGCCGGTCACGACGTTGGCGGTGGTGGCCGGTGCCGCCACCGGAATCGCGCTACCGGTGCTGCTCGCGCCGGCACTGGGGCTCACCGAGTTCACCGGCGGCGCGCCGATCGAGATCGGGCTGGATCCGCGGACGGTCGGCCTACTGGCCGGTCTGCTCGGGGTGTTCGTGATCGGTGGTGCGCTGATCGAGGCGGCGGTCAACCGCCGGCTCGGCCTCGGCCGAGTCCTCCGTGTGGAGTGAGTGGTTACGCGGTGCGCTGAACCGGCCGGGGCTACTCGTCCACCCGCTGGCCGTCGAGCCGGCCCATCGGACCACAGTGGATGGTATGGCGGCGACCTCGCCGCTCGCGGCTGGACGGTGATCCGGTTCACTTGGGACGATCGGTCGCGGCCGGGCTACATCGTCCGTCCCGCCCCGGACGTTCGACGATCATGGAGCTTTCCGGCGACCCGCCCTACGACCCGCCGGAAAACTCCATGATCGACGCGCTAGCGGTGCACAGCGGCGCACCAGCAGCGACCGGTCAGTCGCCGGTGCGCTGCTGGGGGATCTGGCCCTGCAGTAGGGCGCGGACCTCGGACTCGCGGTAACGACGGTGGCCGCCCAGCGTGCGAATCGCGCTGAGCTTGCCAGCTTTGGCCCACCGCGTCACCGTCTTGGGGTCAACACGAAACATCGACGCGACCTCGGCCGGGGTAAGCAGGGGCTCGGGTTCGTGCGTACGAGACGCCATCGGTAGTTCCTCCACAGTTCCGGCTCCTCCGCGGGGGTGCGAAGGCCGCCTTCGACGCATAACGGCCGGGGGGTCAGCCGGCCGGACGCGTCTCCATGGTCCGGCTAGTCTCTGATGTCCGACATGGGCCGAACGGATGGTACTCCCTAGACGTATGGACGACCAATGACTGATTTATCCCGACTTTTTCGGTCTAAGCACCTGTTTTGGGATGAGTCAAGAATATTCGAGCCGATATTCTCGCTGCAATGCTCTACTTGCGGCTAGTTTGCCCGTTCTAGCAGCTGGATGGCTCGCCACCGGTTCACCAGCTTCTCGTACGCCTCGGTGGCCGACTCGGCGTCGCCCCTGGCCAGCCCGGCCAGCCCGGCGGCGACCAGGCTCGGCGAGTCGTCCGCGATCAACTGCTCGTCGGGGAGCAGGTCCACCAGCCCGCCGTAGTCGAGCTCCAGCACCGACCGGGGGTGGAACTCCTCCAGCCAGCGGGCGCCCTCCTCGACCGCCTCCGTGATCGGCGCGTCCCCGACCGCCCGGCGCAGCACCGCCAGCCCGCGGTGGGCGCGCCGGCGGGCCTTGGAGATCGGGGTCCGGTAGCGCAGCATCCGGTGGCCGCCCGCGGTGGACAGCTGCCGCTCCTTCGCGTCCACGAACACGAACCAGCGCAGCGGCACGCCCCAGGTGGCGACCTGCTCGTGCAGCCGGCTCGGGCCGGCTCGCCAGTCCTCCAGCACCGCCCGGGCCAGCCCGGCGAACGACGGGGGGATGAACGCGTCGGCGATGATCGGCGGGACGCCGTCCCGCGCGTTCAGCGCCGCCTCGGCCACCCGGACCCGCAGGCTCCACGGGCACACCAGCAGCGTGTCGTCGGCCTCCAGCACGTACGCCTCATCCGGCAGGGTCGGCAGCCGGGTCCAGCCGCTGCCCAACGCTTCGAGCACGGCGGTGCGCTGCCGTTGCGGGCCTTCCCCCGGCCCGACCGCCCGGCCTTCCTGGACGTAGCGCCGCCAGTATCGCTGCTCGTCGCGATCGAACGCGGCCAGCGGCTCGTACACGCGCAGATACGCGGCGAACATGGACGGCACGCTCCGATCCTACGGCGAAATCGGGGTCAGCCACGGGGCGCCGGATGCGTTTAGGCTCAAACTGAGGCGCCATCTCGCGCCCTTCCCGCACGGCGGCACCCCACAAGGGTGGCGCCGGAGCTACCTCGAGGAGCGGACATGAACATTCTCTCCGGGGACACCGGTCACGAGCAGGTCGTCTTCTGTCAGGACAAGCCAACTGGGTTGCGCGCCATCATCGGCATCTACTCCACCGCGCTGGGCCCCGCCCTCGGCGGCACCCGGTTCTACCCGTACGCCACCGAGGAGGAGGCGCTCCATGACCTGCTGGAGCTGTCCCGCGGCATGGCGTACAAGAACGCGCTGGCCGGCCTCGACCTCGGCGGCGGCAAGGCGGTGATCTGGGGGGACCCGGACCAGATCAAGACCGAGCCGCTGCTGCGGGCGTACGGGCGGTTCGTGGAGTCGCTCGGCGGCCGGTACATCACCGCCTGCGACGTCGGCACCTACGTACAGGACATGGACATCATCGCCCGCGAGACCCGGTGGGTGACCGGCCGCAGCGAGCTGCACGGCGGGGCCGGCGACTCGTCGGTGCTCACCGCCTGGGGGGTGTTCCAGGGCATGCGGGCGGCGGCCGAGCACGTCTGGGGGACACCCTCGCTGGCCGGGCGCCGGATCGGGATCGCCGGGCTGGGGAAGGTGGGCAAGGTCCTGACCGGGCACCTGCTGGCCGACGGGGCCCGGGTGGTGGCGACCGACATCAACCCGAAGGCGGTCGCCTGGGCCCGGACCAACCACCCCGAAGTTGAGCTGGTGGACGACACCAAGACCCTGATCGCCTCGGACATCGACATCTACGCCCCGTGCGCGATGGGCGGCGCGCTCAACGACGACACCGTGCCGGTGCTCAACGCCCGGATCGTCGCCGGTGCCGCCAACAACCAGCTGGCGCACCCGGGGATCGAGAAGTCCCTCGCCGAGCGCGGCATCCTCTACGTCCCGGACTACCTGGTGAACGCGGGTGGTGTGATCCAGGTCGCGGACGAGATCGAGGGCTTCAACTTCGAACGGGCCAAGCAGCGGGTGAGCAAGCTGTACGAGACGACGAAGCAGCTCCTCGCAGAGGCCGAGGCCGAGGGGGTCCTACCGGCGGTAGCGGCCGACCGGATGGCCGAGCGGCGGATGGCCGAGGTCGGCCGGCTGCGGGCCATCCGGGTGTGAGCCGGCGAAAGGTGATCTGTTTGGCACGGGGGTGAGGTGTCGATGCTGGGCGTTGCGATGTAACGTAAGACCTACGAGAGATGCTGAACGTCATCGGGGCCCGCCTTCGGGCTGCCCCGAATTCTGTGCGAGGGGGTCGCCATGGGGCGCGGCCGAGCCAAGGCCAAGCAGACGAAGGTGGCCCGGGAGCTGAAATATCACTCCCCGGAAACCGACCTCGAGGCGCTGCAGCGGGAGCTCTCCGGCAACGGTAAGAAGACCGCGAAGGCCGACGACGACGACCCGTACGCCGCGTACCTCGACGATCTGGACGAGGAAGACGAGGCTGCGGACGGCGCTCGCTCGTCACGCCGTTAATAGCGACCGCTGACCGGGCGCTCGTGCGCCCGGTCAGCGTGACAGCGTTACCGGGGGCGGTTACTGAACTCGGTGAACTGGGTGGTGAACACATCGGTCCACCGGGGCGCCCCTCGTTCCTTCGCGATTGCCGCGCGTTCCCGCTGCACCGCCTCCGCCTGCGCTACTAACGGCGCGAGGCCGGCCGCGGCGGCCTGTACGCGGTCGGCGAGCGAGTCGGTGCGCTGACGGTCATCGGTGCGCTGGTGGCTCCCGTCGCCGCGCGGGCGGTCCCCGGCGGTCGCCGGTTGACCGGCCAGCGCCTCGCCATGCGCCGGGTTACCGGCGGGCATGGTCAAGTCCTCGGGCATGGTCCAGCACCCCTTCCAGTAGACGGATCTTGGTGTTGCGGCAGTGCTCGGTCTCGGTCGCGTCGAATCGGCCGAGCTCGAAGTACCGGTTCGAGGCGTGAGCCCCGCCGCAGAAGCCGAAGTACGGGCAGGCGTGGCGGCACCGCTCGACTCCGGCGAAGTACTCGGCCACCCAGCCGGTCGGCTCGGCGGCACCGGCCACGATCGCGGCGAGCGGGGTGTCGAGCACGTTGCCGAGCGCGAAGTCGCCGTACCCGGCGGCGTCGCTGAAGCCGGCGAGCTCCGGCGAGAACAGCACCACCCGCCCGTCGTGGGCGATCGTCGGCACCGGGTCGCGTTGCCGCGGCAGCACCGAGTCCTCCTCGCCACGCAGCGCCGCCGCCAGGTAGTGCAGTGACCACTCGATCTCACGCAGCTCGATCGCTGGATCGGCGGACCAGGCGCCGGCCAGCTCCGCCCAGAATCCCCGTACCTCCGCCTCGGCGCGGGTGTTGTCCCGCTGGTTGACCCCCTCCCGCTCCTCGATGTTGATACCGAGCCAGTAGCAGCCCAGCTCGCGGAAGAACCGGTAGAGGTCGGCGGCGATCCCCGGCCGCGGGTCCGAGACCACGCAGATCACCGCGAACCTGATCCCGTGCCGCCGCAGCGCCTCCACCCCGCGCAGGATCCGGTCGTACGCCGGGCGACCGGCCCGGTCGACCCGGAGCGCGTTGCGGGCCGCCGGGCCATCGATGCTGAGCCCGATTTCGATCTGGTGCTGCAGGAAGAACTCGCACCAACCGTCGTCGATCAGGGTGGCGTTGGTCTGGATGTGGTGCTCCACGCCGCGGAACGGCGCCATCAACGCGGCCAGGTGGTCGCGTCCGGCGGCGAGCGGCTCGCCACCGTGCCACACCACCGAGAACCGTTCGACGGTCCGGGCCCACTCGTTGACGGTGTCGGCGACCGCCTCGGCCACCGCCACCGACATCCGGCGATCCACCGCTCGATGCGGCAGGTAGCAGTAGGCACAGTCGAGATTGCACAGTGTGGTGGGCTGCATCAGGACGTACGACGGGATATCCACCACACCGCGCATCCCGGTCCAGCGCATGACCAACTCCGCCAAGCCTCCCTCTGGGGCTTGCCAGGCTACTACAGCGGAGATGGCCCCTCAGCCGCCGGCGATCTCAGCCGCCGGCGAACGAGCCGAGCATCCGGACCGTACCGGTGCCCTCCACGATCTCGCCAGCCTGCCAGGCGTCCACCCGCCGGCCGCGCAGGAACGCCAGCGCCCGGTCGGCCTCGGTGGCGGCGACGATCGCGAACATGCCGATCCCCATGTTGAAGGTGGCCTCCATCTCGGCGTCGTCGATCCGGCCGCGCCGCTGCACCAGGTTGAAGATCGGCTGCGGGCACCAGGTGGACCGGTCCACCACCGCGTCGACATGGCTGGGCAGCACGCGAACCAGGTTGCCCGGGATCCCGCCGCCGGTCACATGCGCGAACGCGTGCACCTCGGTCTCGTCCCGCAGGCCGAGGCAGTCCTTGGTGTAGATCCGGGTCGGGGTGAGCAGCTCCTCGCCGACCGTCCGCTGCTCGCCGAGGTCCTCCACCACCGAGTCGAGCCGGAGCCGGCCGGCCCCCAGCAGCACGTGCCGCACCAGCGAGTAGCCGTTCGCGTGCAGACCGGACGAGCCCATCGCGATCACGACGTCGCCGACCTCCACCCGGTCCCGGCCGAGGATCTCGTCCTCCTCGACCACCCCGACCCCGGTGGCGGCCAGATCGTACTCGTGCGGGGCGAGCACCCCCGGGTGCTCGGCGGTCTCGCCACCGATCAGCGCGCAACCGGCCATCTTGCAGCCGTGCGCCACGCCGCTGCCGATCTCGGCCACCCGGTCCGGCTGCACCTCGCCGCAGGCGACGTAGTCGAGCAGGAACAGCGGCTCGGCGCCACAGGCGACGATGTCGTCGACCACCATCGCGACCAGGTCCAGCCCGACCGTGTCGTGCACGTCCATCGCCTGCGCGATCAGCAGCTTGGTGCCGACCCCGTCGGTCGAGGAGGCGAGCACCGGGTTGCGGTAGCGCTTGGTGTCCAGCCGGAACAGCCCGGCGAACCCGCCGAGCTGGCCGAGCACCTCCGGCCGCCGGGTCCGGTGGACCTGCGACTTGAGCCGCTCCACCGCCTGCTCACCGGCGTGGATCGAGACCCCGGCCTCGGCGTACGTCACCGTCCGCTTGCGACCGCCCCGGCCGCCGCGGTTCCGGCTGGCGAGCCACGGGAGGTACTCCGAGGGCTCGCGGGTCAGCCCGGTCGAGCCGCCGAGAATCCCCATCCCGCCGGACGTGCTGGGGGGTAGCCCCGGTCCGTTGGTTACGTGCGTCACATTTCACCCCTGGGTCTCGGCGCGGCCATGGACAGGACGCCGCCCTCGAGGATCTGCTTGCCGATCAGGTGACCAGCCGGTAGCTCGATCGGGTAGCTCCCATCGAAACACGCCTTGCAGAGCCTCGTCTTCGGCTGTTCGGTCGCCGCGACCAGGCCGTCTAGCGATATGTAACCGAGCGTATCCGCTCCGATCGACCGCCGGATGCCCTCGTTGTCGAGCCCGTTGGCGATCAGTTCCGCCCGGGTGGGAAAGTCGATCCCGTAGAAGCACGGCCAGCGCACCGGCGGCGCCGAGATCCGGACGTGCACCTCGATCGCGCCGGCCTCCCGCAGCATCCGGACGATCGCCCGCTGGGTGTTGCCGCGCACGATCGTGTCGTCGACCACCACCAGCCGCTTGCCACGGACGTTCTCCCGAAGTGGATTCAGCTTCAGCCGGATCCCGAGTTGCCGGATCGTCTGCGAGGGCTGGATGAAGGTACGGCCGACGTACGAATTCTTGATCAAGCCGGCGCCGTACGGGATGCCGGAGGCCTCGGCGTACCCGATCGCGGCCGGGATGCCGGACTCCGGAACGCCGATCACGAGATCGGCGTCGGCGGGGTGCTCGATGGCCAGCCGGCGGCCGATCGCCACCCGGGCCGCGTGCACGTTCCGGCCGGCCAGCGTGCTGTCGGGCCGGGCCAGGTAGATGTATTCGAACAGGCAGCCCTTCGGGTCCGGGTTGGCGAACCGGGCCGACCGCAGGCCGTGCTCGTCGATCGCGAGCAGCTCGCCCGGCTCGACCTCGCGGACCACGCTGGCACCGACGATGTCCAGCGCGGCGGTCTCGCTCGCCACCACCCAGCCCCGCTCCAGCCGGCCGAGCACCAGCGGGCGGACCCCGTGCGGGTCACGGGCGGCGTAGAGGGTGCTCTCGTCCAGGAACACGAAGCTGAACGCGCCGCGCAGGGTCGGCAGCACCCGCAGCGCCGCCTCCTCCACCGACAGGTCCGGGTGGGCGGCGAGCAGGCTGGTGACGATCGCCGTGTCGGAGGTGGCCAGCGCGTCCGGCCCACCGGGCCGGTCGGTCACCCGGGCCGCCAGCTCGGCGGTGTTGACCAGGTTGCCGTTGTGGGCCAGCGCGATGGTGGCGCCGGCCGGGGTCGCCCGCAGAGTGGGCTGGGCGTTTTCCCAGGTGGAACCGCCGGTGGTCGAGTATCGAGTGTGGCCGATCGCGAGGTGGCCGCGGAGGCTGGCGAGGGTGGGCTCGTCGAAGACCTGGGCGACCAGCCCGAGGTCTTTGTAGACCACCACGCCGGAGCCATCGCTGACCGCGATGCCGGCCGCTTCCTGGCCGCGGTGCTGGAGCGCGAACAGGCCGAAGTAGGTGAGCTTCGCCACCGCTTCGCCCGGCGCCCAAACCCCGAACACTCCGCACTCTTCCCGTACCTCCGGCAGGAGGTCGAGGTCGGGCACGCTGGAACTCCTCATGCTTGTCCCCGTGGTAAATGAGCCTTCAGTTTACGCGACATCCGGCGGCCAGCGAATGGCGACAGGCAGGTAGGCGGACAGGTCGGCCCGGTTGCCGCTGGTCCGGATCCGACCGTCGGCAACCGCTTCCGCCCAGCTCAGCCGGCCGACCGCGACCAGCACCCAGGTAGCTGGATCGGTTTCGACCACGTTCGATGGTGTGCCGCGGGTGTGTCGCGGCCCGGCGATGCACTGGATCGCGCCGTAGGGAGGGACCCGAACCTCCACCGACCGGCCGGGCGCCGCCGCGGCCAACTGCCGCAACAGTGACCGGACGGTGTCTGCGAGTAGTCGGGGATCGGGCGTACGGCCAGCGTCCAGATCGGCGATTACGGCTGAGACGGCCATGGATTTTTCTGGCTCTCCGGACACGACGGGACGATACGTCGTGCTCGCGACGGTAGTCCACCCAACCCTGGGTTTCGCGAACCCGTTAAGACAAGGCATAGTCTTCGTTGGTGCCCGGCACGGGAGGTAGGTGGAAGTGACAGTACACCGCGTAGCGCTGCGCGCCGGTGTGGTTACGGCGGCGGTGGCTGCTCTCGTTGCCGGTTTCCTCAGCACCCCGGCCCATGCCCAACCACAGTTGCGACTGGGCAACATCGGCAACATCGAACTGCGGGTCGGCGGCGGCCCGCAGAGCGTCACCATCACGGTCCAGAATGCCAGCAACGACCCGGTCAACGGGGTCGCCCAGAACGTCCAGCTCACGATGGTGGTGCCGCTGGCCGAAGTCGGGGTGTCGATCACCAGCGCCGGAGACGGGTGCAACCTCACCAACGACAACACCCGGATGGACTGCAACCTCGGCACGATCGGACCGGGCGAGACCCGGAACGTGGTGGCGCAGATCGGAGTGGCCGGAAACAGCCCGGTGCAGTCCGGGGACACCCGCAACGGCACCGCCCAGGTCGCCCTCTCCGGTGGCGGCCAGACCTCGTTCAACATCCGGGTACAGGGGCCGGACCGGCCGCCGCCGGTGGCGGAGGTGTCGGGCTTCGTCACCGACGAGATCACCGGTGAGCCGATCTCGAACGCCACCGTCTTCCTGACCGACAGTCAGGGCGCGGAGTTCACCCGTACCACCAACGACAGCGGCCAGTTCTCGTTCCAGGGCGAGGACATCGCCGGCGGCACGATCGGCCTGCGCGCCAGCGCGGACGGGTACGAGGGCAACTCGATCACGCAGAACGTCGATCCCGGTGGCTCGCTCACCGGGATCCAGCTGGCGCTGCGGAGCACCACGCCGCCGACCAGCGAACCGCCGCCGACCACCGAGCCAGCCACCACCGCGCCGCCGACCACCGCCCCGGTCGCCGCGGAGGACAGCGGCGAAGGCGGCGGTGGCGGCACCTTCACCACCATCATGATCATCCTGGGGATCCTGTTCGTGCTGCTCGGGGTCGGTGCGATCGCGTACCTGATCTACCGCCGGCGGCGCGAGCAGGGCGAGGACGAGGATCCGGACGACGGCGCCGACGAGCCGTTCGGCCCGCGGGGCCCGACCCCGACGCCGGGCAGCCAGGGCGTCTACCGGCCCACCCCGACCCAGGTGATGGGGCCGCGCGGCCCGCTGCCGGCGGTCGGGCCACAGCCGGCGCTGGCGAACGCGCCGACCATGATGCACCCGCGCGCCGGTGCCGACGAGACCGCGCTGCTGCCGCGGGCCGGCGACGCGCCGACCTCACCGATCCGGCCGGCCGGCCCCCGGCCACCGGCACCGGGCAGCCCACCGCCACCGCGGCCGGCGGGGCCGGCGTACGGCACGCCCGCGTCGGCGACCCAGGCGTTCGACTCGCCGACCGGCCGGCACGGCTCGCCGCCGGAGCGGTACGACGAGCCGACCCAGGTCCGGCAGCCGTACAGCGGCGGCCGGGGGAACGAGTACGGCGGAGGCTCCGAGTACGGCGGCGGGGCGTACGGCAGCCCGGCCGGCCGGCACGAGCAGCCGGGCTACCGGTCGTCGTACGACAACAGCTCCTACGGCCCGGACCCGTACACCCAGCCGCAGCCCCGCTACGACCGGGGTGACTACCGGGGCGGCGGCTACGACCGCGGCGGCGACTACCGGTCCGGTGGCTACCAGTCCGGCGACTACGACCAGGGCGGCGGCTACCAGGAGCCGGGCGGCTACCAGGAGCCGGGCGGCTACCAGCAGGGCGGGTACGGCGACCAGGACTACCACCAGTCCGGGTACGACCGCTACGACCAGCCGACCCAGCAGCGCGGTGGCCACGACAACGGCTACCCGCCGGAGCAGGCCGCGCCGCGGTCGTCCCGGCACAGCGCCGACCCGCCGGAGCGCCGCCGGCTGGACTGGCTCGACCAGTAGCTCGGCTCGGGTTCAGACGGCGTCGGTGGCCGCCGGGTCGGCGTCCGCGGCCGGGCGCGGCTCGGTCCGGCCGAACAGCTTCGGCAGCGTCTCCGACCAGGCGGCGCGCAGCTCGGCCAGCGGGATCTCGAACTCGTTGACCACCTTGAGCGGGCCGTCGGCGTTGCCGACCACCCCAAGCGCCACCCACGGCACCCCGCGCTCGGCGCACAGGCTGCTGAACGCCTTCTCCCGGCCGAGCGGCACGCTCACCAGCGCCCGGGCGGCGGACTCGCTGAACAGGAACCCGAACGCGCCGCCGGGCGGGTCATCGGGCAGCTGGATGGTGGCGCCGTAGCCGTGCCGCAGGCAGGCCTCGGCGAGCGCTTGCGCCAGCCCGCCCTCGGAGAGGTCGTGCGCGGTGCGCAGCAGCCCGAGCTGGTTCGCCTCGGCGATCGCCACCCCGAGCCGGCGTTCGGCGTCGAGGTCCACCCGCGGCGGGCTGCCGCCCAGGTGGCCGTGCTCCACCCAGGCCCACTCGGACCCGGACAGCTCCTCGCGGGTCTCGCCCAGCAGGAAGATCACGTCGCCCGGGCTGGCGAACCCGGCCGGGATCCGGGCCGCGACGTCCTCGAAGACCCCGAGGACTCCGACGATCGGCGTGGGGTTGATCGCGGCCGCGCCGGTCGAGTTGTAGAAGCTGACGTTCCCGCCGGTGACCGGGATCCCGAGTTCGGCGCAGCCGTCGGCGAGCCCGCGGACCGCCTCGGCGAACTGCCACATCACGTACGGGTCCTCCGGCGAGCCGAAGTTCAGGCAGTTGGTCACCGCCACCGGGGTGGCGCCGGTGACCGCCACGTTGCGGTACGCCTCGGCGAGCGCGAGCTGCGCCCCGGCGTACGGGTCGAGCCGGGCGAACCGGCCGTTGCCGTCGACCGACAGCGCCACCCCGACCCGGGTGGTCTCGTCCAGCCGGATCACGCCAGCGTCCTCCGGCGCCGCTGCCACGGTGTTGCCGCGCACGTACCGGTCGTACTG
Source organism: Natronosporangium sp. (assembly GCA_036564175.1). Taxonomy (GTDB): domain Bacteria; phylum Actinomycetota; class Actinomycetes; order Mycobacteriales; family Micromonosporaceae; genus Natronosporangium. The sequence goes on from DATCKZ010000065.1 coordinate 29,946, forward strand.
CTCGGTCACCCAGGTCCGGTCACACAGGTTCGGCGAGGCGACCAGCTTCAGCAGGGTCGCCCGCAGGTCGGTCGGCCGGGGCAGGGTCTCGGCCCGGTCCGCGACCAGCAGCGGCAGGTCGGCCGGCTCGCGCATCGGCCGCGCGTACACCGGACCCTCGTCGGCGAGGCTGCCCGGCGGCACGTCCGCGACGGTCTGGCCGTGCCAGGTGATGGTGAGCCGGCCGGTGTCGGTCACCACCCCGATCGCGGTCGCCAGCACCCCCCACCGCTGCGCCACCTCCCGCACCGCCTCCAGGTGCTGCGGCGCGACGATCAGCAGCATCCGCTCCTGCGACTCGCTGGCCAGGATCTCCGGCGGGGTCATCGACGGCTCGCGCAGCGGCACCTTCTCCAGCCGGACGTCCATCCCGGTGCCGGCCGCCGCGGCGGTCTCGGAGAGCGCGCAGGTCAGCCCCGCCCCGCCGAGGTCCTGGACGCCGACCACCAGCCCGGCGTCGAACAGCTCCAGGCAGCACTCGATCAGCAGCTTTTCGGTGAACGGGTCACCCACCTGCACCGACGGTCGCCGGGCCGCCGCCTCCTGCTCGAACGAGGAGCTGGCGAGCACCGACACCCCGCCGATCCCGTCCCGGCCGGTCTTGGCGCCGAGCAGCACCGCGATGTTGCCCGGGCCGGCAGCCGCCTTGCGCTGCAGCCGGTTCGTCGGCAGCACTCCGAGGCAGAGCGCGTTCACCAGCGGGTTGCCCTGATAGCACGGATCGAACACGACCTCGCCGCCGATGTTCGGCAGGCCCAGGCAGTTGCCGTACCCGCCGATCCCGGCGACCACCCCCGGCAGCACCCGGGCGGTGTCCGGGTGGTCGGCGGCGCCGAACCGGAGCGGGTCCATCACCGCCAGCGGCCGGGCGCCCATCGCCAGGATGTCCCGGACGATCCCGCCGATGCCGGTGGCCGCGCCCTGGTACGGCTCCACGAACGACGGGTGGTTGTGCGACTCGATCTTGAACGTGACGGCCAGGTCGTTGGTGATCCGGACCACGCCGGCGTTCTCGCCGATCCCGGCGAGCAGCCGGTCGGAGTCCGGCGCCTTCTCGGCGAACTGGCGGAGGTGCACCTTGCTCGACTTGTACGAGCAGTGCTCGCTCCACATGATCGCGTACATCGCGAGCTCGGACTCGGTCGGTCGGCGGCCGAGCGTCTCCCGGATCCGCTGGTACTCGTCCGGGCGCAGGCCGAGCTCCTCGTACGGCTGCAGCTCCTCCGGAGTGGCGGCCGCGGTCTCGACTGTGTCTACATAGGTGTTTAGCGTGGTCACCCGGACACTCCGGCCAGGTGCTTGAGAGCCGAGGTGAAGAACCCGAGTCCGTCGGTGGACGGGCCGGTCAGGGTGTCGATCGCGTGCTCCGGGTGCGGCATCAACCCGACCACGTTGCCGGCCTCGTTGGCGACGCCGGCGATGTCGCGCTGCGAACCGTTCGGGTTGCCGCCGACGTACCGGGCCACCACCCGGCCGGCCGCCTCCAGCTCGTCCAGGGTCGCCGGGTCGGCGACGTATCGCCCCTCGCCGCTCTTGATCGGGATCAGGACCTCCTGGTCCTGGTCGTAGGCGTTGGTCCAGGCGGTCGCGGTCGACTCGATCCGCAGCCGCTGGTCGCGGTTGCGGAAGTGCAGGTGCTGGTTGCGGGTGAGCGCCCCCGGCAGCAGGTGTGCCTCGCACAGCACCTGGAAGCCGTTGCAGATGCCGAGCACCGGCGCGCCGCCGCGAGCGGCGTCGGCCACCGACTCCATCACCGGCGCGAACCGCGCGATCGCGCCGCACCGCAGGTAGTCCCCGTACGAGAAGCCGCCCGGGAGGATGATCGCGTCGACCCCGTGGAGGTTGTCGTCGGCGTGCCACAACGCCACCGGCTCGGCGCCGGCATAGCGCACCGCCCGGGCCGCGTCGACATCGTCGAGCGAGCCGGGGAAGGTGACCACGCCGATCCTCACGCCGCCTCCGTCTCCGGCGGCATGGTGACCGCGTAGTCCTCGATCACCGGGTTGGCGAGCAGCCGGTCGGCGAGCTCGTTCACGGTCGCCAGTTCGGGGGTGCCCTCGAACTCCAGCTCGATCCGGCGACCGATCCGGACCGAGGTGACCCCGGTCACGCCCAGCCGCGGCAGGGCGTCAGCGACCGCTTGACCCTGCGGGTCAAGGATCTCGGGCTTGAGCATGACGTCGACGACGACGCGGGCCACAGCAGCACTCCTGACATGCTGAGAAACGGCTATAAGCATACCGTGGCCTCGATCAGCCGATCGCCGACAGGGCCGTGAGTACCGCCAATGCGGCACAGACCGCAGCGGCCAGGTAACGGACGATCGACAGCCGCACGTGCCGCAGCAGCCAGCGCCCGACCAGCACCGCCGTGCCGGAGACGGCGGCGAGCGCCAGCCACGCCCCGGCGAACACCGCCACCGGCGGCTCACCGCTGGCGACCAGGCCCATGGTGAACAGCTGCGACAGGTCGCCCCACTCGGCGGTGAACAGCAGTAGGAAGCTGGCCCCGTACGCGGCGGCGCCGGTCCGGGTGCGCAGCTTCGCTTCGTACTCCTGCTCCTCCTCCGAGCTGGGCTCGGATCGCCGCGCCTCCCGCAGCATGATGATCGCCCCGACCGCGAACAGGCCGGCCGCCACCAGCCGGACCGGGGTGGCCGGCAGCAGCGAGACCAGGCTGCCGGCGGCGACCGCGATCGCGCTGTGTACGGCGAACGCGGTGGCTACCCCGAGCCAGACCGTCAACGGTCGGTAGCGGGTGGCGAGCACCAGCGTGGCGACGAAGGTCTTGTCCGGCAGCTCGACCGGCGCGATCGCCACGAACGCCTTCCCGGCCGCCAACAGCCAATCAACGATCATCGAGCCTAAGTCTGCCCGACCGGCGCCGGCGGTGGCGCAGGCGGCGGCGCCGGTACGGCGGGCGGGCGCTCGCGGCCGGCCCGGATCGTCAACGGGTCGAGGTAGAAGGCGTTGAGCGCGGCCAACCCGAGCGCGAATACCAGGATCACCGGGATCGGCAGCACCCACCCGATCGGCACCTCGTCCGGGGTCGCGTCGACGAACTGGTTGATGTACATCAGCGCCAGCGTGGGCGCGGTGGTATCCAAACCTGGCCGGAAGGTCATCCCCCACAGCAGGCTCTGCGCCTGCACCAACCAGGTGGCGGCGGCCACCAGCGCCACAAACGGCAGCGACCGCAAGGCCACCGATCCGTAGCCGCGGCTGGAGCGGGCCAGGCCCCGGCCGAGCATGGTGAACAGGAACAGCGCCGGGATCACCAGCCAGGTCGGGGGGATCGAACTCAGGAAGTTGTCCATCCCCAGCACGCGTACGGCGTCCTCGTACTTGACCGCCACCAGTGGCCCGATCCCCACGAACAGCCACGGTGCGAAGGGCAGCAGCAGCACCTCGCTCCAGCGGCCGAACGGGCGGAGCGCGCCGATCCCGAACCCGGCGACCGCGGCCAGCCCGACTCCGATCACTGTGGACACGAGTGGCGGCAGCCAGGCGTTCACCAGCGCGGTGCCGATCTCGCTGCGGATCTCTTCCGGGCCGAATTGGCCGAGCCGGTGCAGCCACGGCCACAGGCCGTACAACGTGATCCCGAGGACTAGCAGCAGGCCGGCTACGGACGCGAGCACCGCCCACGGCTTGCCAGTCGGGGCTGGGTGATCGGCCACCTCGAACCGGAGTCCGGATAGGACGACGATCAGCCAGGCGGCGATCCCCAGCGCCATCAGCAGGACCAGCAGCACCGTGCCGCGGGCCGCTGCCGGACCGCTCGCGAAGGTCTGGAAGCCTTGGAAGTACAGATCAAGCATCAGGGTTTCGGTCTCGCGGGCCGGTCCGCCGCGGGTGATGGTCACCGGATAGGTGAACGTCTGTAGAGTGACCGCCAGCACGGTGAGCACGCCGAGCCCGGCGACCGCGAGCCCGGCTGGCCAGGCGGGCCGGCCGGGTGCGCCCCCGCGCAGCACCGCCAGGAATACCTTGACGCCGATCGCGACGATCAGCCCGAACATGGTCAGCCAGGCGGCTAGCCACAGGCTCAGCCGCGGCATGCTGTCGAACTCGAACCGATCGAGCAACCAGCCAATCGCGAGCGCGACCGGCGCGAAGCAGACCATCGGGATGGTGAGCCCGAGCCGGACCAGTAGCCGGCCGGGTTTGCCGGCGTGGTGCGCGGCGGCCGCCAGCAGCGGCCCGACGATCAGCAGGGTTGCCAGCGGCGCGATCGTGAACCCGAGCGTGAACAGCAGCGACCCCGGGAAGCCCTCGCCGACCATGTCGTCGTAGTTGTCGAGGCCGATCCACTCGGCGTCCCCACCCAGTGGCGACCGAGCCTGGAAGCTCCAGATGATGGTGCGGACGGTCGGGATCAGATAGCCCACCAGCAGCGCGAGTGCGGCCGGCAGTACCAGCAGCAAGCCGACCACCGCGCGGGCGGCTTGGGACATGCCCGCCCGGTTCGGCGCGACCATCGGCGCTGGTGGCGGCGGAGGCGGTGGTGATGGCTGGGGCGACGCTGAGGGCTGCATGGGCTGACACTAACCGGACCCGGCAACCGACGCTGTTCTCTGCGCCGGTTGCCGGGCCGGTTTCGGACGTCAGGATTTGGCGTCGCTGGGCGCGGCGTCAGCGGTTGGTGGCGCGCCGAACGCCGGCGGCGGTGGTGGCGGCGGTGCGCCGGTGGATGCCGGCGGCGGTGGCACCGGTGGCTGTACGGCGGGTGGGCGCTCGCGGCCGGCCCGGATCGTCAATGGATCCAGGTAGAAGGCGTTGAGCGCGGCCAAGCCGAGCGCGAATACCAGGATCACCGGGATCGGCAGCACCCACCCGATCGGTATGTTGTCTTCGCGCGCACCGATGTACTGGCCGACGAAGTTCAGCACCCGGGTTGGCGCGCCCATCCCGTCGGTCGTCCCAACCAGGTACCCCCACAGCAGGCTCTGCGCCTGCACCAACCAGGTGGCGACGGTCACCAGCGCCACGAACGGCAGCGCCCGGAGCACGACCGACCCGTACCCGCGACCTGACTGCGCCAGGCCCCGGCCGAGCATGGTGAACAGGAACAGCGCCGGGATCGCGAGCCAGATCGGTGGGATCCGGCTCAGGAACGTGCCCACCCCCACGCCGTTGACAGCGTTGTCGTACTTGACCAGCATCAACGGTCCGATCCCGACGAACAGCCACGGTGCGAACGGCAGCAGCAGTAGCTCGCTCCAGCGGCCGAACGGGCGGAGTGTCCCGATCCCGAACCCGGCGATCGCGGCCAGTCCAACTCCGATCACTGTGGACACGAGCGGCGGCAGCCACGTGTTCACCAGGGTCGGGCCCAGGTCGCTACTGAACTCCTCCGGGCCGAACTGGCCGAGCCGGTGCAGCCACGGCCACAGCCCGTACAGCGTGATCCCGAGCACCACCAGCAGGCCGGCCACGGTAGCCAGCACCGCCCAGAGCTTGCCGGTCGGCCCCGGGTGGTCGGCCACCTCGAACCGGAGTCCGGACAGCGCGACGATCAGCCAGGCGGCGATCCCCAGCACCATCAGCAGGACCAGCACGATCGTCGCGCCGGCCGCTCCCAGGCCGGTCGCGAGTAGCCGGAAGCCGTCGGAGAAGACGTCCAGCATCGGGGTGACCGTCTGCCGGGCCGGTCCACCGGCGGTGATGACCATCGGATAGGTGAACGTCTGCAGGGTGAGTGCCAGCACCGTGAGCACGGCGAGACCGCCGACGGCGAGGCCGGCCGGCCAAGCGGGCCGGCCGGGTGCGCCGCCGCGCAGCACCGCCAGGAACACCTTGACGCCGATCGCGGACACCAGCCCGAACAAGGTCAGCCAGGCCGCCAGCCAGACCGTGAGTCGCGGGTGGTCGAAGTCGTACCGGTCGAGCATCCAGCCCACCGCCAGCGCGACCGGCGCGAAGCACACCATCGGTACGGTCAGCCCGAGCCGGACCAGCAGCCGGCCGGGCTTGCCGGCGTGGTGGGCGGCGGCCGCCAGCAGCGGTCCGACGATCAGCAGGGTCGCCAGCGGCGCGATCGTGAACCCGACTGTGAACAGCAGCGCCCCGCCAAACCCGTCCTCGAACAGGTCCGCGTAGTTGTCGAAGCCGACCCAGTCGGCGCCCTCAGCCAGCGGCGTCCGAGCCTGGAAGCTCCAGATGACGGTGCGGATGGTCGGGATCAGGTAGCCGATCAACAGGGCGATCCCGGCCGGCAGCAACAGCAGTAGTCCGATCAGCACGCGGACTGGCCGGGGCAGGCCCGGCCGGGGCGGCGCGAGCGGTGGCGCTGGTGGCGGCGGTGGCGGCGGTGGTACCTGGGGCGGTGGTGGGGGCTCCATGGCCTGACCCTAACCAGATCTTGCAAAAGGCTCAGCTCCGCTGAGCTCTGGCGCTGGTAGACCGGGTTGTAGGCCGGGTTCCGCCCCGCCGCTTAGCCGTGGTCGGCGCTTCTCCGAACCGGCCACCGTCTGTCGCCGGGACTACTCTCCGCTGCGGCTAGAGCTGGGGTTGGTTGAGGCTGAGGAGGGGTGGGTCTTGGCGGACGAGGTATTGCAGGCCGTGGGGTGTTTGCCAGGAGAACACGCCCGGCGACAGTTGTGTCAGTTGGGTGCCGGTGGCATGCCGGAACAGGTGGTGGGCGCGGCAGAGGCAGCCGAGGTTGCTGGTGGTGGTTTTGCCGCCGTTGGCCCATGGCTGGGTGTGGTCGATGTCGCAGGTGTGGGCGGGTGTTCGGCACCCGGGTGCGCGGCAGGTGCGGTCCCGGGCCCGCACGAACGCCGCCTGCGCGGCGGTGGGTCGCCGTCTATTCGGGGCCCGGTCGAGATCAGGTGTGGGGCGGCTGGTGAGGATGCCGTGGGCCACGAGTTGGTGGGGTTGGGGGGTGTAGACCGAGTAGCGCCATTGGGCGTCTGGCATGTGGGTGATGAGGTGGCGGGCGACTTCGGCGAGGATGGGGCGGAAGCCGTTGAGCTCGCCGGGCAGGTCGTCCAGCCCGAGGACGGTGGTCAGTGGTATCTGCAGCTCGATGACGCCACGCCGGGGTGCCGGCAGCGGCGCGGATGATGCCGGCTGGCGGCAGGTGCCGCACACCACAGGCTGGTTGCCACCACCAGCAGCACGGCGGGCGGCGGTGATGGCGGGGTCGGTTTGCCAGTGGCCGGGCCAGTCGGCTGGTCCGTCGTAGTCGTGCCAGGCGTCGTCATGCCGGTCGGCTGGTGGGCCGGTGGGGTCGGGGTGGACGTCGTGGGGGCCGATCGGCTCCCACGGCTGGCTGGGCCAGGCCGGATCCCACCCCTCCACCACCGGTTCCGTCGCAGCCTCGGCAGCAGGCTCGGCGTCGCCGACCGGCTCGGTGGCTGGCTCCGCTTCGATGATCGGCAACGGCTGCGGCGCACCAGCCGGCGACCGCTCCGGCTTCGCGGCAGCAGACGACGGTGC
>DATCKZ010000066.1:0-14995 GCA_036564175.1 Natronosporangium sp.
GTGGGGGACCGGCAAGATCGAGGCACGGCCGGACCAGTCGCTGCGCCGTCCGGTGGCGGCCGCGCTGCACATGGCGGTACGCGAACTCGCCCCACACCACCGCGCCCCGGACCGGATCGACGCCTTCCTCGGCGTACTCAAGGCGTTCGCGCTGCGCAGCGACGGCCAGCGGGCGGGTCGGGGGCGAGCCGCACCGCGGCTGCGTGACCGCTGGCAGCCCGGCATCGACGTGCCCGCCGCCATCGGTCGCGCCGACTCCGGGGACATCGAGATCGACCTGGTCGAGCTGCTGACCGACGCGGCCAGCCTCGCCACCGACGTCGGCACCGGCATCGCGATCTTCATCGACGAGATGCAGGACCTCGGGGCCGAGGACGTCTCCGCGCTGTGCGCCGCGTGCCACGAGCTGTCGCAGCTCGGCGCGCCCCTGATCGTCGTCGGGGCCGGTCTGCCACACCTGCCGGCCGTGCTGTCCGCCGCGAAGTCGTACTCCGAACGGCTCTACCGCTACCAGCGGATCGACCGGCTCGACCGGCTCGCCGCCGACCAGGCGCTCTGCGCCCCGGCCGCGCGGGAGGGCGTCGAGTACGAGCCGAAGGCGCTCGACCTGCTGTACGAGAAGTCGGGCGGCTATCCGTACTTCGTCCAGGCGTACGGCAAGGCCACCTGGGACCACGCGCCGCGCTCGCCGATCACCGCCGCCGACGTCCAGGTGGCGGCGCCGGAAGCGGAGGCGGAGCTGGCGGTCGGGTTCTTCGGCTCGCGGTACGAGCGGGCGACCCCGGCCGAACGCGAGTATCTGCGGGCGATGGCGGAACTCACCAGCGCCGACGCCCCGGTCGCCACCGCCGAGATCGCCCGCGCGTTGGGCCGCAAGCCGGCTTCGCTCTCGCCGGCCCGGGACGCGCTCATCAAGAAGGGCCTGATCTACTCGGGAGAGCGAGGAACCGTCGCGTTCACGGTTCCCCACTTCGGACGTTATCTCCGGTCTCAGGCTATCGATACGGTCCTGTAACCATCACTACATAGCAACGGGATGGTTTGGGGTAGTTCGGCTGTGGAACCATAGAGCGGTTCCGAACGTATTAGTCAGGGTGAGGCAACGGGGTGAGAGCGCGGCGATGACGGCTGCCGAGGTGGACCGGGGATCGCGCGCCATCGAGACGGTTCGGCGTTGGCTTCGGTATCGATCGACGTGGGTCATCGCGGGGTCGGTGCTGTTCGCGTACCTGGGCTGGAAGATGTTCGGCCGCCCATACATCTTCTTCGATATGAAGATTTATCACGGTGCGGTCGAGTGGTGGCTGGCCGGCGGCGACCTGTACGAGTACGTCTCGCCGAGCGGGCTCGGGTTCACCTACCCGCCGTTCGCCGCGCTGGTGATGGCTCCGATGGCGCTGTTCTCGTCGAGCGTGGCCGGTTGGCTGAACGCGTTCGGGTCGGCCGCCGCGCTCGGGGTCGTGCTGGCGGTGCTGATGCTGCCGATCGCCGACCGGCAGGGCTGGCCGCGCTGGCCGACCGTGACGGTGGCGCTGGTGCTCGGGCTGGCGATCGAACCGACCCGGGAGACGCTCGGCTTCGGCCAGGTCAACCTGTTGCTGTTCGGGTTGGTGATGGCCGACATGGTGGGGCTGCGCTGGGCAGCCAGCCGGCGCCGCCGCCCCCGCAAGCCGCCGTCGGCGCCCTGGCAGGCCCGGGAGGCGCTGCAGCGGTTCTGGTTCTCCGGCGCCTGGGCCGGGGCCGGGATCGGGCTGGCCACCGCGGTCAAGGTGACGCCCGGCCTGTTCATCGTCTATCTGCTGGTCTCCAAGCAGCGCCGGCCGGCGATGGTGGCGATGGGCACCGCCGCCGCGGTCAGCGTGCTCACCTGGGCGGTCGCGCCGCGCGAGTCGACCGCCTACTGGACCAGCGTGCTGTGGCAGACCGACCGGGTCGGCGCGGCCGACTTCACCCCGAACCAGTCGCTGGCCGGGGTGCTCGCCCGGCTCTACGACTCGCCGGAGACGCCCGGCCTGCTGTGGCTGTCGTTCGCCGCGCTGTGCTGCGCGGTCGGGCTGTCGCGGGCGGTCACCGCCCACAAGGAGGGTGACGAGGCGGCGTCGTTCACGCTGGTCGGGCTCACCGCGACGGTGATCAGCCCGATCTCGTGGAGCCACCACCTGGTGTTCGTGGTCCCGGCGATCGTGATCATGATCGACACGGCGCTCCGCCGGCGGAGCGCCAGCCGCGGGCTCGGGCTCGGCTCCTCGGTCGCCTGGCTCTACTACGGGGCCGGCGCGGTCGCCACCTACGTCGTCTTTCTGATCTCGCCGATCTGGTGGGTCCACCACCGGCTGCCGCTCGGCTCGCATTACGACAGCGGCATCCTCGGTGTGCTCGCCGAGAACTCGCTCGCGCTCTCGGTGATCGCGCTGGTGGCGCTGATGCCACACCGGCCCGGCGCGGCGCCCGCTCACCCTGCGAGCATTGGGCTATGGATCACGCGGCAGCAGAGCCCACGGCGCCGGCCGGCGCCGGTCCGCTCGGTGGTTGGCAGTTTTGGATCGACCGAGGCGGCACCTTCACCGATATCGTCGCCCGCCACCCGGACGGCCGGCTCCTGACCCACAAGCTCCTCTCCGAAGACCCGGAACGGTACGAGGACGCGGCGGTCGCCGGCATCGAGGCGCTGCGCGGCGGTGATCCGGCCCCGATCGAGGTGGTCCGGATGGGCACCACCGTCGCCACCAACGCGCTGTTGGAACGCGCCGGCGAGCGTACCGCGCTGGTGATCACCCGGGGGTTCGCGGACGCGCTGCGGATCGGCTACCAGCACCGGCCGCGGATCTTCGACCGGCAGATCCGGTTGCCGGACCAGCTCGCCGAGCGGGTGATCGAGGTGGACGAGCGGGTCACCGCCGAGGGCACGGTGCTGCGGCCGGTGGACCTGGCCGGGCTCGCCGGCCCGCTCGAGCAGGCGTACGCCGACGGGATCCGGGCGGTGGCGGTGGTCTGCATGCACAGCCACCTCTACCCGGCACACGAGCAGGCGATCGGCGAACTCGCCCGGCGGATCGGGTTTCCACAGGTGTCGCTGTCCAGCGAGGTGAGCCCGCTGATGAAGCTGGTGCCGCGCGGTGACACCGCGGTGGTGGACGCCTACCTCTCGCCGGTGCTGCGCCGCTACATCGACCAAGTGGCGCGGGCGCTCGCCGGCACCCGGCTGCTGTTCATGCAGTCCAACGGCGGGCTGGCCGAGGCCGGCCACTTCCGCGGCAAGGACGCGATCCTCTCCGGGCCGGCCGGTGGGCTGGTGGGGATGGTACGGATGTCCGCGCTGGCCGGCTTCGACAAGGTGATCGGCTTCGACATGGGCGGCACCTCGACCGACGTCTCGCACTACGCCGGTGAGTTCGAGCGGGTGCTGCAGACCACGGTCGCCGGGGTCCGGCTGCGGGCGCCGATGCTCGACATCCACACCGTCGCCGCCGGTGGCGGATCGATCCTGCACTTCGACGGCAGCCGGTTCCGGGTCGGGCCGGACTCGGCCGGGGCCGATCCGGGGCCGGCCTGCTACCGGCGCGGCGGCCCGCTCACGGTCACCGACGCGAACGTGATGCTGGGCCGGATCCAGTCCGACTACTTCCCGGCGGTGTTCGGCCCGACCGGCGACCAACCGCTCGACGCCGAGGTGGTCCGGGCCCGGTTCACGGCGCTCGCCGAGCGGATCGGCGACGGCCGCACCCCGGAGCAGGTCGCCGCCGGCTTCCTGCAGGTAGCGGTCGCGAACATGGCGAACGCGGTGAAGAAGATCTCGGTGCAGAAGGGCCACGATGTCACCGGGTACGTGCTGACCACGTTCGGCGGGGCGGGCGGGCAGCACGCCTGCGCGGTCGCGGACGCGCTCGGGATCCGGACCGTGCTGGTGCCGCCGATGGCCGGCGTGCTGTCGGCGCTCGGGATCGGGCTGGCCGAGGTGACCGCGATGCGGGAGCAGTCGGTCGAGCGCCCGCTCACCGACGATCTGATGCCCGCGCTCGACAAGCTCGCCGCCGACCTGGCCGCCGCGGCCAGCGACGCGCTGCGCGCCCAACACGTGCCAGCCGCCGAGATCCAGCTCACCCACCGGGCGCTGCTCCGCTACGACGGTACGGACACCGCGGTGCCGGTCTCGTTCGGCTCGCCGGCCGAGATGGTGGCGGAGTTCGAGACCGCGTACCGCCGGACCTACTCGTTCCTGATGGACCGCCGGCTGATCGTCGAAGCGCTCACCGTCGAAGCGACCAGCCTCAGTTGGCGCGATCATGGAGTATTTGCGCGTGTCGACCGGCGTGCCGCGCAAGAACTCCATGATCGAGGCGAGCAGACCGAGTCGGTGCCGGTCCGGATGTGGTGGGACGGCGCGTGGCTGACCGTCCCGCTGCACCAGCGCGAGCAACTGCCGGCCGGCGCCACCGTCACCGGGCCGGCGATCATTGCCGAGGCGAACGCCACCACGGTGGTCGACGACGGCTGGCGGGCGACCGTCACCCCGTACGGTCACCTGCAGGTGGAACGGATCCGGGAGCGGCCGGGTGCGGCCCGGGTCGGCACCGACGTCGATCCGGTCCTGCTGGAGATCTTCAACAACCTGTTCATGTCGATCGCCGAGCAGATGGGTGCCCGGCTGGAGTCGACCGCCCAGTCGGTCAACATCAAGGAACGGCTCGACTTCTCGTGCGCGCTGTTCGACCCGACCGGCAACCTGATCGCCAACGCCCCGCACATGCCGGTCCACCTTGGATCGATGGGGGCGAGCGTGCAGGAGGTGATCCGCCGGCGCGCCGGCACCATGAAGCCCGGCGACGTCTACGCCGTCAACGACCCGTACCACGGCGGCACCCACCTGCCGGACGTCACCGTCATTACGCCGGTGTACGGCGAGCCCGGCGCGGACGGCGAGCGCAAGCTGCTCTTCTTCGTGGCCTCCCGCGGCCACCACGGCGAGATCGGCGGCCTGACCCCCGGTTCGATGCCCGCCCACAGCAAGCGGGTGGAGGAGGAGGGGGTGCTGTTCGACAACTGGCTGCTGGTCGAGAATGGCCGGTTCCGGGAGGCGGAGACCCGGCGACTGCTGACCGAGGCGCCCTACCCGTCCCGTAACCCGGAGACCAATCTCGCCGATCTGCGGGCCCAGATCGCCGCGAACGAGAAGGGGATCGAAGAGGTCCGGCGGATGATAGACCACTTCGGACTCGACGTGGTCCAGGCGTACATGCGGCACGTGCTGGACAACGGCGAGGAGGCGGTACGCCGGGTCATCGAAGCGCTGTCCGACGGCGAATACGAGTACGAGCTGGACAGTGGGGCCCGGATCCGGGTGAAGGTGACCGTCGACCGTGCGAGTCGCAGTGCGACGATCGACTTTACTGGCACTTCGCCGGTGCTGTCGACCAACTTCAACGCGCCCCGGTCGGTCGCCACCGCCGCCGTGCTCTACGTCTTCCGTACCCTGGTCGCCGACGACATCCCGCTCAACGACGGCTGCCTCCGTCCACTACGGATCATCGTGCCGGACGGGACGATGTTGTCGCCGAGCTACCCGGCCGCGGTGGTGGCCGGCAACGTCGAGACCTCGCAGGCGGTGGTCGGCGCCCTGTACGCGGCGCTGGGCGTGCAGGCGGAGGGCTCCGGCACGATGAACAACGTCACGTTCGGCAACGCCCGGCACCAGTACTACGAGACCGTCAGCAGCGGCTCGGGCGCCGGGGACGGGTTCGACGGCGCGCCGGTGGTGCAGACCCACATGACCAACTCCCGGCTGACCGACCCGGAGGTGCTGGAGTGGCGGTTCCCGGTGCTGCTCGAAAGCTTCGCGATCCGGCGCGGCAGCGGCGGGGCCGGCCGGTGGCGGGGCGGTGACGGGGCGGTCCGGCGGATCCGGTTCCGGGAGCCGATGACCGTCAGCACGCTGTCCGGCCACCGCCGGGTGCCGCCGTACGGGATGGCCGGCGGGCAACCGGGCGCGTTGGGGCGCAACGCCGTGGAACGAGTCGACGGGACCGTGGTCGAACTCGCCGGAGCCGACTCGATCGAGGTCGGCGAGGGCGACGTGCTGGTGATCGAGACCCCCGGCGGCGGTGGCTACGGGCCGCCGAACCGTTGATCCACGAACGAGTACGGAGGTGCCCGGCTCACCGAGGGTGGTCGGCGCCGTGGAGCTGGTCGACCGCGTGGGCGAGCAGCGGGCCGAGCACCGCCAGCCCGTCCTTGGCCCCGCCGGTGGACCCGGGCAGGTTGACCACCAGCGTCCGGCCGGCCACCCCGGCCACCCCGCGGGAGAGCACCGCCGCGGGCACCTTCTTCGCGCCGTACGCCCGCAGCGCCTCCGCGATCCCGGGGATCTCGTAGTCCAGGATCGACCGGGTCACCTCCGGGGTCCGGTCGGTCGGCGAGATGCCGGTGCCGCCGCTGGTCAGCACGACGTCGACACCGTCGGCGATCGCCTCTCGCAGCGCCACCGCCACCGGGTCACCGTCGGGTACGACGATCGGCCCGGTCACCTCGTACCCCAGCTCCCGTAGCCCGGCCACCAGGATCGGGCCGCTGGTGTCCTGGTACACCCCCGCGGCGGCCCGGTTGGACGCCACGATCACGCGCGCGTTCCGGCTCATCCGCGCTCCGCCGGCCGTACCCATGTCCCGGTCTTCCCGCCTTCCTTCCGCACCACCCGGACCGCCTCGATGCTCGCCGCCGGGTCGACCGCCTTGACCATGTCCACCAGCGCGAGCCCGGCGGCGGCGACCGCGGTCAGCGCCTCCATCTCGACACCGGTCCGGTCGGCGGTCTTGGTGGTGGCGGTGATCTCGACGCCGTCGTCCACCACCGCGAGGTCGACGTCGACCGAGTGGAGCGCGATCGGGTGGCACAGCGGCACCAGCTCCGGGGTCCGCTTCGCCCCCATGATCCCGGCGAGCCGGGCGACCGCCAGCGCGTCGCCTTTCGGCAGCGTGCCGTCGCGCAGCAGCGCCACCACCGCCGGGGTGGTGTGGACCCGGCCGGCGGCGACCGCCCGCCGGACCGATGGTTGCTTGCCGGAGACGTCGACCATCCGGGCGGCGCCGGTCTCGTCGAGGTGGGTCAGGCGATCGGTCACGCCGTCGAGCCTATGCCAGACCACACACCCGGCCGATAACTCGGCGGCGCGACGGCGCCGGTACCCGGATACTCCGGAGGCGATGCTGCTCCTCTACGCCTTCGTCATCGTCCTCGCCGCGGCCGCCGTCCAGGCGGTGACCGGGTTCGGCTTCGCGCTGATCGCGGTGCCGCTGCTGACCCTCGCCACCGAGCCGCGGACGGCGGTGGTGGCGAGCGGCATCGCCGGGCTGTCCATGACCGTGATGGCGGCGATCCGGGAGCGGGACCACGCCCGCTGGCGGGTCGCCGGCGCGCTGCTCGCCGCCGCCGCGCTCGGCATGCCCGTTGGGCTGCTGGTGCTGCGGGCCGCGCCGGAGCGTACGCTCACCGCGCTGATCGGCGTGGCGGTGGTGGGCTGCGCGCTGCCGATCTGGCGCGGGTTGCGGCTGCCGAGCAACCGGCCGGCGGTGTTCGGGGTCGGGCTGGTCGCCGGTGTGCTCAGCACCTCGACCGGCACCAACGGCCCGCCGCTGGTCGCCGCGTTCCAGGCGATGGGGTTCGACCCGCGGACGTTCCGGGCCACGCTCGCGGCGGTGTTCAGCGGCAGCGGCACCCTCAGCCTGGCCGGGTTCTTCCTCGCCGGCCAGGTCACCGCCGACGCGGCCCGGGTCGGGTTGATCGGCGTACCGGCGGTGTTGCTCGGCTGGTGGGCCGGCAACCTGGTGTTCCACCGGATCGACCCGGGCCGGTTCCGGCGGGTGGTGCTCGCCGCGCTGGTCGCCGGCGGCGCGATCCTGACCGTGCGGGCGCTCAGCGGCGGCTAGAGGTACTGCCCCGGCGGCCGGTCGTCGCTGGGCCGGTTTGGCTGCTGGCCCTGCGGCATGCCCGGCATCGGGATGCCGCCGGACGGGAGCGCGGCCCGGCCGCTGCGGATCTGGTCGAGCTGGAGCCGGGCGGCCATTTGCTGCGCCACCAGCGCCGCCTGGATGCCGTGAAACAAGCCCTCCAGCCAGCCGACCAGCTGCGCCTGGGCGATCCGCAGCTCCGGCTCGCTCGGGGTGGCGCCGTCGGCGAACGGCAGTGACAGTCGGTCCAGCTCCTCCTTGAGCTCCGGGGCGAGCCCGTCCTCGAGCTCGACGATCGAGCGGCGGTGGATCTCCTTCAGCCGCTGCCGACCGGCGTCGTCGAGCGGCGCAGCCCGTACCTCCTCCAGCAGCTGTTTGATCATGCTGCCGATGCGCATCACCTTGGCCGGGTGTTCGACCAGCTTGGCGGGGTCCTCCCGCTCATCCTCGCCGGCCTTCTCAGCGTCCTCGGCCACCTGCATGGTGCCGAGCGGCCGGCCGTCGGTGCCCACCACGACTACGGTGCGGGGGTCTTGACCCTCCCGCGGCTGCTCCGACTTTCCTTCTGTCACTCGCCAACCATACCCAGCCAGCCGCTCGCGTACCTACCGCCGCGGGCGGCCAGATGCCGGGCCGGTGACCACACATCGCCGCTGGCCGGCCCACCGTCGCTGGCTGGTCCGGCGTAGGGTGCTACCGAAGCGAGGCAAGGAGGGGTTGCGTTGTCGGGCATCGACCGTAGACGCACGCTCAAGCTGTTCGGGGCGTTCGGCGCCGCCGGGCTCGCCGCCGCCTGCGGCGACGACCCACAGATCGCGCCGCCGGCCGAGCAGCTGTACGAGAGCCACGTCCGGATCGGCCTGCTGGTGCCCGCGACCGGCGGCTACAAGGCGATCGGCGACGACATCCTGAACGGGTTCCGGCGCTTCCTGGCGACCACTGGCAACCGGCTCGGCGGCCACCCGGTGGTGGAGGACGAGGAGGACGAGGGCGAGACCCCGGAGGCGGCGCAGGCGGCGTTCCAGCGGATGGTCGAGCGCCGGGTGCACGCGGTGGTCGGGGTGGTGAACTCGGCCTCGTTGCTGCAGATGTCCGGAACCGTCGAGGACGCGCTGGTACCGGTGCTCTCGGCCAACGCCTCCCCGGTCGACCTGCAGGGCAATCCGTACATCTGGCGCACGTCATACGTCAACCACGAGCCGGGCCTGGCCGGCGGTGGCTACCTGGCCTCGGCGGTGAACGGCCAGGTGGCGGTGATCGCCCAGGACGACCTGCTCGGCACCGAGGTGGTGGCCGGCCTGCAGGAGGCGTTCGCGACCGCTGGCGAGAGCGACCGGCTGCTGGAGCCGATCCTCACGCCCTACAACGACCAGCCGGAGGGCGGCTTCTTCGACGCGGCGCTGGCGCAGCTTCCGCAAGACGTGTCGGCGGTGTTCGCGGTCTACGCCGGGGCGGCGGCGGCCGAGTTCCTCCGGGCGTACCTCGGCGCCGGCCGGTCGCCGGAGCAGCTGTACGGGCCGGCGTTCCTGACCGAGGGCATCAACCTGACCGAGTTCGGCGGGGACGTGGTCGGGATCCGGACCGCCGGCACCTACGCCACCGAGCTGCCGGGCGCGACCAACCGGGCGTTCGCGGTCGCCTATCGGGCCGAGTACGGGCAGCCGACCATGTACTCGGTCGCCGGCTACGACGCCGCGGTCGCGCTCGACACCGCGATCCGGCTCGCCGGTGACGACCTGGAGCGCCGGCAGATCAACCTGATGCTCGGCGAGATCGGCCTGATCGACAGCCCGCGCGGCCGGTGGCAGTTCAACCAGAGCCGGACCCCGACCCAGGCGTGGTATCTGCGGGAGGTTAACTGGGACGGCCCGGTCCTCACCAACCTGGTCCTGCAGGAGCTCGGCACCCTCGGTTAGCTACCCGCGCGCAGCTCCTGGACGCAGCACTTGACGCTGCCGCCGCCCTTCTTCAGCTCGGTCAGCTCGACCGGCACCGGGGTGTAGCCGGCCTGCGCCAGCTTGCTCGCCATCCCGGTCGCCTCGGCGTTCAGGATCACGTGCTGGCCGTCGCTGACCAGGTTGAGGCCGAACGCGCAGGCGTCCGCCTCGTCGGCGATCACCGCGTCCGGGAACATCCGCTGCAGGTGCGCCAGCGAGTCCGGGGCGAACGCACCGGGGAAGTACGCGACCCGCGGCCGCTCGCCTTCCGAGAGCACCGCGAGCGCGGTGTCGAGGTGGTAGAACCGCGGGTCCACCAGCTCCAGCGAGACCACCGGCCGGCCGAACACCTCCCGTAGCTCGCGGTGGGCGGTGTAGGCGGTCCGGAACCCGTACCCGGCCAGGATGGTGGCGCCGGTCCAGATCAGGTCGCCCTCGCCCTCGTTCACCTCCCGCGGCGCCACGTACCGCCAGCCGTTCCGCTCGTACCATTGCCGGTGCACCTCCGCCTCCGGGCGGCGCTGCGGGTGCCGGAACTTCGCCCCGTAGGCGATCCCGTCCAGCACGAACCCGCCGTTGGCGGCGTAGACCAGGTCCGGCAGGCCGGGCACCGGGGTCAGCTCGTGGACGGTGTGGCCGAGTTCGGCGAGGGTCTCCCGCAGCCGCCGCCACTGCTTGACCGCGAGCTCGGTGTCGACCGGCGCGGCCGGGTCCATCCAGGCATTGATCGCGTACGTGACCTCGAAGTACTCCGGTGGGCAGACGAGATACGAACGTGGCTTCATGGTCACCAAGGGTAGGTAGCGTAGACCGTCGAATGCAGCCGAAGATCTTGCATGTGGAGGGCAGAACGTTGCGCATCGACGAGACAGATCAGCGAATCGTTGCGTTGCTGGTGGCCGACGCTCGGTCCTCCTACGCCGAGATCGGAGCGGCGGTCTCGCTGTCCGCGCCGGCGGTGAAGCGGCGGGTGGACCGGCTGCGCGCCGCCGGCGTGATCCGCGGCTACACGGCGATCGTCGACCCGGCCGCGGTCGGCTGGAGCACCGAGGCGTTCGTCGAGCTGTTCTGCGTCGGCCGGACCTCGCCGGCCCAGATCGCCGAAGCGACCGCCCGCTATCCGGAGGTGGTCGCCGCCTACACCGTCTCCGGTGAGGCGGACGCGCTGGTCCACCTGCGGGCGGCCGACATCGGGCACCTGGAGCAGGCGCTGGAGCGGCTGCGCGCCGAACCGTTCGTCTCCTCCACCCGCAGCACGATCGTGCTCTCGCGGCTCACCGAAGCGAGGGGAACCGTCGCCCGGCTCGCCCCGTCCAAACTCACATGACGCGCACCCGTGTTCTCTTGTCGCTCGGCACCGGCCTGCTGACGCTCGCCGCCTGCACCGGCGACCCAGACCCTTCCGGCCCTGGGGGCGGGCCGGCTACTGAGTTCCGGTTGGTCTCATTTGACTCGTGCGAAGAGGCCGAGCAGGAACTGCGCGAGGCGACCAGCCGATACGCTTCCCAAATCGCGTTCGGCTATGGCATGGGCAGATCCGGTGCCGAGGATTCG
The DNA here is from genome assembly GCA_036564175.1 of Natronosporangium sp. Taxonomy (GTDB): domain Bacteria; phylum Actinomycetota; class Actinomycetes; order Mycobacteriales; family Micromonosporaceae; genus Natronosporangium. The sequence continues at coordinate 11,432 of DATCKZ010000066.1, forward strand.
GTGGCGGGTGGGTCCGCGATGGCGCCGGAGGCGGCCGGCGCCCGCGGCATGGCCCAGGATCCCGGCTTGTCCGATCAGGATGGTCAGGACCACTCAACCACCAATGTGCACGAAGCTGGCGTGGATGAGCCGGACATCATCAAGACCGACGGGGAACGGATCGTCATGGTCACCGGCGCCAAGCTCCGGGTGGTCGACGCGGCTCGGGGCACCCAGATCGGCCGGCTCGACCTGCGCCCGGAGGACGACGGGCAGGCCAATCCGGACATCGCCTACCTCGGGTGGGAACCGAGCGACCTGTTGCTGTTCGGTGACCGGGCGCTGGTGCTGTTCGACAGCGGCTGGTGGCACGGCATGCCGATGCCGGATATCGCGGTCGAGGGCGTCGCCGGGCCGGCCGGCTCGCCGCTGCCGGCCGAGTACGGGTCGCGGCTGCTCCTGATCGACCTCAGTGACGCGCCACGGATCGTCAGTGAGTACCGGATCGAGGGTAGTCTGCTGGACGCCCGGGCGGTCGGTCCCACGGTCCGGGTGGTGGTGCGGTCGGCGCCCCGACTGCCGATGCCGGAGGTGGATCCGCAGGCGAGCGAGCGGGAAATCATCAACGCCATGCGGGACGCGATCGAGGAAGCGACGATCGAGAACTGGCTGCCCAGGTACCAGCTCACCACGAACGGCGAGACCGAGGCCGGGCAGGTGCCCTGCACCTCGCTGAGCCGCCCGCAGGAGTACTCCGGCGCATCGATGCTGACCGTGCTCACCTTCGACGTGCTCGCGCCGGAGCTCGGCGACGGCCTGCCGGTCAGCGTGGCCGCCGACGGCGACACCGTCTACAGCAACGGCGCCAGCCTCTACATCGCCAGCGACCAGCGGTGGCGGGTGATGCCGAACGCGTTCGCGCCGGACCAGGTCGACGAGCGGACCGAGATCTACAAGTTCGACACCTCGCAGCCGGGCCAGCCGACGTACGTCGGTGCCGGCAGCGTTCCCGGCTGGCTCATCAACCAGTACGCGTTGAGCGAGTGGGACGGGCACCTGCGGGTCGCCACCACCTCCGGCTCGGTCTGGTCGATCGAGGAGGACGAGGCGATCCCGTCGGAGTCGGCGGTGTACGTCCTCGCCGAACAGGACGGTGAGCTGGTGGAGGTCGGATCGGTCGGCGGGCTCGGCGAGGGTGAGCGGATCTACTCGGTCCGGTTCACCGGCCCGACCGGTTACGTGGTCACCTTCCGCGAAACCGATCCACTGTACACACTCGACCTCAGCGATCCGGCCGAGCCGGCGGTGATCGGCGAGCTGAAGATCCCGGGCTATTCGTCCTACCTGCACCCGCTCGGTGACGGCCGCCTGATCGGGATCGGGCAGGAGGCCGACGAGAACGGAGTCGTCCAGGGTACGCAGGTGTCGCTGTTCGACGTGACCAACCTGGCCGACCCGACCCGGCTCGCCCAGTACCACATCGAGTACGGCTCCAGCGAGGCGGAGTACGACCCGCACGCGTTCCTGTGGTGGCCGGACGACCGGATCCTGGTGATCCCGCTGACCGTCTACGACTGGGGAGGCAGCGGCGGACAGCTGCCGGATTGGGGAGCGCTGGTGCTCCGGGTGGAGGACACCGGCTTCACGGAGCTCGGCACCGTACGCCATCCGGTACAGGTCGCCGAGGAGTACTACAACGGCATGATCCAGCGGTCGCTGGTGATCGGTGACACGCTCTGGACCCTCTCGGCCACCGGTCTGCAGGCGAACTCGCTGTCCACACTCCAGCAGGCCAGCTGGATCCCGTTCGAGTAGTTCCACCGAGCGCCGGGCCGGCGACCGCCGGCCCGGCAACGCCGGGAGCTAGAGATACATCCCGGTGCCGGGGTCCTTGGTGTGGTGGGGCGGGATGTCGTCCTCGGCGAAGAACCGGCGGCCGCCGAACTCGCCGTGCAGCCGGTCGTCCAGCTCGTCGGCGAGCCCCATCATCACCTGGACCGCCAGCACCAGGTGGCTCGGCTGGAAGTTGCGGCCGAACACCGGCACCGACGCCCAGACTGTCTCATTGGCACAGTAGAGCCGGCCGACCGGCATCCGGTTGGTGAGCTCCGACAGCCGTCCGTACAGCTTCTCGGTCGGCTTGATCTCGGTCAGGATCGGCGAGAAGACGTCGACCAGCGGCGGGTTCTCGCGGACCTTCACGAACACCATCGCGGTGCCGGCCCGGATCCCGATGTCGCCGTCCGCGTCGGCGATCAACTTGTCCGGAGTGGTCTGCTGCATCGCCGCCACCACCGCGTGCACCTGGTCGCGCAGGCTGGCCACGTCGTCGTCGCCCGATCCCGAGGCGGGCGAGAGCCCGGCGGCGTCGAGCGTGGCGGCGGCCCGGGCATTCCCCAGTGGCGGTGCCTCCAGCGATTCTCCGGACGAGGCGTCGTAGACCACGTAGACCAGGAACGCCGGGTGCGGCGCCCCGTAGATGTCCCGTAGCGTCCGGGTGATGATGGTGGCGAGCCGGGGCGCCTGCTCGCGGGTGGCGGCGATCCCGAACTGGGTGCCGGAGTCGGGCTCCACCCCGGGTGGCGACCAGCCGAGCGCCACCAGGTCGGCGATCGCCGCCCGGTTGAGCTGGAACTCGGCCGGCAGCTCGGCGTTGCCGACCGCTCGGGCGCTGAGCCGGTCCTCCTCGCCGATCATGACCTCCACCGAGTACTGCGCGTCGCCGGTGCCCGACGCGGTCGGGTCGAGCGTGAGGTCGATGCAGGCGTTCGCCGGCAGGTTGGTGAGCGCGTCCGCCAGCGACTTGGCGAAGTCGCGCCAAGCCTGGGCTACTTTTTCCCGTAGGTCGGCTGTGCCCGGATCGTCATCCAGGAGCATGGTCCCCCCTTGGTCCAGGTTCACCACCTTACTCACCCCGCAACCTATGAGAACCTGGTCGCATGGGTGAACTGCGGGTAGGCAAACCCGCCCGCGAGGCGGCGGGAGTGCGCGGAGTGGCGGCCGCCGCGGCGGTCAGCCTCACTGAATCAGGAGTACGCCGGGCGGCGCGCACGCTGCTGCGGGTGAACCAGCCGGAAGGGTTCGACTGTCCGGGCTGCGCCTGGCCGGAAGGGTCGCCGGCCAGCCGATCCCACGCCGAGTTCTGCGAGAACGGCGCGAAAGCGGTCGCCGCCGAGGCGACCCGGAAGCGGGTCGGCGCCGGCTTCTTCGCCGCCCACTCGATCGCCGACCTGGCGGCCCAGTCCGAGCACTGGCTCGGGCAGCAGGGCCGGCTGATCGAGCCGATGGTCCGGCGGCCGGACGCCAGCCACTACACGCCGATCTCGTGGGACGACGCGTTCGCATTGATCGCTGACGAGCTGCGCGCCTGCGAGTCGCCCGACCAGGCGGTGTTCTACACCTCCGGCCGGACCTCCAACGAGGCCGCGTTCCTGTGGCAGCTGCTGGCCCGGGCGTACGGCACCAACAACCTGCCGGACTGCTCGAACATGTGCCACGAATCATCGGGGGTCGCGCTCAGCGAGACGATCGGCATCGGCAAGGGCAGCGTGACCCTCGACGACATTCACGCGGCCAAGCTCCTGG
>DATCKZ010000067.1:0-59667 GCA_036564175.1 Natronosporangium sp.
CCCACCAGCCTGCGCGATCACCCGCTCGACCAGCTGCCGCCGGGCGGTCTGCTGGTGGTCGGGGAGCCAGCCGACCAGCTCGCAGATCACCAACGCCTTGGGCATGTCGATCCGCCCAGCTAACAAGGCGGCGTGGACGGCGGGCAGGTCTTCGATCAGCTCGCGGGCTTGGTCGAGCCGACCTGCGGCGGCGACCCGGGTCCACCGCAGCGCGAACGCGACTTCCATCTCAGCCCAGGGATACCGCCCGGCCTGCTGCGGATCCACCACCGGATCCCGATCCTGGGGTGGCTCCTCCAAGCTCACCGCGTAGAGGTCTTCCAGCAGCCGGGCCTGCACATACGACGCCAGCAGGTTGCGCGCCCGCGCCAGGCGCAGCCGGTCGGCACCCGACAGGGCGTTGCGGTCGACCGAGTCCAGCAGCGCAGCGAGGTCGGCACCTGGTGGCATCAGCTCCAGGTCCTCCGGCAACCCGGTCCCCACCCGCTGCTCGCTCACGTGTTCGAGTCTAGTCGCGCTACCCGCTCCTCCAAGGCCAAAACCGGACTGTCTACACGAGACTGAAACGGCTCACGTCGTACCGCTGCCGATTCAGCCGACCCGGCTCGGCTGGCGGCGGGCGATCGCGACCGGGCAGTGAGCATGGTGGAGCAGCGCCTGGCTGACCGAGCCGAGCAGCAGCCCCGCGAACCCGCCGCGGCCGCGGGCGCCGACCACCACCAGCTGGGCGGACTTGCTCGCCTCGACCAGGATCCGGGCGGGCCGGCCGGGCTGGACCTGCGGTCGGACTCGGACCCCGGGGTAGCGCGCCCGCGCCTCGGCGATGAATTCGGTGAGCCGGCGCTCCTGCTCGCGCTGCACGTCCGACGGCTCGTAGATCAGCGGTAGCTCGGCCTCGTCCTCGTCGGCCAGCCGGCCGGACCAGGCGTGGATCGCGACCAGCTCGGCGTCACGGGCGGCGGCCGCCTCGAACGCGAAGTCGACCGCGAGCGTGTCCGCGTCCGGGTCCACGCCGACCACCACCGGCCCGTCCGCCCGGATCGTGCCGCGCGCCACCAGCACCGGGCCCGGCGCGTGGGCGGCCAGCTCCACCGCCACCGAGCCGACCAGCAGCCCGGTGAAACCGCCCAGGCCCCGGTTGCCGAGCACCACCAGCTCGGCCCGCTCCGCTTCCCGCAGCAGCACCGGCACCACCGGCCCGTCGATCAGCTCGGCGGTGACCGGGGTGTCGCCGGCGCTGGCCCGGGCCCGGGCGAGTGCGCCGTCGAGCAGCCGCTTCGCATCGTTGAGCAGGCCGCCGTCTGGCGGGCCCTCCGGCGACGGTCCGACATAGACACCAAGCTCCCGCCAGACGAACGCGTGCACCAGCCGGAGCGACCGGCCGCGCAGCCGCGCCTCCCGTACCCCCAGGTCGATCGCGGCCTGGCTCTGTTCGGATCCGTCGACCCCAACCAGGATCGGTAGCTCGTCGCTCGCCATCGCTGTCCCCCCTCGCCGGTAGTCGGCAGCCTCACCCTAGCGCGGTTCCGGCGGGACCGGCCGGACATCGACCGCGGCGATCATCAGCCGTGCGGCCGCGGCGCCGGCGTGGCCGGCCGGGCAGGCGGCCGGGGTGCCGGCTGGTCCGGCAGGCCGAGCGCCTTCCGGGCCAGGAGCGTGCCGCCGGCGACCGCGGCCGGCATCAGCAGGATCGCTCCGAACGGGATGAACGTGAACCCGAGGAAAACCGCGGTGCCGAACCCCAGCGCCTCCGGCCGGTGGTGGCGCAGCGCCCGCCGCCGGTCCGCCAGCCGCAGCCCGCGCGCCGAGAACGGGGCCCCGACCAGCTCCAGCGCGAGCAGCCAGCCGGCCACCGTCGCGGCGGTCACCGGCACCAGGGTCTGGCCGACCACCGGGATGAACCCGGCCACGAACAACGGGATGCCGGTCGCGGCGGTGAGCGCGACCAGCTTGCCGGAGTCGGCGAGGCTGTGCCGGGCCGACCGCCAGAACCCGAGCTCCACTTCGGCGGGTGCGCCGCCGCACCAGTCCTCGACCCGCCGGGAGATCCGTTCGTAGACCGGGTCGCCGACCGCGAGCGTGACCTGAGTGAACGTGATCATCGCCAGCAGCAGTGCGGTACCGACGACGGAGAACCCGGCCACCAACCGGACCAGCGTCCGCGGCGTCTCCGACCAGTCCGCCGCCCACCAGGTGACCCCGCTGGCGATCTGTTCGATGAAGATCAGGAGCACCACCAGGATGGCGATGAACACCACGGCGACGATCAGCACCGGGACCAGCCCCAGCAGCAGCACGCTCGGCGCCCGCGCGTACATCGCCAGCCCGCGCACGAGCAGCCGGACCCCGGTCAGGTATCGGCCGACGAAGCCCATGCCGCACCCTACCCCGCCGCGCCGGCGAGTATTCCCGGTTGCGCGGGTCAGCGTCGAGCGTCGATCGCCGCCCGGGTCTGGGTGGCGATCTCGTGCTCCTCGTCGGTGGCGACCACGCACACCGCCACCTCGGCGCCCGGCGGTGAAATGACCGAGGCGTTTTCGCGGTTGCGCCGCGGGTCCACCGCGATCCCGAGCCGCTCCAGGCCGGCCAGCGCCGCCGCCCGCACCTCGCCCGCGTTCTCACCCACCCCGGCGGTGAAGGTGATCGCGTCCACCCGCCCGAGCAGCGCGTAGTACGCCCCGACGTAGGACTTGATCCGGTGACAGTAGACATCGAAGGCGAGGATCGCCGACTCGTCCCCGAGCGCCCGGGCGGCGAGCAGCTCGCGCATGTCGTTCACGCCGGCCAGCCCGAGCAGCCCGCTGCGGTGGTTGAGCAGCTCGTCAAGCTGGTCGATGGACAGGCCGGCGGCCCGGTGCAGGTGGAAGACGATCGCCGGGTCGAGGTCGCCGCTGCGGGTGCCCATCACCAACCCTTCCAGCGGGGTCAGCCCCATCGAGGTGGCGACGCTGCGGCCGCCGGCCACCGCGCAGGCGCTGGCGCCGTTGCCCAGGTGCAGGGTGATCAGGTTCAGCTCCGCGAGTGGCCGGCCGAGCAGTTCGGCGGTACGCCGGGCCACGTACGCGTGCGAAGTACCGTGAAACCCGTACCGGTGGATGCCGTGCCGGCCGGCCAGCTCGGCGTCGATCGCGTAGGTGGCTGCGACCGGCGGCAGGGTCCGGTGGAACGCGGTGTCGAAGACCGCGACCTGCGGCGGGTCCGGCAGCAGCGCCCGGGCGGCCGCGATCCCGGCCAGGTTCGGCGGGTTGTGCAGCGGCGCCAGCGGGACCAGCGCTTCGATCGCCTTCACCACCTCGTCGTCGATGATGGTGGGTTGGCTGAACCGGAGCCCGCCGTGCACCACCCGATGCCCGATCGCCGCCAGGCCGGTCAGGTCGAGCTCGCCGAGTGCCCGCTGGAGCGCGTGGTGATGGTCGGGCACGTCGCTACCGGGTTCGCCGATCCGCTCGACGACGCCGTGGGAGACGGTGTCGTCCCCGTCGAACAGCCGGTATTTCACCGACGACGAGCCACAGTTGACGACCAGGATCCGGGTCACGACGGCCAGGCCCAATCCCGGACCATCGGCGCGTCCTGCCCGTACCGCCGGGTGTAATCCCGGCACTCGTCCCGCGCGTCGACCATCTGCTGCCGCAGGTGCGCGGCCGCCTGGCCGAGCCCGGGCACCCGGTCGATCACGTCGATCACCAGGTGGAACCGGTCCAGATCGTTCAGCATCACCATGTCGAACGGGGTGGTGGTCGTACCCTCCTCTTTGTAGCCTCGGACGTGCAGGTTGTGGTGGTTGGTGCGGCGGTAGGTGAGCCGGTGGATCAGCCACGGATAGCCGTGGAACGCGAACACGATCGGCTTGTCGCGCGTGAACACGGTGTCGAACTGGGCGTCCGGCAACCCGTGCGGGTGCTCGCTCTCCGGCTGCAGCCGCATCAGGTTGACCACATTGACCACCCGTACCTTCAACGCCGGTAGGTGCTGCCGGAGCAGATCCGCGGCGGCGAGCGTCTCCAAGGTCGGCACGTCGCCGGCGCAGGCCAGCACCACGTCCGGCTCGCCGCCGGAATCGGTGCTCGCCCAGCTCCAGATCCCGACCCCGCGGGCGCAGTGCCGGATCGCCGCGTCCATGTCCAGCCAGTTCGGCTGCTCGTTCTTGCCGGCGACGATCACGTTCACGTACTGCCGGCTGCGCAGGCAGTGGTCCATCGTCGACAGGAGGGTATTCGCGTCCGGCGGCAGGTAGACCCGGACCACCTCCGCCTTCTTGTTGATGACGTGGTCGATGAAGCCGGGATCCTGGTGCGAGAACCCGTTGTGGTCCTGCCGCCAGACGTGGCTGGAGAGCAGGTAGTTGAGCGAGGCGATCGGCTGTCGCCACGGGATCTGGTTGGTCACCTTGAGCCACTTGGCGTGCTGGTTGAACATCGAGTCAACAATGTGGATGAACGCCTCGTAGCTGGTGAACAGCCCGTGCCGGCCGGTGAGCAGGTAGCCCTCCAGGAACCCCTGGCACAGGTGCTCGGAGAGCACCTCCACCACCCGGCCGGTCGGCGACAGGTGGTCGTCGGTCGGCTCGGTCTTGCCAACGAATGTCCGGTCGGTCACCTCGAACGCGGCCGAGAGCCGGTTGGAGGCCACCTCGTCCGGTCCGAACAGCCGGAACCGGTCCGGGTTGAGCCGGATCACGTCCCGCAGCCAGGCACCCGCCACCCGGGTCGCTTCCGACTGGGTCGCACCCGGCCGGGGCACCGCCACCGCGTACTCCCGGAAATCCGGCAGCACCAGGTCGCGCAGCAGGACGCCGCCGTTGGCGTGCGGGTTGGCGCTCATCCGGCGCTCGCCCTTGGGCGGCAGCGCCCGCAGCTCGGCGACCGGCGCGCCGGTCGCGTCGAACAGCTCTTCCGGCCGGTACGAGCGCAGCCAGCGCTCCAGCGCCGCCAGGTGCGCCGGGTCCTCCCGTACCTTTGCCAGCGGGACCTGGTGTGACCGCCAGGTCCCCTCGACCGGCAGCCCGTCGATCTCCGACGGCCCGGTCCAGCCCTTCGGCGTCCGCAGCACCAGCATCGGCCAGCGCGGCCGGCTCACGTCGCCGGTGCTGCGGGCGTGCTGCTGGATCGCGGCGATCTCGTCCAGCGCCCGGTCCAGCGCGGCCGCGAGCTCCTGGTGCACGGCCGCCGGGTCGTCCCCGGCGACGACGTAGGGCTGGTACCCGTACCCGCGCATCATCGCGATCAGGTCTTCCTCCGGGATCCGGGCAAGCAGCGTCGGGTTGGCGATCTTGTAGCCGTTGAGGTGGAGGATCGGCAGCACCGCGCCGTCCCGGGCCGGGTTGAGGAAGACGTTCGACAGCCAGCTGGTGGCCAGCGGGCCGGTCTCCGCCTCACCGTCGCCGACCACGCACGCGACGATCAGGTCCGGGTTGTCGAACGCCGCGCCGTACGCGTGCATCAGCGAGTAGCCGAGCTCGCCGCCCTCATGGATCGAGCCGGGCACCTCCGGCGCCACGTGGCTGGGGATGCCGCCGGGGAACGAGAACTGCCGGAACAACCGGGCCATCCCGGCCTCGTCCTGGCTCACCGACGGATAGAGCTCGCTGTAGGTGCCCTCCAACCAGGTGTTCGCCACCAGCGCCGGACCGCCGTGACCGGGCCCGGTGATATAGATCATATTGAGATCGCGAGCGACGATCGTCCGGTTCAGGTGGGCGTAGATCAGGTTCAGCCCCGGACTGGTGCCCCAGTGCCCCAGCAGCCGCGGCTTGATGTGCGCCGGTCGCAGCGGCTCCCGCAGCAGTGGGTTGTCCAGCAGGTAGATCTGGCCGACGGTCAGGTAGTTAGCGGCTCGCCAGTACGCATCGAGCGTCTGCACCTGCGCATCGGTGAGGGGCCCGGTCTTGGTCTCCATGCCGGTCATTCTTCCCGCGATCGGCCGGCCGACACAGGGGAATTGGTCCTTCGTTTCAGGCTGATGCGTACCTTGCGGCAACCTGGGTACCGATGGAGGGTGCGTACGGAAGAGGCGCCGGACCGGGCCGCGGAGCAGGCGCAGGCGGCTGACCAGCCGAAGCAGTCGCCGACCCGGCTGACCGGGCGGTCCTGGCGAGGCGTGTTCAAGCGGGCGATCCGCGAGTTCAAGCAGGACGGGTTGACCGACTGGGCGGCGGTGCTGACCTACTACGGTGTGCTGTCGATTTTCCCGGCGATGCTCGCGGTGGTCTCGATCCTCGGGCTGTTCGGCAGCCGGGCGACCGGGCCGCTGCTGGACAACGTCAGCACGCTCGCGCCGGGGCCGGCGCAAGACATCCTGACCCAGTCGTTGCAGAGCCTGGAACGCAGCCAGCGCGGCGCCGGGTTCCTCGCCATCATCAGCATCCTGCTCGCGATCTGGTCGGCCTCGGCGTACATCGCGGCGTTCACCCGGGCCGCCAACGCCGTGTACGACATGCCGGAGGGTCGACCGTTCTGGAAGACCATCCCGCTGCGGGTCGTGGTGACCGTGGTCCTCGTGATCCTGCTCGCGATCAGCGCGGTGATCGTGGTGTTCTCCGGCGGGCTCGCCGACCGAGCCGGCCAGGTGCTCGGGATCGGCGACACCGGGCTGACGATCTGGAACATCGCGAAGTGGCCGGTGCTGCTGCTCGCGGTGATGCTGGTGCTGGCGATCCTGTACTGGGCGACGCCGAACGTGCGGCAGCCCGGGTTCCGCTGGATCACGCCGGGCAGCGCGATCGCGGTGCTGTTGTGGGTGATCGCCTCGGCCGGGTTCGGGTTCTACGTGGCCAACTTCGGCTCGTACAACAAGACCTACGGCGCGATCGCCGGGGTCATCATCTTCCTGATCTGGTTGTGGATTACCAATCTGGCGGTGCTGTTCGGGGTGGAGGTGGACGCCGAGCTGTTGCGGGCGCGGGCCATCGAGGCCGGGCACCCGGCTGACGAAGAGCCCTACGTGGAGCCGCGCGACACCCGGAAGTTTCCGACCGACAGCGGCTGAACTACCGTCTGGCCAGGGACACCGGCGCCCGGCGGGACGGGTTCGACCTCGGCAACTACCGACTGCCGGCCGGCTTCGGCGCCGGCTTGCCGCCGACGGTTTCCTGCCAACAGCGCCGGGGTCGGCCACCCGGTTGACGAGGCGTCCTACCTACAGCGGGCGAGCTCAATGAATTCCCGCCGACGACACACGAAACGTGAGCGGATGTTGCCGATGTGGCGAATGAGTGACGTACGGTCGACCTTTCCGCTGTCGCACATCGGGTGTGTCATGAACATCCGGGATACCCGCAAATGGTCTTGAGAGAAGCACTCATTGATCTCAACAGGGTCCAATATCGAGCAACTGCTATTGACTCAAAATGATCAACGGATTACGCTGTTCATACCGGGGTTGGCTTGGCAGCAGCAGCGCTTGTTGCCGCTGGGAGGCATCCGTGAGCGGCGCCCCGATCAAGGTCACGATCGAGGACGATCGGATCTTCGTCCCGTTGGTAGAGCGGGGGTGTGGCGTTGGCTGCAGGTACTGCTACATCAGCGCGCCGCAGGCCGAGATCCAGGCGATCTCCCCGATCCGACTGCGCGAGCTGCTCGATTCCCTCACGAGTTCTGGTGTATGGCGCACCGGCCCGGAGGGCCCATTGATCGCCATCGGCCATGACACCGAATTCGCCGGCTCCGCGGCGACGATCGCAAATGCGTTGGCCTGCCTCGACTTTGCTCGCCACCATCGGTTGCCGCTGCAGTTGGCGACGAAGTTTCCACTTTCCGCGGCTGATCCGGAGTCGACTGGAAACGTGGCCCACTGAGCTACCGAGCCCGGTCGCATTCACCACGATCACCTCGGTGGCGCTGAGTGCTCAGCTGGAGCCCGGGGCGCCAAGACCGGAGAAACGCGCTGAAAACTTCCGGCGGACCGGTAGCGGCTGGCTGAGCTATGCGCTAGTCAAGCCGTTCTTGAGCCTCCCTCAAGAGGAGCTTGATCAATTGGTGAAACTGCTGGTGCGTACCCGCCCCGATGGGGTTGTGGTCGGTATTCGGTACCGACGCAACCTCCGCCCGGTTGGGTCATTGCCGCTACCCGGTGGCGTGGTCAGGCATCCCACATCGCCCGGCTGGGTTGGGGTAACCTACCCGCGCCGGGCGATTGAGTTCATAACCAAGTTGCGAGAGTCGGGCATCCGCGTGTTCATGAGCACTCGGTGCGTCACGGCATGGCACAACGGCAGCTCGCACGGCCAACTGGTCAGAAGAACAGCCCCACACCTATGCGTGGAATGTGGTGCCTGCTCACAAATGACGTAAGGAGATGAATCGAGATCGTGAAAGCCGACGTCGATGTTCCAACGGCCTCGCTGCAGCGGCTGGTGACAGTCGTCCGTCGTGAGTACATGCCTGACTCGCCCACTCATGACCATTCACATCTGGCGCGGGTCGCCGCGCTGGCGGCCACACTTTGCCGAGCCGAGGGCGGCAACGAGGTGATTGTCCATTGCGCTGCCTGGCTGCACGATCTTCATCGGGAAGCACGGCCGGCTGGCCGCGAGTTCTTCGTATCGCCGGAGGCGATGGACGGACGTGCGATCCACTACCTCGAGGTGGCCGGCATCCCGGGGCACCTCCACGCGGCCGTGCTCGAAGCGATCCACTACACCGACCGCTACTCATTCTCTGACCGGCCGCCCCATGCGGCCAGCCTTGAAGCCCGCTGCGTTCGTGACGCCGACAACCTCGATGCTATCGGCGCCATCGGTGTCGCCCGTACGTTCGCCTTCGGCGGTAGTCACGACATCCCGCTCTTCGTGGACGAGGCCGAGCTGCGAGCCCGGCTGTTCGAGCACGACGAAAAGCCGGCTTCGACGATCCACCACTTCTACGACAAGCTCCTCCGGCTGCCGGGAGAGCTCGAGACCCCGACTGCGAGGCGGCTCGGTGAGCGGCGGGGCCAGTATTTGAAGGACTTCGTGCGGCAGTTCATGTGGGAGTGGGACGAAGACTTCGGGCGTCCGCATCGTGAGCCGGACATCGAGTGAGTGAATAGCGATCGTGGTGCCTGATCCCCTCTCCGGTAGCCGCGACGACTCTTCCTGGCTGGCGGCGATTGCGAAGCTTCCTCGGTACGTGGTACAGCCGTTCTCGCTCGCTGCGGTCGCGTTCGTCGGCGCGATTGTCATCGCCGTCTTCGATGGTGGTTGGTGGCTCTCCCTGGCCACCTTGGTGGCGGGGATCGTCGTCTTGGTGATCGGGCTGCGGGCGACGCCGGCCAGCGCTATCGAGGCGCTGGTCAGCGGCCAGGCATACCAACCGGTGTCAGATGTGAGCGCGACGACACCAGTCGATACCGAAGGGGCGGCCCGTGGCGGCCCCGGCGCCTTGTCGGCTATCGAGACTGTCTGCTTTCTACACACCTACGTCCGTGAGGGCGGGTCGGTCGGCCGGAATCGGATATTCCACGTCGACTACTTCGTGGATCTCATGACTGCAGCGTTGATCCCCAGCCACCTGGAGTGTATGAAATCAGAGCTGGCGAACCACATCAGGCGGTCTGGTCAGCTGAAGGATGTCACCACGCTGGCCTGCCCGAAACGAGGTAATCTCCTCCTGCTCACGGCGGTGGCACGGGAACTCGGCATGGAACCGGTGTTCGTGAAGGAACGGCCGCTGTTCGGCAAGACGCTGGAGGGGATCGGTGGCCGGCCGAAGGTGGCGGCGGTCGTTGACGACGTGTCATCAGATGGAGACCTGTTGGTCCACTGCGTGCAAGTGCTGTCGGCCAACGGCTACACCGTCCGCCGGGCGTTTGTGCTCGTCGATCGACCAGAGGGCGACGCCGAGGAGGCGCTCGCAAAGGTCGGCGTCGAGCTCGTCCCGTTGTTCCGGTACAGCGACCAGGACCTCGAAGCGCTGGCGAGCCGCGGCAGACGATTCGCCGGAAGCTTCTGACCACCGGCGGCTAGGTGGGCTGGTACGGCGGGAGGTTGAGCCTGGCCCGGATCTCCCGCTGCACCGTCTCCCGGTCCGGCCGGGCATCCACGGTGAACACGAACTCCTTGCGGCGGAACAGCTCCAGCACCGGGTCGGTCCGCTGATGGTAGTCGCGCAGCCGGTTTGCCAACGCCTCCGCGGTATCGTCGTCGCGCCGCACCAGCTCGCCACCGCAGACGTCACACCGGTCCGGCACCGCCGGCCGGTGCTCGATCAGGTTGTAGTCGAGCCCGCAGTTGGAGCACAGCCGCCGGGCCAGCACCCGTCGCCGTACCTCCGCGTCCGGGAGGTCGAGGTGGATCACGCCGTCGATGTCGTAGCTTTCCAGGAAGAACTCCGCCTGCCGGCGGTTGCGGGGAAAGCCATCGATGATGAACCCGTAGTTCCAGTCGTGCTCGTCCAGCCGGCGCCGGACCACCGACTCCACGATGTCGTCGGCCACCAGCTCACCGGCGGCCACACTCCGGCGTACCTGCGCGCCGAGCTTGGTGTGATTCTGGATATGCCAGCGCAGGATGTCGCCGACGCTGATCTGCACCAGGTCCAGATCCTTGGCCAGCATCGCGCTCTGCGTACCCTTGCCGCTGCCCTGCACCCCCATGATCACGTACTTGCGCACCAAACCACTGTGGCACAGCGTCAGCCGCCGGCCTCCCGCAACTCTGGATGCTCCGCGAGGAACGGCCCGGCCCGCTCCTCCCGTACCGCCGCGAAGAACTCCTCGGCGACCGGCGCCAGCTGCTCGCCGAGGTAGCCGCCGCGGTTGCCGAACACGCTCGAGCCGGGCAACCCGACCAGCGTGATCCGGTTGGCGGTGACCCGGCGCAGCGCGAACGCGAAGTCGACCGGCCGGTGGCCGCGGCCGTCGAAGACCAGTGAGTCACCGAGTGCCCGCAGCACCCGGTCCAGCCGGACCGGGTTGGTGACCAGGTCCTGGGCGAACAGCTCGGCCACCAGTGCCTTGACCAACTGCCGCTGGTGCCGTTGCCGGGCATAGTCGGAACCCTCGATGTACCGCTGCCGGGCGTAGTCCAGCGCCTCCCAGCCGACCAGGTGCTGCTCGCCCACCTCGTACACCTTCTGCGGGCCGAGGTAGCGACCGCCACCCGGCCGCAGCGTGCGTTGCGTCCCGTCCGGCCGGCGGTGCTCGGACACCACCCGCTGGTCGACGTAGATGTCGACGCCGCCGACCGCGTCCACCAGGTCGGTGAAGCCGGTGAAGTTCAGCACCGCGCCGGCGTCGAACCGCTCGATCCCGGTGTAGCCGCTGATCGTCTCGGCGAGCAGCGCGAACCCTTGCGCGGGGTCCGGTAGCTCCTGGCCCGGCACCCGGGCGCCGTTGCTCATCGCCTCGGTCAGCTTGGTCCGGCCGCCGGGATAGCCGGCCGGCTCGAAGGCGGGGACATCCACCAGCAGGTCACGCGGCAGCGAGAACAGGTACGCCCGGCTCAGCGAACTCGGCACGTGCAGGATGAGTACGGCGTCCGCGTGGGGCGGCCAGGCCGGCTGGTTCGGCCGCGGGTCGATGCCGACCAGCAGCAGGTTGAGCGGGCCGGTGAGGTCGGCCCCGGGCTCCGGGGTTGGCGACTCGGTCGGCGTCACGGTGGCGTCACGGTCGCCGTCACCGAACAGATCAGCCTCCGGCACCACGTACCGGTTCTGTAGTACGGCGGTGACCAGCACGCCAGCCGCGACCAGCGCGAGCAGGGTAGCGATCGCGGCGCCCCAGCGCCGCAGCCGCACTCGCGACACTCTCTCACCTTCCTCCGCCCGCCTCAGTAGTAGCACGGATCACGCGGTGTGAGCGTGACTGCCGTCACACTGAGGCTTGACGACGGCAATGATGATGCTATAGTGATGTCATGACGATGCAGCTAGGACTTTACAAGATTGTTCAGGTAGTCGAGCAGCGCGAGCGGCAGGCCCGAGCGGAGCAGTACCGCCAGGCCCGGCTCGCCAGAGCCACTTCCGGCCGGGGACTCACCCGGCGGGCCACCGGCCCCATCTCCTGACCCAGAAGCCAACTCCGCCGAGGTCAACCCGCCGATCCAGGAGTCGTTCAGCCCGATTCGCCGGACCCCGGGCATGAACAACTCCTCGATCGACGGGTTGTTTCGTTTCCAACCGAATCGGTGCGCTCTGGCAGCATGGGGGGATGGAGCGAACCGACGTGATCGTGATCGGCATGGGGCCAGGCGGGGAGGTGGCCGCGTCCCGGCTGCTCGACGGCGGCAAGCAGGTGACCGTGGTCGAGCGGGAACTGATCGGCGGGGAGTGTGCCTACTGGGCGTGCGTCCCGTCGAAGACGCTGCTGCGCTCGCCGGAGGTCCGGGCCGAGGCGAAACAGGCGGCGGGCACCCCGCCGCCGACCGTCGATTGGCCGGCGCTGCGCGACTACCGCGACTACATGGTCCGGCACCTCGACGACACCAAGCAGGTCGAGGGGTACGAGCAGCAGGGCGCGACGGTCCTCAAAGGGGCGGCCCGGATCGTGGGTCGCGACCCGTGGCGGGTCCGGGTCGGCGACCGGGAAGTCACCGCCGAGCACGTGATCGTCGCGACCGGCTCCACCGCGCTCCGGCCCCCGGTCGACGGGCTCGACGACGTACCGGTGTGGACCAACCGGGAGGCGACCAACCTCCGGGAGGTTCCAAACCGGGCGGTGATGATCGGCGGTAGCGCGGTCGGCGTGGAGCTCGGCCAGTTCCTGGCCCGGATGGGCTGCGCGGTCACGCTGGTGCAGCGCGGGCCCCGGCTGGTCGGCCGGGAGGAGTCGCGGGTCGGCGAGCTGGTCGCCGAGCACCTGCACGCCGACGGGCTGGACGTCCGGGTGGACACCCAGGTCACCGCCGCCCGCCGGGATGGCGCCGACACGGTCGTCGAGCTCAGCAATGGTACGAGTGTCCGCACCGACGTCGTGATTCTCGGGGCCGGCCGCAAGCCCCGCACTGACGAACTTGGACTGTCCGAAGTAAGTATCCAGACCACCGAGCACGGTGCGCTGCCGGTGGACGGTCAGTGCCGGGTCACCGACGACGGGCTGTGGGCGGTTGGCGACGTCACTGGGGTGGCGTTGTTCACCCACGTCGCGAAGTATCAGGGTCGGGTGGTCGCGGACACCATCCTCGGCAAGCCGCGGACCGCCAGCTACACCGGCATCCCGCGGGTGGTGTTCGCCGACCCGGAGATCGCCGCGGTCGGCATCACCCGGGATCAGGCCGAGCGCCAGGGAATCGAGGTCAGCACCTCCGAAGTGGACCTGCCGAGCGCGCTGGCCCGGCCGTGGACCTACCAGACCGAGCCGGTCGGCAAGCTCGGGCTGGTCGCCGACCGGCAACGCGGCGTGCTGGTCGGCGCCTGGGCGGTGGCTCCGCTGGCGAGCGAGTGGATCCACCAAGCGGCGCTGGCGATCCGGGCCGAGATCCCATTGTCGGTGCTGCTCGACGGAGTGGCCCAGTTCCCGACCTACACCGAGGGTTACCTGACCGCGCTGGAGGCACTCGGTACGTGAGCGTCGAGCTGGCGGCGGTGCTGGAGCGGATCACCTACGCCAACGAGGAGACCGGCTACACGATCGCCCGGGTCGCCACCGACCGCTCCGGCAAGAATCTGGTCACGGTGGTCGGCTCGCTGCTCGGTGTGCAGCCGGGCGAGAGCCTACGGCTGGTCGGCCGGTGGACCTCGCATCCGAAGTACGGCCGCCAGTTCGAAGTGCACTCGTACACGACCGTGCTGCCCGCCACCGTCCAGGGCATCGAGCGCTACCTCGGCTCCGGGCTCATCAAGGGGATCGGGCCGAAGACCGCGGCCCGGATCGTCGCGACGTTCGGTGTGGACACGCTCCGGATCATCGAGGAGGAGCCGGATCGGCTGATCGAGGTCTACGGGCTCGGCAAGAAGCGCACCGCCGCGATCGGCGCCGCCTGGCAGGAGCAGAAGGCCATCAAGGAGGTGATGGTCTTCCTGCAGGGGGTCGGCGTCTCCACCTCGCTCGCGGTCCGGATCTACAAGCAGTACGGTGATGCGTCCATCTCGGTCGTCCGCAATGAACCCTATCGGCTCGCTACCGACGTCTGGGGGATCGGGTTCAAGACCGCCGACGCGATCGCCCGGTCGGTCGGCATCCCACATGACAGCCCGAGCCGGGTCCGGGCCGGCATCCAGTACACGCTCTCGGAGGCCGCCGAGAACGGCCACTGCTACCTGCCGGAGCCGAACCTGGTCGCCGATGCCGCCGAGGTGCTGGACGTCCCGGCCGAGCTGGTCCGGGACTGCCTGGCCGAGCTGGTGGCCACCGACGGGGTGGTCCGCGAGTCGGTGCCCAGCCGGGCCGGTGACGGCGCCGTGCCGGCGGTCTACCTGGTGCCGTTCCACCGGGCCGAGACCGCGCTCGCGACCGGCCTGCTCCGGCTGCTGCACGCGAAGCCGGACCGGCTCGAGTCGTTCGGCAACGTCGAGTGGGACAAGGCGTTCGCCTGGCTGCGGGACCGGACCGGCGCCGAGCTCGCACCCGAGCAGGAGCAGGCAGTACGGCTGGCGCTGACCTCGAAGCTGGCGGTGCTGACCGGTGGCCCCGGCTGTGGCAAGTCGTTCACGGTCAAGGCGATCGTCACGCTGGCCGCGGCGAAGCGGGCGAAGGTGTTGCTCGCCGCCCCGACCGGCCGGGCGGCGAAGCGGCTCACCGAGCTGACCGGCCAGCCGGCCGCCACCGTACACCGGCTGCTGCAGCTGCGCCCGGGCGGCGAGGCGAGCTTCGACCGCGACCATCCGCTCGACGCCGACCTGCTCGTGGTCGACGAAGCCTCCATGCTGGACCTGATTCTCGCCAACAAGCTGGTCAAGGCGGTCCCGACCGGCGCCCACCTGCTGCTGGTCGGGGACGTCGACCAGCTGCCGTCGGTCGGCGCCGGCGAGGTGCTGCGGGACGTGCTCGCCGCCGATACCGTCCCTAGTGTCCGGTTAACGAAGATCTTCCGGCAGGCGCAGCAGTCCGGCGTGGTGGTCAACGCCCACCGGATCAACCACGGCCAGCAGCCGAACTGGGAGTTCGACGACTTCTACCTGTTCCCGACCGAGGACCCGGAGGCGACCGCCGAGCGGGTCGTGGACGTGGTGGCGAACCGGATCCCGCGCCGGTTCCGGCTGCACCCGCGGGATGTCCAGGTGCTCACCCCGATGCACCGCGGCCCGGCCGGCGCCGGCAACCTCAACACCGCCCTGCAGGCGGTGCTCGCCCCGGCGCGCGACGGCGTGCCGGAGCGGCGGCACGGCGCCCGGGTGTTCCGCCCCGGCGACAAGGTGATCCAGATCCGGAACAACTACGAGAAGGGGACGGCCGGGGTCTTCAACGGCACGGTCGGGGTGGTCACCGCGATTTCGCTGGATGACCATACGCTCACCGTCCGCACCGATGAGGACGAAGACATCGAGTACGGCTTCGACGAGCTGGATGAGCTGCAGCATGCGTACGCGATCACGGTGCATCGGTCGCAGGGCAGCGAGTATCCGGCGGTGGTCGTACCGCTTACCATGAGTGCGTACCCGATGCTGCAGCGTAACTTGCTCTACACGGCGGTGACCCGCGCGAAGCGGTTGGTGGTGCTGGTCGGCTCGCGTAAGGCGCTGGCGCTGACGATTCGGGCCGCCGGCACCGGCCGGCGGCACACCTCGCTCACCCACCGGCTCTTGCCACGCGCGGTAGAGTGTGGCGATGACCGACGCAGAGCAGATCAAGACCCGCGGTGACCAGGTCAACGACCTGATCACCGGGGACACCAACAAGGACGGCAAGACCGACGTCTGGGTCACCGACACCGACGGTGACGGCGAGCCCGATCTGTTCCAGTTCGACACCGACGGCGACGGCAAGCCGGACGTGGTGATGTCCGACCTCGACCAGGACGGCAACCCGGACCAGGTCCACACCGGCAACGTCTGAGCCGGGCCGCGGGCCAGCCGGTCACCGGTTGCCGCGGAACGTGCCGAGGATCGCGATCCCGATGATCCACCCGGTGAACAGGCCGTAGGTCGCGCCGGAGCCGGCCGCCTGCAGGGCGCGCAGCAGCGTCGGGTCACTGAGGATCAACGCGCTGACCAGCCCGGCGGAGGCACCGGCGAAGACGTACGCTGACCAGCCGGCGAAGAACTGGCTGATGGTGCCGCGCGCCCGGGCCAGTTGGTTGCCGGCGAGCAGCATCAGGAACAGGCCGGTGAAGACCACCACCAGGATCGCCCGGATCGCGTTGGCGAACACGTCGCGGACCGGCACGTCGGCGTCGAACGCCCACGCCGGCCAGGCGAGTAGCCGCAGGAACCAGCCGCCGGCGGTGTTCTCGTCGGTGCTGTCCCGCACCCAGTCCACGTACCAGGGGCTGCCGAAAATGAAGACCAGGGCCAGCGCCGCGATGACGCCGGCGGTGGTCGCGGTCCGATATCGGGTCATGACTGCCATGCGGTGGTAAGTCCCACCGGGACGCCACTTTAAACAGTCGCGCCTCGATCATCGAATGATTTGCACCTTATGCCGGAACTGTCGGTGGTTGAGCGCCGGTTGCGGTGGGTAATGACCGGTTCATGGTACGCAGTGAGCCACGGACGCAGCGTGAGTCTCACCCGCCGCCTGAGCCGCCCCGACGGCGCCGGAGCTGGTTCGGCCGGGTGGTGGTGCTGCTCGGCGCCGTCCTGATCGTCGTCCTGCTGGTCGGGATCGGGGTGATCCGCGGCTGGTCGGGCTGGTTGCCGGAGCTGCGCAACCCGTTCGCCGAGCAGACCACCGACCGCAGCCAACCGGTGGTGCTCCGGTCCATCCAGGACCTCAGCCGGTTCACGGCCGCGAGCGGGAACTTCGAGGTCGTGATCGATGTGGAGCGGGACCGCCGGTTCGTGCCGGACTTCCTGTTCGGGGAGCGGACGCTGTTCGTCGCGGCCGGTACGGTCGACGCGTACGTCGAGTTCGGCGGGCTGGCCGAGGACGCGCTGGTGGTCGACGAGGCCAGCAGCACGGTCCAGGTCACGCTGCCGGCCCCGCAGCTGGCCGAGCCGAACCTGGACCTGGAGCGCAGCTACGTGTTCGCCGAGGAGCGCGGCGTGGTGAACCGGGTACAGGACTTCTTCGACAACGACCCGGAGCAGGTGCAGCAGGTGATGGGGCTGGCCGAGGAACGGATTGGCGAGGCGGCCGGCGCGAGCGGGCTGCTGGAGCGCGCCGAGGAGAACACCCGCAAGCTGCTGGAGGGGATGCTCGGTTCGCTCGGGTTCGAGACCGTGACCGTGACCTTCCAGGCCCCGTGAGCCTCGCCACCCCTACGCCGCCGTACCGGCCGGGCTGGGCGGGTGTGACCACGCAGTCCACCAGTAGGGTGGTAAGCAGCAGGACGACGGCGACTCCGGCCACGAACCACCGGTGCGACCACCGGCGAAGTCGGGCAAGGGAAAAGGAAGGCAAACTCGGGTAGCCCGGAGGGAGTTCGACACATGCAACAGCGCCGAATCGGCCGGATGGAGGTCAGCGCGATCGGGCTCGGCGGGATGCCGATGTCGATCGAGGGTCGGCCGGACGAGGAGCGGTCGATCCGGACCATCCACGCCGCGCTTGACGCCGGGGTCACCCTGATCGACACCGCCGACGCGTACCACCTGTACGCGGGCGAGGTCGGGCACAACGAGTCGCTGATCGCCCGGGCGCTGGCCAGCTACGGCGGCGACACCACCGGGGTGCTGGTCGCCACCAAGGGCGGGCACCTGCGGCCGGGCGACGGCAGCTGGACCATCAACGGCTCGCCGGAGTACATCAAGCAGGCGTGCGAGGCGTCGCTGAAGCGGCTCGGCGTCGACGCGATCGGCCTCTACCAGCACCACCGGCCGGACCCGAAGGTGCCGTACGAGGACTCGATCGGCGCGATCCGCGACCTGCTCGACGCCGGGAAGATCCAGATGGCCGGGATCTCCAATGCCAACCCGGCGCAGATCCGGCAGGCGTACGAGATCCTCGGCGGCCGGCTCGCCTCGGTGCAGAACCAGTACTCGCCGGCGTTCCGCAGCTCGGAGCCGGAGATCGAGGTGTGCGAGCAGCTCGGGATCGCGTTCCTGGCCTACTCGCCGCTGGGCGGGATCGCCCGGGCCGGCCAGCTGGGCAACCGGTTCGCCGAGTTCGCCCGGGTCGGGCGGGAGCTCGGGGTCAGCGCCCAGCGGGTCTGCCTGGCCTGGATGCTCGCCAGGTCGGAGGTGGTGATCCCGATCCCGGGCGCCAGCCGGCCGGAGACCATCCGGGACTCGGTGGCCGCCGCCGACCTGACGCTCAGCCAGGAGCAGCTCGCCGCGCTCGGCTGACTGCCAAACCCATCAGCGCCGCTGATCCGGGGCCGGCCGGGTCCGGAGCAGTCCCACGCCGAGCCCGACCAGCGCGACCGCGATCAGCACCGCGCCGAGCCGGGTAACCCAGGTGCCGGCCGAGCTGGTGCCTTCCTCGCCGACCAGCATGTGCAGGAAGAACCCGCCGGACTGCAGCAGGATCCCGGCGAGCAGGCCGAGCCCGAGCAGCCACTGCGTGCGTTCGGTGAACGACGTTCGGCCGAGGAACACGAAGTAGACCAGCGAGAGCACGAGCAGCACCCCGGCGTGGGCGTGGCCGGCCCGGAAGAACTGCTCCTCGAACGGGCTGAGCGCGTCCCGCTGGGTCAGCAGGCCCAGCAGCGACCAGCCGCCAAACTCCACCGTCACCAGCGCGAACAGGACCAATGCCGGCAGCAGTCGGGTCGGTTTCATGGCCCGAGTGTAGGGGGGTGATCACGCTGGTGGCGCTGAATGCCGGCGACGGGCCGCCGCCCGCGCCCGCTCCGCGGCGTCCAGCACGGTTTTCCGCAGCCGGATCGCCACCGGGGTCACCTCCACGCACTCGTCCTCGCGGCAGAACTCCAGCGCCTGCTCCAGTGACAGCCGGCGCGGCGGCACCAGCCGTTCCAGCTCTTCACCCGTGCTCTGCCGGATGTTGGTGAGCTTCCGCTCCCTGGTGATGTTCACGTCCAGGTCGTCGGCGCGGGAGTGCTCGCCGACGATCATGCCCTGGTAGACCTCGTTACCGGGCTCGACGAACAGCGTCCCCCGCTCCTGCAGATTGAACATCGCGTACGAGGTGGCGAGGCCGGCCCGGTCGGCGACCAGCGAGCCGGAGGCCCGGGTACGCAGCTCGCCGAACCACGGCTCGTAGCGCTCGAACACGTGGTGGGCGATGCCGGTGCCCCGGGTCTCGGTGAGGAACTCGGTCCGGAACCCGATCAGCCCGCGGGCGGGGACCAGCCACTCCATCCGTACCCAACCGGTGCCGTGGTTGACCAGCTGCTCCATCCGTCCCTTGCGGACGGCCAGCAGCTGGGTGACGGTGCCCAGGTATTCCTCCGGCACGTCGATGGTGAGCCGCTCCACCGGCTCGCACACCCGGCCGTCGATCTGTCTGGTCACCACCTGCGGCTTGCCGACGGTCAGCTCGTACCCTTCCCGGCGCATCTGCTCGACCAGGATCGCCAGCGCCAGCTCGCCGCGGCCCTGTACCTCCCACGCGTCCGGCCGGCCGGTCGGCAGCACCCGCAGCGAGACGTTGCCGACCAGCTCCCGATCCAGCCGGTCCTTGACCAGCCGGGCGGTGAGCTTGCCGCCCTTCACCCGGCCGGCGAACGGCGAGGTGTTGACCCCGATCGTCATCGAGATCGCTGGCTCGTCGACGGTGATCAGCGGCAGCGGGCGCGGGTCGTCGGGGTCGGCGAGGGTCTCGCCGATCGTGATGTCGGCGATCCCGGCGACCGCGATGATGTCGCCGGGCCCGGCCCGCTTCGCCGGTTTCCGCTCCAGCCCTTCGGTCATCAGCAGCTCCGAGATCCGTACCCGCTGGATGCTGCCGTCCCGCCGGCACCAGGCCACGGTCTGCCCCTTGTGGAGAAACCCGTTGCGGATCCGGCACAGCGCGAGCCGGCCCAGGAACGGCGAGACGTCCAGGTTGGTCACGTGCGCCTGCAGCGGTTCATCCTCGCTATAGGACGGTGGAGGGATGGTCTCGAGCAGCACCCGGAACAGCGGCTCCAGGCTGGTCGAGTCGGCCGGCACGGTGCCGTTCTCCGGCTGGGTGAGGGAGGCCACGCCGGCCCGGGCGCTGGCGTAGACGATCGGGAAGTCGAGCAGATCGTCACCGGCACCGGCGTCGGCGAGGTCGAGGAACAGCTCGTACGTCTCGTCGATCACCTCTTTGATCCGGGCGTCCGGCCGGTCGACCTTGTTGATCACCAGGATGATCGGCAGCCGGGCGGCGAGCGCCTTGCGGAGCACGAACCGGGTCTGCGGCAGCGGGCCCTCGCTCGCGTCGACCAGCAGCAGCACCCCATCGACCATGGTCAGGCCGCGCTCCACCTCGCCGCCGAAGTCGGCGTGGCCGGGGGTGTCGATGATGTTGATGGTGACCGGGTCGCCGCCCTCCGGCGGGGCGTACCGGACCGCGGTGTTCTTGGCGAGGATGGTGATCCCCTTCTCGCGTTCCAGGTCCATCGAGTCGAGTACCCGGCCGGCCCGGCGCAGCATGGCGTCGACCAGCGTGGTCTTGCCGTGGTCGACGTGGGCGACGATGGCGACGTTACGGAGGTCGGTGCGCACGGGCATACCGACCATCCTGCCGGCCGGCCGGATGGTCGGCATACCCGGTCCCGCCCTCACTCGCGGGGAGTGCAGCTGAGCGCGGCTGGCTGGTTGGTGGGCGCCGGCGGTGCCGATGAACCCGGACGTGGTGCTGGCGCCGGCCGCCAGCGCGCCGTTCCAGGCGGCGGTCACGCTGGCGCCGTTGCTGGCGAGTTCCGCGCTCCAGGGCTGGCTGACGGTCTGGCCGTTGCCGGCTCTCCTCGCCCTGCCCCGCACGCGGGCGTGTCCCGACCGTCCCGCGGCGGGCGGAGAGCTGACGTCTGACGCTTTCGCGCCGATACAATCGTATGACGACTAAACTAAGTCTGTCAACGCCGGGACCTGCGCTTGATAAGGTGGCGAAGGTCGTCTCGCCTGCCTCCCGGAGTTGCCCGTGATTATCTTTGGGTTCTCGGTTTTCTACATCTTCGGTCTGATCGGCACCGGCCAGTTCCACTGCCCGAACTGTGGCGGCGACCGGGAATATGAGCACCGCACTGCTCGCCGGTTCTTCACCCTGTTCTTCCTGCCGGTGATCCCGCTGGACAAGGTCGGGGAGGTGGTGCGGTGCCGGACCTGCCGGGTCAAGTTCGATCCGGTGGTGTTGCAGCGGCCGACCAGCGCGCAGCTGGCCAGTGCGCTGCCGGCCGGGATGCGGGCCGCGGTGGCGGTGGTGCTGCGCGCCGGCGGGGTGTCCGAGCCGGCGTCGCGGGCGGCGATCGAGGCGGTCCGCCGGGCTGGCGCGGCCGACTACGGGTTCGAGCAGCTGCACGCCGACCTGGCGCAGCCGGCCGAGACCGCGGCCGGGCCGTTGCAGACGCTGGCCGGTCAGCTGGTGCCCGAGGCGCGGGAGCGCTACCTGGCCGAGGCGGTGCGGATCGCGCTGACCGATGGGCCGCTGTCGCCGGCCGAGCGGGACGCCGCCCATTGGATCGGTAGCCGGCTGGGGATGACCCAGGCCCACGCCCACGGCGTCATCTCGACCGTCGAGCAGTCGGTGCGGTTCTAGAAGCCGCCCACGTTCGCGAGCTACGGTCGGCCGACGACGGCCCGTCCGAGTGGTGGTAGCCGAAGCCTGACGCTGGCCGGTCGCGACTGGGGCTATCGGCCACCCGCGGAACGCTTGCGGGCGGCGAGCTCCAGCGCCACATCGATGATCATGTCCTCCTGGCCGCCGACCACCCCGCGCCGGCCGAGTTCCATCAGGATCTCCGCCTGGCTCACGCCGTATCGCTTGGCCGCCCGTTCGGAGTGGAGCAGGAACGACCCGTAGACCCCGGCGTAGCCGAGGATCAGCGCGGCCCGGTCGACCTGCTGCGGCCGGCCCAGTGCCGGCCGGACGATCTCCTCGGCGACGTCCACCACCGTCATCATGTCCACTCCGGACTCCAGCCCGAGCCGGTCGCAGACCGCGACCAGCACCTCGGTCGGGCAGTTGCCGGCGCCGGCCCCGGCCCCGGCCGCGCAGGCGTCGACGTGCAGCGCACCGGACTCGACCGCGGTGAGCGAGTTGGCGATCGACAACGACAGGTTCTCGTGGGCGTGCACCCCGACCGGCACGTCCAGCCCGCCGACCAGCGCCTCGATCCGGTCCCGCATGGTCTTGGTGGTGAGTGCCCCGGCCGAGTCGACGCAGTAGACCACGTCGGCGCCGGCGTCCTGCATGATCTTGGCCTGTTTCAGCAGCTCTTCCGGGCTGGCCATGTGGGCCAGCATCAGGAACCCGACCGCCTCCATGCCGAGCGACTTGGCCATCCCGATGTGCTGTTCGGCGATGTCCGCCTCGGTGCAGTGGGTGGCGATCCGGGCCACCGAGACCCCGAGGTCGTGCACCGCCTTGAGATCCTCGGCGACCCCGATCCCGGGCAGCAGCAGGCAGGCGATCTTCGCCCGCTTGGCGGTCGCCACCGCCCGGCGGATCAGGGTCAGCTCGTCGGTGCCGGAGAACCCGTAGTTGAACGACGATCCGCCGAGCCCATCCCCGTGGGCCACCTCGATCACCGGCACGCCGGCCTGGTCCAGCCCGGCGACGATCGCGGCCACCTGCTCCTCTGTGTACTGGTGGGCTACCGCGTGCGAGCCGTCCCGCAGGGTGGAGTCGGTGAGCCGGAACGCCGGCTGCCGGGTCTGCTCGATCTTGCCACCGCCGGTCATGCCTGCACCTCCGCCAGCCGGGCCGCCTTCGCCTCGCCGACCGCGACCGCGGCGGCGGTCATGATGTCCAGGTTGCCGGCGTATGGCGGCAGGTAGTCCCCGGCCCCCTCGACCTCCAGCAGCACCACCACCCGGTGCGGTACCGTCCCGCCCGGGGTGTGGAATGGTCCCTCCTCGACCACCACCGGGTTCTTCAGCCGGTAGCCGGGGACGTACTTCGCCACCTCGGCGACCATCCGCTCCACCGAGTCGATCACCGCGGCGTGGTCGGCACCCTCCGGCAGCGCGGCGTAGACCGTGTTGCGCATCAGGATCGGCGGCTCCGCCGGGTTCAGGATGATGATCGCCTTGCCCCGCTCGGCGCCGCCGATCTCCTCCAGCGCCCGGGCGGTGGTCCGGGTGAACTCGTCGATGTTCTTGCGGGTGCCCGGCCCGGCCGACCGGGAGGCGACCGCCGAGATCATCTCCGCGTACGGCACCCGGGTCACCCGGCTCACCGCGGCGACGATCGGCACGGTGGCCTGCCCGCCGCAGGTGATCATGTTGACGTTCGGCGCGGCCAGGTGCTCGGTCAGGTTCACCGTCGGCACCACCTTCGGCCCGCGCGCGGCCGGGGTCAGGTCGATCGCCGGGATCCCCAGCTCGGCCAGCACCTTCGCGTGCCGGACATGGACGTACGCGCTGGTGGCGTCGAACGCCAGCTGGATCTGGTCGGCGTGCTCGCGGACCCAGTCGATGCCGGTGTGTGGGGCCTCGATCCCCAGTTTCCGGGCCCGGGCCAGCCCGTCGCTGTCCGGGTCGATCCCGACCAGCGCGACCAGCTCCAGCACCGGCGACTTCCGCAGCTTGAACAGCAGGTCGGTGCCGATGTTGCCCGACCCGATGATCACGCACCGGGTTGCCATCTCCGTCCCCCCGTTTTCTCGGCCGATGGTTCAGCCGATCGTCACCGAGACCGCGCCGAGCCGGTCGAACTCGGCGAGGTAGCGCTCGCCCGGCGCGATCGGCACCGCGCCGTGCAGCGACCCGGTCATCACGAACTGGCCGGCCCGCAGCCGTTCGCCGAACGGGTGCAGGGCGTTCGCCAGCCAGGCCACCGCGGCGAGCGGGTCGCCGAGGCTGGCCGCGCCGGCCCCGGTGGCGAACACCGTGCCGTCCCGGCTGAACGCCATCCCGACCAGCCGCAGCTGGTAGCTGCCGTCGACCGGGGTGGCGTCGGTGCCCAGCACCACCGCCCCGCTGCTGGCCAGGTCGGCGATCGTGTCGGCGAGGGTGATCTGCCAGTCCCGGATCCGGCTGTCCACGATCTCCAGCGCCGGCCGGGCCGCGCCCACCGCTTTGGCTACCGCGGCCGGGTCACAGTCCGGGCCGGCCAGATCCGCCTCCAGCACCAGCGCGATCTCGGCCTCCAGCCGCGGCGCGATGAAGCCGTCCGCCGCTACCGTCGCCCCGTCCTGGTGCACGTGCGAGGCGAGCACCGGCGCGAAGTCGGGTGAGTCGACCCCGAGCAGCTGCTGCATCGGCGCGCTGGTCAGCCCGAGCTTGTAGCCGACGATCCGGTCGCCGTCGGCCAGCAGCCGGGCGACCAGGTCCTGCTGCACCCGGTAGGCGTCGGCGACGTCCATCTCCGGATGGGCCGCGGTGAGTGGATCGACCGGCTGCCGGTTGACCCGGGCCTCATACAAGGCCGCGCCGAGCGCCGCCACGGTCGCGTCGCTGAGTCCCACCGGTCGCCCTCCTCGTTGTTTCGCCGGCACCCGTACGCCGGGCCGGCTCGCTCGGGGTTCCTGGTTGACCCTAGCCAGCCGACGCCGCCGGGCCGGCGGCCACCCGTACCGCTGTGATCTGCCGGCACCCGCCACCGGGCCGGCTACGGTTGGGGCAGGAGGGCCCCATGTCCGATGCGGTGAGCGTCACCAACAACCCAGCGGCCAGCCGGTACGAGGCCTGGGTCGGCGACCAGCTCGCCGGCTTCTCGCAGTACGTGCTGGCCGACGGGCTGATTACGTTCTTCCACACCGAGGTCCGGCCGGCGTTCGAGGGGCGGGGAATCGGCGGCGCGATCGCCCGGTTCGCGCTGGACGACGTCGCGGCGAGCGGTGACCGGAAGGTCGTCCCGCGGTGCCGGTTCATCCGGGGGTGGATCGACCGGCACCCGGAGTATCGGCGGCTGGTCGACCCGACCTGGCCGGCTCCTCCCGAGGACTGATCGCCGGGCGGGTTGCGGTTTCGTTGTCACCGGCTCGCCGCGGTGGTGGAGCCTGGCTGGAATCCGGCTATAGCGACGCTCGAAGTCCTTGCTTTTGTTGCGAACGTCACTCAAGATCGCTGTAGCTATCCGACCACGAGTGGTAACGATGACTGTGGCGGGTGTCAATGGAATTCCGGGTCCTGGGGCCAGTGCAGGTACGGGCGAACGGTCGGTCGATTACGCTCGGTGAGCGCAAGCAGCGGTTGGTTCTCGCCGCGCTGCTGCTGGAGCCGAACCGGCTGGTCCCGGTCGGGCGGCTGGTCGATCTGCTGTGGCGGGAGAGCCCGCCGAGCAGTGCCCGCCGGATCGTGCAGGCCCACCTGAGCCGGCTGCGCACCATCCTGACCCGCGCCGCCGCCGAATCGGCCGCCGAGTCAGCCGGCGACGGCTCGGCCGGTCGGGGCGAGATCGCGGTGATCCGGCGCGGGGCCGGGTACGAGCTGGTCTGCGACCCGGACCGGATCGACGCGCACCGGTTCCGGGCGCTGCTCGACCGGGCCTGGCACAGCGACGATCTCCGCGAGAAGCTGCGGCTGCTGCGGCAGGCGCTGGCGCTGTGGCAGGGACCGGCGCTGGCCGACGCGGCCACCGACGAGGTCCGCGACGAGCTGTGCCGCGGCCTCAACGAGGCCCGGCTGGCCGCGCTCGAGGAGCGGTTCGACGCGGAGCTGCGACTGGGGCACGACCGCCGGCTGATCGACGAGCTGATCGACATGACCGCCCGGCATCCGTTCCGGCAGCGGTTCACCGGGTTCCTGATGCTCGCGCTGTACCGGGCCGGCCGGGCGGCGGAGGCGCTTACCGTCTACTCCCGAGCCCGGCAGCTGCTCAACACCGAGCTCGGGCTGGAGCCGTCGGCCGAGCTGAAGCAGATCCAGGTCTCGATCCTGCGGGAGGATCCGGCGCTGTTCGGTCACCCGGCCGACCGGGCCGCCGGCGCGGTCGCGGTGGCGGTGCCGTCGCAGCTCCCGGCCGACGTGCCCGACTTCGTCGGCCGGCTGCGGGAGCTGCGGTGGCTGGACGGGTTGGCCGGCGCCGGCGCGCCACCGGTCGCGGTGGTCACCGGCGTCGCCGGGGTCGGCAAGACCGCGCTGACCGTCCACTGGGCACACCGGCGGGCGGATCGGTTCCCGGACGGCCAGCTCTATGTGGACCTGCGCGGCCACGCCGCCGGCCCGCCGGTCAGCCCGGCCGAGGCGCTGACCTCGATGCTGCGGGCGCTGGGCGCGGCCGGCCAGCCGGTGCCGGCTGACCTGGCGAGCGCGGCCGCGCTCTACCGGACCGCGGTCGCCGGCCGGCGGCTGGTGGTGGTGCTCGACGACGCCAGCACCGCCGAGCAGGTCCGGCCGCTGCTGCCGGGCAGCCCGTCCTGCACCGTGGTGGTGACCAGCCGCAGCCGGCTGGACAGCCTGGTCGCCCGGGAAGGGGCCCGGCAGCTCGACCTCGGGGTGCTCGCCGAGGACGAGGCTCACGACCTGATCCGGCACATCTGCGGCGCCGGGCCGGTGCGGGCGGCTCGCGGCGCCGCCGCCAGCCTGGCCAGCCTGTGCGGCTACCTGCCGCTGGCGCTCCGGATCGCGACCACCAATGTGCTCACCGGCCGGCACGCCGGGATCGCCGACTGCGCCGCCCGGATCGCCACCGGCGACCGGTTGGCCGAGCTGCAGCTGGCCGGGGACGAGGGCGCCGGCGTGGCGGCCGCGCTGGCGCGGTCGTACGCGGGGCTCACCGGCCCGGCCAGGCAGCTGTTCCGGATGTTCGGGGTGGTGCCGGGGTCCTACTGTCCGGTCGAGGCGCTGCCCGCGCTCACCGGCACCAGCGCCGAGCTCACCGACCGGCAGCTGTACCAGCTCACCGACGTCCACCTGGTGGAGCAACGGGATGGCCGGATCGGCATGCACCCGCTGGTGCGCTGCTACGCGGAGCGCCGGCTGGTCGAGGAGGACGGGCCGGACTTGCGCCGGCAGGCGATGCGGCGGCTGGTGCGGTGGTATCTCGAACGGGCCGAAGCGGCGCTGCAAGGGCTGGGGTCGCCGGCGGCGCCGGAGCGGCCGGCCGGCGAGTCGCCGGTGCCGCGGGCCAGCGCCCAGGCCTGGTTCCGGGCCGAACAGTCCAATCTGGTGGCATTGGTGCTGCGGGCGCTCGCCGACCCGGCGCTGATCGCACCGCCGCTGCAGCGGCTCGCGGAGATTCTCTACACCGCCTACTTCCGGCGCGGTCGACCGCTGCCGGCCGCCGGCCCGGCACCGGTCGACTGACCGCCAACCGGCGGCGGAGCGGTCGACGGTCGCACGGCGGTGAGGAACCCGCCGCCGGCTACCGGCCCGGGCACGGTGCGCTGGTAGCCGGCCGTGACCGCCGCGCCGTCGTGGTGGCTGACCCGCCAGCCCTGATCGGTCAGCCAGCCGGCCGGGTCCGGCAGGCCGCCCCGCCACAGCCGGGCGAACTCGGCCACCGCCGGCGTCGCCCGGGCCCGCTCCCGGAGCTCGCCGGCACCGGGATCGCCGGCCTCGCAGGCGAGCCGGCTGCCGGCCGCCGAGAGCCGCCCGACGGCGCGCAGCAGCGCCTCGGCTTCCCCGGCCGACAGGTAGCTCAGCAGCCCCTCGAGCAGCCACCCGGTCGGCTGGTCGGGGTGCAGGCCGGCGGCGACCAGCGGGGTGGTCCAGTCTTCGCGCAGGTCGGCCGGGACCGGCCGGCGATCGCAGCTCGGCACCGCCGCCCGCGCCGCCAGCACCCGGTGCTTGAACTCGAGCACCTCCGGCAGGTCCACTTCGAACAGCCGGCAGCCGGCCGGCCAGGCCAGCCGGTAGGCGCGGGTGTCCAGGCCGGCCGCGACCAGCACCAGCTGCCGCACCCCGGCCGCCGCCGCAGCCAGGAGATAGTCGTCGAAGAACCGGGTCCGGATCACCACGTGGGTCTGGAAGGCGGCGCCGGTGGCGATGCCGAGCCGGGCCAGCGTGCCCCGGTTCGCCCGGTGGAGCACCGCCGGCGCGGCGGCGAGGAAGGCGGCCGCGTACGGGTCGGCGAACAGCCGGTCGGCGCGGCGGCTCTCGATCGCCCGGAAGATCGCCGCCCCGAGCGCGGTCCGGCCGACCCCGGCCGGCGGCTCGCCCGGCGCCCCGCGCTGGGCCGGCGGTCGGCTCGGGCGCGGCCGGGTCACCACCGCACCGGCAGCGCGACCAGGCCGCCGGTGACCAGATCGTCATGGCTGCGCAGCAGGCTCAGGTCGGTGGCCAGCCGCAGGTTGGGAAACCGCGGCAGCAGCTGCCCGAACAGCGCCCGCAGCTCGAGCCGGGCCAGGCCCGCCCCGGCGCAGTAGTGCCGCCCGTGCCCGAACGTGAAGTGCTGGGTGCCGCGCCGGGAGATGTCGAACCGGTACGGGTCGGCGAACACCCGCTCGTCGTGGTTCGCACCGCCGGTGTCCAGCAGGATCAGGTCACCGGCCCGGATGTGCACCCCGGCGATGTCGAGGTCGGTCCGGGCGTACGCCGGGATGCCGTTGCCGCCGGGGTTGATGCCGACGTTGCCGACCCGGAGGCACTCTTCGATCGCGGCCGGCAGCCTGCTCGGGTCGGCGAGCAGCGCCCGGTGCTGGTCCGGATGGGTGAGCAGCAGCAGGATCCCGTACCCGATCGCGACCACAGTGGTGTGCTGGCCGGTGAAGACCAGTGACGCGATGATGCCGGCGACCGTGTCGGTCGGGATCCGCCACCGGCCGGAGCGCAGCTGGCCGAGCAGCCCCTCCGAGCCGGCCCGCCCGGTCGCCAGCAGTTCCCGGACGTGCGCCGCCAGCTCGGCCAGGCCGGCCCGGGAGCGCTGCTCGTCGGCGACCGCGGCGATCGCCTGGGTGAGCTCCCAGTACCGGTCGACGTCGTCGCCGGGCAAGCCGAGTAGCTTGCAGATCACCCGGGTCGGCAACGGCACCGCCAGCAGCCGGTGCGCATCGGCCGGCTGCTCGGCCTCGGCCAGCCGGTCCAGCAACTCGGTGACCACCCCGTCCAGCCACGGCCGCAGCTCGCGGAGCCGGACCGGCCCCATCACGCCGTGCAGCAGCTCCCGGAACCAGGCCCGGTCCCGTTCCTCGGTGGCGAAGTTCTCCCGGGGCCGGCCGCCGAACAGCGCCGACTCGTTCGCGCGCGGCGCCCGATCCGGCCGGGGATGGGCCCGCCCCACCCGCTCGTCGCTGTACAGCTGGCGGACCAGGTCATAGCCGGTGACCAGCCAGGCTTCGTCGCCGACCCGGGTCCGGATCCGGTGGATCGGCGCGCGCCGGTGCAGGGTCCGGACCTGCGGGACCGGTTGCAGTGGATACGGCTGCCGGAACGGCAGGGTCGGCAGCGACTCGGCGTCGGTCACGGCGCCCTCCTTGCGGTCGGCGGGGTGCGGCCAGCGAGCTTGGCGGCGTCGAGCGCGTCCCCGGCCGGCGGCAGCCGCTCGAGCCGGTCGACCAGGTGGCGCTGCCGCTCCCGCAGCCGCTCCCGGACGCCGGCGTCGTCCAGCAGGCTGGTCATGGCGGCGAGCACCCGCTGCCGCTCGAACACGCCGGCGGCCAGGAAGCAGTCCGGGTACGGGTTGTCGGCCAGCGCCGGGCCGAGGAACTCGTACCAGCCCCACGGATGGACCCGGAACGGAAACGCCATCGTGAGCTGGGGAGCCGCCTCGGCCAACCAGGCCGGCGCCGAGCCGGCCCGAGCCAGCCGGCCCAGGTCGATGGCCTGGTGGTTCTGCAGCAGCAGCGACGGCACGCCGGCGAGCACCGCCTGGGTCAGCGTCACCGACACCGCGTTGGTGGTCAGGAACAGGTCGGCGCCGGTCAGCTGCTCGTGGAAGGCGGCCGGCGGGAGCCCGGTGACGTGCTGGTAGTCGATCTGCGGCGCGATCGGGAACTCCCACCGGGACGGTCCGACGTGGACCAGCCGGAGCGGCCGGTCGAGCGCGGCCAGATGGCTGTGGAGGATCCGGGGCATCGCCGCGATCAGCTGGGCGAGCATCGGCGACTGGACCACGTTCAGGTACTCCCAGCGGGAGTTGGTCAAGAAGACGGTCGGTGGCCCGGAGCGCTGGCGGCGGACCGGCATCGGCGCCGAGCCGCCGCACACCATCCGCGCGACGATCGTGCCCGGCTCGCCGGGCACCGGCCGGTTCAATGGGCTGTTGCGGATCAGCAGATCGCACTCGTCCAGCAGCCGCGGGAACCGGGTCCGGTGGCCGGCGTAGAAGTCGACCACATAGTTGGCCGCCGGGTAGTCGTACTGGTCGAAGCTGGCCAGCGCGATGTCGTAGCGGCGCCGGAGCAGGCTCACGCTCAGCCCGGACCAGGCGGTCGAGTAGTCCAGTGTGAACGCGTCGCCGGCCACGAACAGGTCCGGCCGGAACTCGCGGACCAGCTGGTCGAAGGTCGCCAGGTTGCGCTCCGGCTCCCCGTCCCGCAGCGGGTAGGCGGTCAGCCCGCGCGCCCGTACGAACGGCGCCGCCCGGGCGGTGGTGACGAACCCGACCCGGAACCGGGCCGGGTCCAGCTGCCCGGCGAAGTCGGCCGCGATACTGATGTCCCCGTTGGACAGATGGCCCAAGGTCAGGAACAGCAGTCGCCGGATCCCCGCCACCGCGCTCACCGCACCGGTTGGTCGTAGCGGGCGTTCACGACCGCCGGCTGGTGGCCGTACAGCACCGACATGAGTTCGCCGACGGTCTCCCGTTCGGCGCCGGTGCAGGTGTGGTACAGCGCCACCAGCGGCTCGCAGAGCACCGCGCCCAGCTTCGGCAGCCGGACCGGGAGCCGCGGGCAGCCGGCGAGCGCCGCGAACTGCGCCGCCCGGCGGGCCGGGTCGTGGTGGTCGAGCAGCCGGTCGACCACCACCGCCAGCGCATAGGTGCTGGCGAAGTAGGGCTGCGGCGGCAGGCCGCGCTGCCGATCGAGCAGGTAGTCCAGGTCCTCCCGAGCGTCGAACTGGCCGGTGACCTCGGTCGCGGTGACCGCGCCGTAGGCACCGGGCACCAGCGCCTGCAGCCGGGCCCGGCTGTACCGGGCCAGCCAATGGTCCGGCGCGAGCGCGAGCACCCGCCCGAACGCCTCGACGGTGACGGTGAACCGGGCGTGCGCGTCGAGCGCGATGTCGAGGCCGACCCCGGGCAGCGCCGCCATCATCGCCAGCGCGTACCGGAACGCCGGTTCCGGGTGGTCCGGGTCGGCCCGGTGGTCGGCGGCCAGCCGGGCCAGCAGCGGGTCCGCCTTGCCCAGCTTGGCCGCCGCGCTGACCAGCCCGAACAGCTCCTCGTCGGCGGCGGTGATGAGACGCACCGGTCACCCCACCGAGGCCGTCGCGACCGGTTGGAACTCATCCCAGCCGATGAACTCGGCGTACTCCTTGTAGACCCCGCCACAGGCGTCGTTGAACGCGCAGCCGCGGCATCGCTCGTCCTTGACCCGGGCATTGGTGTCCATATAGGTCTCGTAGTCGTCGAAGATGAAGGTCCGGTACAGCATCTTGAACCGGTTCTCCGACCAGTCGATCATGTAGTGCTCGTACCCGGGAATGGTGCAGTACGGGAAACCCTCCAACGTGACCACCCGGCCGCGCCGCACCACCCGGTCGACCGCTGCCAGCACGTACGGCTGGATCTGGTCGTACCGCGGCGTCACCTCCCAGAAGTTGCGCAACGCCGTGCCGGAGGTGTGCAGCGCCGAGATGTTGACGTGGTCGGCGCCCAGGTCCATGCACAGGTCAGCGATGTCCGGGATCTCGGTGTAGTTGTCGTTGCAGACCACCGAGTTGGTCCGCACCTTCGCCCCGAGCTGCTTAACGTTCCGGATACCCTGCACCGCCTGCTCGAACGAGCCCAGCGACTTGCTGATCCGGTCCTGGGTGAGCGCGGTGGCGCCGTGCATCGAGACGATGAACAGGCTGACGCCGCGGTCCACCAGCTCCCGGGCGTACGCCATCCGGGCCAGCTTGCGGCCGTTGGTCTGCAGCAGCACGGTCGGGTAGCCGAGGTCGCGGATCTCCTCCAGGATCTCCAGCAGGTCACGGCGGATGGTCGGCTCACCACCGTGGATGTTGACCGCCTCGTAGCTCTGGCCGGCGTGATCGCGCAGGAACCGGGAGACCCTGGTCCGGGAGATCGAGTCCTGCTTGACGAAGGGTGAGTCGACGATGCAGAAGGAACATTTGCTGTTGCAGATGTCCGTCAGGTGCACGCTCAGGGCTTTCATGGCTACCTCGAAGTCACTCTGTCCACCCGGTTTGGACGGAACGTACGGCGGTCGGGCTGTGGTTGGGTTGCGGGTTTGCTGCGGTCGAGCCGCGGGTCGGTAGCGTCGTCATCCGGTGCCCTCCAGCCGCTCGACCAGCCGCAGCAGGCCGGTGATGTCGCCGAAGACGGTTCGCATGTGGTTGCTCACCGCCCGTTGGGTGGGCTCGTCCTGGTACTCCCAGGCCCCCGGCACCTCGGGCAACCGGTCCCGGGCGGTCTCGTCCATCGCCGCCTCGCCGAACGCCAGCAGCCCTTCCAGCAGGCTGCGATACTCCGGCAACCGGGCCTGGAGCCGGGCCGGCGCCTCCGGATCGGGGTCGTCACCGGGCGCTGCCAGGTCGGCGCGGAGTTGCCGGACCCGCCGGTACGCCGCGGCCGGGTCAGCCCCGACCATGCTCTGGAAGCCCATCAGCGCGAACTCGGCTACCGCCGGCGGGAAGTGCTCCAGCCGGGCGGTGAGCCACCGGACGTGATCGGCGACCCGGCCGGCCAGCCGGATCGCCTGGGCGGTGGTCGGGTCGGCGGCGGTCGGGGTGGCCGTGGCCCGATCGGCAGGGGTCGTGGTGGGTGCGGCGGCCGGGGCCGCGGTGGCTGGCTCGGTGGTGGCATCGGCGGGGGCGATCGGAGTGGGGCGGGAGCGGGTGCGGGCCGGCTGGGCGGCGGCGCGGGGGAGAGCCGGCTCGACCGGCTCGGCGCCGAGGTCGAGGTCCATCCGCACCAGCCGGCGTTTCGGCACCGGCAGCTGGCGACCGTCGGCGGTGGTCAGGGTCGCGACGATCAGCTCGGTCAGCTCACCGGCCAGCAGATCGCCGGTCTCGGTGTCCAGCTGCACGGTGGACCAGTAGGAGGAGCGGCCCTGCTGGGTCACCGGCCCGCTGCGGGTTTCCAGCTCGCAGTCCAGGCACTGGGACGAGTAGACCGCGGAGGTCCGGCCGTGCGCCCGGCCGTACCCCAGAAACTGGGCGGTGGTCTGCGCGTTCCGGAACATCGCCACCCCGCCGAGCGCGGAGAACTGCAGCTCACCCCAGGACCCGCCGAGCCGTTCCAGCTCCGCCCGGCCGCCGAGCTGGCGCAGCGCCGGCGTGGTGAGCAGGTGCCCGGCCAGCATCTCGAACGTAACCACGTCCCAGCTCAGCATCAGCAGCAGGTCCACTGCCGGCGCCTGCAGCAGCTCCGGGTAGGCGATCGTGAACGCCTGGCTGGTTTCGGCGGTGCTGGCCGCGCCGTCGCCAAGGGCGCCGGCCAGCTCGGTATGCAGCAGCACCGCGTCGAACCCCTGGCCGCGCGCGAACGTCCACTCCCGCCAGTCCCGAGCCTTGCTCCGGTCGCCGGTCCGGGCCGCCAGCCGCTGCCACTGGTAGCGCACCGGGACCACGGTCGGCACCCGGCCGCCGGTGACCGTCCGGCTCACCGTGGCGCGCAGCTCCTGCCACTTGTACGGGGTGCCGCGCGGGGTCAGGAAGTCGTTGCGCATGGTCAGCCGGAACCGCCGGGGGACGGCCGGATCGACCCGCCGCCGGCCGGCCGGCGGCGGCTCGGCCAGCGGGCCGCCGGTGAGGTATTCGCGCTCTACAGTGGTCATCGGCTCACCGCCGCCCGGATCGCGTCGACCGGCGATCCCAGCTCGCTCAGCCGGGCCCGGTAGTCGAACTGCCGTTGCCGCACCCCGGCGCGGGTTGGTGGGTCGTCGAGCAGCCCGGTCAGCTGCCGCACCACCTCGGTCCGGTCGAGGATCCCGGCGGTGGCGAAGCAGTCACGGTACGGGTTGTCCGCCAGCAACGGCGCCAGCAGGTCGTGCCAGCCGAGCGGGGCGACCCGGAACGGGTAGGCGGTGCGCAGCCGCGGGGCGGTGGCGACCAGCCAGTCCGGGGCGGCCGGTTGCGCCAGCTCCCGGTCGTTCTCCAGCACCAGCGCCGGCACCCCGGCCAGCACCGCCCGGGCGAGCGTGGCCGAGAGCAGGTTGGTGGTGAGGAACAGGTCGGCGGCGGCCAGCCGGGCGTGGAACATCGGGTACGGGAGCCGGCGGAAGTGCTGATAGTCGATCTGCTCGGCGGTGCGGAACCGCCACCGGCGCGGGCCGACGTGGACCACCCGGAGCGGCCGCCGGAGTGCCGCCAGGTGGCTGTGGACGATCCCCGGCAAGGCGTCGATCAGCTGCGCGGCCGGTACCGAGCGGAACGGGTTCCGGTGCTCCCACGCCGAGCTCACCAGGAACACCACCGGCCGGCGGTCGCCGGGCTTTTCCACCGCGGCCGGTGGCCGGAGCCCGCCGTCGTGCAAGCCACCGGGGTGGAGCGCGGTGACCGCGACCCCGGGCGGCCCGGGCTCCGGCGGGTGCGGCGGGCCGGTCCGGATCAGCAGGTCGCACTCGTCCAGCAGCGGCGGAAACTGGACCCGGTGGCCGCCGTAACAGTCCACCGTGTACCCGGTGGCCGGCCAGCCCAGCCGGTCCAGGCTGCCGACCGGGCAGCCGTACCGTTCCCGCAGGAACCCGATCGTGAGCCCGCTCCAGGCCCGGCTCTGATGCACCGCGAACGCGTCCGCGGCGACCAGGCAGTCCGGCTGGAAGCCACGGACGATCCGGTCCAGGATGGCGAGGTTCGCCGCCGGCGTGCTCCCGGTCAGCGGCAGCGCCGGCATTCCCAGGTCGCGCAGCTGCGGCAGCGCCTCCGGCGCGGCCACGAACCCGACCCGCAGCTGCGAGCGGGGCAGCCGGCGGGCCAGGTCGGCGGCGAGCGCCGCGTCGCCTCTGGCGATCCGGCTGGGGGCGAGGAACAGCAGTCTCATCCGGCCACCTGCCGCAGGATCGTGTCGACCTCGGGCAGCTTGCGCAGCGCCGCCAGGTAGGTCTCCCGGGCCTGGGCGAGCCGTTGCCGCTCCGGCCCGTCGGCCAGCAGCGGCAGGATCCGGGCCAGCGCGGTTTCGTCGTCGAACACCTCCAGGTGCGTGACGACGTCGCTGAACGGGTTGCCGGCCAGCAGCGGACCGAGGAAGTGGTACCAACCGACCGGGAACATCCGGTATGGATAGAGGTAGTCGACGCCGGCCACCACCCGCCGGGCGAACTCGGTCAGCTTCAGCTGACCCGGCCGCTCCGACCACACCCGGCCGCGCTGCTTGCGCAGCGAGTTCATCAGCACCACCGACGGCACCCCGGCCAGCGCCAGCCGGTGCAGGCTGACCGACCCGATGTTGCTGGAGATGTGCAGATCGACCGCCTGGATCAGCCGGCGGAACCGGGCCGGTTCGACCGGCCCGAGCGGGTGGAAGCCGGCCGGGGCACCGTCCCGGAACACCAGCGGCGGCCCGACCGCGAGCACGTCGGCGTGCTCGAGCAGCCGGGTCAGCAGCCGCTCCAGCATCGCCCGGCAGGCCGCGACGAACGCGTTCACCCGCGGGTAGGCGCCGCCGAGCTGCTGCCAGGCGGCGCCGGCGACCAGCACCACCGGCCGGCCGGGCCGCAGCCCGAGCTCGCGGCGGACCGCGTCCCGCTCCGTGGTGGCGCGGTCAGCCACGTCCGCCAGCAGCGGGTACGGGTAGACGCCGGGTTCGTCGGGATCGCCGACCGGATTGTTGAGCGGGCACGGCCGCAGCCGGAACGACAGTCCGGCCATGCTGATCTGGCCGTCGTACTTCGCCCGGAACCCGTAGGTGTCCATCCAGGCGCCCGGCAGTCCCCAGGCGAAGTCGTCGAAGGTCCCGATCGGACAGTCGAACACCCGGAGGTCCGACCGCCGGAGCCCGTAGTGGCGTTCGCAGAAGTCGAAGTTCAGTGAGTCGGCCAGCACCACCAGCGCTGGCCGGTGCACGTGCTGGATGTCGTGAAGCTGGATCCGGTTGATTTTCCCGGCGTTCGGCACCAGCACCTGGTGGGCCAGCCCGGCGCCGGCGACCAGCCGCCGGTGACTCGGCGGGATCAGGAACAGCGGCCGGAACTCGCCGGACATCCGGCGGGCGAACTCGGTCGCGATCGTCAGCTCACCGTACGCCCAGAAGCTGGTGACGATGAACAGGACGGTCCGCGGCATGGTCAACCCACCCTGGTCGGCCGGGCCGGCGGATACGAGCCGAGCTTGGCGTCCGGGAACAGCGCCAGCATCAGGGTCTCGGCGGCCGCCCGGCGTGGCACGTCCGGCTGGCCGCAGTACCAGAAGAACCCGCTGCCGAGGAGCCGGGTCATCGACCGGAACGGGATCGGCTCGGCGGGCTGGGCGGTCGCGGCGGCGATCAGCTCGGCGGTCCGGCCCGGGTCGCGCTGCTCGGAGTCCCAGCTGAGCCGGGCCGCCTGCAGGTAGGTGCAGGCGAACCAGGGCCGCCACGGTTCGCCGGCTTGCCGCTGAATCAGCTCCTCGGCGTCGGCGGCGGCCCGGGTCCGCTCGGCCGCCGCGAACTCGGGATACTCGCATTCGAGCGGGACCAGCGCCCGGGTCCGCAGCCGCAGATACCGGCCGAGCCAGTGATCCGGGAAGTGGTAGAGCAGGTCGCCGAGGGTCTCGATCACCTCGTTGTAGCTGTTGCGCCGCCAGGTGCTGTCGCTGCCGTAGTCCAGCACCGCGACCATCGCCAGCGCGTACGGGAAGCCGGC
The DNA here is from genome assembly GCA_036564175.1 of Natronosporangium sp. Lineage (GTDB taxonomy): Bacteria > Actinomycetota > Actinomycetes > Mycobacteriales > Micromonosporaceae > Natronosporangium. The sequence goes on from DATCKZ010000067.1 coordinate 36,872, forward strand.
GAGCGGGTCGTCCCACTCCTGCTCGTAGCGGTTGCTCAGGTGCTCCAGCAGGCGGTTCACCCGGCCCATCCGGATCGCCGCCAGCACCGTACCGAAGAACTCGTCGTCCGCCCGCGTGATCGGGATCATCGCTACCCCACCCGCACCCGCATGCCCGCCGGCAACTCGGCCACCGGGTGGAACTCGTCCCAGCCGATCAGCTCGGCGTACTCCCGATACACCCCGCCGCAGACCCGGTCGAACACGCAGTCGCCGCACCGGCGGTCCTTGACCCGGCTGAACGTGTCCATGTCGTCCTCGTAGTCCTCCATCACCGCGTTGCGGTACAGCACCTTGTACCGGTGTTGCCGCCAGTCCCGCAGGTACTGCTGGTAGCCGGGGATGGTGCAGTGTGGAAACCCGACCAGCTCGAGCCGGCCGCCCCGGTCGACCACCCGCCGGCAGGCCTCCAGCACGAACGGTTGGATCTCGTCATAGCGCGGGGTCACCTGCCAGAAGTTCCGCTTGGCGGTGCCCCCGGTGTGCAACGCGGACAGATGCACCAGGGCCGAGCCGAGGTCCAGACAAAGGTCGGCGATCTCCGGCAGCTGATGGAAGTTGTCCTTGCACACCACCGTGTTGGTCCGCACCTCAGCACCCAGCTCCCGGACGTTGCGGATGCCCTGCACCGCCTGGTCGAACGAGCCCGGCGCCAGGCTGATCCCGTCCTGGATCGCGGCGGTGGCGCCGTGCAGCGACACCACGAACCGGCTGACGCCCTTCTCGACCACCGTCCGCGCGTAGCTCATCCGGGCGAGCTTGCGGGCGTTGGTCTGCACCGCCACCGCCGGATAGCCGAGCGCCCGGATCTCGTCGAGGATCTCCAGGAAGTCGCGGCGGATCGTGGCCTCGCCGCCGTGCAGGCTGACCAGCTCGTAGCCCTGGCCGGCGTGCTCCCGCAGGAACCGGGAGACCCGCCGCCGCATGATCGTGTCCTGCCGCATGTAGGGGGAGTCGACGATGCAGAACGTGCACTTGCTGTTGCAGACGTCGGTGAGGTGGATGCTGATCGCCTTCATGGTGGGACCTCGCTAGTCTTCGAGCGCCTTCCCGTCTTCGAGCTGGTAGCCCTGCTGCACCAGGTCGGCGTCCTCGGGGGTGTAGACCGCGGAGTCCACCGCGAAGTACTCCTCCAGGTTCTCGGGAGTCAGCTTCGCCAGGTCCTCCTCGTCGAGGCTGCGCAACAGCAGCAGCTGCACCTCGGACAGTTCGTAGCCGGCGAGCGCGGTGTCCGGGTCGTCGAGCAGCTGCCGGCCGAACTCCGGGTCGGCGATCGCCCGCTCCAGCACTTCCTTGACCTGGTTCCGCTCTTCGCCCGCGGCGTACTCGTCGCCGTCGGCGTGATCGGTGGTAGTGGTCACGGTCCTCCTTCCGGCGGGGCTACGCCATCGCCATGGTTTCGTTGTTGAACCGGGCCGGCAGCCGGGCCGGTCGGTCGTTCCGGCGCATGTTCAGCACGTGGTAGGCGTCGATGAAGTCGTTGCTCTGGATCGCGTTCAGCCGGGCGATCTTCGGCTTGATCTCATCCGCCAGCTGCTCGGCGGTCCGGCCGTCGATCTCGTCGAACTCGTAGACCCGGAAGTTCTGCGGCTTGTAGGACCAGTCCAGGTCGTCGACCAGCCACCGGTAGTTGGCGTCCAGCAGCCGCTGGGCCGCGTCCGGGAACTTCCGCAGCCGCATCCCGTACGCCTCCGGTCGGGCGCCCATCAGCGACTTCGGCGCCACGAAGTAGCGGTTGACGTTGAAGTAGTTGATGTACTCGGCGTTCCGCTCCAGGAAGTCGGTGGTTTCGGCGAAGTTCTCCTCGTCCTCGTGCGGCATCCCGGTGATGATTTCCAGGTCGGCCCAGATCCCGATCTCCTTGCACCAGCGCAGCACCCGCTCCGCTTCGGCGAGCTTGACCCGCTTGTCGATGATTTTGAGCATCTTGGTGCTGGCGGTCTCCAGCCCGAAGGTCAGCTTCCGGCAGCCGGCGTCGGCGAGCATCGCCAGCCGCTCGTAGGTGAGGCTGTTGAACCGGGCGCAGTCGGACCAGTTGAAGTCGATCCCGTGCAGGATCACCCGGCTGGCGAACTCCTCCACGAACCCGTTCACCAGGTTGAAGTAGTTGTTGAACAGGTAGAGGTACGGCGTTTCGTACTTCTCGGTCAGCCCGACCATGTCGTCGATGATCTGGTCCACAGTGGCGTGGACCAGCTTGGTCCGGTCCAGGCTCTCGGTGCAGAACGCGCAGTTGTACGGGCAGTTGTAGTTGAACACGTACGGCATCACCAGCCGGCCGGACACCCCCTTGCCGAGGTTCGCGGCATTGGTGTCGTTCGCGAGCCAGCTCAGGTAGGACGGGAACCGGAAGATCTGCATCCGGTTCCACTGCTCGTCGGCGGCGCGTTTGCGCGGGCTGGCGTCCGGCCGGTCCAGCACGTAGTTGTGGTAGTCGCTGAGCTTGAGTCCGTCGAAGTCGGGCGCGAGGATCCGGTGCTCCGCGTCCGGGGTCCGGATCACGTGGTCGCCGACCAGCTGGGCGACCCCGGGCCGGGGCATCGGCAGCAGCCGCCGGCCACCGGCCAGCGCCTGCACCAGGTCGACGAACACGTCTTCACCGGGCCCGGTGACCGCCGCGTCGAGGTGCGTGAGGCACGCGACCCACCAGCGGTGGAAGGCGTCCCGGAACTGCATCAGGTAGTCCAGGTTGTTCCCGCCGAGCACCACCGGTTTGCCGTAGTGGCGCTTGATGTGTGCGCCGAGCACGGCCGCGGAGTTCATCTCCAGGAACGAGAAGTCACCGCCGGCGGAGACGCCGACCACCTCGGCGGCGGCGATGTCCTTGCCGGCCAGCAGCCGGTCGGCGAACCGGTCCAGGAACTCGTTCGGCCCGCCGGCGACGAACTCGACCACCGCCCGCTCGTCGTAGAACGGCCGCAGGTCCGCCTTGGTGAACTCGCCCGCCCGCCACATCCGGATCAGGTCGGAGTTGAGATCGTGCAGGTCCACATCGAACCCAGCCGCGCGCAGGCTGGCCGTCACCACGCCGGTGCCGAACGGCGGCAGGTTCATGCGGGTGAACATCGGCTGCTCGCCGGGCGCGACGATGAACAGCACCCGGCCACCCCGGTGCAGGGTCATGATCGACCTCCCGCCAGCGGAGCCGACTCCGGCTCCAGCCGCTCGCGAGCCCGCAGCAGCCCCGCGGGCGTCCCGATGTCGTGGAACTCGCCGGTCTCGAAGGTCAGCGCCCGCACCCGCAGGTTGGCCGCGACCGCGCTGACGAACACGTCGGTGAGCAGCAGCTCGCCGCGAGCGGCCCGGCCGGCCGAGCCGACGAAGTCGTGCAGCAGCTCGGTGAACGCCGGCGACCAGGCGGCGATCCCCCAGGTGTTGGCGGCCGGCGGGGTCTCCGGCTTGTCCACGATCGCCAGCACGTGATGGGTCCCCGGCTCGATCACGACCGGGGCGAGCGACTGCGGCTGGTCGGTCGGGAACACCCCGAGCGTGAGGTCGGAGCGCTGCGCCTCGTGGAACGCCAACAGCCGGGCGTAGCAGTCCGGCGGGGTGACGATCGTGTCGGGCATCCCCAGGCACACCGTCCCACCGGCGACGAACGGCGTGGCCAGGTCGAGCGCGTGCGGCATGCCGAGCGGCTCCTCCTGGCACAGGTACGCCAGCTCCACCCCGAGCTGCCGGCCGGCGCCGAGGTAGCGAAACAGCTCCCACTTCTCCGGCGACAGCACCACCATGATCCGGTCCACCCCGCCGGCCCGCATCGCGCCGAGCACGTGCTCCACCGCGGCCCGAGGCAGCGGCCGGCCGTCGACCATCCGGTAGCCGACCTGGATCAGCTCCTTGGCGGCCCGGTAGGGCAGCATCCGGGCGCCAACCCCCGCCGCTGGTACGACTCCGAACCGACCGGCCATAAACACCCCACACAGTGGGTAGATCCGCGAGGTCTGGCCGCACCCGCGGTGCGACCGGACACAACGTATCGATCAGCCGCTACGGTTTTGTTGTGGCGATGTTGGGATCACGGCGAGGGCTCCCGACCAGCGACTCGATCAACGAGCAGGCGGTCGGCAGCGGCGCCAGCGCCCGGCACTCGGCGGCGAACTCGCCGGCCGCCCGCCGGTAGGCCGGATCGCGCAGCACCGCCTCGATCGCGGCCCGCAGCTCGCCGGCGCTGGCCGACTCGGCCGCCACCGCGATCCCGAGCCCGAGTGCGGCGCACCGCGCCGCGATGTACGGCTGGTCACCGGTGATCGGTGCGATCACCACCGGCAGCCCGCGCACCAGCGCCCGGGAGACCGTGCCCCAGCCACCGTGGCACACCACCGCGGCCGCGCGGTCGAACACCGCCTTGTGCCCGACCGTTCCGAGATAGCGGACGTTGGTGGGCGGCTCGCCGGACACCTGAGCGGTGACCAAGCCGGGCACGCCCAGCTCACCGAGTGCCGCCACCGCCGCCCGCAGATACCGGTCCTGCACGTAGGCGTGCCGGCCCAGCTCGCTCGCCGGGTGGGTGCTGCCCGCGACGACCACGGTGGCCGGTGTCCCCGGCTGGGCCGGTAAGGCCGGCGGGAGCGGGGCGAACGGACCAACCAGCGCGGCCGCCGCGGGCAGGTCGGGGTGGCCGGCGAACCCGGGGGTGGTGGGGATCAGGTGCAACCGGCCGGAGGTGCGGCCGAGCAGGTTCCGGTCGTCGTCGACCGGCAGCCCTAACTCCTCCAGAGTGGACTTTGCTGCGAACGCGGCGACCGCGGCGGCGGGGATGAACCGGCGGTACGCGGCCAGCTCCGGCAGCGGGTTGCAGGAGATGGTCGCCCACGGCAGGCCGGCCAGCTCGGCGGCGAGCCCGCCCCCGGGCATCATCACGTCGGAGACGATCACCTCCGCGCCGCTCACCCCGGCCAGCTCGAGGATGTCCCTGGTCATGTCGACCACATCGCCGAAGAACAGGTGCCGGAACATCGCCGCGCCGCCGGCGGCTAGCTTCGATCGCGGCAGTGGCGTGTGCATCCGCCACCGGGTGGTTGCTGACTCCTGGAAGATCGTGATCCGGTGCCCGCGCGCGTGGAGTTCGGCGGCGAGCGCCGCCATCGGCTGGCTGTGTCCCGGCGGCGGGAACGGGACCAGCAGCACCCTGGCCATGAACCACCTCCAAATCCCGGACGTTTACGGTAGTGGCCGGCCGGCATGCGACGGTTGTGGCGATGCTGTGGTCGCTGTTCGTTGCCTATTGGTGCGGCCGGCCCGCCGCCCTATCATGAGTCGCATGTGGGCGCCGCAGGTGACGGTGGTGCTGCCGGTGTTCGGCAGCCACTTGGCGGCGCAGGCCCTCCCCGCGGTCAGCCGGGCCTGGTTGCGGCAGGATCTGCCGTGCGAGGTGGTGGTGGCGGCCACCCGCGGCACCACGATCCCACCGCTCGGCGACGATCCGCGGGTCCGGACCATCCCCGCCGACTCCACTATGAACGCTGCCGGACGGCTGCGGAACCTCGCCGCCGCGGCAGCCCGGGGCCGCTGGCTCTACCTCGGCGACGCCGACATCGCGCCGGTCGGCGACGACTACCTCAGCCGGGCGGTGGCGCTCGCCAGCGACGGGGTAGTGATGCAACCCTGGCTGTACCGGCTGGTCAACGCCGGTGAGCTGCTCGATGTGGACCGGTTCGAGTCACCCGGCCGGGGCCGGATCTGCCACGTCATCGGCGACGCCGCGGGGCGGCTCACGCCGATCGGGAAGGAGCGGTTCCAGTGGTTGGGCGACGGCATGATGGTGGTGGAACCACCACCGGGGTACGGCTGGCCGGGCGAGGACGGCCGGCCGTGGCGGCCGCCGCCCTTTCACTGGGGCGGTTTCCTGCTGGAGCGGGCGGTGTTCGAGGCGATCGGCGGGTACCACGCCGGCTACGCCGGCTGGGGGTGTGAGGACGATGACCTGATCGCCAAGCTGGTCGGCTCCACCAACGTGATCCGGGCCTGGCGGGTGGCCCGCCAGCTCACCTGCGTCCACTTCGAGCACTCCCGCGACCACACCTGGCGCGACCACGCGGCCAACAAACCGAAGCTGCACCAGCGGCTGGCGGCCGGCGTCGAAGCGATGATCAAGGAGGACCGCTAGATGCCGGCGGCGGCGATCATGGCCCGGGAGCTCCAGAAGCGATACGGCGAGACGGTCGCGGTCGACGGCGTGTCCTTTGAGGTCGAGACCGGCGAGTTCTTCGGTCTGCTCGGGCCGAACGGGGCCGGCAAGACCACCACCCTGGAGATCATCGAAGGGCTGCGCCGACCCGATGCCGGCGAGGCGACCGTGCTCGGTATGCCGTCCTGGCCGCGCAACCCGGCGCTGCGGCCGCGGATCGGAGTGCAGCTGCAGACCTCGGCGTTCTTCGAACGGCTCACCGCCGCCGAGCAGATCGCCGCGTTCGCGCGGCTCTACCGGGTGCCGGCGAGCCGGGCCACCGCGATGCTGGCGGCGTTCGGGCTGGCCGACAAGGCCGGCACCCGGGTGGAGCAGCTCTCCGGCGGGCAGCGGCAGCGGCTCTCGATCGCCTGCGCGCTGGTGCACGACCCGGAGGTGGTGTTCCTCGACGAGCCGACCGCCGGGCTCGATCCGCAGGCCCGGCGCAACCTGTGGGACCTGCTGCGCGGCATCAACGCCGACGGCCGGACGGTCATCCTGACCACCCATTACCTGGACGAGGCGGAGGTGCTCTGCCAGCGGGTGGCGATCATGGACCACGGCCGGATCCTGCGGTGCGGAACGCCGGCGGAGCTGATCCGAGACGCCGGCGCGGTGTCCCGGATCACCGTCGAGTCCGGCCGGCTCGACGCGGACGAGCTGCGAAAGCGGTTTCCGGAGGCGACGGTCCGGGAGGACGGCGACGCGCTGGTGATCGCCACCCGCGACCCCGGCACCGTGCTGACCGAACTGGCCGGCCGGGACGCGGTTCGCGGCCTGTCCGTGCGGGGCGCCACCCTGGAGGACGCGTTCATCGCGCTCACCGGCCGGGAGTACCGGCCGTGACCGGGCTGCTGACGCTCGCCCGGGCGCTCGCGGTCGGCTACTGGCGGGATCGGCTGGCGCTGTTCTTCTCGATCCTGTTCCCGTTGGTCTTCCTGGTCATCATCGGCGGCTTGTTCGGCGGTGACACCACGCCCCGGTTCCCGGTCGTAGTGGTCGGTGAGGTCGAGGTGTTCGACGGGCTGCCGCCGCAGACCCGGGCGCAGGTGGACCAGGTGCTGCGGATCAGCCATTCGCCGGACCTGGCCGAGGCGCTGGAACAGGTGCGCCGTGGTGACCAGAGCGCGGCGATCGTGCAGCAGGGGTCGGAGGTGGTCGTCCACTATTCGGCCGGCGACCCGACCGCGGTGGGCGCGGTGCGCGGCGTGGTCGACGCGCTGGTGCAGGGCGCCAACCTCGCCGCGGCCGGCCAACCACCGCGGTACACGGTGGCCGCCGAGCCGGTCGAGGACGAGTCACTGCAGCCGATCCAGTACCTCACCCCCGGCATCCTCGGCTGGGCGATCGCCGCGGCCGCCTCGTTCGCGGCGGCGGTAACCCTGGTGAGCTGGCGGCAGAACGGGCTGCTGCGGAGGCTGAGCCTCAGCCCGGTCGGGGTGCCGGCGGTGGTCGGCGCCCGGGTCCTGGTCAGCCTCGGGATCGCGCTGGTGCAGACGGTGGTGTTCGTCGGCGTGGCGGCCGGCCTGTTCGGGTTGCGGCTGGCCGATTCCTGGTGGCTGGCGATCCCACTGGTGCTCGCCGGCACCCTGGCGTTCCTGTCGATCGGCCTGCTGGCCGGGGCGATGGTGAAGACCGTGGAGACCGCCAACATCGTCACCAACGTGCTGGTGATCCCGATGGCGTTCCTGTCCGGCTCGTTCTTCCCGCTCAGCCTGGCCCCGGAGTGGCTGCGGACCTGCTCGCTGGTGCTGCCGCTGCGGCACCTCAACGACGCGATGCAGGACGTGCTCGCGCGCGGGGTGGGGGTGGCCAGCGTGCTGCCGCAACTGCTCGCCCTGCTCGGGTTCGCGGTGGTCTGCTCGGCGATCGCGGTGTGGCGGTTCCGGTGGGAGGACGCGTGATGCCCGACAGCGACGGCGCGGCGGCGGTCCGGCGGTTCTACGAAACGTACGGGTGGCAGCGGGGGCCGTCCGGCGCCTACCGGGACGCGGAGGCGTTCGTCGACCTCCGGCCGGTGATGCGCGGGTACCACCGGCGCCGGGACCGGCGGGTGGCCCGGCAGCTGGCCGGGCCGGGTCCGCTGCTGGACATCGGCTGCGGCGGCGCGCCGGTGTCGATCCAGACCGATGGCGAGCTGCGGGTCAACCTGGACTTCAGCGCGGCCGCGCTGACCGGCGCCCGGCAGCAGCAGGGCGGCTCCGCCCGGTATGTCCAGGCGGACGCCTGCCGGTTGCCGTTCCCCGCCAACACGTTCGGCCGGGTGGTGTGCGCCCACGTGCTCTACCACATCCCGCCCCGCCGGCAACGGCTGGCGCTGACGGAGATCCACCGGGTGCTGCGGCCGGGTGGGGTCGCGGTCATCGTCTATCTGCGACAGTCTGCGCCGCTGCACCGGCTCGCCGAGCGGCTGGGGCGGTACGACGATCCGTTACCGGAGCTCCCGCAGCTGCCCGCCTGGGTGATCGACCACCGGCGGCTGCAGGCCGACCTGCGGGACCGGATGCGGATCGAGGTCCGGACCTGGTCCATTCTGGAGACCGGGGTCACCCGAGGGCTGGTGCCCGGCGGATGGGTGGGGCGGGTGCTGCTGGCCGGGGTGTCGGCGATCGAGGAGCTGCTGCCGCACGGCAGCGTCCGGTTCGCCCGCTATCCGATGCTGGTCATCCGGAAGGCGGCCGCGCCGGCCGGTGACCACGAACCGGTGAGGAGCAAGCGATGACCGGACCGATCGGCGGCAACGGCTGGCAGGACGCCGAGGTCGTCGGGGTCAACATGGCGCGAGCCAGGTTCCGGGACGTCGACCTGTCGGGTGCCCGGCTGCAGTCGGTGATCCTGGCCGGCGCGGAGATCGGTGGCGACATCCGCGGCCTGGTGGTCAACGATGTCGAGGTGGCGCCGCTGATCGAGGCGGAGCTGGACCGCCGGCATCCGGAGCGGCGGAAGCTGCGGGCCACCACCCCGGCGGGGGTACGGGAGGCGTGGCAGGTGGTGGAGGAGTTCTGGGCCGGGACGATGGCAGCCGCGGCGGACCTGAGCGACGCCGACCGGCACCGATCGGTCAACGGCGAGTGGTCGTTCGTGCAGACCCTCCGGCACCTGATTTTCATCACCGACGCTTGGCTCAGCCACGCCCTGCTCGGCCTGGCCAACCCGTTCCATCCGTACGGGCTGCCACCGTCGTTCGTCACCGGCGCCGACGCGTACGGCGTCGACCTCGCCGCCGCGCCGTCCTACGAGGAGGTGGTGGCGGTACGGGCCGGCCGGATGGCCCAGGTCCGGGCGTTCCTGCAGCAGGTGACCCAACCGGAGCTGGACCAGACCCGGGAGCCGAACCTGGCCCCGGGCTGGCCGCCGGCCGCGCCCCGGCTGACCACCACCTGCCTGCACGTGCTGTTCAACGAGGAATGGGCGCACCACCGGTTCGCGGTCCGCGACCTGGCCGTGCTGCGCCGGTGACCCGGCACAACCTTGGCACAACAAAACAGCAGCGGCCGGTCGCTAGCGTGCGGGCATGACAAGGGTGTTGCTGGTCCCGTACCACCCGACCGGACACGCCGAACCGATGGCGATGCTGGCGAGGACCCTACGGGAACAGGGGAACCCGGTCACCGTCTTCGACGAATCGGAAGCCACCCGGTGGCGGCCGAACGCGCCGTTCCCGACCTCGATGTTCGCCGCCGGCAACGGTGGCGCGATGTTCCGGCACCTGCTGGTCGGCGACATCGCTGACATGGCGCGGGACATCGCGGAGCTGGCCACCGCCACCGACGCCGAGGTGATCGTCTCAGACGTGATGATGCCCGGGGGCGGGCTGGCCGCGGAGCTGACCGGCCTGCCGTGGGTGTCGCTGTCCTGCAACCCGATCCCGGCGCCGGACCCGTTCGTGGCTCACCTGCCGGACCAGGTGGTGAAGGCGTTCGCGCCCCAGTTGACCCGCAAGGCGCTCGGGCTGCCGATCGATGACGACCGGAACCTGCTGCAGCGGATCTCCGATCGGCTGCACCTGGTGCCTACCAGCCACCGGTTCGCCGGCTTCCCGGCGGTCTCCGAACCAGAGGCGCTGGTCGGGCCGTTCGTGCCGATTCCGCCGGCGCCGTCGACAGTCCCGAGTGGCCAGTCGACGATCGCGGTCACCACCAGCAGCAGCGCCCCGAACGTGCCGGGCCGGAGCGCGATCGCGCAGGACCGGTACGTGACCGCCGCCGCCGAGGCGCTCGGTGCGCTGCCGGTCCAGGGCCGGATCTCGAGCCGGCCGGCCGGGCCGGCGCCGGCGAACGTCCAGTTTGTCGGTCGGGTCCCGATCGACGAGCTGTACCGGGACTGCGCCGCGGTGATCACCCACTGTGGCTGGGGGACGGTATCGCACGCGCTGGTGCGAGGGCTGCCGCTGGTGCTGGTGCTCAACTTTCCGGACGACCAGGTGCCGCTGTACGCGTACAGCCAGCCGTACATCGCGGAGCGGTGCGTCGCGGCCGGGGTCGGGGTGGCGCTGCGGGGCGACGAGGTGACCTCCGCCAACCTGCGGGCGGCGGTGGAGAAGGTGCTGGCGGACCCGGCCTACCGGGCCGCCGCGGTCAGGTTCGCCGAGGAGGCCCGGGCGATGTCCCCGTTGCCCACCGCCGGCGCGCTGATCGCCTCGGTGCCGGCGAAGCGGGCGCACCCATGATCCACCTGATGCAGCCGTCGGTCGGGGACGAGGAACTCGCCGCACTCTCCGAAGTGTTCGCCAGCGGGTGGCTCGGGCACGGGCCCCGGACGGCCGCGTTCGAGGCCGCGTTCGCCGACCACGTCGGCGTCCCCGCCGGGCAGATGATCGCGATCAACTGCGCTACCGCCGGGCTGTTCCTGGCGATGCAGCTGCTCGAGGTCGGCGCCGGCGACGAGGTGGTGCTGCCGTCGATCGCGTTCCTGTCGGCGGCGAACGCGGTCGCCGCTCGCGGTGCCCGGCCGGTCTTCTGTGACGTCGACCCGCACACCCTCAACCCGCGACCGGCCGACATCGAGGCGGCGCTCGGCCCGCGGACCCGGGCGGTGATCATCCTCCACTACGGAGGCTACCCGGGTCAGGTGGCGGCGATCGCCGCGGCCTGCCGGGCGGCCGGGGTGGTGCTGGTGGAGGACGCCGCCTGCTCGCCTGCGTCCAGAGTCGACGGTCGAGCCTGCGGCACGTTCGGCGACCTGGCGGTGTGGAGCTTCGACGCCACCAAGGTGTTGACCACCGGCGACGGCGGCATGCTGTACGTCCGGGACCCGGCGCTCGCCGGCAAGGCCCGGCGGCTCGCCTACCACGGCCTGACCCAGCCCAGCGACCTGGCCCGGTTGCAAACCTCCCGCCGCTGGTGGGAGTTCGACCTGGCGGAGTTCGGCGACCGGCGGGTCGGCAACGACCTCACCTCGGCGATCGGGCTGGTGCAGCTGCGCCGGCTGCCGGAGCTGCTGGCCCGCCGCCGGCAGGTGGTGGAGCGCTACGACCGGGAGCTCAGCCAGGTGGCCGGGCTCCGGCTGCCCCCGCCGCTGCCGAGCGGCCACGAATCCTCGTACTTCTTCTATTGGGTGCAGCTACCCGTGCGGATCCGGGACGCGGTGGCGGGCGACCTCTACCGCGCCGGCGTCTACACCACGTTCAAGTACGCGCCGCTGCACCGGATCCCGGCCTACGGCTGGCGGGGCCGGCTGCCCGGCGCCGAGCGGGCGGAGGCGGAGACGCTGTGCCTGCCGCTACACCCGAACCTGGACGAGACTGCGGTCAAGACGGTGGTGACCGAGCTGCGCCGGGCGATCGAGTCCCGGCTCGGCGCGCCGGCCACCGGCTAACTCACCCGATCGGCCGAACCGGCCCGGAACCGGCGTGATCGCACCGCCGTGGCGGGGTACCCAACGGGAATGCAGACCTTCCTGCCGTACCCGGACTTCGCCGCTACCGCGGGCGTGCTCGACCCGCGCCGGCTCGGCAAGCAGCGGGTGGAGGCGCTGCAGGTGCTCCGGGCGATCACCGTGCCCGGGTACGGCTGGCGCCACCACCCGGCGGCCAAGATGTGGCTCGGGTACGAGGAGGCGCTGGTCAGCTATGGCCTGGTGATCTGCGCCGAGTGGTGCGCCGCCGGCCGGGCCGACACGGTCGCCGCCACCCTGCGCGCCGAGTTCGGCCGGCCGGTCCGCGGCCAGCCGGAGCTGGCCGCGGCCGGGGAGCTGCCGCCCTGGCTTGGCTGGGAGCCGCTGCACCGCAGCCACCGGTCCTCGTTGCTGCGCAAGGACCCTGGTTACTACCGGCCCCGGTTCGGCGACGACCTGCCCGACGACCTCCCGTACGAATGGCCGGTCTCGGACCGGGCGGCGGCCTGACGCCGAGCCCGGCAGCTGCTCGACCGGGGCGATCGGGCCACGGTCATGGTCCGGCCGATCGGCCTGCCGATCTGACCCGCAGCCGCGACAGCCCGACCAGGACCGCCAGCCCGAGCAGGCCAAGCGCGAGCGGCCGCATTGCCGGCGCCCACGGCCCGTTCGGCCCGGACAGCGCCAGGTCCGCTGTGGAGTACTCCAGCACCTTGGCGGTCCAGTGTGCGCTTGGGACGTCGGTGTGGCTGGCGATCTCGCGCAGCGCCCCGTCGAACGCGAAGCCCGGCCCCGCGTGCAGGTAGTCGATCGGCACCTCGGCCCGGTCGGCGGCGGCGACCGCTTCCGGCGGCGGGTTCGCCGCGACCTCCGCTCCGGGCACCAGCAGCCGCTCCACCCGGTCGATCGCAGCCAGGTCGGCCCGCGGCACGAAGGTGAGCCCGTGCCGGGACCGGATGGTGCCGCCGTCGACCGCGATCGACAGCAGCCGGCCTGCCTTCACCTCCGCGTACGGGGCGAACGCCGAGGCCAGCTCGGCCTCCCCGATTCCGTCGGTGAGCAACACCCCGAGGTTGGTCTCGTTGGCCCGGAAGCCGATGTTCACCAGGTGCAGCAACGCGTCGGTCGGGCGGAGCCGGGAAGCCGGCAGCGCGCCCGGTTCGCCGGGCGAGTAGTAGCGCCAACCCACGGTCCGGGCGGCGGCCGCGGCGGCCTCGGTGCCGAGCAGTCGCTCGACCACCCGCAGCGCGCCGTCCACTCCGGATAGCAACCCACCGGTGGTGATGACGTCGCCGTCGTCGACGTACCGGACCTCCCGCCGCCAGTCCACGTCCGGGTACTCCGCCTGGAGTCCAGCGATCCGGTACCAGTGGGAGGTGGCCGGGCGGCCGGTCAGCAGGCCGGCCGCGGCGAGCAGCCGCGCCCCCCGGCAGACCCCGACCACCAGCCCGCCGCTGGCGGTGTCGCGCAGCCAGCCGGCCACCGCCGCGTCACTGTCCGGTTCGGAGGGAATCTCCGGGACGATGGTGATGTCCGGCGGCGCGCCGCCGAGCAGCCGGTCCAGCTCCGCGAAGCTCAGGTCGGGCAGCAGATCGAGCCGGCCCAGCAGCGGCACCAGCCGCCGTTCCGGCGCCACCGTGTAGACATTGAACGCCCCGGTGGTGGCGAGCACCTCGTACGGCGCCAGCGCGTCGGCGACGTTCGCGCCGGTGCCACCGATCACCACCACCGCGGTGGGCCGCTCGGGGTCGTGGCTGGTCGGGGCGCTGGCCAGCGGCACCGTCCCGGCCGCGTCGGCCGCCGGCTCGCCGTACCGGGTGGCCTCGTAGGCCCGGGCGCCGGCCAGGTAGAACACGCCCGGCAGCAGCAGAAACGCGAGCACACCGGCGACCACCTTTCCGGCGACCCGGAGCGGCCGCCGCCCGCCGGCTGGCCGGGTCACCGGCCGGTGCCGTCGGTGCGCCATCGCGTACTCGTCCCGGCGCCGCAGCATCACCAGCAGCATCAGCGGGAACATCACGATGTGCTCGAGCATTATCGCGGTCCCGCCGTCGAGCCCGGCCAGCCAGACCAGTGGCACCAGCGCGACCGCCGGGGCCAGCATGGCGCCGGCCATCTCCAATGTGGCCGGCCACCGGTGGCCCCGGAACCACATCCAGCCAACCATCCCGAGCGCCATGGTGAGCCCCATCTCCAGGATCACCAGCTCCGGGAACCGGGTCAGGGAGTACTCCACGCCGGCCAGCCCCAGGCTGGCCCGGATCGCGCCGCCGAGCACGAACATGCCGGCCAGCATCGCCAGCACCATCGCCAGGTAATGGAGCGCGAACCGTCGCCAGCTGCGGGTGGTTTCCATGCGGTCGAGTCTGGCCGGATCGGCCGCGGCGCCAACAGTGCCGCCGGTCATCACCTCCGCGTGGAGTTCGCACCCGCGCCGGGATGCACTCTGCACATCGGGCATCCACCGGACGGTGCCGGTCACTACCCTGGGGCCGGATGGAGTTGACCGGGCAGCCGACCCCGCCGCCGCCCCGGCACAGCTGGGGGTTCGCGGTGGCGTTCCTGTGCCTGGCGATGCCCGCGGCGGCCGGGATCGCCGCCCACTGGGGCGGCCCGGCCGCGGGCGTGGTGGCGGCCACCGCGTTCGCGCTGCCGCTGCTGTACGCGGTCCCGGCTGGCCGGGTGGTCTGGGCGCGCTGGCGGGACTGGCTGCTGGCCGGCCAGGCGCTGCTGACCTACCTGCCGTTCGCCGCGTTCGGCGGGGACTGGATCGCCGGCCTGCCCGGCCTGCTCGGGGCGCTGCTGCTGTTGACGGTCGCGGCGCCGGTCTCCTGGCTGCTGTTCGTCGCCGCGCTGGCGGTCGAGGGGCTGCTGCGGCTGGTGGTCGGCGTCCCGCACCTGTCCAGCGTGTACGACGTCAGCGTGGTGCTGGTGGTCCCGGTGTACGCCGGGCTGGCGCTGTTCGGGCTGGTCCGGCTCGCCGACCTGGTCAGCGAGCTGCACGCCACCCGGACCGAGCTGGCCACCCTCACGGTCGGCCGGGAGCGGCTGCGGGCCGCGGTCCGGCTGCGGGCGGCGATCGGCGACCGGCTCGACACGGTGGCGGCACGGGCCCGGGCCGCGGCGGCGACCCTGGCCACTGCGCCGGACCGGGCCCGCGCCGAGCTGGCGACGGCGGGCGGCGAGGCCCGGCAGGCGCTGGAGCAGGTACGGATGCTGGTGGCCGACGATCGGCGCGAGCCGGTGCCGGATCCACCGGCCACCGAGCCCGGCGCGGCGGCCGGCTCGGTCGCGCCCCGGCTGGCCCGGGCGGTGCTGGCGCTGGTGCTGGTCACGTTCGCGGTCCAGCTGGTGCTCGCCGCGGTCCTCGACCCCACCACCAGCGGGCCGGTCCGGGTGGTCTCGGTGGTCGGGATCGTGGCCTTGGTGGCGCTGCAGCTCTACCACTCGGCCGGCTGGCGAGAGCAGGCCGGGCCGCCCGGCTGGCGCTGGACGCTGGCGGCGCAGCTGCTGCTCACCCTGCTCGGGTTCGTGGAGGTGCTGCACCCGTCGATCCACGGGCTGGGCGGGTTCGTCGCCGGCTCGCTGCTGTTGCTGCTGCCCCGGGTGTGGGGCTGGCTCGGATTCGCCGCGGTCCAGCTCGCGCTCGGGGTGCACACGCTGATGCTGCCCTACCTCGGCGCCGAGGACCTCGTCTATCAGCTGCTGCTGACCATCACCACCGGGCTGGTGGTGTACGGGCTGTCCTGGCTGACCGGGTTGGCGGTGGCGCTGGCCGAGGCCCGCCGCGAGGTGGCGCGGCTGGCGATGGTGCGGGAGCGGCTGCGGGTCGCCCAGGACACCCATGACCTGCTCGGGATGGGGCTGTCGGCGGTCGCGCTCAAGTGCGACCTGGCCGGCCGGCTGATCGGCCGGGCCGACGGCCGAGCGGCCGCCGAGCTGGCCGCGCTGGCGGAGCTGGCGGAGCGGGCGCGCGCCGAGGTGCTGGCGGTCACCGGCGAGCCGCGGCAGCTGTCGCTGCGGGCCGAGCTGGCCGCGGCCACCGAGGTGCTGGGCTCCGCCGGGGTGGCCGCCACGGTCCGGACCGAGCCGCCGGAGCCGCGGCTACCGGAGCCGGTCGACGCGGTGCTCGCCACGGTGCTGCGGGAGGCGGTCACGAATGTGGTCCGGCACGCGGCGGCGAGCCGGTGCGAGATCGTACTCACCGTCGACCGGGCGACCGCCCGGCTGCGGGTGAGCAACGACGGCGCCGGCGGCCGGCCCGGAGACCCGTCGCGCCGGACCGACGGCGAGCCGCCGCGCCGAGCGTACGGTGGGCGCGGGCTAACCAATCTCGCGGGCCGCGCCGGTGCCCTCGGCGGTGACCTGGCAACCACCGTCGTTGGCGACCGGTTCGAGCTGTCGGTCTGGCTGCCGCTGCCGGACGGCTCAGCCGGTGAGCAGCCGCTCGCCGCGGGCGACCCGGCGGAGGGCGTCGATCAGGTCGTCGGCCGGCCCGTCCTTCACGAGGAACCCTGACGCGCCGGCCGCCAGCGCCCGGGCCCGGCTGTCCGGCGCGGCCAGCCCGGTCAGGATCACCACCCGGCAGCTGGGCAGCCGCTCGCGCAGCTCGGCGGCGGCGGTGAGCCCGTCGATCCCGGGCAGGTCGAGGTCGAGCAGTGCCACATCCGGCCGGTAAGCCAGCGCCGCCGGCACGATCTCGCCGCCGGTCGCGACCTCGGCCACCACCGCCAGGTCGCGCTCCAGCTCCAGCAGGGCGACCAGCGTGTGGCGGACGACCTCGACGTCCTCGGCCACCAGGATCCGGGTACGCATACCTCATTCTTCGAGGCCGGCGCGGGCCGCCACTAGTGCCGCGGGCACCGGCTGCCGGTGCGGAACCGGTCGGGCGGCGGGTGCATTCTGCACCCCGGTGACCGGGCTACAGCCAGCCAGCCTCGCTGGCGATCCGGGCCGCGTCGACCCGGTTCCGGGCGCCCAGCTTGGTCACCGCCGAGGCCAGATAGTTGCGGACGGTACCGTACGACAGGTACAGCTCGGCGGCGATCTCCGCGGCGGACGCGCCTTCCGCATACCGGTTGAGGATCTCCGCCTCCCGGGGCGAGAGCGGGTTCTCGGTCAGCTCCAGCGCGGCCAGCGCCAGCTGCGGGTCGATCACCCGCTGCCCGGCCGCCACCTGCCGGATCGCGTCGATCAGCTGCTCGGCCGGGGCGTCCTTGACCAGGAACCCACCGACCCTGGCCGCCACCGCCTTGCGGACGTTGCCCGGCCGGCCCAGCCCGGTGAGGATCAGGGTCCGGCACTCCGGCAGCCGCTGGTGCAGCTCGGCGGCGGCGGTGAGGCCGTCGGTGCCCGGCAGGTCGATGTCCAGCACCGCGACGTCCGGGCGGTGCTGGAGCGCGGCCGGCACGATCTCGTCGCCGGTGGCCAGCTCGGCGACCACGTCCAGGTCGTCCTCCAGCCGCAGCACCGCGACCAGCGTCTCGCGCAGCAGCCGGACGTCCTCGGCCAGCAGAATCCGGATCACCTGATCACTGTGCCAGTCGCTCAACCGGCGCTCCGGCCGGTCACCGGGATCGCCGGTGACCGGCCGGAGCCATTACCCAGTGGTGCTTGGGCAGCTCAACCAGTGGCTAGGGGATGCGCCACGCGTTGATGATCTCCTGCTCGATGCGGTTGCCGCCGGTGTCCCGGGCCTCCACCCGCAACGAGGCGAACTCGGCATCGGACGGCGGGAACAGCGGCGCCAGGAACAGCACCGTGTACTTGTCACCCCGGCGCGGCAGGACCAGCCCCGGGTACCAGTGGTCGCCGCCGTCGTACGACACCGAGACCCGCGGGTAGTGGATGGCGGGGCCGTCGGCGCCCGGCTGGTGCCGCAGCTGGATGTCCACCGTGGGCAGGATCCGCCGCGACGCGGTGTTGGTGAGATCCAGCCCGGCGTCGTAGTCGACCAGCAGCAGCGGCAGCACTTCGGTCTCGCCGGTCGGCGGCCGGCTCGAATCCGCGATCGTCCACGCCGTGTGGGTGGCGACCGAGGTCGGCCACCAGTCGGCCTGCCGGGTCACGTCCAGCTCCAGCCGGTAGTCGGCCGGGTTCGGATCGACCACGACCTCGCGCCGCGCGTTCGGCGCCTCCAGCACCAGCTCACCGTCCTGGTAGAGCCGGAACGCCGCGGTGTCGGTCGCGCCGTCCACGAACCCCCAGTGGCCGCGGCCGGTGTCCGACCACTCCGGAATGAACAGCGCCAGCGTGTCGCCGGTCCGGGTGATCGGGCGGCCGGCCAGGTCGGCCGACCCCTCGAGCACGCCCGGCCGCACCGGCGACTGGAACCACGGCTGCACCCGGTGTTCGCCGGCCTGGTAGCGGGTGATCGGCTCGTTCATGACGCCGGTGCTTGGATCCTGGGCCGCGAGGTTCTGCTGGTAGCGGGTGTCCCCGGCGGTCAGGAGCTCGAGCCGCTCCATCGGCGCCAGCGCCGGGTAGACGATCCCGATCGAGAGGTTCTCGAACGGCCGCCACGAGTGCCGCACCTCACCCATCAGCTGGTCCGGCACGCCACTGTGGAACCGGTTGGCCACGGTGGCGAGCTGGTCCGGATCCGCGGTGTAGTCCAGCGCCGCCGGGATCCGATCCGGCTCGGCGTACACCAGGTCGTAGAGGTACGGCGTGAACGGGGTCCCGGAGAGGGCCAGCGTGACCGGGCCGGCGGTGAGCAGGTCGCGCAGCAGCTCGCCCTCCTCACCGGAGACGGTCATGGCCGGGATCTCCGCCGCGCTGCCGACACTGCCGGCGTAGTTGCCGGCGGCGTTGTTCATCACCAGCAGTGCCGCGGCACCGTGGGCGCGGGCGATCGCCTCCTTGTCCGCGTGTCCCGGCCCGCCGCGCATGGTGAGCACCGCCGCGCCGGTGGCGTCGACGCCTTCATAATCGGCCTCCGCGCCGAGCCCGGCCCACACCAGCGGCAGCGCCAGCTCACCGTCGACCGGTGGCGAGCCGAGCATCTCGCGCGGGTGCAGCTCGGTGGGCTCCGGTTCGGCGACCTCGAGCACCAGCGGCGGGTCACCGAGCCGGGCCCGTACGAAGTACTCGAACTCGCCCTTGGTGACCGGGTCGGTCGGCAGCGCGTACGTCGGCGACCAGTCCCCGGTCAGCGTGGCGCTGATCCCATCACCGTCCACGTCGGTCCGCTGGAACCCGATCCGGCTGAACCCGAACGGGGCGGCGTCCGCGTGGGCCGGGGTGGCGATCTGGACCGGCACCGCCTCCCGGGCGTCCAGCACGACGGTCGTGTCCCCAGTGACCTCTACCTCGGACACGCCGACCGTGGTCCGGTCCTGGAAGAACTGGTTGTTTCCGTCGTACGTGAAGATGTTGCCCATCACGTGGTAGGTGCCAGGCGGCACCCGGACCGTCGCCACACCGTCCACATAGGTGATGCTCAGCTCGAAGAAGGCATCCCGGTCGTCCACGTTCAGGACGTGGATGGTGCTGCTGCCGCGAGCCGGCCGGCCGTCCCGGGCGTACCCCTCGACCGACAGGTTGTACATCTCCGGCTCCTTGTAGAAGCCGGTCGGGATCCGGATGTCGTCGAACCCCTCGCCGGCGGCGACCAGGTAGCCGCCGTACCGGCCCAGCTCGACCGCGGTCACGTCGAGGGTGACCGTGGCGGTCGCGCTGCCGCCGGCCGGCACAGTGAGGGTGGCCGGCTCGACCGTCACCGCACCCGCCGGCAGCGGGTCGCCCTCGGCGCCGGTCAGCTCGACCGACAGGGCGAGGCTGACCTCGGCGTCGGACCGGTTGGTGTAGGTCACCTCGGTACTGACCGGGTCGGTGCCCTCCTGCGGGTACGGGAAGTAGCCCAGGTTCAGCGGCGAGGGGGTGGCCAGCACCGGCGTGGCGAGCGCGGCCGGGATGTCCAGCAGCCCGCCGCCCTGCTGGTAGACGTCGAGCTCCGGGTTCGGGGTGGCGGTGGTCGCCAGCGCCGACTTCAGCTCGGCGGCGGCCAGTTCGGCGTCCTGCTGCAGCAGGATCGCCGCCGCCCCGGACACGTGCGGGGTGGCCATCGAGGTGCCGGACAGCTGCGTGTACACCTCGTCCACGATCGGGCCGAGCGTGGTGCCCTCGGCGCGAGCCGACACGATCCCGACCCCCGGCGCGGTGAGGTCCGGCTTGATCGCGAAGTCGCCGAGCCGGGGACCGCGGCTGGAGGTGCTCGCCAGGTCGCCGTTCTTGTCCACCGAGCCGACCGTGAGCGCCGCGTCGGCGGCACCCGGCGACCCGACGCTGCCCTCGCCCCGCGTGCCGGCGTTCCCGGCGGCGATCACGAACAGCGTGTCGTGCTGCGCGGTGAGCGTGTTCACCGCCTGGCTGATCGGGTCGGTGCCGTCACTGCCGCTCTGGGTGCCGATGCTGACGCTGATGACGTCGGCCTGCGGGGCGGCCCACTCCATCCCGGCGATCAGCCCGGAGGTGGGGCAGTTGCCGAACTGGTCGCAGACCTTGCCGCTCATCAGCTGCGCGCCCGGCGCCACCCCGGTGTACGTACCGCCGGAGGCGGCACCGGTGCCGGCGACGATGCCCGCCACGTGGGTGCCGTGGCCGTGCTGGTCGCTGGTGTCCGGCTCGGTGGTGAAGTTCTCGGCCGCCACCACCTTGCCGGCCAGGTCCTGGTGGCGGTCGTCGATGCCGGTGTCGAGCACGGCGACGGTCACGCCGGTGCCGTCGTAGCCGGCGGCCCAGGCCTCCGGCGCGCCGACCATCGGCACGCTCTCGGCGAGCGCGACGGTCGCCAGCTCGTCCAGCCAGACCTTGCCGGCCGGCGGCAGCGCGGTGGCCGCCGCGCCGACGGTGCTGGCGGTGCCGGCGATCGCGTTCCACCACTGGCCGTCGGGGGAGACGGTCGCCGCGTACCCGCCGATGCTCGGCAGGTTGGTCGGGTCCGACAGCCCGGCCGGCAGCTCCGCCGGGGCGGCGGATGGCCGGGCCTGCGCGCCGGCCGGGCCGGTGACGATGACCGGCACGCCCTCGGTGTAGCCGTACTGGGCCAGCTTGGTCACGTTGAACAGCTCCCGGTCCAGCTGGTCCGGGATCAGCGACGCCGCGTCCGAGGGTACGATGTAGACGTTCTCGCCGTCGTCGATGGTCTCGAACACCGGCTGCTGACCGGTCCGGGCGGCCGGGTCGATGGTCGCGGCCATCCGGCCGTCACCGGCCGGGGTCAGCCAGACCCGATCACCGGTAATCAGGGTCACCGGCGTGCCGGCGGCGGGGATGTCGAGCGGTGCGGCGCCGTCCGGGCCGGCCGGTTGGGCGGCCGCCGGACTGGTCGCGGTTGCGGTTGCGGTGATTACCAGCGCTAACGAGAGCGCTATCGGCCAAGTCTTTCTGGGAAACCAGCTGGGTCGCACGAGGTCTCCTTCGCCATTGGGGGCAAGTGGCTTGTCGGCGAGTATCGTCGGCGACCGATGTGATTGCTACCTGTCAGATGACCCATTCTTTGATCGTCGGGTCGGCGAGGGTCGATACCATGGCGTGGGTGCGGCTGGTCATCACGTCTGATACCCACGTGCCGGCGCGGGCGAGGGACCTGCCGGCGCGGCTGTGGCGGGAGATCGAGGCCGCTGACGTGGTGGTCCACGCCGGCGACTGGGTGTCCGAGGAGCTGCTCGACGCGATGCTCGCCAGGGCGCGCCGGCTGATCGGGGTGTACGGCAACAACGACGGGCCGGGGCTGCGGAAGCGGCTGCCGGAGCTGGCGACGGTCGAGCTGGCCGGGGTCAGGCTGGCAGTGGTGCACGAGACCGGGCCGGCCGCCGGCCGGGAGCGCCGCTGCGACCGCCGGTTTCCGGGCCGCGACGTGCTGGTCTTCGGCCACTCCCACATCCCCTGGGACAGCGTCACCCCGGGCGGGCTGCGATTGTTGAACCCCGGTTCACCGACCGACCGGCGCCGGCAGCCGACCGCCACCTACCTCACCGCCGAGGCGGCCGGCGGGCGGCTCACCGACGTGACGCTCCACCACCTGTGAGTCGTCAGTGCTGCTGGATGATGAGGGTGGGTGTCTGACGGTTGGCCGCCTGTCTTTTGGCCGCAGCTTCGCCAGCGGCTGGACATCGAATGGACGCAATCTGCATCCGGTTGGTCCAGGTAGCATCCCGTGGCGCCGGCAGGCGCGGGCTCGTACGATGTAGGTCTCTCATGGAGTAGATCAGCGGCAGATCGCCCGGCTAGGAACGGGCGGGCGCGAGTTCGATCCTCGCCTCCAAGTCGTGAGCGGCAGCTGCACCCACCTTTGTGGACTGTGTTGGCCAGCCGCGAGCTCCCTCAGGCGACAGCGCCAGCCGAGGACGCGTTCGTCGCCGTGAACCGGACGCGGTGGTCGAACGGGGCGATGCCCATGAGTCGGTGGAAGGGTTCTGCGCGACGTCTCAGCGGTGCCGAAGCCGTAGCGCCGAGCGATCGCCTCCACCGGGTCGTCGCGATCCACCAAAGGCGACGCACCTGCCTCGCGGGAACCGGAACCGACTGCGTCGGCTCCGGGTGACGAAGCATCCACTGTCGGGCCGGACCGCCCACTCAGCGGCTGTACAGCTGATAGCACCGCAGCTGGCAGGTGCCAAGGGCCTGGCGACCAGGCCCGACCAGGCCGGAGCGGGAACTGGGTGTAAGGGAGGGTCTGAACGGAGTGCTGTCTGAAGCTGGCTCCAGCCAAATGCCGATGGCGTGCTTATCATGACCGCCATGCTCATTG
>DATCKZ010000068.1:0-4324 GCA_036564175.1 Natronosporangium sp.
CACGCCGGTCGAAGAACACGTTGAGGCAGTTGGCGAGCTGCCACGTGTACGGGTCGAAGCCGGTGTTGGCCGCCATCCCGATGGCCGCCACGAGGGCCGGTTCCTCGGTCGCCAACCACGCTTCGGCGTCGTCCCGGGTCGGCAGGTCGACGAGTACGGCGCCCGGGCCGGCGACCGGAGCGGTGGGCAACGGCGGACGGTGCGGGTCGAGCCGAGTCGACGCGGTGTAGGCGGTGTGAAGGTAGTGGTCGAGCAGCCGGCGCCAGGCGGCCTGGCGGTCGGATTCGCTGTCGACCGTCTCGGTGAGCTCGGTCGCGTAGGCCCGGAGCAGGTCGTGCAGCGTGAACCGCCCCGGCACGTGCTCCACCACCAGGTTCGCCTCGGTGAGCGCCGCCAGCAGCCGGCGTGCCTGCGGAAGCGGGACCCCGAGCAGGCTGGCCGCGGCGGGGACCGCGAGATCGGGCCCCGGATGCAGCCCGAGCAGCCGGAACAGCCGGGCGGCGGCGGGCTCGAGGGCGTCGTAGGACCAGGAGAACACCGCCCGCAGATCGGCGAGCTGGTCCGGGCCGGTGAACGGCTCCAGTCCGGCCCCGGCCGCCCGTACCTCTTCGGCCACCGCCGCCAGCGGGAACCCGAGCCGGGTCGCCGCCCGAGCGGCCACGATCGCCAGCGCCAGCGGTAGCCCGGCGCACCCCGCGATCAGCTCCGCGACCGCCGCCGGTTCGGCCGCCAACCGCTCCGGACCCAACCGCGCCGCGAGCAACTGCCGGGCCTCGTCTTCCGGCAGCACGTCGAGCGGCAGCGGCACCGCGCCGTCGGTCGCGACCAACCCGGACAGCCGCCGGCGGCTGGTCACCAGCACCAGGCAGCCCGGCGCGCCCGGCAGCAGCGGCCGGACCTGGTCGGCGTCCCGGGCGTTGTCCAGCACCACCAGCATCCGCCGCTCGGCGAGCAGGCTCCGATAGAGGCTGACCTGGGCGTCCAGGCTCGCCGGCAGCCGCTCCGGCGGCACCCCGAGCGCGTCCAGAAACGCGCGGACCGCGGTCGCCGGGTCGACCGGCGAACCGCCGGGGTCGAATCCGCGCAGGTTCACGTACAGCTGCCCGTCCGGGAACCGGTCGGCCACCCGATGTCCCCAATGGACAGCCAGGGCGGTCTTGCCGATCCCGGCTGCCCCGGCGATCGCCGAGATCACTACCGGCCCGGTGATCTCCGACCGGCGACCCAGCAGCTCGTCCAGCGCCTTCAACGCCTCCGCCCGGCCGGTGAAGCCGGGAACGTCGGCCGGCAGCTGCCGGGGCACCGGCACCGGTGGCACCGGCGCGGCCGGCGGGCCGGCCAGCGCCGGGTCGCGGTTGAGGATCGCCCGGTGCAGCTGTCGAAGCTCCACTCCCGGCTCGATCCCGAGCTGGTCGTGAAGCAGCTCGCGGGCACGCCGGAAGGCGGCGAGCGCATCGGCCTGCCGGCCGGCCCGGTACAGCGCCAGCATCAGCGCCCGGTGCAGGCTCTCCCGTAACGGATGTTGCCGGACCAGGTCGGTCAGCTCGGCGACCAGCTCCCGGCCGGCGCCGGCGGCGAGCTCGGCGGCGACGCAGTCCTCCAGCGCCTGGGTCCGTTCCTCCTCGACCGCCGCCGCCAGGTGCCCGAGCTCATCCGGCATCGGTCCCCGCCACAACCCAAGTGCCTCCCGATAGCGAGCGCTCGCCTCGCGGTACCGCTGCTCGCCGACGGCGGCCCGGGCCTGCTCGACCTGCCGCCGGAACACCAGCAGGTCCAGGTCGTCCGGCTCGATCACCGCCCGGTAGCCGGTCGGCTCGGTGACGATCAGCTGGCCGGTGAACCCGGCCCCGGCGAGCCGCTTGCGCAGCCGGGAGACGCAGCCCTGCAGCTGGTTGCGGGCGTGCCGGGGCAGGTCGTTCGGCCAGATCGCGTCGATCAGCCGGGCACCGGTGACCAGTTGGTTGGCGTGCAGCAACAGGATCGCCAGCAGCATCCGCTCCCGGCCGGCGGTGAGCGCTAGCTCGCGTCCGCCCAGGTCAACCCGGATCGGGCCAAGAATTCGGAACCGCACCTATCCCCCACGGGAGAGCAGTAGCCAGCCGTGCGAATGCTATCTGCAACCGGCCACGCACTCGACCCCGTCGATCAGGTGAGGCGGCGCAGCAGGGTGGTCACCCGGCCCGGGTCGAACTCCTCCGGGTCGAACGGCCGGCCGAGCCAGCTGCGCAGCTCCTCGTGGCGCGGGTGGTCCGGGTCGGCGAGCGCCTCCAGCAGCTCCTGGTAGCCGTACGGGCCGCCGATGTCCTCGGGCGGGCAGGCCCGGGCACCGCCGACACACATCGGGTAGCGCTCGTCCGGCTCGGCGGCGAACACGTCCTCGACCCGGACCTCGTGCTCCCACCAGTCCCCGAAATCGTAGGTGTAGCGGAACACGTCACCCTTGCCGGCGACCGCGTCGAGCCGGTAATCGAGTTCGTCGTGTACCGACAGCTCGCCGACCGGGTCGGGTTCGCCGTACTGCTGGCCGCCGATCTCGAATGAGTGCAGGTGGCTGTCCTGCCAGCCCATCGCGTACTGGAAGGCCCGGTGCACCCGGTCGAGGGTGTACCCGCCCGGCACCAGCAGCCGCCGCCACACCGGCGGGGTGACCTCGGTCAACGCGATCCTGAGCTGGTAAATGTGGCGCGGCATGGGACCCATTCTTGACGCAGAAGTGGCCGATGCCCATATGGTTTTCACATGATTTGCCAAGCGTGTCGGGATCGGCGCCATGACCGGTGCCGGGGCGGCTCGTGGTGCGACTGCCAACACCGGCGGCTGGAGCCGACACCCCCGGTGACCGGCCCGGCCGGCGAGTAACCGGCCGGTCCACTAGAGTGACCGATGTGGTGTCCCACCCGACCACGGTCCGCCAGCGCACCCGGATCGACCGGGCGCTCGCCGACGTCGCGCCCTCCGAGCAAGTCGAGATCCTCAACGAGGAGCTGATCCCCCGGCTGACCCCGGCATCGATCGCCTGGGTGTTCGCGTTGGCGGACATCGCCGACCGCAATGACCTCGAGCTGTCGGTGGTCCGCCGGGCCACGGCGGACCTCGCGCAGGTCGCCCGCGCCAAGGGGCAACGGATGCCCAGCGACGAGGATTGGCAACGGTGCGGGAACACGACCAACCCGACGGCGGCCCGCCGGACCCTCGCCTACGTGCACGGCCACCGGCTCCGGCTGGACCTCAAGTTCCAGGAGCTCAACACGATCGCACCGAAGTGGTTGGTGGCGCTCCCGAACGACGCGATGCTGCACTCGCTGTACGCGTTCGCGGCGCTCGGCCGGCGCGCCGGCCGGGCGGCCCGGCTGCTGGAACGGGTCACCACCCTGCCCGACTACGACCGGTCCTGCCGGCTGGTGTGCCTGCACGGGCTGCACTACGCCACCCACCTGCCGGACCAGACCGACCGGATCCTCGCGCTCAGTGAACAGATGATCAATAAGGGCGAGGGCGAGGCGGACGTCCACTACTGGCGGGCGTACGCGCTGCGCCGGCAGGGGCAGTTCGAGGAGGCGCTGGCGAGCATCGACAAGGCGATCGCCGAGCTGCCGGTGGGTCGCAACGAAGCGCACGAGGCGTACGCCCGGGAGCGGGAGATCATCACCGGCACGCAGCTGCTCAGCGAGCAGCTTGAGACCTACACCGACCAGCTGCAGGGTCTGTCCCGGCACCACCAGGACCAGCTCGCCGCCCAGTTCAGCCAGCACCGGGACCAGGCGAACGAGCAGTTCCGGCTGCACCGCGAGCTGCAGCAGCAGCTGTTCCGGCAGCACCGTGACGAGCTGCGCGGCGAGGCCGATCAGCACGCCAGCGCCGCCCGGCGGATCGTCTCCGACAGCCTGCTCGGGATCGTCGAGATCCTGGCACTGTTCGCGGTGCTGGTCAGCTTCCTGGTCGCGCTGGTGGCGCTGGCGGTCCGGGCCGACGACGTCTGGCAGAGCCTGGCGATGGTCGCGCTGATGGTGCTCGGCGCCGGCGGGATCTTCTCGGTGATGCGGTCGGTGGCCCGGCTGGACCGCAACCGCGGCCGGCGCAGCCGCTCGCCGGTGCGCCGGCTCGGCGAGTGGCTCGGGTTCACCGAGGCGCCGCCGGAGCCGGTCGGCAACGGCAGCAGCCCGACCTCGGTGAAGACCGGGTGACCGACCAACCACCGATCACCCGGCTGGCCGACCCGCGGCGGCCGCTCGACGACCAGGCGCTCGCCGAGTGCTACGCGCCGCCGCCCCCACCGTGGCTCCGGGTCAACTTCGTGTCCAGCGTGGATGGCGCGGTCGAGGTG
>DATCKZ010000069.1:0-107370 GCA_036564175.1 Natronosporangium sp.
CACCCCAGCGATCTCAGCCGGCTCGGTCACGGTCAACGCGAAATGCACCGCGCTGGGCACGTTGGTCTGCGCCACCGAAATCACCTCCGGCGTCGACGACGGCGACCCGGTGATGTACGGCTTGTCAGCACTGTTCCCGGCCGACGCGACCACCGTGACCCCCAGCTGCACGGCGTTGCGCGCGGCGCCCGAGGAGGAGTCCTCGATCAGGCCGTACGGCGCGCCCAGCGACAGGTTGATGACGTCGACCGCGTCGGAGACGTCGCCGTCGCCGTTCGGGTCCAGCGCCGCCTCGAACGCCTGCAGGATCGCCACCCCGCTGCAGCTGGTCGCGACCGAGCTGCAGACCTTGTACGCGTACAGCGAGGCACCCGGCGCCACCCCGTTGTCGCCGGCGATGATCGAGGCGACGTGGGTGCCGTGACCACCGGTGCACGGCGGCGGAGTACCGCCCGGACCGCAGTCGATCGGGTCCTCGTCCGGCGCCAGGTCACCGTTCGGCCATGCCTCGCCGACGAAGTCGAAGCCGCCGACCACCTTCTCGGTCGGGAACAGCCCGTCCCGGGTGGTGTTCGCCGGGTCGTCGACCGAGGTGCCGTACGCCGCTTCGTACGCCTCCTGAGTGCCGGCGCCACCCAGCCGGGCGTGGGTGTAGTCGATACCGGTGTCCAGGACCGCGACCGTGACGCCCTCACCGGTCAGGCCCGGGTCGTTGTGCAGATCGGCGGCGCCGATGTGCGGCACCGTCTCGGACAGGTCGACCTCATAGTCGCGCACCGGCTTGATCGCGGTGACCTCCGGTTGCGCGGCCAGCTCGGTCAGCTGCGCGGCGTCCACATTGACGACGACCAGGTTGGTCGCGACCTGGGTGGTGGCGACCTCGGTGGCGCCGAGCGGCTCGATCCGGTCCAGCAGCGCCTGCTGGTCGGCGGCGAGCTCGTCGACGTGGCCCTGCTGCTCGGCGGCCGACAGCTCCGGGTCGTCGGTGACCGCCTCGGCCAGCGAGGGTTCAGCGAGTTCGAGCGAGACGGTCACCGGACCGGTGGCCGCCAACAGGCTCGGCTCGACCAGCGCGGCAGCCTCTACCAGGCCGTCCGGGATCGCGAGGTGGTCAACCGCCGAAGCTGATGCGGATGGTTGGGCAGTAGCGGGGGCCGCGACGAGCAGCAGAACAGCGGTTGCTGCCGCCGTCGCCGCGATCGCCCGGGGGGATCTGCGATTCACGGGGGTTTCTCCTTGAGGGTGTGACAGCCCGCCTACATGCCGGCTTCGGCACCGTAACGCCTGTCACATCCCCCAGTCAAACGATCCGCGCGTGTTCGGCGAGTTGCGCCAACCCGGCGACGATCCCCCCAGCCAGGTCGCCACCGCTGAAGGCGGCGGTCATCGACAGCGCGGCCAGCTTGCAGTCCCGGTCCGGCAGCCGCCGGCGGGCGCGCGGCCCGGTGACGATCTCCAGCACCCGCTGGTTCGGGCAGACCGCGATCAGCACCGCGTCGGCGGTGTTCGGCAACTGCGCGTGCAGTTTCTCGGCGTGCTCCCGGGTCGGCTCCTCGAGGTCACCGACGTACACGCTGAAGGTGAGCCCGGTCGACACGTCGGCGGTCCGCAGCGCCTCGTCGAGCCGCAGCAGCTGGCGGGTGGTGAACGGCCCCTCCAGCGCCTGCCGGTCCGGCCCGCGGGTGCCGGCGGGCTCGCTCGACTCCCTCAGCGCCATCTCACCAGCGGTCACTTGCGCCTCCCGTCGAACCCTGCACAGGCTGCTCCTCATCCGCCGGCGCGGCGGCGTCCTCGGCGTCGTGACCGGGACGACCAGCGGCGCCGCGGCGGTGATTAGCCAGATACCACACCGGGATGAAGTCATATGGCCGGCCCGGCCGGTAGCGCCGCTTGGCGGAGGGACCGCCGATCGACGCCAGTCCCCAGACGATCGCCACGATCGCGGCCGGCACGACGACCAGGTAGAGCACTTGCTCCGGACCAGACACCTCTACTCCTCGCCCCTAGCTGTCGTTCACCGTAGCGGAGCCGGCCGCCGTCCAGTTCGCCGGGTGCCGGTCCACCCATCCGGTCGCCCGCTCCAGATCGGCGGCGACCCGCAGCAGCAGCCCGTCCGCGCCGGGCGCCGCGGCCAGCATCACCCCGACCGGCGCGCCGTCGGCGGTGCTGCCCATCGGCAGCGACACCGCCGGCTGCCCGGTGAGGTTGTAGACCGCACAGTACGGCGAAAATCGCCGCTGCCGGAGGAAATCCTCGCGCGGGTCACCGGCTTCGCTGAACCAGCCGACCGGTGCCTGCGGCGCCGCCAGCACCGGCGACAGCAACAGGTCGACGTCGGACAGCCGGGCCGCCGCGGCCCGGACCCGGTGCTGCAGGCCGGCGAGGGCGGCGAGCAGCTCGGCCACCCCGACCGCCCGGCCGCGCTGCCGCAGCCACCGGGTGATCGACTGCAGCCGGTCCTCGGCGCCGGGCGGCACCGGCGAGGCGAGCGCCAGCGCCGCCCAGACCGTCCCGAACGGCCGGCCCACGTCCCGCCCGAACGGCGCGGCGACCTCCACCAGTTCGTGGCCGGCGGCGCGGAGCTGGTCGGCGGTCGCCAGCACCACCGCCTCGACGGCCGGGTCGAGCGGAACGTCGGCGAGCACCGGATCCAGCCAGACCCCGATCCGGTAGCGGGCGCCGGCGGCGCCGGCCCGGGCGGCGGCGAGGTAGCCGCCGGCCGGCACCGGCGGCGGCAGGTACGGCTGGCCGGGCACCGGGACGGCCATCGCGTCCAGCATCGCCGCCGCGTCCGAGACGGTACGGGTGATCGGGCCGTCGGTCGGCAGGCCGAACCCGCCGAACCCCAACGGGCCGGTGGAGACCACGCCTCGGGTCGGCTTGAACCCGACCAGCCCGCAGATCGCCGCCGGGATCCGGATCGATCCGCCGCCGTCGCTGCCGTGTGCCCCGGCCACCAGCCCGGCGGCGACCGCCGCCGCCGACCCGCCGCTCGAGCCGCCGGCGGTGTACCGGCGGTCCCACGGGTTGCGGGTCGGTGGCACCAGCTCGTTCTCGCAGTAGAGCGAGATCCCGAACTCGCTGGTGTTGGTCTTGCCCAGGCTGATCGTCCCAGCCGCCCGCAACGCCCGCACCACGTCCGCGTCCTCGCGCGGTACGAACTCCGCGTACGCCGCCGAGCCGAAGGTGGTCCGCACCCCGGCGGTCTGGGTGAGATCTTTGATCGCGATCGGGACGCCGTGCAGTGGCCCCAGCCGGTCCGGCTCGGTGACGGTCCGGGCATCGGCCGCCCGGGCCTGCTCGCGCGCCGGCTCGGCGGTGACGGTCACGAACGCGCCCAGCTCGCGGTCATAGGCTTCGATCCGGCTTAGATAGTGGTCGACCAGCTCGACCGCGGACAGCTCCCGGCGCCGGATCGCGTCGGCCTGCGCCAGCATGGTCAGGTCGTGTAGTTCCGTCACACCGACCACCGTACTGATTCGTACCGACCAAAGACGACACCGCCCGCCGCGGGTTTTGTCCTCGCGGCGGGCGGTGTCGGTTTGGGGGTGTTACTTGGCGGGGGCGGCGCTGCTGGTCGACTCGGACTTGGTGCGGGAGCCGAGGAAGGCGACCGCGGCGACACCGGCGGCGGCGAGCACGACCTGCAGGATCGGCTCCTTCCAGCCGTAGTCGTCACCGTTGCCGATGGTGACGGCGAGCACCGAGGCGATCACCGAACCGACGGTCGCGAGCACCGGCGCCAACCAGATCGCGTTCGGCTGCTTGCCCCGCAGCACGAAGCCGCCGATGAGTCCGATCACGACACCGATGACGACTGCCGCCACAAAATTGATCAGGGGGGAATCCATGGTCAGGCAACGCCCTTCCGAGAGAGAGGATCGTAGAACACAACTACCTCACTCGCGAAGTCGCGAGTTGTCAAGGCCTGTTGGCTCGTTCATTTTGCCGAATCGCGCCGGGTGCGCTATTCGCCACGCTTCGTATCGACCGCTGCCGGTGTGCGGTCCAAATTAGCTTCCAGCCGGTCGAAATAGTGCTCGGCGAAGATCCGGCCGACCAGCTCGGTACGGCTGCGGACCCCGACCTTGCCGAACAGCGCCTTGATGTGGTCGCGGACGGTGTGCGGCGAGATCCCGAGCCGGGCCGTGATCTCGCTGGTGGTCATGCCCCGGGCGAGAAACTCCAGCACCTGTCGCTCGCGCTGGGTGAGCCGGTAGCCGAGCGCCAGCAGCGGCACCAGGTCGGACCCTTGCGCCGGGGTGATGACCACCGCCACCCGGTCATCGGCCCGGCCGCCCGAGTCCACCGTGGTCTCCAGGCAGGTGGCGTGCAGGTGCAGCCAGCCGCCGGTGGTGGTCCGCACCTGGGCACAAGCCGGCTCCGGCGCCGCGCCGGCCCGGGCCGCCCGCGCCCGGCCCGCCACCGCGTACACCGGCTCCGGGACCGGGCGCATGCCGGTGTCGGAGCCGAGCTGGGCCAACCATTCCCGCGCCTCCGGAGTGATCGAGTCGATCTCGCCGGAGCGGTCCAAGATCACCAGCGCCGGGCCGCCGGTCACCGGCCGGGTCGGGCCGGCGTAGAACTGGTCCCGCAGCACCGCCGCGATCCCCGGCGCGGCCGCGGCGAGCAGCTCCCGCTCCCGGGACGAGAAGCTGGCGCCGGCGGTCCGGACCAGCTGGGCGATCCCCCAGCAGGAGCCGTCCCGGGCGGTGAAGCTGACCCGCAGCTCGTCGGAGATCCCCAGCGGCCGGTACAGCGATACGTAGCGGCGGCTGCGGGTCAGCTCGCCACCGGTCGCCTCGCGTAGCGTCGCCGCCAGCGTCCCGCTCCGGGCCAGCGTGACGAACTTGTTGAAGTCGTCCTCGAGCAGCTCGTTGTCCCAGAACGGCTGGCACATCCCGGGTGGCAGCGCCTCCACCACCCCATCGGTGGGCAGCACGGTGGTCGGGTCGGTGCGCAACAGCAGCAACGCCTCGCCCGGCACCACCGCCTGCAACCGCGCGGCGAGGGTGCGGACCAGCGCTGGTCCCACCGGCACGGCGCGGGTCAGCCGCTCGATGCCCGCGAGCATGCCTTCACTGTATGCCCAACTCGGCCGCCGCAGACCCCCCATTCGACCCCCTCAGGTGCGGGATTTACCCGCCCCGCCGAGCGGAGAAAGCTGACGTTATGACGAGTTGGCAGTTCCTGGACGCGGCGAGCCGCGAACACATCGACCGGGTCTGGCGGCGGGAGTCCGAGGGCATGCTCGCCCTGGCCGCCGATCCGGAGATCTGGCAGGCGCCGACCGGCGCCGGCCATTGGCAGGTACGGGATGTGATCGGCCATCTGGTCGACACCACCGAGGCGTACTTCAACTCCTTCGACGCCGCCCGCGGTGCCGGCACCGTGCCCGATCCGCTCGGCCTGCCGGACATGGCGAAATACGTCGACGAGGGCGCCCGGGCGTTCCGGGACGTGCCGCAGGCGGAGTTGCTGGCGCGGCTGCGGGCCGACCGGGACCGGATGCTCGGGATCGCCGGCGAGCTGACCGACGAGGAGTGGTCCTCACTGCTGGTGCCGCACAAGTACATGGGGCCGCTGCCGGCCGCCTTCTACCCCATCTTCCAGGTGGTCGACTACACCGTCCACTCCTGGGACATCCGGGAGGGCACCGGCCGCAGCCACGGCATCGACGGCGAGGCGGCCGACCTGCTGGTGCCGCTCTGCTTCATCCTGTGGCAGTACACCTGCCGGGTGTCCGGTGTGGAGCCGTTCACGCTCGGGATCCGGATCACCGGCGGCGCCAACGCCGGCGACACCCGGGCCGAGGTGACCGCCGACGGGATGTCGTTCACGCCCGGCTCGGTCGACGACCTGGAGCACGTGATCGAGTTCGACCCGGCGAGTTTCGTGCTGACCGCGTACGGCCGGATCAACGCCGGCACGTACCGTGGGGATCGGGAGGTGTTGGACCGGTTCTGCAACCTGTTCTTCCGGATCTGAGGGATGGTTCATGACTGAAATCGACCTGGCCAGGATCGAGGCCGAGCGCCAGCGCATCCGGGACGCCTACCTGAAGGCTGATCGGGGCCCCAGCTCCGCCCGCGGGCTGCACCACGTCGCCCTGCTCTCCTCCGATGTGGAGCGGACCGTGCGGTTCTATCAGGACCTGCTCGGGTTTCCGCTGACCGAGATCTTCGAGAACCGGGACTACCGGGGCTCGAACCATTTCTTCTTCGACATCGGCAACGGCAACCTGCTCGCGTTCTTCGACTTCCCCGGCCTCGACCTGGGGCCGTACGCGGAGGTGCTGGGCGGGTTGCACCACGTCGCCATCTCGGTCGAGCCGGAGCAGTGGGAGGCGGCCCGGCAGCGGCTCGAGCAGGCCGGCGTCGAGTACCAGCGGGAGAGCGGCACCTCGATCTACTTCCGGGACCCGGACGGGGCGCGGATCGAGCTGATCGCCGACCCGCTCGGCGAGATGTACGGCAACCGGGTGCTGTAGCTGGCCGCGGTCTTCGACCTCACCGGGGTCGCAGGCCGCGGCGCAGCACCCAGGTGGCGAGCCCGATGCAGCCGCCGTCGAAGACCGCCAGGAAGCCGATCTGCCGGGCCAGCTCGCCGGCCGACCAGCCGTGCAGCACCAGCGTCCGGACCGCCTCGACGGCGTGGGTCATCGGGTTGAGCTCGGCCACCGAGCGAAGCCAGTCGGGCATCAGCTCCAGCGGCACCAGCGTGCTGCTCAGGAACATCAGCGGCAGCCCGACGAAGCCGATCAGGGTGAAGAAGTCGCCGTGGTGGCGCAGCGCGAACGCCAGCGCCACCGAGAGCGAGGCGATCCCCGCCCCGAACAGGGCGCCCAGCAGCAGGCAGGCCCCGATGCCGGCCAGCCCGGTCGCGTACCGCACCCCGGCCAGCATCGCCACCAGCAGGATGAACAGGCTCTGCAGGCAGGCCAGCCCGACCACGTAGACGAACCGGCTGGTCACGATCGCCAGCCGGTGCACCGGCGCGGCGAACATCCGCACCAGCAGCCCGGTCTCCCGGTCGAACAGCAGCTCCACTCCCCCGCTGAGCGAGGCGTTGAAGATGGTCATCACCACCGCGCCGGCGGTCATGAACCGCAGGTAGTCGCCGCCCGGGATCTCCGACCCGGCGGCGAGCTGGGACAGCAGGTTCCCGAACAGCAGCAGCCAGACCACCGGCTGGGCGATCGCGGTCACCAGCAGCAGCGGCTCCCGCCGCAGCCGGTAGATCCACCGGCCGAGCAGCGCGCGGTGCTCCCGCCACAGGCGCGCCCGCAGCGGCACCGCCAGTTCCGCGGTCGGCATCGCCAACTCGGTCATCGATCCCACCGGCTCACTCATCGGCCTGGCTGAACGCCCGGCCGGTCAGGCCCAGGAACACCTGGTCCAGGCTGGCCCGGCGGCCCCACAGATCCTGGGCGGCCAGCCCCAGCCGGCCGCACTCGTCCAGCACGAACCTGGTCACCGCCACCAGATCGGTCACATCCGCCTCCAATGTGTACCCGTCGGCCCGGACCGCCGCCACCTTCGGATGGTCGGCGACCCGGGGTGCCAGCGCAGTCACCGGTTCGGTCAGCTCCACGCAGAGCGTGTCTTGTCCGTACGCCCGCTTCAGCTCCATCGGGGTCCCGACCGCGATGATCCGTCCACTGTCGATGATGGCGACCCGGTCGCAGAGCGAGTCGGCCTCGTCCAGGTAGTGGGTGGTGAGCAGGACGGTCATCCCGGACCGGCGGACCTGTTCGATGTGCTCCCAGACGGTGATCCGGGCGGCCACGTCGAGCCCGAGCGTGGGCTCGTCCAGGAACAGCACCGAAGGCTGGTGCACCAGCCCCATCGCCAGCTCCAGCCGCCGCCGCATCCCGCCCGAGAAGCCGCGCACCAGCCGGTCCGCCTCGGACTCCAGGCCGACCAGCGCGAGCAGCTCGCTGGCCCGGGCCCGAGCCAGCCTGGCCGGCAGGTGGTAGAGCCCGCCGGCGAAGATGAGGTTCTCCCGAGCGGTCAGCAGCGGGTCGACCGCCCGCTCCTGCGGCACCCAGCCGGCGCGGCGCCGGACCGCGTCCGGGTTCGCCGCCACGTCCACTCCGGCCACCCGGGCGGTGCCGGCCTGCGGCCGCAGCAGCGTCAGCAGCACCTGGATGGTGGTGGTCTTGCCGGCGCCGTTCGGCCCGAGCAGGCCGAACACTTCACCACTATGGACGGTGAAGGAGACTCCGCGCAGCGCCTCGGTGGCGCCGAACCGGTGCGCCAGCCCACTCACTTCGATCGCCGGGGTGGTCATTCCAGCGCCTCCAGCAACGTCCGGGCCGCCCGCCGCAGCGCGTCCCGGTGGGCCGAGAGCCGGCGCTGCTCGTCCAGCTCCACCAGCCCGGCCGAGCGCAACGCCGCCACCTGCCGGGAGATCGTGCTCTGGTGGACCCCGAGCGCCTCGATCAGCTGCGGCATCGTCAACCGGTCGTGCTCCAGCAGGTGCAGCACGATCGCCAACCGGGTCCGGTCCCCCAGCGCATGCAGCGCGGGTGCCAGGGCACCGAGCCGCTGCACGGCGATCCCGGTGCGCTCCACCGGCGCCGGCCGGGGCGTGTACAGCACCCAGGCGTGGCCGCGCTGGGTGTACAGCGACAGGCTGCGCCCCAGCCCCGGGCACGGCATCACGGTCACGCTCGGGGCCCGGTCGGCGAACTCCGCGTACGCCGGGTCCGGCCGGAGCCCGGTAACCATCGTGATCCACTGGGTCCCGCTGGCCCCTGGCGGCGGCGCCGGCGCCGCGGCCGCCGCGGCCCGCAGCGCCGGCAGCTGCGCCGACCAGGCCTCGCCGAGCCAGTGCTGCCAGACCGCGTCCAGCAGCGCCAGCAGGGTGGCCCGGAAGCCACCGGCGTCCAGCAGCTCGGCCACTCGCCGCTCCGGCTCAGGGACCTGCCAGGCCTCGAGCACCGGTACGCCGTGCCGGCGCACCGCGGTCCGGATCTCCGCCGCGGTCGGGGTGGTGCCGGGCGGCTTCTGGTAGGCCAGCACGTCGGCGATCCCGATCGCGATCAGCTCGTGGATCTCCGCATCGCTGAGCCCGGCGAGATAGCTCCGCAGGGCGGGCCAGTCGGTGTGGCCCGGGTGGTCAGTCGGGACCCGGGTCACCAGGTATGCCCGCAGCGAGGTCCCGTGGGCGAGCGCGGCCCGGACCGGGTGGCTCTCGGTGACCAGCTCGGCCGGCAGCCGCTCGGCGACCGCCCGCGGCTCGGCGGTCGGGGTGGCGCTGCCACCCAGCGCGTAGTCGACCAGCACCATCCCGGTGGTCAGCGCGACCACCAGGCTGGGCGGCCGGACCCGCAGCTCCGGCTGCTCGGTTGCCTCGGCGAGCGACTGGATCGGGTAGGTCACTCATGCAGTATGCGCAATGCTCATCTCACATGCAAATCGCGCCGGGCATCCCGGACCGCCGGCACCAGCGCCACCAGCATCAGCGCGCCGGTCAGCGCAAACGCCACCGGATAGCCGGTCTGCGCCGCCAGCACCCCGTACCCGGCGGCACCGACCGCCATCGCACCGTCGTAGGCGAGGTTCCACAGCGCGCTGACCGCGCCGTAGCCGGCGCTGGCGACCCGGTCGAACATCAGCGCCAGGCTCGCGTTCTGGCTCGCTCCGAACCCGGCCCCGAACAGCACCATCCCGGCCAGCACCGCGACCGGATGGCCGGTGAACACCAGCAGCAGCACCCCGGCCACGGCGGCCAGCAGGCTCGGGATCAGCAGCCGGGCCGGCCCGCGCCGGTCCCCGTACCGGCCCGCCCACCAGCGGGTGAACGTGCTGGTCACGGCCTGCACCAGCAGCGCCAGCGCGGCCAGCCCGGCGGTCGCGCCGGTGACCGCGAGCGGGAGGAAGGTCACCACCACCCCGGCGGCGAGGGCGCACGCCGAGAACACCAACGAAGGCCGGAGCAGGCGACCATCGCGGATCGCCGCGACCACCCCGACCGGCGCCGCGGCCGGCTCCGGCCGGCGGCCCGGGAGGCCGGGGACCACCACCAGGCCGGCCAGCGCGGCCACCGCCGCGATCACGAACACCGGGTCGTACCCGATCTGCTCCACCAGGAACACCCCGAGCGGGAGCACCAGCACGGTCGGCAGGCCCATCACCACCCCGTACAGGCCGAGCCCCTCGCCCCGCCGCTCCGGCGGCACGGTGGTGGCGACCAGCGCACTGCCGACCACGACCACCACCCCGAACCCGAGCCCCCGGACCGCGCAGACCGCGAGGATCACCGCCAGGTGCGCCGAGCCGATCAGCGCCAGCACCGGCACGCCCAGCAACAGCAGGCCGGCGCCGATCGCCAGCCGGAAGCCGAACCTGGCCATCAACCGCGGTGTCGCGAGCTCGGCGGCGACCGTGGTGACCATCAGCACGCCGGTGGTCAGCCCGGCCCCGGCGTCGCCGGCCCCCGCGCTCGCCGCGTACAGCGGCACCACCGACATCAGCAGCGCGACCCCCACCATCGCGCCGAAGCTGACCGCGAAGACGCGGAGCAGCTCAGGCCGGAGCACTGATTCCGCTGTCACAACGGACGGTCGGCCCCTCGATGGAGGCGTTCACGCGCAGCGCCTGGATGAACGCGTCGATCCGCTCATCGCCGGCGTCGTCCACCTTGAGCTGGTAGCCCCACGCCTGCAGCGAGATCGGCGCGTCCAGCCCGGGGTACGGACTCATCAGCATCTTCTCGGTGCCGGTCACCCGCTCCGCCAGCGCGGCCACCTGGTCGGCCGGCAGGTCCGGCTGGTAGGTGATCCACACGGCCCCGTGCTCCAGGCTGTGGACGGCGTGCTCGTTCCGGATCGGCGCGGTGTAGACGTCACCGTTGCAGTTCTGCCAGATCGGGTGGTGCATCCCGCCCACCGGCGGGTCCATCTGATAGGTCACCGGCTGCTCGGTGTGGCCGGGCTCGAGCAAGCTCGGCTGGTCGCGATAGCTGATGATGCCCTCGATCCCGGCCGCCTGCTCCTCCCAGCCCTGCGGCTCGTCGCCGCCGTCACTGTTGTCTCGGTCTCCGAAGTCGAGGATGCCGCAACCGGCCAGGCCGGCGAGCAGAAGTCCGGAAACGGCCATCATCCGGAGCGCACGCACAGTCATGAGTCGACAGCTTACCCGCGACCGAGGAACCGCAGCGCGTTGGTGGAGAGCAGCTTCGTGCGCTGCTGGTCGGTGAGGAAGTCGGCCTGCCGGATCACGTCGCCGACCGGCCGCTCGCCCAACGGGTACGGGTAGTCGCTGCCGAGCACCACCCGGTCCTCGCCGATCGTGTCCACCAGCAACCGTAGCGGCGCCGGATCAAGCACCACCGTGTCCACATAGAGCCGATCCACATAGGCACTCGGTGGTTGCTGCGAGGCGCCGCGCACCAGCTCGCCCCGCCGGTGCCAGGCGTTGTCCGCCCGGCCCAGCCAGAACGGGAAGCTGCCACCGCCGTGCGCGAAGCAGATCCGCAGCGTCTCCGGCAGCTTGTCGAACACGCCCCCGAGGATCATCGCCAGGATCGACAGGTGGGTCTCGGCCGGCATCCCGGCCAGCCACCGCGCCATCCACCGGTCCAACCGCGGCCCGCCCGGCATGTCCCACGGGTGGACGAAGACCGGCGCCCCGACCGTGGCGCAGTGCTGCAGGAACGTCACCACGCCGGCGTCGTCGAGGTCCCGGTCCCCGACGTGGTTGCCGATCTCCACCCCGACGTGCCCGGCCGCCAGGCACCGGTCCAGCTCGGCACAGGCGGCGTCCGGATCCTGCAACGGCACCTGGCAGAACGGGATCAGCCGGCCACCGCTGCCGGCCGCACACTCCAGCAGCAGGTCATTGAAGATCCGGGCCACCTTGACCGCCTGGTCGGCCGGCCGGTCGTACGAGAAGAACACCGGCGTCGGCGAGATCACCTGCAGGTCGACCCCGTCGGCGGCGAGGTCGGCGAGCCGGGTCTCCACATCCCATGCCTCACAGCCGATCGGCCGGAACTCCCGCTCCCCCACCATCAGCATGGCGGAGCGCTCCGAGTCGATCCGCAACCAGGGCCAGCCGGAGCCACCGCACTCGGCGGAGAGCTCCGGCCATCCCTTCGGTACGAAGTGACTGTGGACGTCGATGACCGGATCAGTCATCATCCCTTGCCCGGGTGCAGCGCACCGCAGTTGCCACAGGTCCGAGCCTGCTCGTCCTCGTAGAACGCGTTGAACACCGGCGGCAGGTCGGCCACGATGTCGCGTACCTGCAGCTCCACCTCATGCACCAGGTGGTTGCATTCGAAGCAGTACCACTGGAACTTCTCCAGCTCGCCTTCCTTGCGGACCCGCTCGATCACCAGCCCGATCGAGCCCGGCTCGGGCCGCTGCGGCGAGTGCGGCACGTTGCCCGGCAGCACCCACATCTGACCCTCGTTGATGTGCACGTCCTTCGGCTTACCGTCCATCATGGTCTTGACGTGCATGTTGCCCTTGATCTGGTAGAAGAATTCCTCGTACGGGTCGATGTGGTAGTCGGTGCGCGCGTTCGGCCCTCCCACGACCATCACGATGAAGTCCTCGCCGGTCGGGAACACCTGCTTGTTGCCGACCGGTGGCTTGAGCAGGTGCTGGTTCTCCTCGATCCAGTTCGCGAAGTTGATCGGCGGCACGGGTTCGGTCATGACTGCGCTCCTCCTTGTGGTAGGGCCGCGACGGCCTGCATCTCCAGTCGTAGCTGCGGGTGTGGCAGCTGTCTGACGGCGACCGTGGTGCGGGTCGGACCGTGCTCGTCGAAGTACTCCGCCCACACCTCGTTGTAGCCGTCGAAGTCGTCCATGTCGACCAGGTAGGTCGTGACCTGGACGAGGTCGGTCAGGTCGGTGCCGACCGCGCGCAGGATGTCGCGGATGTTCTCGATCACCGCCTTGGTCTGGCCCCGGATCTCGTCGCCGGCGATCGTGCCGTCCGGCCGGCGAGCCGACGTGCCGGAGAGGAACGCGAACCCGTTGGCCAGCTTGACATGCGGGAACCGGCCGCGCGGGGTGGCCTTGCCGGGCACGATGTGCGCTTCGGTCATGCCGCCACCACCGAGGCCGAGCCGAGTCCCGCCACCACCGCCCGGACCTTCGCGCCGGCCCGCAGCGGTACGGCCGCCGTGGCGGCTCCGGCGAGGAAGACCCACCCGGGTTCCGGGGTTATGCCGGCGCGCCGCGCCAGCGCCAGCCCGCTCGCCAGCGCCCGGCGCGGGTCGCCGAGGATCGCCGCGGTCGAGCCGGTCTGGACCACCTCACCGTCCACTTCGAGCTGTACCGCGAGGTCGGCCAGCCGGTCCGGAACCGGCTGCCACGGCCCGACCGCGAACCGGGCCGCCGAGGTGTTGTCCGCGATCACGTCCGGCAGCGTGAACCGGAAGTCCGCGTACCGGGAGTCGATCACCTCCAGCGCCGCCGCCGCCGCGTCCGGCTCGCCGCCCGGGCCGAGCCGGAACGCCAGCTCTGGCTCGATCCGCGGGTGGATG
Source organism: Natronosporangium sp. (assembly GCA_036564175.1). Classification (GTDB taxonomy): domain Bacteria; phylum Actinomycetota; class Actinomycetes; order Mycobacteriales; family Micromonosporaceae; genus Natronosporangium. The sequence goes on from DATCKZ010000069.1 coordinate 13,506, forward strand.
AGTTGGCCGGTGTCCACTGTGCCGCCGTCCGGCACCCGCATCGGCGCGGTCAACCGGCCCCAGATCGGCTCGTCGACGCCCACCTGCTCCTGCTTGGCTTTGCTGGTGAGCCCCATCTTGAGCCCGATCAGCGGGTCGGTGACCAGCGCCTGCTGGACCTGATAGCCGGTCGCCGGGTCCGGCAGGTCGAGCTGCGCGATCGGGGTCGCCGACCGCTGCGCCTCGGCCAGCCGCGCCGCCGCCTCCGCCGGGGTCACCACCGCTCCCTTCCGGCGGCACCAGCCGCCCGCTCGACGGTCAGGATTGCCTCGCCGCGGATCGCGTCCGCGGCACCCACCGCGGCGCTGCCAGGGCTCCGGGTGGCCTCGCACGGCCCTACAAACCTGCTAGCACCGGCGCTAGCGGTTGCGGCGGCACCGCGGTCGGCGCCTGCCCGGACGCTCGCGGTCGCGGCTGCGCCAGCACCGCCGCTAGCAGCTGCCAAGGCGGTGCAACGCATCCCTGACCAGGCCCGATGGCTCACGGCAGCTCCACGCAGACGTTGGTGAGCTCGGAGTAGAAGTCCAGCGAGTGCACGCCGCCCTCGCGCCCGATCCCGGACGCCTTCACGCCGCCGAACGGGGTCCGCAGGTCCCGCAGGAACCAGGTGTTGACCCAGACCAGTCCGGCGTCGAGCCGGGCACCGGCCCGGTGCGCCCGGCCCAGGTCCCGGGTCCAGACCGTGGCGGCCAGCCCGTACTCGCTGTCGTTGGCGAGCGCGTACGCCTCCTCCTCGTCGTCGAACGGCGCGACGTGGCAGACCGGGCCGAAGATCTCCTCCCGGTTGGTCCGGGCGTCCGGCGGCACGCCGGTCCAGACCGTCGGCTGGATGTACGCCCCGCCGTCGCGGGCATCGCCGAAGTTCGGCACCCCACCACCGGTGTGGACGGTGGCGCCCTCGGCCCGGGCCAGCTCGTAGTAGCCGAGCACCTTCTCCCGGTGCTGCGCCGAAATCAACGGCATGGTCTCGGTGGCCGGGTCGGTCGGCCAGCCGTACCGCAGCTCCGCCGCCCGCTTGGTCAGCCGCTCCACGAACTCGTCGAAGATCGGCCGCTGCACGTACAGCCGCTCGGTGCACAGGCACACCTGGCCGCCGTTGGTGAAGCTGGACCGGGCCGAGCCGGCGACCGCGGCGTCCAGGTCGGCGTCGGCGAACACCAGCCCGGCGTTCTTGCCGCCGAGCTCGAACGAGACCGCCTTCACGGTGTCCGCGGCGGCGTGCATGATCGCGCGGCCGGTGGCCGACTCGCCGGTGAACGTGATCGCGTCCACCCCCGGGTGCCGGGTCAGCAGCTCGCCGGCCGAGTCCGGCCCGAACCCGTGTACCACGTTGTAGACGCCCGCCGGGATCCCGGCCGCGGCGATCACCTCCGCGAGCACCGTAGCCGAGCTCGGCGTCTCCTCCGACGGCTTCACCACCACCGCGTTGCCGCACGCCAGTGCCGGCGCCACCTTCCAGGTGAGCAGCAGCAGCGGCAGGTTCCACGGCACGATCACCGCCACCACGCCGACCGGCTTGCGGACCGCGTAGTTCAGCACCCGGCCGGCGAACGCCTCGGTCGGGGTGGCGGCGATGATGTCCGCGAACGCCCGGAAGTTCGCCGCCCCGCGCGGGATGTCGAGGGTGCGCGCCTGCCCGACCGGCTTGCCGGTGTCAGTCACCTCGGCCTCGAGCAGGTCGTCGAACCGGCGCTCCAGCTCGTCGGCGATCCGCCGCAGCGCGGCCGCCCGCTCCTGCTCGGTGGTGCGGCCCCAGGGACCGCGGAGGGCGGCCCGGGCCGCGTTCACCGCGGCATCGACGATGCCCGCGTCGGCCTCGGCCACCTCGGCGAGCAACTCACCGGTGACCGGACTCGCCTTGGTGAACGTGGCCGGAGAGTCGACGAACTCGCCGCCGACGAAATGCCGTAACCGTTTCATCGCCACCACCACCGCCGGGTCGCGACCGCCCCCGCCGCCGCGGCCAGCCCGGTCGCCAGCCCGGCGAGCATCCACTGTTGCCGGCGGACCCGCTGGCGCACCTGCGCGTACGGCATGGTGCTGAACGAGACCAGCTCGTAGCGCGACACGTACCGGCCGGGTAGCGCCCGCTCCAGCGCGTGCTCCACCCGCTTGCGCGCCCGGTAGATCGGCGAGGCGACCTTGTCCCGCATCTCCACGAAGTTGTCCAACGCCATCTCGGCGATCGCCTCGGTGTGCTCCCGCCGCCGCTGCTCGAACAGCGGCAGCGCCCGGGACCAGTCGTCGCCGGTGTCGTCCAGGCATCGATCCAGCTCCACCACGTCCTCGAACGCGCAGTTGGCGCCCTGGCCGTAGAACGGGACGATCGCGTGCGCGGCGTCGCCGAGCAGGCACACCCGGCCGTACGCCTGCCATGGTTCGCAGTGGACAGTCCCGAGCAGGCCGACCGGGTTGCGCTGGTACTCGGCCACCAGGTCCGGGGCGAGTGCCGGGACGTCCGGGTAGACCGCGGCGAAGTGCCGCTCGATCGCGGCCGGGCTGGACAGCGACGCGAAGCTCTCGGTCCCGCCGTACGGCCAGAACAGCGTGCAGGTGAACGACCGGTCCGGGTTCGGCAGCGCGATCATCATCGAGGTGCCGCGCGGCCAGATGTGCAGCGCCCCGGGGTCCATCGCGAACTCGCCGTTCACCGGCGGGATGGTCAGCTCCTTGTAGCCGTAGTCCAGGAAGTCCAGCCGCTCGGTGAGCAGGTCGTGGGCGAGCAGCTGGCCGCGGACCGCGGAACCGGCCCCGTCGGCGCCGAGCACCACCGCGGCGGTCGCCTTCCGGTCGTTCTCGAACCGCATTTCGCCGGTGGCCGGGTCGAGGCCGACCAGCCGGTGGTCGAACCGGATCTCCGCACCGGCGTCGGTCGCCGCCGACAGCAGGGTGGCGTTGAGCGCGGCCCGGCCGATCGAGTTGATCGCCCGCTGGCCGTCGTGGCTGTACGGCTGGAGGTCGAGCGGCCCGCTGACCGGGTGGATCATGCGCCCGCGCATCGGCAGCGCGTCGGCGAGCACCCGATCGGCCAGCCCGACCCGCCGCAACGCGTCGATCCCGCGCTCAGAGATCGCCAGGTTGATCGATCGGCCCCGGTCAGCCGTACCGGATCGCGGGTCGCCGCGCCGCTCGTACAGCGTGACCCGGTAGCCCCGGCGGGCGAGGAAGCAGGCGAGCAGGCAGCCGGCCAGGCCGGCGCCGACCACCGCGACCTCGTTGTCGCTGGTCCCCATGATCCCTAGCCTAGTTGCGCCAGCGCGGTCGCGGCACGCCAGCAGTCGTGGTACGTGGAGTAGAGCGGCACCGGCGCCAGCCGCAGGATGTCCGGCCGCCGGGCGTCAGCGATCACGCCGTACTCGTCGCGGAGCCGGTCGGCGACCTGGTCCGCGCCCGGCACCCGCAGCGACAGCTGGCAGCCGCGCCGCTCCGGTTCCCGCGGGGTCACGATCGGGATCTCCGGCACCAGCTCCCCCAGCAGCTCCTCCAGGTAGCCGGTGAGCCGCAGGCTCCGCTCCCGCAGCGGGGTCATCCCGATCTTGTCGAAGATCTGCAGCGAGGTGCGGACCGGGCTCATCGCGAAGATGGGCGGGTTGGAGATCTGCCAGGCGTCGGCGGTCGCCGGCGGCCGGGCCACCGGCGCCATCTCGAACCGGGTCGCCGGCTCGGTGCTCCACCAGCCCTCGAACCGCGGCAGCCGGGAGTCGCCCAAATGTCGCTCGTGGATGAACACGCCGGCGAGCGAGCCCGGTCCGGAGTTGAGGTACTTGTACGAGCACCAGGCGGCGAAATCGGCGCCCCAGTCGTGCATCCGCAGCGGCACGTTGCCGGCGGCGTGCGCGAGGTCCCAGCCGACCACCGCACCGGCGGCCCGGCCGGCGGCGGTGATCGCCTCGATGTCGAGCAGCTCGCCGGTGAGGTAGTTGACCGCGCCGAGCAGCACCAGCGCCACCGCCGAGCCTTCCCGCTGCAGGTAGTCGACCACGTCGTCGGTGCGCAGGGTCTCCTCGCCGGGGCGGGGCACCAGCCGGACCACCGTCTGGTCCGGGTCGAGCCCGTGGAACCGGGCCTGGCTGCGGACCGCGTAGCTGTCGGACGGGAACGCCCGGTCCTCGATCACGATCCGGGCCCGCTGGCCGCTCGGGCGGTAGAACGACACCATCAGCAGGTGCAGGTTGACGGTGAGCGAGTTCATCACCACCGTCTCGGACGGCAGCGCGCCGATCAGCCGGGCCGCCGGCTCGGTGAGCAGTTCGTGGTACGGCAGCCACGGCCGCTCGCCGTGCAGGTGGCCCTCGACCCCCAGCTTCGCCCAGGCGTCGAGGTCGGCCAACAGGTCGTCGCGGGTCGCTTTCGGTTGCAGTCCGCAGGAGTTGCCGGCGAGGTAGGCGGTCTCGGGGTAGTCGCCGCCGGTCGCCGGGGGGATGTGGAACAGCTCGCGGTGGCCCGGGTCGGCCGCGTCGCGCCGCTTCGCTTCCGGCTCGCTGGTGTCTATCGCCATACCGGCTAGGGTATTCCCACGATGACGGAGCAGGACCGGCGCGATGAGCTGGCCGGCGCGGTGCCGGTGGCGTTCCCGCTGCGCGGCGAGTGGATCGCGATCCGGTCACCGGGCAGCCGGATTCCCAGCCACGGCACCGACGTGCTGGCCCAGCGGTACGCGTTCGACCTGCAGCGACTCGGCCCGGGCCGGCGCCCGCACCCGGCCGGCTGGCTGCGCACGCTGGTGCTCGGCGTGCCGATGCGGGAGTGCTACGGCTGGGGCGAGCCGGTCCACGCGGCGCTCGCCGGGGAGGTCACCACCGCGGTCGACGGGGTGCCGGAGCAGGGCTGGCTGCATCCGGTCCGGGAGGCCTGGCACGTGCTGGCCAACACGCGCGCGTTCCGCCGCACCGGCGCGGTGGAGCGGCTGGTGGGCAATCATGTGATCGTACGCAGTGACCGCGGCTACGCGGCGTACGTGCACCTCGCGCCCGGCTCGGTCCAGGTACGGGTGGGGCAGCGGGTCGGCGAGGGCGAGCTGCTCGGCCGGGTCGGCAGCACCGGCAACTCGACCGCCCCACACCTGCACCTCCAGCTCATGGACGGCCCGGACCCGACCACCGCGCGGCCGGTGCCGGCGGCGTTCCGGGCGTACGACGTGTGGCGCGGTGACCGGTGGGAGCCGGTTCGCGACGCCGTCCCCACGGTCACCGATCGGATCCGGTCCACACCCTGACCTCGCTACCTTGGAGGTGGTCAGTCAGCTGGGCGTCGGTCCGCCGGCAGCGGCCAGCTGTCCAGCACGTGGCCGGGGTGCTCGCGCAGGAACCGCCGCCTGACCTCGAGGTACCGGGTCGGGGTGAGGCCGGTGAACGCCCGGAACTCGTGGCCGAAGTGGGCCTGGTCGAAGTAGCCGGCCCGGACCGCGACGTCGGCCCAGTCGACCGGTTCGGCCGGGTCGATCGAGAACACGGTGGCGGTGAACCGGTAGGTGCGGGCCAGCCGCTTCGGCGTGATGCCCACCAGCTCCTTGAACCGCCGGGTGAGCTGGGTGCTGCTGACCCCGGCCGCCGCCCGCAGGTCGCCGCTCGGCACCGTCCCGCGGCTGGCCGCGATCACGCCGCTGGGGTAGCGGACCAGCCCCAGCCCGGCGGTCTCCCGCAGCCGCCGCAGCAGCGCCTGCTCGAGCAGCCCGAGCATCGCGTCCGGCGTGGCCGCGGTGGCGAGCCGGTCGCGCAGTTCGGCGGCGGCGCGCCGGCCCCAGACCTGCTCGACCGTCACCGGGCGGTCGCACAGCTCGGCCACCGGCATCGGCAGGAACGGCGCCAGCCCTCACGGCTTGAAGTGCACCCCGACCGACCGGGTCTAGGCCGGGTAGCTGAAGTCGAACGCGCGGGTGGGCATGCTGACCACGCAGCCGTCGGCGTAGTCGGCCGGCTCGCGGTCGGTGCCGGCGCGGATCCGGAACGGATCCCCCAGGTTGACGATCAGCAGCGCCGACGGCGCCGGCGGCAGGGTCAGCCGGGGGTACGGCGGCGCGCCCGCCAGGTAGTAGAGGTCGTCAACCAGCCCGGCCAGCCGCGGTCGCGGCAGCCTGGACACGTACTCCACCCGGTCACGGTAGCGCCGCCGGCTCGGCTGGCTTGATCAGGGGAAACGGAGCGCTGTGATAGCGACGCTCAGGTTCCCGTGATCATGGAAGTTGGCGCTCGAGCTGGTCGGCGGTCGCCCGCCAGATCTCGCTCGCCGGGTCGATGACCGCGAAGTGGTCCCCCGGCAGCGCCAGCTCGGTCACCGGATCGCCGGCCGCCCGGGCCGCCGCCGCGTACCGGTAGCCCATGTCGACCAGGTCCGGGTCGTCGTCGCCGGCGATCACGACCAGCTGCGGCACCCGCAGCGGCAGCCTGGCCATCGGGTCGGCGGCGGCGTAGACCTCCGGGATCGCCTCCGGCGGCCCGCCGAGCGCGGCCGCCACCGCGCCGGCGCTGACCCACCGGCGGTGGCCCTCGGCCAGGTCCAGCACTCCGGCGAGCGAGACCGCCAGCGCCACCCGGTCGGTGTCGGCGGCGGCCCGCAGCGCCAGCTGGCCGCCGGCCGAGTGCCCGAGCACCACCACCCGGTCCAGGTCGAGCGCGGCATCTACAGTGGACAGAGCAGCCAGGCCGGCGGCGATGTCCGCGCTGGTGGCAGTCCAGCCGTGCCGGTCCGGCCGGCGGTACTCCAGGTTCCAGCTCGCGAACCCACGGCCGGTCAGGTCGATCGCGAGCGCGTCCATCAGGTCGGCGGCCCAGATCGACCGCCAGTATCCACCGTGGATCAACACCGCGACCGGCGGCCGGTCGGCGGTGGGCAGCCGCAGCTCCGCCCACTGCTCCGGGTGGTCGCCGTAGCCGATCCGGCGGGCCGGGTGCCGCAGCCGGTGCACGGCGTGCCGGATCGCCCAGACCAGGCCCCACACGCCCCGCCCGTACAGGTGCGCGGCGCCGCCGGCGACCGCGACCGGACCGGTCCGGGTGAGGTCGTACCACACGGTCCGGTCGGCGGGCGGATCGGCCACTGTCATCAGTCGCCGGGTCTCCGGATCGTCGCCGGGCAGCATCACCACCGCGCCGGCCGGGTCGGCAGCGCGCCACGCCTGCGCGGCCGCCGCCGAGGTCTCGGCCGCCACGAACCGGCCGGCCACGCCGAGCGCCCGGCACTCCGCCTCGGCGGTCGCCCGCAACAGCTCCGGGTGTCCGACCAGGCTCGGCCCGGCCACTACCAACACTTCCACTACGTCCACGCCGCTTTCCCTTCTCCGGGTGATGAGCAGCATATGGACATCCGTGGTCGCCGATTTGCGGGACGGCCGGACCCGGTCGATAGGACAATCTACGTATGTCGGGCGTTCAGCGCATGGTGGGCGCGGCGGCCTTGCTACCGGCCGCGCTCCTCACCGCGCTCCTGGCAGCGCCGGCGACCGCACCGGCCGCCCCGTCCCCCGCGCTGGCGCACGCGCAGGGCGGAGTGTTCGTGCAGGTCAACCCGAACACCATCCAGGCCGGCTACCAGGTCGGGATCCACGCCAGCTGCGGCGAGGACCTGAACCCGGCCACGGTCCGGTCGCGCGCGTTCGGTGAGGTGACACTGACCCCGCTGCCCGGCTCCCGGTTCCTGCAGGGCTCGGCGACCGTCCCGTCCGACACCCGGGCCGGCCAGTACGAGGTGGACCTGCGCTGCGCCAACGGCAACCGGGCGCAGGCGGAGCTGTTCGTCCTCGGCATGTCCCAGCCGACCCGGGGACCGAACACCGGCGGGGGTGGCGCGCTCGGTGGCGGCGGGCCGGTGGTGCCGGCGCCGCTGCTGGTCGGCGGGGTGAGCGCCGCCGCGCTCGCCGCCGGGATCGGCCTGCTGCGGGCCCGCCGCCGGCCCAGCTGACCGGCCATGGCCCGGTGGCGGGTGCCGCTGGCGATCGGGTTGGTGCTGGCCGGCGTGTTCGGGCTCGGGCTGGCGGTGGGTCAGGCCACCGGGCCGCTGTCCCTGCCCCGGTTCTGGTGGTCCGACGACGAGCCGGCGAGCGCCGCGCTGCCGCCGAGCCGGCCGGTCCGGATCGAGATCCCGGCGCTGGACATCGAAGCCAAGATCCACAAGGTGGGGCTCGCCGAGGACGGCTCGATCGCCGCGCCGTCGCTCCGGCGGGCGGACGAGGCCGGCTGGTACGAGGACGGCCCGACCCCGGGACAGTACGGCCCGGCGGTGATCGTGGGGCACGTCGACGACCGGCGGGGACCGGCGGTCTTCCACAAGCTGGCGTCGATCCGGCCGGGAGCCCGCATCAAGATCACCAGACGGGACGACCGGGTCGCGGTGTTCCGGGTTACCGAGGTCAAGCAGTACGACAAGGCGGCGCTCCCGGCCGACGAGGTGTACGGCGACTTCAGCCGGCCCGGGCTCCGCCTGATCACCTGTGGCGGCCGATGGGTCGGCGGGTCGACCGGCTACGCCGACAACGTGGTGGTCTTCGCCACCCTGGTGGACACCGAGTAGTCCCTGGCCGGGATCGAGTAGTCGGTGAGGAACTCCTGCCAGCGCGGATCCGGCGTCCGGTGCCCGAGCACCCGCCACGCCGCTCCTCTGGGCACCCCGGGCACCGTGTGCAGCCGCCAGCCCAGCTCGGCCGGCGTCCGGTCACCCTTGCGGTGGTTGCACTTGGCGCACGCCGCCACCACGTTCTCCCAGGTGTGCCGGCCGCCGCGGCTGCGCGGCATGATGTGGTCGATGGTCTCGGCCGGAGCCCGGCAGTAGGCGCACTTGCCGCCGTCGCGTGCGAAGATCCCACGCCGGGAAAGGCCGACGTGGGACCGGAACGGGACCCGGACGAACCGGGTCAACCGGATCACCGATGGCACCGGCATCTGGTGCCGGGCACTGTGCAGGATGCCGTCCCCGTCGGCGACACAGATCGCCTTCGCGGACAGGACCAGGATGGCTGCTCGCCGGACCGATACGACTCCCAGCGGCTCGTAGGTGGCGTTCAGAATCAACGCGGCCGAGCTCGCTGGGTGGCGTATGTGATCCGGCATCGCGGCATCTCCTCCCCGGCCCCGCCTCAAGGCCGTACCGTAATGATCCCCGATAAATCGCCGGAATGCACGTCCTTACGCTGGCGATCTGGTGAACCTAGCGCGGAGGATGCCGGAGGAATGCCCATGCTGGCCCAGAATGCGGAGCCGGACTGCCTCGACACCGAGCGGTTGTGCCGGTGGACCTGGGAGCTGACCGAGCAGCGGTGGCTGGCAGAGGCGAGCGCGCTGATCATCGTTCCGTTGCGGATCCTCCTGATCCTGGCCCTGGCGCTGCTTGCCCGGTGGCTGCTGCGCCGGGCGATCGACCGGCTGGTCCGCCGTACCTCCGCTGACGACCTGCCGACCATCCTGCGGCCGTTGCCGGAAAAGGTCCGCTCCACCGTCCGCGAGGCCGCCGGGGTGAGGCCGGCCCGGCGCCGGCAGCGGGCCGACGCGATCGGTTCGGTGCTCCGCGGTGCCGTGACGATCGCGGTGTTCTCGGTCGCGGCGCTGCTGATCCTCGGCGAGTTCAACATCAACCTGGCGCCGCTGCTGGCCGGTGCCGGGATCGCCGGGGTGGCGCTCGGGTTCGGCGCCCAGACGCTGGTCCGCGACCTGCTGGCCGGCCTGTTCATCCTGATGGAAGACCAGTACGGGGTCGGCGACTCGGTCGATCTCGGCGAAGCCAGGGGCGTCGTGGAAACGGTTGGTCTCCGGATAACCACACTCCGTGACATGCATGGCGTGTACTGGTATGTCCCTAATGGTGAGATTAGGCGGGTTGGTAACAGCAGCCAGGGCACAGCAGTGGTGGTTGTCGATACGCCGATCGGATTCGCCCCGGTCACGGAGGCGGTACAGGCACTTCAGGTCGCCACCCAGCGGATCGCCGAAGATCCGGCGTTCCGACACGATCTCGTGGAACAGCCGGAGGTGCTCGGCGTCGAAACGGTCACTGTGGAGGGTGCGGTGGTCCGAACCGTGGCCAAGACCAGCCCAAACGCGCAGGGACGGATCGCCCGGGAGCTGCGCCGGCGGCAGACCGAAGCACTTGAGGAAGCCGGACTCGCCGCGCAGATCTTGGCCGCCCGGCTCTATCAACGGGAACCTGGCGGTCAGCTAGGTCAACCATAGGACGGTCAAGACCACCAACCGGTACAGCCTAAACGGCCGTTAGCACTGGCGCGTCGTCGTTCGATCGGGCAGAATCCGGCTACAAGCACATCACTACGCGAAGTGATCAGCGGAAGGCTCCTGGGGTGTCCGACGAGAAACAGCCGACCGAGCGCAAGGTGACGTTCGGCGAGATTTTTGGCATCGCGGAGTACCGGGCCATATTCGCGTCGACGCAGCTGTCGTGGGTCGGTGAGTACATGGCGAAGGCCGCCGTGATGGCGTTGGTCTTCGCGCAGACTCAGTCGGTGCTCCTGTCGGCCGCCTCGTTCGCGCTGAGCTACGCTCCGTGGCTGGTCGGTGGCCCGTTCCTGGCAACGCTCGCGGAGCGGTACCGCTACAAGCGGGTGATGATCTCTTGTGACCTGTTACGGGCCGCCCTGATCGCGGCGGTCGCCATCCCGGGCCTGCCGCTGCCGGTGATGCTCGTGCTGGTCTTCTGCGTCGCGTTGCTGGCCCCGCCCGGACAGGCCGCCCGGTCGGCCACGCTGCCGCTGGTGCTCACCGGCGAGCGGGTGGTGCTCGGGCTCGCGGTCAACCAGAGCAGCGGCCAGGCCACCCAGGTGATCGGCTACTTCGCCGGCGCGGTGGTGGCCATCATCAACCCGTACGCCGCGCTGCTCTGCAACGCCGGGACCTTCCTGCTGTCGGCGTTGATCCTCTCCTACGGCCTCAAGGACCGGCCGCCGGCGATGCGTAAGGAGCACCGGAGCCACCTGCTGCGCGAGACCGGCGAGGGGTTCCGGATGGTGTTCGGCACGCCGGCGTTGCGCGTGATCGCGATCCTGGTCTTCACCTCGATGCTGTTCGCGATCGTGCCGGAGGGCCTGGCGGCCGGCTGGGCCAGCGAGCACGCCGACGGCGACCGGACCCGGCAGGGCTTCTACCAAGGCTTGATCATGGTGGCCAACCCGTTGGGGTACGCGGTTGGCGTACTGCTGATCGCGCGGCTGCTCATGCCCACCACCCGCCGCAAGTTGATCCCGGTGCTCGCGGTGTTATCGCCGCTGGCGCTGGTGCCGGCGATCGGCAACCCGCAGCTCGCGATCGTGGTCGCGATGACGGTCGCCAGCGGGGTCGCGATGGCCGGCATGACCCCGACCCTGAACGGGCTGTTCGTGCAGGCGTTGCCGAACGGCTTCCGGGCCCGCGCGTACGGGGTGATGAACTCCGGCATGCAGGTGATCCAGGGATTCGCGATCATCAGCACCGGCCTGCTGGTCGGGATCGCCGGCAACGACCGGCTGCACCTGGTGGTCGGCTTCTGGTCGCTCGCCGGCGTGCTGGTGATGCTGGCGCTGGCGATCCGGTGGCCGAAGCCGGAGTTCTTCGCCAAGGCGATCGCCGAGGCCGAAGCGATGAACCAGCAAGCCGAGGCGGCGGAGGCGGTGAAGGACCGCGCCGACGGCCACCCGGGCAACGATGCGCGGGCCGGTCGGCACCGGGCGCCGGAGGCCCCGCCGGTACCGCCGTCGCCGCGGGCCGCCGCCCGGCCGACCGCCCCGACGTGACCGTCGGCACAGCCGCCGTACCTGGCACCATGGATGGGTGACCAACTCCCTGTCGGTGTCCGGTGCCGGCTCGTTCTACGACCTGGTCGGCGGCGAGCCGACCTTCCGCAAGCTGGTGAACGAGTTCTACGCCGGGGTCGCTACCGATCCGGTGCTGCGTCCGCTCTACCCCGAGGAGGACCTGGGACCGGCGGCCGAGCGGCTGACCCTGTTCCTGATCCAGTACTGGGGCGGCCCGAACACCTATTCACAGCAGCGTGGCCACCCCCGGCTGCGGATGCGGCACGCCCCGTTCCGGATCGGCGCCGCCGAGCGGGACGCCTGGCTGCGCCAGATGCGCCGGGCCATGGACTCGCTCGGCCTCCCGGCCGAGCAGGACGCCCGGATGTGGGAGTACTTCACCCACGCGGCGCAGTTCATGGTCAACACCCCGGAGTAGCCCCGCAGTAGCGTCCGGCCGGCTCGGTCGTTGTGCCGGATGTGAACAAATCCACCCATAGCTCGCCGGCGCTGCGCCGGCTGCTCGGCATCTTCACCGTCGTCGCCGCGCTGCTGGTCGGCGTCCTGCCGGCGCACGCCGACCGCGAGCAGCCGCGCGTGGTGAGCGAGCACCCGGTCGACTGGACCCCGCACCTGCTCGACGGCACCGTCTACGCGATCACCACGGTCGGCGACACGGTGGTGGTGGGCGGCAGCTTCACCGCCGCCACCGACGCCGCTCGGCGGGTCCGGTACGACCGGCAGTACCTGCTCGCGTTCCGGGCCGGGGACGGCCGGGTGAGCCGGTTCCAGGCCCGGCTGGACGGCCCGGTCCACGCGCTGGCACCCGGCCCGGACGGCACGGTCTACGTCGGCGGCAGTTTCCAGACCGTCAACGGCGAGCGCCAGCGCGGCGTGACCCAGCTGCGGCTGGACACCGGCGAGCGGGTGCCGCAGTTCCGCGCCTCGGTGAACTGGGGCACCGTCCGGAGCATGGTCCGCCGGGAGCAGCACCTCTACATCGGCGGTACGTTCTCGACCGTGAACGGCGAGCCGCGCGCCGGGCTGGCTCGGCTGCACTACGGCAACGGTGCGCTCGATCCGGCGTTCGACCCGCAACTGGCGCTGGCCGGCGGCCGGGCCGCGGTGCACGAGCTGGCGGTGACCGAGGACGGCCGGCGGCTGGTGGTGGTCGGCGCGTTCTCGCACGCGGCCGGCGCCCGGCGGGCGCAGGTGGCGCTGTTCGACACCAGCGGCCGGGAAGCCAGGCTGAGCGAGTGGTACACCGACGCGTACGAGCGGCCGTGCGCGCGGGTGTTCCGGAACAGCTACGTGCGCGGGGTCGACTTCGCCCCGGACGGCTCGTACTTCGTGGTGGTGACCACCGGTGGCCGGAGCCATCCGGACGAGCTGTGCGACACCGCCGCCCGGTTCGACGTGACCGGCACCGGCCGGCACGGGCCGGCCTGGGTGAACCACACCGGCGGGCACTCGCTCTACTCGGTGGCGATCACCGGACCGGCGGTGTACGTGGGCGGGCACGAGCGGTGGCACGACAACCCGCACGGCTGGAAGGCGCCCGGGCCCGGGGCGGTGCCGCGGGAAGGGATCGCCGCGCTGCACCCGGAGACCGGCAAGGCACTGCCCTGGAACCCGGGCCGGGCGCGCGGAGTCGGGGTGCAGGATTTCCACGCCACCGAGGACGGGCTGTACGTGGGGTCCGACACCACCCGGCTCGGCGGGGTCTACAGAGGACGCCTCGGGATGTTCCCGCTGGACTGAGCGATCCCCGGCTGGTCGCCGGCGCTATCCCGGCTTACGGGCGAACCAGACCTCTTCGGACGGCCACCGGCTGGCCCAGGCAGCCGGCAGCTCGTCGCCGTAGTACTCGTTGACCGCGCCGGCCGGCGCCTGCACCTCGATCAGGTCCTCGACCAGCAGCCCGCAGTCGCGCAGCAGCCGGATCCGCTCGCCGTGCGGCAGGTAGAACTCCACCCCGCCGTCACTCTCGATCCGGCGCAGTCCGAACGCAGCTGCGACTGCGGGGTCTCCCAGATCCCCCAGAACGGTTCGCTGGCCGCCCAGTGCTTCCGGGCGCGCTCCCCGAACCTGCCGGCGAGCTCCTGGTCCCAGAGCCGCCGGTTGGCGGTCACATGGTCAGGCATGTGTTCATTGCACGTGCGGCGATCGGCGCCGTGCAACCGGCTTTCTACGGACCGGGCGCTCAGTTCGGGTTCGCGAGCCCGGCCCGGCGCAGCGCGTCGGCGAGCGCGGTGTCCGGCAGCCCGCCCCGGCCGCCGCCCGGCCGCTGCCGGGGCCACCGGTCCCGGGCACCGCCCGCGGCCCGGCCTCCGGCCGGCTTGCCCGCCCCGGCCGGCACCGGCTCGTCGTCGAGCCGGAGCGTCAACGAGATCCGGCCCCGCGGAACGTCCACATCGAGCACCTTGACCCGGACCACGTCGCCGGGCTTCACCACGTCGCGCGGGTCCTTGACGAACGACTTCGACATCGCCGACACGTGCACCAGCCCGTCCTGGTGGACGCCGATGTCGACGAACGCGCCGAACGCCGCCACGTTGCTGACCACGCCTTCCAGCACCATCCCCGGCCGCAGGTCCGCGATCGTCTCCACCCCGTCGGCGAAACTCGCGGTCCGGAATGCGGGACGCGGATCCCGCCCCGGCTTGTCCAACTCAGACAGGATGTCGACGACGGTCGGCAACCCGAACCGCTCGTCCACGAAGTCGGCCGGCCGGAGCTCGCGCAGCACCCGGGTGTTGCCGATCAGTGACTTCACGTCGCAGCCCGCGGCGGCGCTGATCCGGTGCACCACCGGGTAGGCCTCCGGGTGCACGGCCGAGGCGTCCAGCGGGTCGTCCCCGCCCATGATCCGGAGGAACCCGGCGCTCTGCTCGTACGCCTTCGGGCCGAGCCGGGGCACCGCGACCAGCTGCTTGCGGGACCGGAACGGGCCGTTCGCGTTCCGGTAGGCGACGATCCCCTCGGCGAGCGCCGGGCTGATCCCCGACACCCGGGCCAGCAGCGGCACCGAGGCGGTGTTCACATCCACCCCGACCGCGTTGACGCAGTCCTCCACCACCGCGTCCAGCGACCGGGACAGCTTGGTCTCCGAGACGTCGTGCTGGTACTGGCCCACGCCGATCGACTTTGGATCGATCTTCACCAGCTCGGCGAGCGGGTCCTGCAGCCGGCGGGCGATCGACACCGCGCCCCGCAGCGAAACGTCCAGATCGGGCAGTTCCCGGGAGGCGTAGGAGGAGGCGGAGTAGACCGAGGCGCCGGCCTCCGAAACCATCACCTTGGTGAGCTTCAGGTCCGGCAGCTTCGCGATCAGCTCGGCCGCGAGCCGATCGGTCTCCCGGGAGGCGGTCCCGTTGCCGATCGCGATCAGCTCCACCTGGTGCTGCCGCACCAGGTTGCCGAGCACCGCCAGCGCCTCGTCCCACCGGCGCTGCGGCTGGTGCGGGTAGACCGTCCCGGTCGCCACCACCCGGCCGGTGCCGTCGACCACCGCCACTTTCACGCCGGTCCGGTAGGCCGGGTCCAGCCCCATCGTCGGCCGGGCGCCGGCCGGCGCCGCCAGCAGCAGGTCGCGGAGGTTGGCCGCGAACACCCGGACCGCCTCGTCCTCGGCCTGCTGCCGCAACCGCATCCGGATGTCCACCGCGAGCCGCACCGCGATCCGGGTCCGCCACGCCAGCCGTACCGTGTCATCGAGCCATTTGTTGCCGGCGGCGATCCCAAACCGCTCGGCGATCCGGCGCTCGTAGCTGCTCGGCCCGCCCTCGACCGGCTCCTCCGGCTCCAGCGTGAGCTCGAGCACCTCCTCCTTCTCACCCCGGAACAACGCCAGCACCCGGTGCGACGGCAGGCTGGTGAATGGCTCACCGAAGTCGAAGTAGTCGGCGAACTTCGCGCCCTCGGTCTCCCTACCCTCGCGGACCTTCGACACCAGCCGGCCGCGCTCCCACATCCGCTCGCGCAGCTCGCCGACCAGGTCGGCGTCCTCGGCGAACCGTTCGATCAGGATCGCCCGGGCGCCGTCCAGCGCCGCCGCCGCGTCCGGTACGCCGCGCGCCGGGTCCACGAACCCGGTCGCGAGCGGCTGCGGGTCGGCCGGCTGCTCGGCGAGCAGCCGGTCAGCGAGCGGCTCCAGCCCAGCCTCGATCGCGATCTGCGCCTTGGTCCGGCGCTTCGGCTTGTACGGTAGGTAGATGTCTTCCAGCCGGGCCTTGGTGTCGGCCGCCAGCAACTGCTGCAGCAGCGCGTCGTCGAGCTTGCCTTGGGCGCGGATCGACTCGATGATCGCCCCCCGCCGCTCGTCCAGCTCCCGCAGGTAACCGAGCCGCTCCTCGAGCGTACGCAGCTTCGCGTCGTCGAGGCCGCCGGTCGCCTCCTTCCGGTACCGGGCGATGAACGGGACGGTGGCCCCATTGTCAAGCAGCTCGATCGCGGCGGCGACCTGCCGCTCGGAAACCTGCAACTGCTCGGCGATCCGCTGCGGGATGGACTTCAGCGTGCTCGACACGGTGCTCATCCTAAGGGCTCGGTCACCGGTCAGCCCCGGACCCCGGCCAGCTCCGCGGCCGGCGTGCCGCCGTCATGCCAGAGTGGACGAACGAGGGTACGCGTCGGCCGGGTCGGTGAGCACGTTGACCAGGTACGGGACGCCCGCGTCGAACGCCCGCCGGAGCGCCGGCTCGAGCTCGGCCGGCTTCGACACCGTCTCCCCCGCCCCGCCGAGGGCCGCCACCACCTGGTCGTAGCGGAGCCCCGGCTGCAGGTCGGCGGCGACGTCGTAGCCGTACATGCTGCGCATCGGGTGCTTCTCCAGCCCCCAGATGCCGTTGTTGCCGACCACGATCACCACCGGTAGCCGTTGCCGCACCAGTGACTCGACGTCCATCAGGGAGAATCCGGCGGCACCGTCGCCCATCAGCACACAGATCTGCCGGTCGGGGTAGGTGATCCGGGCCCCCATCGCGTAGCCCATCCCGGTGCCGAGGCAGCCGTACGGGCCGGGGTCGAGCCAGCTGCCCGGCACCGCCGGCTCCAGGTAGCGCCCGGCGTACGAGACGAAGTCGCCGCCGTCACCGATGGTCACCGCGTCCCGGTCGAGCACCGTGCGGAGCGCGCCGTACACCCGGGCCGGCTTGATCGGCTCGGTGTCGGCGGCCATCTCTTCGGCGTGCTTGGCCGCCGCCGCCTGCTCGGCCGCCCGCAAGTCGTCCAGCCAGCTCGGGTCGCGGTCACCGGTGCCGTGCTCGGCCAGCGCGGACAGGATCAGCCGGAGGTCGCCGGCCGGGGAGGCGGCCGGTTCCACATGGGATGCTCGCTGGGCCGGCGCGTCCACGATGTGCACCAGCTGGGCCGGGCCGAAGTCGCCGAATCCGAGCCGGAAGTCGAGCGGGGTGCCGACCACGATCACCACGTCGGCGCTGCCGAGCGCCGCCCGGCGGGACTTGGCGAACGCGAGCGGATGCTCCGGCGGCAGCGCGCCCCGGCCCATCCCGTTGGCGTAGACCGGCACCCGCAGCGCCTCGGCCGCTTCCCGCAGTGCGGCGACCGCGTCGCCGGTGTAGACATCGGAGCCGGCGATCAGGACCGGCCGCTGCGCACCGGCGATCACCGCGGCCGCCTTCGCGAGCTCGGCCGGATCCGGCTCGATCGCCGGCACCGGCGTCGGCTCCGGCAGCTCGGCCTCCGCGGTCGAGAAGATGACTTCAAGCGGTACGTCCAGGAAGGCCGGACCGCGATGCGGGGTCAACGCCGCCCGGAGCGCGGCCGCCACCGCCGCCGGGATCTCATCGGTCGCGCCGACCGTCGCCGCGTGGGAGGTCACCGGCGCGACCAGCGGCAGATGGTCGATCTCCTGCAGGCTGCCCGAGCCCCACCGGAACGCCGGCGCCCGGCCCGCCAGCACCAGCACCGGCGCGCCGTTGAAGTGGGCGGTGGTGAGCCCGGAGATCCCGTTGGTCACGCCCGGGCCGGCGGTGAGCACCGCCAGGCCGGGCCGGCGCTGCAGCTTCGCCACCGCCTCGGCCGCGAACACCGCCGACTGTTCGTGCCGGACGTCGTAGATCGGCATCCCGGCCTTGTGGGCCGCGTCGTAGAGGGGGAACACGTGGCCACCCGAGAGCGTGAACATCTCCGCCACGCCGTACGCCCGCAACGCGGCGAGCGCCAACACCCCACCGTGTCCTTCGAGCTTCTCTGCCACCGGCGCAGCCTATCGTGAAGCCCGTTATCGAACTTACGTTCTATGGCCTACTCCACAGGCAGCTCGGCCGGCTCGGGCCGGATCGCGGCCCGCGGCCGGGGCGGAACCGGCCGCGCCGGCACTCGGTGCGGCCGCCGGTCCCGGCCGCTCAGCGACCGCACCGACAGGACGATCACGATCAGCGCGGCGACCGCCAGCACCAGCACCGCGTTCACGATCGCGACCCGGACCAGCCAGTCCGCCGCCGGCAGCAGGAACGCGGCGATGTCGATGGCGAACGAGCCGCCGGCGACCACGGTCAGCGCCGCGGCGACCCGGTTCAGCCGGGCGTCCAGCTGCTGGGTGCGCAGCGAGGTCTCGGCCAGCAGCGAGTTGCTCACGTACTCCAGCAGCTCGACCGCCCGCTGCTGGGCGCCGTCGAGCGCGATGGTCTCGCGGGCTGCCAGGTACGTCGCCCGGTGCCCCTGGCCGGACTCGAGCCGGTAGAAGTCGAGCCGGTGGTACTCGGACCAGACCCGGTCCAGGAACCGGCGGAACTCGTGCGCCTGCACCGAGCCGGGCACCGCCTGGGCCAGCTCGTCGAGGATCCGGCGGCCCCCGAACATCGCGCTGAACAGCACCGACATCTGGGCGACCGTGATGTCGGCTGGTTCCAGGAGGGTCAGCAGGTCGGCCAGCGGCGCCGCCGGGTCGGCGTCCCAGGCGTAGGTGTAGGTCAGCAGGATCCGGCAGGCCGGGCCCGGGACCAGCGCCGGCAGCCGGCGATCGGGTTGCCAGGGCGGCTGGCGGGTGACGAAGTGGCAGTTGTACCGGACCGTCCGTTGATCCACCGTGGAGGCTTCGGCGGCGGCGATGCCGTCGGTGCTGATGACCGCGAGGTGCCTCAGTACGCCGGCGGCGACCGCGGCGTCCAGCACCGCACCCATCACCGGCGCGTCGGCCTGCCGCAGCTCCCGGTTGACCCGGGCGTCGAACGCGTCCAACGCGGCGGTGTCGAGCGCCCGCAGGTCCACGTCGTGGCGCAGGGCGTAGGTGACCAGCACGGTGCCGGCCGACAGCAGCCGGGCCCGGCAGTGGACGATCTCGGTGCCGGGCAGCGCCACCTCCGCCCGCACCAGCTCGGTGAGGTCCGCGTGCAGGGTCGCGTCCGCGTTGTACGCCTGCGAGGCGAGCGACCCCTCGACCACCGCCAGCTCGCCCCGCCCGGGCACGTCGATCGACCGGACGGTCGGGTCGACCGTGCCGTAGTGCAGCGGGTAGGCCCGGGTCTGCAGGTGCAGGACGTCGCTCACGTCACCGCGTCGATCGCTCACGCCACCGCACCCGCGATCGCCACGTGCTCGGGGACCAGCGCCGGCTCGGTCACCGTCACCTCGCCCAGGTAGCGGCGCTGCATGTCCTCCGGGCTATGATTATCCACAGTGGAGCCGATCGCCGCCGCGAGCTCCTCGACCGTCAGCAGGGTCGGCTGCTCCGGCACCTGATGCCGGCGGAACCAGGCGCGTTGCGCGGCGAGCACCTGGTTGTCGCGGGCCGCGGCCGGCCAGTAGCTGACCACGCTGAGCACCCGCTCGGACATCGCGGTCCCGAGCCCGGCCACCGCCCGGGCGTCGCCAGCGCTCAGATAGAAGATCAGCCCTTCCGCCACGTACGCCACCGGCCGGCCGGCGGCCAACTCGCGGACCTGCTCGACCACCGCCCGCCGGTCGGCCTCGTCCGCCAGATCGGCGGCGAGCTGGGCGACCTGGCGATCCTTGACCACCCCGGCGGCGACCAGCTCCCTGGTCCGGTCCCGCTTGGCGTCGATGATCCGGGGCAGATCGACCTCTACCGCGACCGGGAACGGCAACAACCACGGGTAGGAGGTGAACCCGGCGCCGCAGACCACCAGCACGGTGTCGGGAGCCGCGGCGAGCGCCCCGGCGAGCGCGTCCAGCACGCACCGGCACCGCAACGAGACCACCAGGTCGTCGTACGGGTAGACGTCGCTGGCGTACTCCTGCCACAGCCGCCGTACGTCTTCCCGTACCGCCTCCGGAATCCATTCGGCGGCGAGCGGATCCCGCGCCAGCTCGGGACGCCGCGCGCGGGACTCGTTCACCAGGTACGCCGTGATCTCCACCCCACCCTGCACACCGCCCAGTCAACCAGACCGGGGCAACGAAGCCCCGGCGGCGTCACCGGCCGGTGAAGCTGGGCTTGCGCTTCTCGACGAACGCGGCCATCCCCTCGCGCTTGTCCTCGGTGGCGAACAGCGACGCGAACAGCTGGCTCTCCAGCGCCAGCCCGGAGGCCAGATCGACCGACAGACCACCGTCGATCGCCTGCTTCGCCGCCCGCAGCGCCTGCGCCGGGCCGCCGACGTACGGCCGGACCATCGCCACTGCCTGCTCGTACACCTCGCCGGCCGGGACCACCCGGTCGGCCAGCCCGATCCGCAGCGCCTCGTCGGCCTCGACCATCCGGCCCGAGAAGATCAGGTCCTTCGCCCGGGCCGGGCCGATCAGCCGGGACAGCCGCTGCGTGCCACCGGCGCCCGGGATGACCCCCAGCTTGATCTCCGGCTGGCCGAGCTTCGCGTCCTCGGCCACCACCCGCCAGTCGCAGGCCAGCGCCAGCTCACAGCCGCCGCCGAGCGCGAACCCGGTGACCGCCGCGACCACCGGCTTCGGGATCCGGGCGACCGCGTCGAAGGCGCTGGAGAGCGCGCCCGCCCGGGCCGCCATGTCCGCGTACGACATGTCCGCCATTTCCTTGATGTCGGCTCCAGCGGCGAACACCTTCTCGCCCCCGTACACCACCACTGCGGCGACCTCGGGTGAGTTGGCGGCCTCGGTCGCGGCCGCCCGCAGCCCCTCCTGCACCTCGGTGTTGAGCGCGTTCATCGGCGGCCGGTCCAGCCGGATCGTGCCGATGCCCTCACTGACCTCCAGCCGTACGAACTCGCTCACGCTCGCCTCCTCGCGATCGGGTGTCACCGGGACTATGCGATCATCATCCGCGTCCTATTAGGCTAACCGCGTGCCGACCGGTGGAATGATCACTTACTACCATGACCGCTCGGTTCAGGTGACCTCGAACGCGATCCAGGTCGACGACCAGGTCTATCGCTTCGACGAACTGAGCCGGATCTGGCATCGCCGTGAGAAGAAGCCGTGGCGGGAGCTGGCCGGCCGGGGCTTCTGGGGGATGACCTACCTGTTCCCGTTCGTCGGCGCCGCGGTCGGCCTCACCGTCGCGTTCGTGCTCGACATCCCGTTCGGCGCCCGCGCCACCATCGTGGTCGCGGCGATCCTGGTTGGACTGTCCGCGGCGCCGCTGCTCGACCCGATCCTCGACAAGCTGGACAGTTCATTCGACCGCGGCCTCTACGTCCACGAGATCTGGGTGGAGCGGCTCGGCATGGAAATCATGGTGCTGCAGACCCGCGACGCGTCCCGGTTCGGCCGGATCTACCGGGCGGTCCAGCGCGCCGCCGGCGACTGACCCGCGGCGACTGGCGGCGATCGACCCGGCCGGCGGGCGGACTACCCCGGCGGCGGAACCGGTGACGGCGGAACCGGTGACGGCGGCGGCGGGACCGGCCACGCGTACTGCGGCTGACCGGTCGGCGGCGGTTGCGGAACCGCTGAGCGGACCAGCGGGCTGCCCGGCGGCGGGGGCGGCGGTTGCATCGGCGACGCCGCGACCTGCGGCTGCGGGGTGAGCTGCGGCTGCGGCACGGCCTGCGACGTGAGTTGCGGCACCGGTGGCTGGATCGCCGCGGCCAGCTCCGGCCACACCGACGCCGCGCGGCCGCGGACCGTCGCCAGCCGGCGCATCGCGCGCGCGTGCCGCTCGGCGTGGACCGCGGCCAGGTACGCCCAGCCGGGTGTGCCGGGCGGCGGCGGTGGGCTGGTCACCTGCGCCACCTCTTGCGCCAGCCGGTGCCCCAGCCGGCTGCGGGCCGGCTCCCGGAGCCGGCGGTTCCGGGCCAGGTAATGCCGGACCGCGAGCGCCAGCTCGTCGTCGAGCCCGGTCAAGTCCAGGGTAGACGCCCAGGTGGCGAGCTGGGGCGGCATCGCCGGCACCCATCCCCAGGCGTCGAGATTCCGCTCGTGGATCACGAACGTCCCGGCGGTGTGGTCACCGAGCCGCTTGCTCAGCGGGCTGATCGTCATCAGCACGATGCTGAGCCCCCAGCCGATCACCGGCATGAACATGCCCGGAAACTCCACCACCGCCCCGACCAGGGTCCGGGTCAGCGCGTGCCGGAACCCGATCGGTCCGCCGTCGTCGCGGACCACCCGCAACCCGAGCGTCAGCTTGCCGATCGTGAGCCCGCGGGTCAGCGTGAGCAGCGCGGTCGGGTAGCCGATGAACACCAGCACGGCCAGCAGGATCAGGAGTGCCTGCAGCAACGCTTCGTCGGCCAGACCGGCGCCGCCGAGCAGCGCCAGCAGCAGCCCGAACAGCATCAACAGCAGCAGGTAGAGGACGAACTGGACCAGCAGGTCGATCAGCAGCGCCAGCACCCGCGAGCCGAGCCGCGCCACCCGGATGTCCAGCGGCACCGCCTCGCCGGTCACCACCTGCGCGACCCCGTCGCGGGCCGGGCTCGGTTCGTGATGGGTCGCGACGGTCACGCCGCCATTCTGGCGTACCGGCGCCAGCTCCGGCGGACCGGCGCCGGCGCTGGCGTTCCGGGGTGTGCCCCGGCGACCCGGCGCCACCTTGCCGGCGGCCGGTACGCTCCGTTCGTGGACCTGGACGCCTTCGTCGCCGAGCACCAGGGCGAGTGGGACCGGCTCCGCCGGCTCGCCGGAAAGCGGAAGCGGCGCATGTCGGCCGAGGAGGTCGACGAACTGGTGGCGCTCTACCACCGCACCGCCACCCACCTGTCGATCGTCCGCAGCCGCTCGCCAGACCCGGCGGTGGTCGCTTGGCTGTCCCGGCTGGTGCTGCAGGCCCGGGCGGCGTTGACCCCGTCCAGCGGCTTCACCGGCGCCGGGCTGGCCCGGTTCCTGCTGGTCTCCTTCCCCGGCGAGGTGGTCCGGGCCAGCGGCTGGTGGGGCGGGGTGCTACTGATCTCGGTGCTGCTGATCGGGATCCGGATGGCGGTGGTCGCCGACGACCCGACCGGCTACATGTCTACGGGGCAGATCGACGACCTGGTCAACCACAGCTTCGAGGCCTACTACTCCAGCTTCCAGCCGCAGAACTTCGCGATGCTGGTATGGACCAACAACACCTTCATCGCCGCGCTGTGCCTCGCCACCGGGGTGCTGATCCTGCCGGTGCTGCTGATCCTTTACAGCAACATCGAGAACATCGGCATGGTCGGCGGGGTCATGGTTGGCAGCGGCCGGGGCGACATCTTCTTCGGGCTGGTGCTCATCCACGGCCTGCTCGAGCTCACCGCGGTGTTCATCGCCGCCGGCGTCGGGCTCCGGATCGGCTGGGCGTGGATCGCCCCCGGGTCGCACCGCACCCGCGCCCAGGCGCTCGCCGAGCGGGCCAGGTCGGCGATGGTGGTGGCGCTCGGGCTCGCGATCGTGCTGCTGATCAGCGGCCTGATCGAAGCGTTCGTGACCCCGCTGCCGGTCCCGATCCCGATCAAGCTCGCGTTCGGTGCGCTGGTCTGGCTCGGCTTCCTCGGCTACCTCGGCAGCTTCGGCACGGTGGCGGTGCTGTCCCGGCAGAGCGCGGACGTGGACCCGCTCGACCGGCCGGCCGAGGCGCCGACCCTGCCCGCCGGCTGATCGGACCCGCCCACCCCTGACCCGGCTGATCGGACACCCGCCCTTGACTTCTCCGGCATCGATGAGTAGACGTTAGGGTGACGCGGACCACTCAGCGGGGGGAGGACCGATGCCGTCTGCCGGTCCTACCTCCGCGCGACTCACCTCCCCGGTGCTGGTCGGTCGCGCCGCCGAGCTCGACCAGCTGCGGGCGGTGGTCCGGCAGCCGCCCGCGGTGGTGCTGATCGAGGGCGAGGCGGGGATCGGCAAGAGCCGGTTGATCCAGGAATGGTTCGCCGAACCGGCGCTGGCCGGCGTGACCCGGCTGGTCGGGCACTGCAGCCCGGTCCGGGAGCCGCTCCCGTTCGGCCCGGTGATCGACGCGCTCGTCACCGCCACCATCCCGGAGCACGCCGAGCTGTCACCGGTGACCGGCGCGCTGCGGCCGTTGCTGCCGGAGCTCGCTGACCGGCTGCCACCGGCGCTGCCGCCGCTGGGCAGCCGCCGGCAGGAGCGGCACCGGCTGTTCCGGGGGATCCGGGAGCTGCTCGCCGAGCTCGGCCCGACCGTGCTCGCGCTCGAAGATCTCCATTGGATCGACACCGGCACCGAGGAGCTGCTCCGGTTCCTGGCCGACCGGCCACCGGCGCAGCTGTGCCTGGTGCTCACCTACCGGCGGGAGGATCTGTCCGATCCGGACACTCCGGCGGTGGTACCGGTCGGCTCCACAGTCAACCGGTGCCGGCTGCGATTGCCACCACTCGACGTCGACCAGGTCGCCGAGCTGATCGCCGCGGTCGGGCACGCCGAGGTCTCCCCCGAGTTCGCCCGCTACCTGCACGAGCGCACCAGCGGGATCCCGCTGGCGGTGGAGGAGGCGCTGAGCCTGCTGCGGGACCGGGCCGGCAGCGGCAAACTGCCCGCCGGGCCGGGCTCGGCCGGGCCGGCCACCGACCCCGATCCCGGGGTACCGCCGGCGTTGCGGGACGCGATCCTGGAGCGGGTGGCGCGGCTGAGCCGATCGGCCCGCCGGTTGCTGCACGCGGCGGCGATCCTCGGTCACCCGGCCACCGAGGAGCTGCTGGTCCGGGTTGCCGGGCTGCCGCCGCAGCACCGCACCGCCGGGCTCGCCGAGCTGGTCGGGCGCGGCCTGCTCGGGCCGGTCGGCGAGGACCGGTACGGGATCCGGCACGGGCTGGCGTCGCAGGCGGTGCTCGACTCGCTGAACGAACCGACCCGCCGGGCGCTCCACCGGCGGGCGGCCGCCGCGCTGCTGGCCCGCGGCGAGCCGCTGCCGCTGGCGCAGCTCGCCCGGCACTGCCGGGGTGCCGGCCAGATCGACGACTGGCAGCGGTACGCGGAGGCCGCCGCCGACCAGGCGATCGCGCTTGGCGACGACGGCACCGCGGCGGCGCTGCTGCGGGACGTGGTGGCCCGGCCCGGCGCCACCACCGAGACCCGGGTCCGGATCGCGATCAAGCTCGGCCGGGCGGCGCTGACCGGGCTCAGCCACGGCGACGCGGTGGCGATCCTCCGGCAGACCCTGGCCACCCCGGACCTGCCGACCGAGGCCCGCGGCGAGCTGCGGCTGTGCCTCGGGATCCTGCTCCGCAACCAGATCCGGGCCGCCCGCGAGGGGTGGACCGAGCTGCGGACGGCGGTCGGTGAGCTGGCCGACCGGCCCGGTCCGGCCGCCCGGGCGATGGCGAGCCTCGGCGCGCCGTACCTGACCGACGGCCGGCACCTGGCCGAACATCTCGAGTGGCTGGACCGGGCCGCCGCCACCGCCGCCCGGGCCGGTGACCCGGAGCTGGTGTCGGTGGTCGAGGTCAACCGGGCGACCGCGCTGCTGGCCACCGGCGACCCGGCCGGCTGGCGGCTCGCCGGCGGGCTGACCGATCCACTGATGACCGTCAACGCGGCCTGGTCGGCGATCTGCGTCGGCCGGTACGCCGAGGCCGAGGCGCTACTCGCCGACGGGGCCGCGCTGGCCGCCGACGCGACCGGCAGCTACCTCGGCTGCGCACTGGACGGCACGGCGCTGCTGTTCGACTACGCGGTCGGCAACTGGGCTGGGCTGGCCGGGCGGGCCGAGGAGCTGATCCGGACCGCCGCGGACGTCCCGTCGGTGGTGACCGAAGCCCGGCTGGTGCTCGGCCAGCTCGCGCTCGCCACCGGCGAGCTGCCGGAGGCCGAGGCACAGCTGACCGAGGCGACCGGGTCGGTGCCGGTGGCCGCCGCCGCGGCCGGTGCGCTGATCCGGCTCGCCGCCGCCACCAGCCAGCTCACCGCCGCCGAGCACCGGATCCGGCGCGGGCTGGCGATGATCCGCGACAAGGGAGTCTGGTGCTGGGCGGCCGAGCTGCTGCCGGCCGCGGTCGCGGTGCTGACCCGGCTCCCGGACGGCCAGCCGGCCGCCCGCAAGCTGGTCGACGAGTTCGCCGCCGGGCTGGCCGGCCGGGACGCCCCGCTCGCCGACGCCGCCCTGCACGGCTGCCGGGGGATGCTCGCCGAGGCCGACGGTGACCTGCTCGCCGCGGCCGCCCAGTATCGCGAGGCGGCCTGGGCATACGCGGTGCTCCCCCATCCGTACCTGGCCGCCCAGGCCTGGGAGTCCCGCGGCCGCTGCCTGCTCGCGGCCGGCCGGGACGGCGTGCCGCCGGTCGCCGAGGCGGCGGAGGTGTTCGAGCGGCTCGGCGCCAGCTGGGACCTCGCCCGGTGCCGGCACCTGCTGCGCAACCTCGGCCGGACCCTGCCGCACCGGCGCGGCCGGCGCGGGTACGGCGAGCAACTCTCCCCCAGGGAACGCGAGGTGGTCCGGTTGGTCCGGACCGGCCGGACCAACCGGGAGATCGCCGAGGCGCTGTTCCTGTCGCCGCGCACTGTGGAGGCGCATGTCGCCCGGGCGCTGCGCAAGCTCGGCCTGCCGTCCCGCCGCGCCCTGGTCGCCTAATTTCCCGCCGAGGAGGTGGCGGGCCGGGCGCTGGCGGAAAGCGCCCGGCCCGCCCGGTGTGGGTGTTACGGGATGAGCCTCATTGCGACCCGCGGGCCTGGCTGACCGCGGCGAACACGTCCAGCCGGCCCTCGCCGAACGTGTTGTTGTTGATCGTGGTGCTGGCGCCGCACTCGTCGTCCTCGACGTCCACAGCGGACTGGTCCAGCACCGCCCGGGTGGCGTCGATGTCGCCTCGTAGCTCCGGTACGGCCGACCACAGCAGCGCGACCGCGCCGGAGGCGTGCGGGGTGGCCATCGAGGTGCCCGACAGCAGCGCGTAGCCGTTGGTCGGGACGGCGCTGCGGATGCCGACCCCGGGCGCGGTGATGTCCGGCTTCACATCACCGTCCACGCCGGATGGTCCGCGGCTGGAGAAGGCGGCGATGTTGTGGTCCATGCTGTGCGCCCCGACCGCGTAGGCGGGGCTGTTGTCACCGGGCGAGGTCACGGTGTCGCAGTCCGGGCCGGTGTTGCCGGCGGCGAACATCGGGAAGATGCCGGCGTTCACCCAGGCGTCGACGATCGCCTGGTACCAGGTGTCGCCGTGGCCGCCGCCCCAGGAGTTGTTCACGATGTCCGGCGCCATCGCCGGATCCGGGTTCGCTCCGTTGCTGTCGGTGGGCGCCAGGATCCACTGGCCGGCGGCGATCAGCGCGCTGCCGGAGCAGCCGTCGGTCTCGCACCCCTTCGCCGCGATCCACTGTGCACCGGGCGCGACCCCGATCTGGTTGCCGGCCCCGTCGTCCCCGACCATCGTGCCCATGGTGTGGGTGCCGTGTCCGTTGTTGTCGCACGGGGTCGCCGGATCCGGGCAGACCTGCATCGGGTCGAACCAGTTGTAGCTGTGGCTGCCGGTGGCGGTGCCGCGGTACTGCTCGACCAGCGCCGGGTGGTCGAACTGGACCCCGGTGTCGATGTTCGCCACCACGATGCCCTCGCCGGTCGCTCCGAACTCGCTCCAGACCTGGTCGGCCTTGATGTCCGTCACTCCCCACTCGATCGCTTGTATCGCCGAGGCGGGGGCAACCCAGGCGGTCGGTGCGATCAGTGGGTAGCTGCGATCCGGCTCGATGCTCGCCACATCGGCGCGGGCGGCGAGCTCGTCGAGCAGCTCGCGGTCACCCGCCACCAGCAGCGCGTTCGTGATCCAGAACGGCTCGTAGGCGATGCCGCGGCGGTCCAGGTCCGCCCGCAGGCCGGCCTGGCTCGCCTCGGCGACCGCGGTGAGCTGCTGGTACACGTGCTCGGTCTTGGCAAGCTTGGTGTGGTACGTCGCCGCGCTGGACAGGTCGGCGGCCTCGGCCAGGTAGACCAGGAACTCGGTGGTGCCGCCGTCGGCCAGCGCCGCGTAGAGCTCGCTGTCCACCCGCGCCCGCGGCTCCGCGGCGCTGGCCGTCGGGATGGCGGCGGGCAGGGACGCGGCGACCAGCGCCAGCATCGCACCGACCGCGAACCATCGGCTCCTACCAGGCATCGTCCCTCCTCGGTCCGGAGTGCGCGGGTACGATCACCGTCGCGTGAACCGAGCCACCGGTGCAATGAGTAGTCGCTACCTAAATAAATGCCTCGATCTCACCGACCGGGCGGGGCATACTGCCGCGAATCAGGGCATAGCAGTATGCACAAATGCAAGATCGAAGCAGCCGCCCGCGGTCGCCCCGCGGCCATCCCGCGTCACCCCGGCATCGCCGCTAGAGCCGGCCGGCCGCCTTCAGATCGAGGTACGCATCGGCGACCGCCGACGCGAACGTCGCCGGTGGCGCCTCGACCACGTGCACCCCGTACCGGCTGAGCGCGGCCCGCACCCGGTCCCGGCCGGCGATCGCCTTCTCGGCCGCGGCGGCGGTGTAGATCGCGGCCAGCGAGCCCCGGCCGGCGGCAAGCGCGTCCAGCGACGGGTCCCGGACCGACGCGACGATCACCCGGTGCCGGGACAGCAGCTGCGGCAGCACCGGCATCAGCCCTTCGCCGAGCGCGCCCGGCTCCAGCGTGGTGAACAGCACCACCAGCGCCCGCCGGCGGGCCAGGTAGAGCACCTCCGAGACCACCCGGCCGAAGTCGGTCTCGTACAGCACCGGCTCCAGGGTCGCCATCGCGTCGACCAGGGTCGGCAGCAGGGTCCGGTGGCTGCCGGTGGTGACGCTGGCGCGGACCTCGGTGTCGACCGCGAGCAGGTCGACCCGGTCACCGGCGTGGGAGGCGAGCGCGGCCAGCAGCAGCGCCGCGTCGATCCCGGCGTCCAGCCGTGGCTCGTCGGCGACCCGGGCGGCGCTGGTGCGGCCGGTGTCGAGCACGCACAGCACCCGCCGGTCCCGCTCCGGTCGCCAGGTCTTCACCATCACGTGCTCGGCCCGGGCGGTGGCCCGCCAGTCGATCGACCGGATGTCATCGCCGACCACGTACTCCCGCAGCGAGTCGAACTCGGTCCCCTGGCCCCGCCCGCGGGTCACCACCTGACCATCGATGATCCGCAGCCGGGACAGCTTCTCGGGCAGGAACCGGCGGGAGTCGAACGGCGGCAGCACCCGCAGCGTCCAGGGTGGAGTGAGGCGCCGGGAGGAGCGCCGGGTGGTCTGCCGGTACGCCAGCCCGAGCGGCCCGTACGAGCGGATGGTGACCCGGACCGCCGGCCGGGCCCCGCGCTGTCGGGGCGTCAGCTCGGTCTGGATCGCCAGCGAGTGTCCGGGCTCGATCACCACCGGGTCGATCGCGGACGGGGTGCTGGTGGCGCCGGCCGACGGCACCCAGGCGTCACGGATCAGCCCGTTCAATGGCCGCACCCCATCGTTGGTGACGGTGAGCGTCACCGTCGCCTGGCTGCCGGCCCGCACCTGGGTGTCGCCGGACCGGTCGCAGCGCAGGTCGCGGATCGACGCCGCGAGCAACAGGTCCAGCCCGACCAGCACGGTGACCAGCCCCACCGTCCCGAGCAGCCACCACCCGGAGAACGGCACGAACACGGCTGGTAGCCCGAGCACGGCCACCAGCAGCGGCACCCGCAGCGAGATCATCGGCGTCAGCGGGGCGCCGGAACGGTGGCGAGGATCGAGTCGAGCACCGAGTCCGGGGTGCTCCCCTCCAGCTCGGCCTCGTGGCGCAGCCGGATCCGGTGCCGCAGCGCCGGCCGGGCCACCGCCTTGACGTCGTCCGGGGTCACATAGCCGCGGCCGGCCAGCCAGGCCCGTGCCTTCGAGGCGGCGAGCAGGGCGGTGCCACCCCGCGGCGAGACCCCGAGCTCGATCGACGGCGCGGTCCGGGTGGCCCGGCACAGGTCCACGATGTAGCCGAGCACGACGTCGGCGATGTCCACCTGCTGCACCGCGGCCCGGGCCGAGTTCAGGTCGGCCGCGCTGGCGACCGCGGTGACCCCGGCCGCCGCGAGGTCGCGCGGATCGAACCCGTTGTGGTGGGCGCGCAGCACGCCGTACTCCTCGTCGCGATTGGGCAGCGGGACGGTCAGCTTGAACAGGAACCGGTCCAGCTGCGCCTCTGGCAGCGGGTAGGTCCCTTCGTACTCGATCGGGTTCTGGGTGGCCGCGACCAGGAACGGGTCCGGCAGTGGCCGGGCCTTACCCTCCACTGTCACCTGCCGCTCCTCCATCACCTCCAGCAGCGCGGACTGGGTCTTCGGCGGGGTCCGGTTGATCTCGTCGGCCAGCAGCAGGTTGGTGAAGACCGGCCCCTCGCGGAACTGGAAGGCGGCGGTCCGGGCGTCGTAGATCAGCGAGCCGGTGACGTCGCCGGGCATCAGGTCCGGCGTGAACTGGACCCGCTTGGTCTCCAGCGACAGGCTCGCCCCGAGCGCCCGGACCAGCAGGGTCTTCGCCACCCCGGGCACCCCTTCCAGCAGCACGTGGCCGTGGCACAGCAGCGCGATCACCAGGCCGGTGAGCACCGGCTCCTGGCCGACCACCGCCTTGCGGATCTCGGTGCGGATCCGGTCGAGCGCCGCCCGGGCCTCGCCATCACCCGGCGGAGGCGGCGGCACCTCGACCCTGGCGGTGGCGTGGAAGGCAGGGTCATTGGCTAGCCCGGTCATGGTGCATCTCCTTGGCGGTGGTGCGGGAACCCGTGGGTGACGGCGGCGACCAACCAGTCGAGCGCCGCCACCGCGGTCGTGAGATCCTCATCGGTCTCCGGTTCCGGTCCGTAGAGGGTATGGCGTACCTGTTCCGGCGGCAGCCCGCAGCGGGCGGCCACGGCCTGGACGATGGTCTCCGGGTCGGGCGGCGGCGCCGGTGGCAGGCCAAGCGCGCGGATGAGCCGCGACAGCGCGGCCGCTCGCAGCGCGGACAACGCCACCCCTCGACCGCGGGAGCGTTGGTAGAGCCGGCCCCGGCCGGCCACCGCTTCGGCCGCCGGCACGACCACCGGCAGCGGCTCGCTCACCGGCGGCCCGAGCCGCCGGGCTCGCACCAGCGCCAGCAGCACCGCCAGCAGCGCGGCGAGCCCAAGTCCGGCCAGCACCTGCTGCGGGTAGCCCTCGAACATGCAGGCGTAGCCGCAGCTCCGGTACCGACTACGTTCGCCGCGTTCGGGCGCGTCGATGTCGGGTAGCTCGATGTCCGCCTCGAACGGCAGCGCACCGGCCCAGATCACCCGGTCGTGGGTGGCGAGCAGCTCCAGCGCGAGCCGCTCGTTCCCGTACTCGCCGATCCGCCGGTTGCGGAACGGGTCGGTCGAGCCGATCACGAACACGTCCGAGTCGCTGACCTCGGTGTGGACCAGCCCTCCGTCGTAGCAGATCTGGAACTCGTTCGCCACGAGGTAGCGGCCACGCAGGGCGCTGGCGCGGCCGGCGGCCAGTGCCTCCGGCACCCGGCAGTCCGGCTCCCGAGCCGCCGAGGCCCACCGAGGGTCGTCCGTACGGATCGGCAACGCGGAGACCGCCAGGTCGGCCCGGCTGGGAGCGACCCAGACGATCCGGTGGTCGGCCTCGGCCTGGTAGACCGCGCTGCCGGCGAACAAGCCTCCGAACAAGGTGGACTTGGGGATGAAGACCACCGCGTCACCGCCGCGGCTGACCGCCGCTTCGGCCTCCTCGAAGTTGCTGACCGGTTCGATCCGGATCCCGCGCTCGGTCAGCAGCTCGGCGAGCCGACTCGACCCGTCCGGCCCGGTGCCGGTCGGCGACAGCGTGCTCGCCTCCCCCAGGTCCGGCTCCTCCAGCGACCGCGCCAGCCAGGTCACGCCGACCAGCATCAGCAGGACGGCGAACGGGATCGCGACCCGGTGCCAGCGCCGCCGCCACCGCCCGGCTCGGCCGGGCCGCCGGGCCGGTCCGGCGGCCGCACCGCCCGGCCCGGGTGGCGGGCTGGTCGGCCCGGCCGGCGCGCTGGGTGGCGCGGCCGGCGGCGCCAGCTGCTCCCCGACCGCGCTCACGCCGGCACCTGCTCGGACAGGACGGCCCGCACCTGGTCGGCGTGGACCCGCATCGCCGCGTCGTGCGCGGGCGTCGCGTCCCGCTGCCCGTACCAGATGCTGGAGAACAGCTCGCTCGCCGCGGCGAGCGGCGCGGCGGTGGCCAGCCGGTTCTGGGCGGCCATGGTGGCCAGCTCGGTCACCGTCCAACCGGGACGGTGGTCGACCACCTGCCGCTCGATCAGCTCCCGGACGATCGCCCGCAGCCGCTCCCGGACCGCTTCCTTGTAGCGGCCCTGGGCGGCCAGCTGGTCGGCGGAGAGCGCGAGCTCGACCGCCGGCAGGTCGGGCAGGTCGTCCGGGCCGAGCTCCGGCTCGGGCTCGGTATCCGCCGGTTCGCCGCGGCGCTTGCGCCGGCCGAACCGCCACCGCGCCCGCAGCCGGCCCAACAGGCCACGGAACCGCCACCGGCGCCCGCGGGACTCCTCCCGGCCGCCGGCGAACCGCGCCATCGTGAACCGCCGCAGCGCGTGCCACCACTCCGGCCACCAGTACCAGAACAGCGCGACCAGCCCGGTGATCGCGAACAGGATCAGCCCGAGCACCGGTACCCCGCCGAAGATGTGGTCGCCGATCGTCGCGACCAGCTCGTGCCACGCCCGCATCTACCAGCTCCCGACCAGCACCGGCGCCGGATCGGTGCGGCGGTGCAGCGAGCGCCGCAGCGCGATGTCGAGGCCTTCGGAGCGCATCCGCGCCTCCAGGTACAGCACCGCGTCCAGGCAGGCGAGCGTCGGGTACGCGACCATGTTCACCGCGAGGTAGATCACCGCCATCAGCAGGTTGTCACCAGTGTTGCTGGGGGGCGTGTACACCAGGTCGACCACCGCGATCACGCCCCACCCCCAGGCCACCCGGATCAGGAACCAGCTGAGGTAGGCGAGCACCCGCACCCGCAAGGTACGCAGGAAGCCGCGGACCGAGAGCGCGAACGAACGGCCGATCGCCCGGACCGGGTCCAGCCGCTCGATCACCGCCGCCGGCACGGCCAGCCCGAGCGATCCGTACAGCCAGATCCAGATCGGGATGGTGATGAACGCGGCCAGGAAGTAGGTGGCCGGCCACAGGTAGCTGGTGGCCACGACCAGACCGCAGCCGAGCGCCGCGACCAGCGCGATGAATATCGTGACGAACAGCGGCCGAGCGACCGGTTCCGGTCGCGGGGCGGCGTTGCCCAGCACCGCTTTGGGCGCGGCGCTGGCGGCCGGAAAGGCCAACCCGCCGATGATCGCGGCCTCGGTCGCGAACCCGACCACGATCAGCAGCGCCCACGCCCGCCATCGGTCCTCGCCAACCGGGAAGTTCCAGATGTCGACGTTCGCGAGCCGGCGCAGCGGAAACAGCACCGCCTGCTCGAGCACGGCGGCGGCGGCGCCGAGCCCGATCAGCAACGGACCGCGGGTACGCAGCAGGGTGACCGACGCGTCGAGCAGCTCGCCCACGGTGAGCGGCCGCAGTGGCAGCACGCCGGGCTGGCTGGTTTGCATGGTCTCCCCTGGCCTCCCACGATCGTCGGGTCTCATCCTGGCACGGCCGGTCAAACCCGCCCCACCCCAGGCCTGCTTCGCCGCGATCACGGACTTTCGAGCGACCCGCCGGGTGACCCGTCGAAAACGCCCATGATCGCGGCCAACCGGAACCGGCACGAGCCCTAGTGGACGGGCAGCCGGTCGGTGGCCGCCACGTCGGTGCGGCGCAGCGCGGCCACCGCGAGCAGCGCGCCACCGAGCGCGATCGCGGCGGCGGCCAGGAAGGCGTCGCCGATGCCGGCGGTCAGCAACCCGGGGTCGGCCGGCGCCGCCCCGGCCAGCGCCGCCGCCCCGAGCCGGCCGGCGGCGATCGTGGCGAGCACCGGCAGCACCAGCGCGATGCTCAGCTCGTGGGTGGTGTTCGCGAGCCCGGAGACCACACCGGCGTCGCGCTGCCCGGCCCCGGCCAGCGCGGTCACCATCACCCCGGCGGCGGCCAGCCCGCCGCCCACCCCGAGCAGCAGGAACCCGGGCAGCACACCGGTGAGGTAGCCGCCGTCCGGGGTGAGCCGGCTCAGCAGCAGCGCACCGGCCGCCCCGATCGCCAGCCCGGTGGCGATCACCGGCTTCGGCCCGAGCCGGGAGATCAGCGCACCGCCGGCGTGCGCGGCGGCCACGATCGCGACCGCCACCGGCAGCAGCGCCAGCCCGGTCCGCAGCGCCGGGTAATCGAGCACCTGCTGCAGATAGAGCGACGAGAAGAAGAACCCGGAGAACACCGGCCCCATCCCGAGGATCATCAGCACCAGCGCGGTGACGGTCGGCCGGCGCCGGAAGATCGACAACGGCACCAGCGGGTCCGGCACGCTCCGCTCGACCGCCACGAAGCCGGCGAACCCGGCCACGGCGAGCGCGAACAACCCGAGCGGCAGCGGCGCGGTCCAGCCGGCGGTGCCCGCCTCGACCAGCCCGTAGATCAACGCCAGCAGGCTGCCGGTGGCGAGCAGCGCGCCGACCGCGTCGACCCGCCGGCCGGCCACCGGTACCAGCCACCGGGCCCCCATCGCCACCGCGAGCCCGACCGGCACGTTGATGAAGAAGATCGCCTCCCAGCCGAGGGTCTCGGTGAGCAGCCCACCGACCAGCACCCCGACCGCGCCGCCGCTGGCCGCGACCGCCGCCCAGGCGGCGAGTGCCCGGTGCCGTTCCCGACCTTCCGGGAACGCCGTGGTGACCAGGGAGAGTGCCGCCGGCGACAGCAGCGCCGCCCCGACCCCCTGCACCGCCCGAGCGGCGATCAGCGGCCCCGCCGTACCGGCCATCGCCGCCGCCAGCGACCCGGCGGTGAACACCGCCAGCCCGGCGAGGAACATCCGCCGCCGGCCGAACAGGTCGGCGGCCCGGCCACCGAGCAGCAGCAGCCCACCGAACGCGAGCGTGTACGCGGTGACCAGCCACTGCAGGTGGCCGGTGGCGATCCCGACCTCGGTCTGGATCGACGGCAGCGCCACGTTCACCACCGTGATGTCGAGGATCAGCATGAACTGCGCCGCGCAGAGCAGCACCAGTAACAGCACTGATCGTCTACTATTGGACGTAAGTTTGCTTCTGAACATAGGTTGGTTTCTGAACATACTGTTCAGTTTGGTCGCGGGGCGGGCGACCGCCCAGCCACAGCTCGCGGTCTACGTCCACTACCGGACGGATCCGCCGAAGTTGTACGGGAAAGCGGGGCGATGCCGATGCCCGAGGGCCGGCCGGATCGGCGGGTACGCCGGACCAAGGCGCTGCTGCGGTCGGCGCTGCTGGAGCTGATCCAGGAGAAGGGGTATGACCGGCTGACCGTGCAGGACATCATCGACCGGGCCGATGTCGGCCGGTCCACCTTCTACGCCCACTTCCGGGACAAGGAGGACCTGCTGCTCTACGGGCTGGCGGAGATCCGGGAAGCGTTCCGCCCCGGCCAGGACACCGCCACCCTGCAGGTCTTCGAGCACTTCGCCCGGTCGGCCGAGGTGTGGCGGGCGATGGTCGGCCGGCGCGGCGGCGAGCTGTTCCTCCGCCACCTGCACAGCCTGCTGGCGGAGCTGATCCGGGAACAGCTGGCGGCCCGGGCGCCGGCCGGCGAGACCGTGGTGCCGCTGGAGGCGGTGGTGGAGTTCGCCACCAGTACGCTGATCGGGCTCGGGACCCGGTGGTGGCTCGGGAAAGGCGTCCCGCTGACCCCGCAGGAGATGGACCGGCTCTACCGCCGGCTCACCGAACCCGGGATCCGGGCCGGCCTGCGACCCGCCGCCGAGCCGAACCGCCGGCCCGCCACCGCTAGTTCGGGAAGGTGAGCACCGGGCCGCGCACCCGCAGCCCCACCCGCTGGCCGGCCGCGAGCTGGTGCGCGGCCGCGTCGAACACCCGCGCCGACACCTCCCCGCCGCCGTCCAGCTGGAGCGCGAGCAGCGCGTCGTGGCCGAAGAAGTCCTTCCGGGTGATCACCGCGGCGACCGCCGCGCCGGTCGGCTCCGGCAGCACCTCCACCTGCTCCGGCCGGACCAGCACGGTCGCCGCCCCCGGTGCGCCGCCGGTGGTGGCGAGCTCACCGAGCGGGGTGGCAACGACGCCATTGTGGACGGTGCCGGGCAGCAGCGCCGCCTCGCCGACGAAGTCCGCCACCCAGGCGTCAGCCGGCTGCCCGTACACCTGCGCCGGCGGACCGGCCTGCACGATCCGGCCGTCCCGCATCACCGCCACCTGGTCCGCCATGGACAGTGCCTCGCCCTGGTCGTGGGTGACCAGCACCGCGGTGGCGCCATCGGCCCGCAGCGCCTCCCGGACATCCCGGCGCAGCTCCGCCCGCAGCCCGGCGTCGAGCGCGCTGAACGGCTCGTCCAGCAGCACCAGCGGCGGCCGGGGCGCGAGCGCCCGGGCCACCGCGACCCGCTGCTGCTGGCCGCCGGAGAGCTGGTGCGGCATCCGTTCGCCGTACCCGGCGAGCCCGACCAGCGCCAGCACCTCGTCCACCCGGCCGGACCGGCGGGCCGCCCGGCCCAACCCGTAGGCCACGTTGCCGGCCACCGACAGGTGCGGGAACAGCGCCCCCTCCTGCGGGACGATCGCCACCCGCCGCCGCTCCGGCGGGGTGTGCAGGCCGGGGCCGGCGACCCGCCGGTCGCCGACGGTCACCTCGCCGGCGTCCAACCGCTCGAACCCGGCCACGCACCGCAGCAGCGTGGTCTTGCCGCAGCCGGACGGGCCGAGCACCGCGGCGAGCACCCCGGCCGGGACGGTGAGGTCCACTCCGGACAGCGCGGTCACGGAGCCGTAGGACTTGACCACGCCGTGGACGGTGAGGCTGGCCACGTCAGTCTCCTCCCTTGCTGAGCACACCGGCCCGGCTGACCAGCAGCCAGGTCGGCACCGCGGCGATCGCCACCAGCAACGCAGCGTACGGGGCGGCGGCGGCGTACTCCACCACGGTGGTGTGCCGCCACAGCCGGGTGGCGAGCGTCTCCATCCCGGTCGGCCGCAGCAGCAGCGTCGCCGGCAGCTCCTTCATGCAGGTCAGGAACACCAGCGCGGCGGCGGCGCCGATCCCGGGCGAGATCAGCGGCAGGGTGACGGTCCGGAACACCGCGATCGGCCGGCGGCCCAGCGACCGCGCCACCTGCTCCAGCTCCGGCGGCGCCTGCGCGGCGGCCGCCGCCACCGCCCCCACCGCCAGCGGCAGGAACAGCACCGCGTACGCCAGCGCCAGCAGCCAGCCGGTCTGGTAGAGCCGGGGCACCGCGTTGATCCCGAAGAACACCAGCGACAGTCCGATCACGACCCCGGGCAGCGCGTGCGGCAGGTAGCTCAGCCGGTCCAGCACCGTCGACACCGGCCCGGGCACCCGCGCCACCAGCAGCCCGATCGGCAGCGCCAGCAGCAGCGTCAACGCCGCGCCCGCCAGCGAGATCCCGACCGAGTTGGCGGTGGCGCTGCTCACCTCGGACAGCGAGCCGGGCCGGGACACCCCCTCGCCGAACCAGCGGATCAGCGACACCGCCGGCACCCCGAGCGCCAGCGCCGAGACCGCGGCCAGCGCCGCCAGCGCCGGCCCGCGCGCGGCGCCGAGCCGCAGCCGGCTGGCCGGCCGGCCGGTGCCGCCACCGACCCGGGCGTACCTGGCCCCCCGGCGCCGGGTGGCGGTCTCGCCGGCGAGCAGCAGCAGGGTCAGCGCCACCAGCACGGTGGCGAGCACCAGCGCCGGCCGGGACAGCCCGAAGTTGAAGTACGAGAACACCGCCCGGGTGAACGTGTCGGTGCGCAGGATCGCCACCGCCCCGAAGTCGCTGAGCACGTACAGCGCCACCAGCAGCCCACCGGCCGCCACCGCCGGCCGCAGCTGCCGCAGGGTCACCCCGGTGAAGGTCCGCCAGCTGCCGCGCCCCAGCGACCGGGAGACCTCCTCGGCGGCCGGGTCGGCGCCGACCAGCACCGCGGCGGCCGGCAGGTAGACGTACGGGTAGGAGCAGAGCGTCAGCACCAGCGCGG
Source organism: Natronosporangium sp. (assembly GCA_036564175.1). GTDB lineage: Bacteria > Actinomycetota > Actinomycetes > Mycobacteriales > Micromonosporaceae > Natronosporangium. The sequence goes on from DATCKZ010000069.1 coordinate 51,604, forward strand.
CGGCCCAGAACCCCTCGAACCCGAACAGCGGGTCGACCAGGTGCACCGCCGCCACCCAGGCGTACGCCGCCACATAGGACGGTACGGCGAGCGGCAGCGCGGCCAGCACCCCGAACACCCGCCGGCCCGGCAGGTCGGTGCGGGTGACCAGGAACGCCGAGCCGACCCCGAGCACCACACAGCCGGCGGTCACCACCGCGGCGAGCGCCAGACTACGGGCGGCGAGTGCCGGCACCCGGTCGGTGAACAGGTCGGCGATCCCCCGCTGCCGGGCGGTCTCGATGGTCCGGACCGCGAGGTAGACCAGCGGCAGCTGGGCGATCCCTACCGCCACCACCGCCGCCGCGAGCAGGCCTGGGCGGGGCGCCCATCGGCGGAGCGCCCCGCTGGCCCGCCTGGTCGGCGTGAGGGTAGTGGTGGTCAGCTCAGTCCCGCCTCCGTGATCATCGCGACCGTCTGCTCCAGACCGTCGATGTCGTTCAGGTCGATGTCCGGTGCGGTCAGCTCGGTGAGCTCGGGCATCCCTGCCGGCACCGGGATCCCGGAGACCATCGGGTACTCGAAGGTCTGCTCGGTGAAGTAATGCTGACCGGCCTCTGACAGCAGGTATTCGACGAACGCCCGGACATCCTGGTCTTCCGCCGAGCCGGCGAGCACGCCGACCCCGGAGACGTTGATCATCGCGCCGATGTCGCCGTCCGGGAAGTAGTAGTTCTTGGCGGCCAGCTGGTCGACCGGGACTCCCTCCTCGTGCGCCCGCTCGTAGAGGTAGTAGTGGTTCACCAACCCGGCGGCGAGCCGGCCGTCGTTGACGTCGGCCACGATCTCGATGTTGTTGCTCCGGATCTGCGGCTCGTTGGCGGCGATCCCGGCCAGCCAGTCCCGGGTGGCGTCGTCCCCGTGCATCACCCGCATCCCGGTCACGAACGCCTGGAACGAGCCGTTGGTCGGCGCCACCCCGAGCCGGCCCCGCCACTGCGGCTCGGTCAGCTCGAACACCGAGGCGGGCAGCTCGTCTTCGGAGACCTGGCTGGGGTTGTAGACCAGCACCCGGGACCGGCCGGTGACCCCGATCCACTCGCCGGTGCTGGCCTGGAACGCCGGGTCCACCCGGCCGAGCAGGTCACCGGGGAGGGTGGCGAACAGTCCGGCCTTCGCCACTGCCCCGAGCGCGCCGGCGTCCTGGGCGTAGAAGACGTCGGCCGGCGTACCGTCGCCCTCCTCCAGCAGCTGCGCGGCCATCTGCGCGGTGTCGCCGTATCGAACCTGGACGGTGATCCCGCTCTCCTCCTCGAACTGATCGATCAGCGGCTGGACCAGGCTCTCGTTGCGGCCACTGTAGACGGTAATGGTGCCGTCGTTCGGCTCGGGCGGATCCAGCGAGTCGTCGTCACCGCACGCGGCCACGCCGAGCAGCAGGGCCACGGCCACGGTCACCGCGGTGGGCAGGCGGAAGGCAGGCATCAAGGGCGTCTCCATCGCAGGCAGATGAGGCGATAGCGTTAGGTGAACCTTATTGAGGTGAGGCTAACCTAACCGGTGCGCACATTCAAGTCCGGTCGATGCGCGCCGCGCCGATCACGCCCCGCGGGCGGTGAACCGGCCGTTGTCGTGGTTCACCCGCAGCGGCCGGCCGAACGTCTCGGTCAGCAGCGGGTCGGTGAGCGTGTCGCCGATCAGCCCCTGCGCCACCGCCGTGCCGTCCCGCAGCAGCAGCGCGTGGGTGAACCCGGGCGGGATCTCCTCCACGTGGTGGGTGACCAGCACCAGCGCCGGCGCGTCCGGGTCGGCGGCGAGCTCGGCCAGCCGGGCCACCAGGTCCTCCCTGGCCCCCAGGTCCAACCCGGCCGCCGGCTCGTCGAGCAGCAACAGCTCCGGGTCGGGCATCAGCGCCCGGGCGATCTGCACCCGCTTACGCTCCCCCTCCGACAGGGTCCGGTACCGCCGGTCGGCGAGCCGGGCGATCCCCCACTGCGCCAGCAGCGCGTCCGCGCGCCGCTCGTCCACCTCGTCGTACCGCTCCCGGAACCGGCCGACCACCGACCAGGCGGCGGTCATCACCAGGTCGCGGACCCGCTCGTCGGGCGGGAACCGGTCGGCGAGCGCGGCGCTGGCCATCCCGATCCGGGTCCGCAGCTCGTGCAGGTCGGTCCGGCCGAGCCGCTCCCCGAGCACGTCCACCGTGCCGCGGGTCGGGTGCAGGTGGCCGGCGACCAGGTTCAGCAGCGTGGTCTTGCCGGCGCCGTTCGGGCCCAGCACCACCCAGCGCTCGTCCAGCTCGGCCCGCCAGGTGAGGTCCGTCAGCAGCTGGTTACCGGAGCGCGTGACGCCGACTCGCTCGACGGCGATTACCTGATCTGGATCGGACACCGGACCATGTAACCACAAGCCGCTCCGGCCACCGCATGATCCTGGTCACCAGCGCCGCGTACCCGATCCCGACCAGCAGCGAGGCCGCCACCGCCAGCGCCGGCGAGACGTCGTCGAGCCGCGGGTAGACCTGCCAGTGGGTGAGGTAGATGGCCAGCGACGCGCCGGCGAGCACCGCCGCGGCCCGGTTGACCGGCCGCAGGCTCGGCAGCTGCGAGACCCAGGTGAGCAGCACCAGCCCGGCCACGATCACCGCCTCCCGCTGCGGGTTGCCGAAGAAGCCCGGGACGGTCGCCACGATCGCGACCGTCACCAGCAGCCGCTGCCCCCGGCTGGTCGCCTTCCCGGCCGCCCAGCCCAGCGCGAACAACCACGGCAGCACCGCCGGGGTCGGCAGGTCCGCGCCTACCAGGTCATACCGGGTGACCAACCCGGCCGCCATCACCGCCATCGGCAACCCGAACGGCCACCGCCGCTCCAGCCGGTCCAGCCACGGCAGCGCCAGCAGCCCCAGCGCCCCGAGTTGGATGTACACAAGCGACTCGATGAACCAGAAGTGCCAGTGGTCGGTGCCGCCGGTGCCGAACAGGTAGTTGACCAGGAACACGTTCGCCAGCGAGTAGTCGCCGGCGACCAGCCAGACCGCCCCGATCCAGACCATGCTGATCGCGGCAAGCCGGCCGACGCTACGGGCGATCCGGCGGATCCTGGCCGTCCGGCCGGCGGCGGTGAGCTGGAACCGGGCGAAGTTGTAGCCGGCCACCCCCATCAGCAGGTGGGCACCGCCGGCGATCCCGAACAGCCCGGCGTGGGTGCCGACGATCAGCAGGATCGCGATCGCCCGCAGCGCCACGCTGGTATCGATGGTGGCCCGCCACCGGCGCCGGCGGGCGGCCCGCCGCAGCTGCCGTACCGGCGTCAGGTGCCAGCGCGGCGGCAGCGTCCCGAGCGCCCGCTCCAGCCGGACCGACGCCTCCACGTACGACAGCGAGTCACCGCCCAGCCCGACGAACGTGTCGTCGTCGGTGACCTGGTCCCGGCCCAGCACCTCGGCGTAGATCTCCCGGACGTCCGCCGCCTCGGCCGGCGCCGGCGGGGCCGGCGGCGCCAGTGCCAGGATCGCCTGGTAGTCCGGCTTCCCGTTGGCCAGCCGGGGCAGCGTCGAGGTCGGGCAGACCCGGACCGCCCGGACCGGCAGCCCGGCCGCGCCGGCCGCCAGCCGCCGCAGGTCGGGGGGCGGGTCGCCCTCGACCGCCACCACCAGCTCGCGGTCGTCGCCGGCGCAGGCGGCGGCGACCCCGTGCCGGGCCAGCGCCGCCTCCACCCGCTCCAGGTCGATCCGCAGCCCGAACACCTTCACGAACCGGTTCCGCCGGCCCACGATCTCGTAGAACCCGTCGGCGGTACGGCGGGCGATGTCCCCGGTGTGCAGCTGTTCGACGGTGCGCCCCAGCGCCAGGTCGGCGGGCGACTCGGCGTACCCGAGCATCACGTTCGGTCCGGTGTAGACCAGCTCGCCGGTGTCCGGCTCCGGCCACTCCGGCAGCGGTGCCAGCCGGAACTCCCCGCCCGGGATCGGCACCCCGATGCAGTGCGGGTGGCTGGCGGCGAACTCCGGCGGCAGGTACGCCATCCGGGCGGTGGCCTCGGTCTGCCCGTACATCACGAACAGCCGCCAGCCGTCCCGGCGGCCCAGCTCCGCGTACCGCCGGACCCGCTCCGGCGGCATCCGGCCGCCGGCCTGCGTGAGGTACCGCAGGTGCGGCAGGCGCAGCCGGTCGAAGCCGATCCGGTCCAGCAGCTCGAACGTGTACGGGACACCGGCGAAACTGGTGCCGCGGTGTTCCCGGAACAGCGTCCAGAACTCCTCGTCGGTGACCGACCGGTCGGTCAGGATCAGTGATCCGCCGCGCAGCAGGTGACTGTTGAGCACCGACAGCCCGTAGCAGTAGTGCATCGGCAGCGTGGTCGCCGCCCGGTCGGTCTCCCGGATGTCCAGGTAGCTGGCGATCGCCTCGGCGTTGGCCTGCAGGTTCGCCAGTGACAGCCGGACCAGCTTGGCCGAGCCGGTGGAGCCGGAGGTGGTGAGCAGCAGCGCCAGCTCCGGGTGCAGCTCGGGACTCGGCGCCGAGCGCCGCTCGACCAGCCGGTCGCCGTGCACCACCACCGCCGGCTGGTAGCTGTCGACGAACGACTCGATCCGGTCCGGCGGCACCAGCAGCACCGGGTGCCCGCCGGCGAGCGCCCCGAGGTAGGCGACCACGGCGTCCACGGTGTTCGCGCCGGCCACCAGCACCAGCCGCCGCGGGCTCCCCAACCGGCGCGCGAACTGCTCCACCCGTACCGCCAGCTGCTGGTAGCTGACCTGGGTGTCGGCGGTGACCAGCGCGACCCGGTCGCCGTGCCGGGCCAGATCGTGCGCAAAAGACGTGACAGCGAGCGGGGGTGCGACCAATTAGGCCATCCTTACCTAAGTTAGGTTGGCCTACCCTAACATGACTGCCCTAACTCGCTGTAGACCCGAACACCTCGTCGCGTACGGTCGCCAGCGCGGTCTGCAGCGCGCCGGTCAGCACCGGCTCCTCGGTCACCTCGCTCGCCACCACCCGCGGCGAGACCAGCGTGATCGCGGCGACCTCGGCCTGCACCCGGTCGGCGAGCGCCGACCCGCCGGCCCGGCCGACCGCGCCGGCCAGCACCACCAGCGGCGGGTCCAGCACCAGGCAGGTGCTCGCCACGCCGAGCGCGAGCCGGCGGGCCAGCTCATCCAGGAACGGGCCGCCAACCGTGCCCGCCTTCACCGCCGCCCGGACCGGCTCCGCGCCCGGGCCGTCGAACCCGTGCTCGCGAGCCAGCGCCCGAACCGCCTCCAACCCGGCCAGGTGCTGGAACCCGGCGTCCAGGCCGGTGGCGCCGGTCCGCCGGGACGGCTCCCGGATCACCGGCGCGCCGGGCACCGGCAGGAACCCGATCTCGCCGGCCGCGCCGGTGTGGCCGCGGTGCACCTTGCCGTCGAGCACCACCGCCCCACCGATCCCGACGTCCGCCCAGATCAGCACGAAGTCGTTGGCGTCCTTGGCGGCACCCAGCTTGGCCTCGGCCGCCGCCGCCAGGTTGACGTCGTTCTCGAACGTCACCGGCACGTTCAGGTCCTGCCGCAACGCCTCCAGCAGCCCGGTGTGCCAGCGGGGCAGGTTGTAGACGAACGACATGTCGCCGGTCTCCGGGTCGACCAACCCCGGGGTGCCGAGCACCACCCGCCGGACCGAGGCCAGCTTGGCCTGCGCGCTCTCGGCCGCGGTCACCACCGCCCGGTGCACCACCCCGACCGGGTCGTCGGTGTCTTTGGTGGACTGCTCGACCCGGCCCACCACCTCGCCGGTGATGTCCGCGCAGGCCGCGGTGACCCGGTCCGACTCGGAGTTGACCTCCACCCCGACCACGTACGCGGAGGTCGGGTCGACCGCGTACAACTGGGCGTTCGGCCCCCGGCTGCCGGCCACCTCGCCGACCCGGGTGACCAGCCCGCGCTCCTCCAGCCGCTCCACCAGCTGCGAGGCGGTCACCTTCGACAACCCGGTCAGCTCGCCGAGCTTGGTGCGGGTGAGCGGGCCCTCGGCCATCAGCAGCTCGAGGGCGGCCCGGTCATTCAGGGCACGCAGTAGCTTGGGGGTACCAGGTTGGCGCGTGCGGCTCATGCGGACCTGCCCATAGCAATAAAGAAAGTTTCCTGTAGTCTCATAAGCGCGTACTCAACTAGCTAGCGATAGCGTACGTGCCAGCCACCACCACGGGAGGTAACGCCGGTGACCACCGATCCGGGACTCCGCCGGCTGGCACTGGGTACGCTGCTGCCGGCATTTCCGGGCACCACCCCGCCCGACTGGGCGGTCCGGCTGCTCGCCGACGGGCTCGCCGGCTACACCCTGTTCGGCTTCAACATCGACTCGCCGGAGCAGCTCGCCACCCTCACCGGCACGCTCCGGTCGGCCCGGCCGGAGCTGCTGATCGCGATCGACGAGGAGGGCGGCGACGTCACCCGGCTGGCCCACCGGACCGGCAGCCCGTACCCGGGCAACGCCGCGCTCGGGGTGGTCGACGACCCGGCGCTGACCCGCTCGGTCTACCGGGCGATCGGCGCCGACCTCGCCGCCGCCGGGGTCAACCTCAACCTCGCGCCGACCGTCGACGTGAACACCGCCACCGACAATCCGATCATCGGCACCCGGTCGTTCAGCGCCGACCCGGCGGTCGTCGCCGCCCACGCCGCGGCCGCGGTCACCGGCCTGCAGGACGCCGGGATCGCCGGCTGCGCCAAGCACTTCCCCGGCCACGGCGCCACCACCACCGACTCCCACCTGACCCTGCCGGTGCTGGACGCACCACTGTCGACGCTGCGCGGCCGGGACCTGCCGCCGTTCGCGGCCGCGATCGAGGCCGGGGTCCGGGCGATCATGACCGCCCACATCCGGGTCCCGGAGCTGACCGGTGCCGCACCGGCCACGCTCAGCCCGGCCGCGATCGACCTGCTGCGCCGCGAGTACGGCTTCACCGGGGCGGTGGTGACCGACGCGCTGGAGATGGCGGGCGCCGCCACCGCGGCGGGCGGGATCCCGGCCGCCGCGGTGGCGGCGCTCGCGGCCGGTGCCGACCTGCTCTGCCTCGGCGCCGACCTCGACGCCCCGCTGGTCGAGCAGGTGGTCGCGGCGATCGTCGCCGCGGTCGGCAGTGGCGAGCTGCCGCGGACCCGGCTCGAGCAGGCCGCCAGCCGAGCCGCCGAGCTCGCCGGCTGGACCCAGCGGCCGGCGTCGCCGTCGCCGGCCGACCCCGACCTCGGCTACCAGATCGCCAAGCAGGCGGTACGGGTGGAGGGCTCGCTGGCCGGGCTGGCCGACCCGCTGATCGTGCAACTGGAGTCGAGCTCCACGATCGCCGAGGGCCAGGTGCCGTGGGGGCTGGCCCCACACCTGCCCGGGGTGGTCCGGTGCCACGCCGCCGAGACCAGCGCCGACCAGCTGCGCGGCCGGGCCGGCGACCGGCCGATCGTGGTCGTCGCCCGGCACCTGCACCGGTCCACAGTGGCCAGGTCGCTGGTCGAGAAGCTCGCCACCGACCACCCGACCGTGGTGGCGGAGATGGGTTGGCCGGCCGGTTGGCGGCCGGCCGGGGCGCGGGCATTCATCACCACCCACGGCGCCAGCCACGCCAACGGTGCCGCGCTGGCCGCGGTGCTCCGCTCCCCCGCCTGACCGGGCGGGTCAGGCCGCGGTGGTGCGGACCAGCGTCCGGATCTGCCGCAGGATCACCGACAGCGCGGCCAGGTCGGCCCGGGACGTGTCGAACTCGCCGATCGCGTTGCGAGCCCGGGCGATCGAGGCGGCGTTCAGCTGCTCCCACTGGAACACCCGGGCGGCGGGGTCGGCGGTCGGCGAGGTCGCCTGCAGCACCTCGGTGGTGAGCGCGGCGAGCGCGGCGTAGAGGTCGTACCGCAGCGCCATCCGAGCCAGCGTCTGCCACCGGTCCTCCCGCGGCAGGTCGGAGATCTTCGACAGCAGCGAGTCGATCCGGAACCGCTCGGAGAGCGTGAAGTAGACCTCGGCCGCCTCGTCCACCGGCACCGAGGTGGCGTTCGCGAGCTCGACGATGTCGAGCAGCCCGAAGCTGTAGGTGAGCCGGGCCGCCCAGCCGGCGACGTCGGCCGGCAGGCCCTGCTGGATCAGCGCGTCCCGGTTGGCCCGGACGGTCTCCCGCTCCACCCCGTGGAACAGCGTGTCCAGCTTCGGCAGCAGCTGCGAGACCCCGGGCGTGAGCGCCGCGATCTCGCCGGGTACGTCCAGTGGCGAGCGCCGGTTCTGCAGCAGCCACCGGACCGCCCGGTCGAGCAGCCGCCGGGTGGCGAGGTAGACGGTGGTCTGGGCGGCGATCGGCACCTTCCCGTCCAGCGCCTCGATCGCCGACCACAGGTCGGTCAGCCCGTAGACGTCCCGGACGATCACGTATGCCCGCAGCACGTCCGCGACCGAGGCGCCGGTCTCCTCGACCGCCCGGAACACGAACGAGGTCCCGCCGCGGTTGACCACTTCGTTGACGATCACCAGCGACGCGATGTCCCGGCGGAGCGGGTGGCCGGCCATCGCCTCCGGGAACCGCTCCGGCAGCGGGTCCGGGAAGTAGTCCTCGAGCAGCCGGGTGGTCCACGGCTCGTCCGGCAGGTCGGAGCCGACGATCTCGTCCTGGAGCACGTTCTTCACGTACGCCAGCAGCACCGCGAACTCCGGTGTGGTGAGCCCACCCTGGCCCGCCTCGACCCGGGCGAGCAGCTCCTCGTCGGTGGGCAGCGCCTCCAGTGACCGGTCCAGCGCACCGGTCCGCTCCAGCGCGTCCAGCATCCGGCGGTGCACCGGCAGCAACGGGACCGACTGGGCCTGGGCGTTGCCGAGCGCCCGCGCCTGCTCGTAGTTGTCGCGCAGCACCAGCGCGGTGACCTCGTCGGTCATCTGCGCGAGCAGCGCGTCCCGGTCCGGCCCGGTCAACCCGGCGCCGGCCAGCAGGATCTTGATGTTGACCTCGCGGTCGGAGCAGTCGACCCCGCCGGAGTTGTCGATGAAGTCGGTGTGGATCCGGCCGCCGGACAGCGCGTACTCGATCCGCCCGCGCTGGGTGAAGCCGAGGTTGCCGCCCTCGCCGACCACCCGGCAGCGCAGCTGCGAACCGTTGACCCGGACCGGGTCGTTGGCCTTGTCCCCGACCTCGGCGTGCGACTCGCTGGTGGCCTTGACGTAGGTGCCGATGCCGCCGTTGAACAGCAGGTCGACCGGCGCGCACAGGATCGCCCGGATCAGCTCGACCGGGGTCATGGTGGCCGGAGCGTCCGGGATCCCGAGCGCGGCCCGCACCGGCGGGGTGATCGGGATCGACTTGGCGGTCCGCGGGAACACGCCACCGCCCTCGGAGATCAGCGACCGGTCGTAATCGGCCCAGCTCGACTTCGGCAGCTTGAACAGCCGCTCCCGCTCGGCGTACGAAGTGGCCGGATCCGGGTCCGGGTCCAGGAAGATGTGCCGGTGGTCGAACGCGGCGACCAGCTTGATGTGGCGGGACAGCAGCATCCCGTTGCCGAACACGTCGCCGGACATGTCGCCGATCCCGACCACTGTGAACGGCTGCTCGTTGATGTCCACCCCGAGCTCGCGGAACGAGCGCTTCACCGACTCCCAGGCGCCGCGGGCGGTGATCCCCATCTTCTTGTGGTCGTAGCCCGCCGAGCCGCCGGAGGCGAACGCGTCGCCGAGCCAGTAGCCGTACTCGAGCGAGATCTCGTTGGCGAGGTCGGAGAAGGTGGCGGTCCCCTTGTCCGCGGCCACCACCAGGTACGGGTCGTCGCCGTCGTGCCGGACCACCCGCGGCGGCGGCACCGCCTTCCCGTCGACCAGGTTGTCGGTCACGTCCAGCAGGGCCGAGATGAACTGCCGGTAGCAGGCCTGCGGGTCGGTGTCCCGCTTGAGCACGAACCCGCCCTTGGCGCCGGCCGGCACGATCACCGCGTTCTTGACCGCCTGCGCCTTGACCAACCCGAGGATCTCGGTCCGGAAGTCCTCGCGCCGGTCCGACCACCGGATGCCGCCCCGGGCGACCGGGCCGAACCGGAGGTGCACGCCCTCGAACCGCGGCGAATACACGAAGATCTCGTACCGCGGCCGGGGCTGGGGCAGATCCGGCACCTGCCGCGGGTCGAGCTTGAAGGCGATGAACGGCTTGGGCCGGCCGTCCGCGCCGCGCTGGAAGAACGAGGTCCGGACGGTGGCCTGGATCAGCGCCAGGAACTTGCGGAAGATCCGGTCCTGGTCGAGGTTCTCCACCGCGTCCAGCCGCCGCTCGAACTCGGTGATCAGCTGCTTGGACCGCTGCGCCCGGTCCAGGTCGGACAGTGGCAGCCCGGGGTCGAACCGGGTCTCGAAGATCTCGGTGAGCAGCGCCGCCACCGCCGGGTAGGCGCAGAAGGTCGACTGCAGATAGTCCTGCGAGAAGACCGTGCCGGCCTGCCGGAGATACTTCGCGTACGCCCGGATCACCACCACCTGCCGCCAGGTGAGCCCGGCCCGCAGCACCAGCGCGTTGAAGTCGTCCACTTCGGCCTCACCGCGCCAGGCCGCGGAAAACGCGTTCTCCATCTGGCTGCGTACCTCGGACGGATCCCGGGCACCCGGCGGCAGCTCCAGCCCGAAGTCGTAGAGGTAGATGGTGCCGTCGTCGCGGGCGATCTCGTACGGCCGCTCGTCGATCACCTTGACGCCGAGCGAGTGCAGCACCGGCAGCACGTCCGAGAGCACCATCGGCTCGCCGTACCGGTAGACCTTGAACCGGACGTCGCAATCGTCGCCGCGCCGCCGGAACAGATGCATCTCCAGCTGGCCCGGCTCCTCGAGCAGCTCCAGCTTGGCGATGTCCTTCAGGGCCTCGTACGGGTTGTGCTGGTCCTTGTACGCCTCGGGGAACGCGGTGACGTAGCGGGCGGTGAGCGCCTTCGCCGGCTGGTCCCCGAGCTTGCGTTCGAGCACCAGCGCGAAGTCGTCGTCCCACAGCCGGGTGGCGTCGGCCAGCTGCTCGGCCAGCCCGTCCGGGTCGATCGCGCCGGGCGGGTTGGCCGGGTCGGTCCGGACGATGAAGTGCACCCGGGCCAGCAGCGACTCGGTCACCCGGGTGGTGTAGTCCACCCCGATCCCGTTCAGCTCCCGCAGCAGGATCTCCTGCATCCGCAGCCGGTTGGCGGTGTTGAACCGGTCCCGGGGCAGATAGATCAGGCAGGAGATGAATCGTCCATAGTGGTCTCGCCGGAGGAATACCCGCAGCTGCCGGCGGCCGGCCATCCGCAGTACGCCGATCGCGGCGTGATAGAGGTCGTCGGTGGCGATCGAGAACAGCTCGTCCCGCGGGTAGGTCTCCAGGATCTCCATCAGATCCTTGCCGGAGTGGCTGCGCGGCGAGAGCCCGGAGCGCTCCATCACCTCCGCCACCTTCCGGCGGACCACCGGCAGCTCCTGCACGCTGTCCCGGTAGGCCGAGGAGGCGAACAGACCGATGAACCGCCGCTCGCCGGTGACGTTGCCGTCGGCGTCGAACGTCTTCAGTCCGATGTAGTCGAGGTAGGCGTTCCGGTGGACGGTGGAGCGGGAGTTCGCCTTGGTGATGATGAGCAACCGCCGCTCCCGTACCTTGGCGAACGCCTCCGGGCTCATCGTCGACAGCACCCGCGGGGTGGGCTGGTCGTTGCGCAGGATCCCGAGCCCGGTGCCCGGCTTCGCCTTCAGCAGCATCACCTGGCCGGGTTCCTCGACCAGTTCGTACTCGCGGTAACCGAGGAACGTGAAGTGGTCGTCGGCGAGCCAGCGCAGCAGCGCGACCGAGTCGGTGATGTCCTTCTCGGGCACCGGTGGCCGCGGCCCGCCGAGCTGGGCGGTGGCCAGCTCGTCGGCGATCGCCAGCGCGGCGGCCCGCATCTTCGGCCAGTCCTCCACCGCCTCCCGCACGTCGGTGAGCACCTGCTGCAGGTCGGTGCGGAGCCGGTTGCGGGCCTCCGGATCGCGGACCGGGTCGATCTCCAGGTGGATCCAGCTCTCCACCAGGTCGCCGGCGATCGCGTCGTCCGGCTCCACGTCCGCGGCGACCTCGGTGAGCGCGCCCAACGGGGTCCGCCGTACCACCACCAGCGGGTGCACCAGCAGGTGGATGTCGAGGTTCCGGGCGGTGAGCGCGCCGGTCACCGAGTCCACCAGGAACGGCATGTCATCGACAATGATCTTGATGACGGTCCGGTTGTCCGGGCCCGGCTCGCTGACCTGCAGCTGCAGCTGGCCCGGCAGCCGCTGCTCGGCGAGCTCCCGGTGGGCGACCGCGGCCTCGACCAGGTCGGCCGGGGTGTGGCCGATCAGCTCCTCGTCCGGCGCGAACCGCCAGTACCGGTCGACCAGCCGGGCGACCTCCAGGTCGTCCCCGGCGAGCGCCACCGCCTGCGCGACCAGCCCCTCGGCGGTCGGCGTGGTACCGAGCGGCTCGTCCTCGCCCTCGTCCAGCTCGGCGGCGTCGGGCAGGTCGGCCGCCCCGCTGGTCGGCTCGCCGGCGACCCCGTCGACGGCGCTGCCGGCCCCGAAATCCATGTCTCCATGCTGCCCGTCCCCACGGTGCCCGTCCGCAAGGTGCACCTCACGGTGCCCGGATACCGCACGGCGAACCATCCGCCCCGACTCCCTTCGTGCCCACGACGCTGTGGGCCTGGCGCGAATCCCAAGCTTAGCCACTCGCCCGCGGGGTGCGATGGCGGCGCGAGCCAGCGGCGGCTACCGTCATGCCGGGACACGGGGGCCGGGAGCGGAGGAGGAAGGCATGCGCTCGTACCGCGGTCTGCTGGTGGCCGGCGCCGGGGTGGTCGTCGTGGCGGTCGCAGCGGTGGCCATCCTCTATTTCGCCGGCGTCTTCGGGCCCAGCCGGGAGGAGCAGGCGAGGGAGGCGTTGTCGGAGTTCCTCGCCGGCTGGACCGCCGGTGACCTGGACTCGGTCGGGTTCGTGGACACCACCGGCCAGCCGGTGCCGTCGGCCGAGGTGGCCGAAGCGATCCCGGCGCTGTCCGGGGAGCTGGCCGAGCGGCCGGCCGAGGATGGCGGGGTCACCGAGGTCACCCCGGAGCTGGGCATCGCCGACGTCGTCGTCGACGGCGAGACCGCGATCGCTGATGTCACCGTGAGCTGGCCGTTGCCCGGCGGCGCGACCTGGAATTACGGCACCGTGGTCCGGCTGCTGGAGGACGGCGGCTGGCGGGTGATCTGGGAGCCGGCGGTGGTGCATCCGGAGCTGCAGGCCGGCGACGAGCTGCAGCTACGGCGGCTCGCCAGCACCCGCGCGGACATCCTCGACGCCAGCGGCCAGCCGCTGGTCACCGCCCGGGACGTGGTGGACGTGGGGATCTGGCCGCGCCAGGTCACCGACCTCGACACGCTGATCCCGGAGCTGGAGTCCGCACTGCAGGAAATCGACCCGGCGGTGAGCCTGGACGGGCTCGCGGACCGGGTGGAATCGGCCGACCCGGACGCGTTCGTCCCGGTCATCACGCTCCGGCGGGACGACTACGACCGGATCCGCGACCGGATCCGGCCACTGGCCGGCACTCAGTTCCAGGAGCGGCAGCTGCACCTCGGGCCGAGCCGGACGTTCGCCCGGGCGCTGCTCGGCACGGTCGGCGAGGTCAACGCCGAGGACCTGGAGAACAACCCGGGGGTCTTCGAGGCCGGCGACTACATCGGCCACGGCGGGCTGTCCGAGGCGTACGACGAGCAGCTACGCGGCGTGGTCGGGCAGGCGGTGGTGATCGCCCGGACCGACGCCAGCGGCAACGTCACCGAGGTCGAGCTGGCGCGGATCGAACCGGTTCCCGGCACCGACCTGGCCACCACCCTCAACGTCGACGTGCAGCGGGCCGCCGAGACCGCCCTCAGCGAGGAGCCGGCCCGGGCCGCGCTGGTGGCGATCCGGGTCAGCGACGGCTCGGTGCTCGCGGTCGCCAACACCGAGGGCGAGCAGGCGCTCGCCGACAACATCGCGCTCACCGGCGCGGTCGCGCCCGGCTCGACGTTCAAGATGGTTTCGGCGTACGCGTTCCTGAAGTCCGGCGAGGTCGCGCTCGACACGCCGGTGCCCTGCCCGGCGGAGTTCCCGGTCGAGGGGTTCACGATCCGCAACTCGTTCCGCAACGACCTGGGCGAGATCCCGTTCAGCGAGGCGATGGCGGTCTCCTGCAACACCGCGTTCGCGGCGCTGGCGCCCAGCCTGGGTCCGGACGGGCTGGCCACCGCCGCCGCCGAGCTCGGGATCGGCGGGGACTGGGATGTCGGCCTGCCGACCGCCACCGGCTCGGTGAGCACCGGCGGCTCCGAGCTGGACCGGGCGGCCGCCGCGTTCGGGCAGGGCGACACCCAGGTGAGCCCGGCGGCGATGGCGGCCGCGACCGCGGCGGTCGCCCGCGGCGCGTGGCTGCCGCCGCACCTGGTGATCGATCCGGAGGCGGCCGCGCCGGCCCCGCAGCCGCTGGCGGAACCGGCCGTCACCGACCTGCGGGCGGCGATGCGGCGGGTGGTCACCGACGGGACCGCCTCGGCGCTCGCCGACGTCCCCGGCGGCGAGGTGTACGGGAAGACCGGCACCGCCGAGGCGGACGCGGTCGAGCACTCCTGGTTCGTCGGCTGGCAGGGCGACATCGCGTTCGCGATCTTCGTCGAGGAGGGCGGGTCCGGCTCCGGCACCGCCGTCCCGGCCGCCGAGCGGTTCCTCCGCATCCTCGCCGGCTGAGCCACCGCGTTCCCGCTCGCCTGACCGCCGCCCCGGCCCGGCTGGTTTGGAAACTTCACTCACAATCGCCGTCGGCAACGTACCGTAATCGCGTGTCCAGCGCACAGCGAATCATCGTCCCGGCGGCCCTGGCAGCATCGCAAGTCAGGCACCACGGCGCGGCCGGCCGGGCGTGGGTCGCCAAGCTGCCGAAACTCGCGACCAATTTCCTGGAACGGTGGCAGCTGCGGATCGACGGCCCGCCGGCGGCGGGCGCGGTGGCGCTGGTGCTGCCGGTACGGCGGGCCGACGGTACGCCGGCGATCCTCAAGCTGCAGCCGGTCGACGAGGAGACCGCCGGTGAAGCGGCCGCCCTGCGGGCGTGGGACGGCCACGGCGCGGTCCGGCTGTTCGAACACGACCCCGCCACCGGGACGATGCTGATCGAACGGCTGGACCGCACCCGGTCACTGTCGTCGATCCCGGACGACACCCGAGCGGTGCGGATCCTCAGCGAGCTGCTGGCCCGGCTGGTATCGGTGCCGGCGCCGGTCGGGATGCGGCGGTTGGGCGAGATCGCCGAGCAGATGCTCGACCAGCTGCCGTTGGCGCTCTCCCGGCTGCCCCGGGTGGAGGACCGGCTGGTGGTCCGGACCTGCGCGACCTTGATGGCCGAGCAGCTGCCGGTCACCGAGCACCAACTGCTGCACTGGGACCTGCACTACGACAACGTGCTCGCCGGCCAGCGCGAGCCGTGGCTGGCGATCGACCCGAAGCCGCTGGCCGGCCACCCCGGCTTCGAGCTGCTGCCGGCGCTGTGGAACCGGTGGGAGGAGCTCACCATCACCGGCAACGTGGCCCGGGCGGTGCGCCGGCGGTTCGACCTGATGGTCGACATCCTCGGGCTCGACCCGCAGCCGGCCGCGGCCTGGACGCTCGGCCGGGTGCTCCAGAACGTGCTGTGGGACGTGCAGGCCGGCGCCAGCACGGTGGACCCGGTGCTCGACACGATCGCCCGGGCGCTGTTCGGCCGCGCCAGCTAAGGCAACCGGGTGTGCGGGTCGCTGGTCCCGGGTACAGAGGACATCCGACCGTACCGCCCGCCGCCCGACGCTTGGACGCTGGAATCGTGGACGCACTCACCGCCGATGGTGCCATCGTGACGATCCGGCCGGTCGCCGAAGCTGACCGGCCGGCGCTTGCCGACCTGTTCAACCGCGCCTCGCCGACCAGCCTGCGGCTACGCTTCTTCAGCCCGCCCGGCCCGGCCGCGGTGGCGAACGAGGTGAACCGGCTGACCCGGCCCGCCTCGCCCCAGCGCACCGCGCTCGCCGCCGTGCTCGCCGGCGAGCTGATCGGGGTCGCCTCGTATGAGCGGGAGAAACCCACCGACCCGACCGCCGAGTTCGCGATCTTCGTCGACGACGCGCACCAAGGCCGGGGCATCGGCACGCTGCTGCTGGAGCACCTGGCGGTGCGCGCCCACGAGCAGGGCATCGACAGCCTGTACGGGGAGGTGCTCGCTGACAACGCCCGGATGCTCACGGTGGCCCGGGACCTGACCGCCCGGGCCGGCACCGCCCAGCTCGCCGACGGCCAGGTGACGGTCACCGTCAACACCACCGCCGACGAGCAGGCGCTCGCCGCCATCGACGCCCGGGAGCGGGCGGCCGAGCGGGCCTCGCTGCGGCCGCTGCTGGCGCCCCGGTCGGTGGCGGTGGTCGGGGCCGGCCGCAAGCCCGGCGGGGTCGGCCACGAGGTCCTCAAGGGGCTGGTCGGGTACGGGTTCACCGGGCCGGTCTACGCCGTCAATCCACACGCGACCGCGGTGGCCGGGGTGCCGGCCTCGCCGTCGCTGACCCAGCTGCCCGGTCCGGCCGAGCTGGTGGTGGTCGCGGTGCCGGCCGACCAGGTGGCGGGCGTGCTCGCCGACGCCGCCCGCGCGGGCAGCCGGGCGGCGGTGGTGCTCACCGCCGGTTTCTCCGAAGCCGGCGCGGAAGGCAAGGCGAGCCAGGCGGAGCTGCTACGGATCGCCCGGACCGCCGGGATCCGGCTGGTCGGGCCGAACTGCCTCGGCATCATCAACACCGACCCGCAGGTCCGGCTGGACGCGAGCTTCGCGCCGCAGCCACCCCGGCCGGGCGGGCTGGCGGTCGCCTCCCAGTCGGGCGCGGTCGGGATCGCGGTGCTGGAGCACGCCTCCCGGGCCGGCTGCGGCATCTCCGCGTTCGTGTCGCTCGGCAACAAGGCCGACGTCTCCGGCAACGACCTGATCGCGTACTGGTACGACGACCCGGCGGTCACCGCGGTCGCGCTCTACCTGGAGTCGTTCGGCAACCCGCGCAAGTTCGCCCGGGTGGCGCGGGCGCTGGCCCGCCGCAAGCCGGTGCTGGCGGTCTTCAGTGGCCGGTCGGTCGCCGGCAAGCGAGCCGGCGCCTCCCACACCGCGGCTGCCGCCTCCCCTGCGGTCGCGGTCGACTCGCTGTTCGCGCAGGCCGGCGTGGTCCGCGCGGACAATCTCGGCGAGCTGATCGACGCCGCCCGGATGCTCACCGACCAGCCGCTGCCGGCCGGCGACCGGGTGGCGGTGGTCGGCAACGCCGGTGGCGCGAACGTGCTCGCCGCCGACGCCGCCGAGGCCGAGGGGCTCCGGCTGCCGAGCGAGGTCGCCGGCCGGCCGAACCCGCTGGACCTTGGCGCCGGCGCCACCCCGGCGGCGCTGGCCGAGTCGCTGACCGCGATCGCCGCCAGCGGCGAGGTGGACGCGGTGGTGGCGATCGTCGCGGCCACCCGGACCAATGACGCCACCGCGCTGCGGGACGCGATCGCCCAGGTCGCCGACGCGTACCCGGCGCTGCCCGCGGCGATGGTGCTGCTCGGCCCGGGCGAGCTGGGCGCGGTCGGCCAGCGCGGGCTGCCGGTCTACGAGCTGCCGGAGCGGGCGGTCCGGGCACTCGGGCACGCCGCCCGGTACGCCGCCTGGCGGCGGACTCCGCTCGGCACCCGGCCAGCAATGGCCGATGTGGACACCGCCGGCGCCCGCGCGATCGTCCGGGCGGCCGAGCCGGGCTGGCAGCCGTACGACACGATCGCGGCGATCATGTCCAGGTACGGGATCCCGCTGCTGCCCACCCGGACTGCCGGCGCCGAGGACCAGGCGGTCGAGGCGGCCGCGGCGCTCGGCTACCCGGTGGCGCTGAAGGCCGCCGACCCCAGCCTGGTGCACAAGAGCGACCTGGGTGCGGTGAAGCTCAACCTCGCCGACGAGGCCGCGGTACGGGCAGCGTACCGAGCGGTCGCCGCGGTCTCCCCCGAGGTGCTGGTGCAACCGATGGCGGCCGCCGGCGTCGAACTGGTCGCCGGCATCGTCCACGACCCGCTGTTCGGCTCGCTGGTGATGGCCGGGCTCGGTGGCGTCTACACCGACCTGCTCGGCGACCGCACCTACCGGCTGGTGCCGCTGACCGATCTGGACGCCGGCCGGATGTGGCGGTCGCTGCGGGGGGCGCCGCTGCTGACCGGCTACCGGGGCACGCCACCGGCCGACACCGCCGCGCTGGAGGACCTGCTGCTGCGGTTGGGCCGGCTCGCCGAGGAGCTGCCCGAGGTGGCCGAGCTGGACCTCAACCCGGTGCTAGCCGGGCCCGACGGGGTGATGGCGGTCGACGCCAAGCTCCGGCTCGCCGCCACCGGCGAGGAGCCACATCCGGTGCTGCGGCGGCTCCGGTGAGTCACCAGCCGCAAGGACCGAAGGTCCCGGGCCGGGATGACTTTCGCCGGTGGACCGTCGGTGACGACTCGACAACACTTGAAACATGAAGGACGTGATCGTGGTCGGGGTGGACGGCTCGGAGGGGAGCCGCCAGGCGCTGCATTGGGCGGCCCGGGAAGCGATCGCCCGCGGCGGCACCCTGCAGGCGGTGGTCGCCTGGTGGCGGGACCGGCCCGGCGCCGCCGAGCCCGGCCACGCGCGCCAGTCGGTGCGGTCGAAGCAGCAGGCCGAGCGGTTGCTGGCGGAGGCCGCCGCCAGCCTGCCGGTCGAGGTGCCGGTCGCCGGCCAGATCGTCGAGGGGCGGGCGGCCGACGTGCTGGTGACCGCGGCCCGCACCGCCGACCTGCTGGTGCTGGGGTGCCGGGCCGAGGACCGGCCCGGCCGGCCGCGCCCGAACCGGGTCGCCGAGGAGGTGGCGGACCGGTGCGGCCGCCCGGTGGTGGTGATCTCGGCGAGCTCGCCGGCCCGGCCACCGGCGGTGCCGGTGCGGATGATCCCACCCCGGCGGCAGCCCACCGCACTGGTTGGCGCGGGCGGCGCCGAGTCGGCCCGCCGGGAACGTTAGGAGCCGGGATCAGTGGGGCAATCTGAGCGCGTGACCGAACACCGGACCCCGGCGCAGGTGCTCGCCACGGCCGCCCGCGCGGCCGGGCTCGCCCCGTCGGTGCACAACACCCAGCCGTGGCTGTGGCGGGTCCACCGCGACCGGCTCGACCTCTACGCGCAGCGGGACCGGCAGCTCAAGCTCGCCGATCCGGACGGCCGGCTGCTGACCATCAGCTGCGGGGCGGCGCTGCACCACGCCCGGGTCGCGCTCGCCGCCGAGGGCTGGCAGTCGCTGGTCGAGCCGCTGCCGTCCCCGGCCGACCCGGACCACCTGGCCACGATCCGGCTCGGCGAGCACGCCGGCGCCGCCGCCGAGGCGGTCCGGCGGTTCCAGCTTGCGCAGGTCCGCCGTACCGACCGGCGACCGCTCGCCAACACTCCCGTACCAGACGCGGCGCTGGCGGCGATCCGGGCGGCGGTGGAGGCGGAGCGGGCCCACCTGCACCTGCTGCGGCCCGAGCAGGTCGCTGAGCTGGCACTCGCCGCCTCGCGCGCCGACGAGCTCGCCGAGACGGACGAGCGGCAGTGGGCCGAGCTCGCCCACTGGGTGGGCGGGCCCCGGCCCGGCACCGGCGTGCCCGCCGAGACCATCCCCACCCAGCCGCCCCGCACCACGGTGCCGGAGCGGGACTTCGGCCGGGCCGGCACGCTCGCGGTCTCCGACAACGGCGACCGGGCCGCGACCTACGGCGTGATCTTCGGCGAGGTGGACGCCCCGCCCGACTGGCTCGCCGCCGGCCAGGCGCTCTCGGCGGCCTGGCTCGCCGCCACCGAGCGGGGCATCGCGCTGCTGCCGTTCAGCAGCCCGGTCGAGGTACCGGCCACCCGGACGGTGCTCCGGCACCTGCTCGCCGGCATCGGCCACCCGTTCCTGGCGCTGCGGCTCGGCGTCCCCGACCCCGACCGCCCGGGTCCGCCGCACACGCCCCGGTTGGCGCCGAGCGAGACGGTCGAGATCGTCGACGCCGCCGACGCGGACTAGGCAGGCGCCAGCTCAGGCAGGCACTGGCTCAGGCAAGCGCCGGCGCGACCTCGGTGGCGATCAGATCCAGGTGATCCAGGTCGGTGAGGTCGAGTACCTGTAGGTAGGCACGGCCGGCGCCGAGCTCCTGATACTCCTTCAGCTGCTCGATCACCTCGCCCGGCGTACCGGCGTAGCCGCCGGCGGCGCGGATCGACGCGATGTCCCGGCCGATCGCCTCCGCCCGGCGCCGCACCTCGGCGTCGGTACGGCCGCAGCACACCGGCCCGGCGATCGAGAGCCGCAACGGCGGCCGGCCAGCCCGGTCCAGCTGCTTCACCACGTTGAACCGCTCCGCGGTATCCGGCACCGACCGGAAGCCGATGTTGTATTCGTCCGCGAACCGGGCGGCGAGCTGCGGGGTGCGGCGCAGCCCGGACCCGCCGACGATCACCGGCGGATGGGGCGACTGCACCGGCTTCGGCAGGGCTGGACTGTCAACCAGCTGGTAGTGCTTGCCCCGGAAGGTGTAGCGCTCGCCGGCCGGGGTCGACCACAGGCCGGTGACGATCTCCAGTTGCTCTGCCAGCCGGTCGAACCGCTCCGCCCGGGGCGGGAACGGCACCCCGTAGGCGGTGTGCTCGGCCTCGTACCAGCCGGTACCGAGCCCGAGCTCGACCCGGCCGCCGCTCATCGCGTCCACCTGCGCGACCTTGATCGCCAGCAGCCCGGGGTGCCGGAAGGTCGCCGAGCTGACCAGTGTGCCGAGCCGGATCCGGGAGGTCTCGCGGGCCAGCCCGGCCAGCGTCAGCCAGGAGTCGGTCGGGCCGGGCAGCCCGGACCGGTCCCCCATCACCAGGTAGTGGTCGGACCGGAAGAACCCCTCGAAACCGCACGCCTCGGCGTGCCGGGCCACCCGCAGCTGGTCCTCGTAGCTGGCGCCCTGCTGTGGCTCGATGAAGACATGAAGACGCATTCGCCTAGCCTGCCACGGCCGGGTCAGGCGCGAGCGATCCGGCGGCGAAGCCGCGAGCGGCCCGGGCTCAGGCGTTCGCGATCCGGAGGATGTCGCCGGGCGTCACCCCGAGCACCACCGAGGCCCGGCCACCGTTCACCGCCACCGCCACCCGGTCGGCCGAGTCGACCAGCACCACCAGCCCGCCGGCCGGCGCGTCGGCGAACGTGGCCCCGCGGACCGCCGGCTCGCCGCCGACCGTGACCCGGTCGCCGAGCCCGGTCAGCGCTTCGCCCGGGGCGGCGAGCTGGACGTTGCCGAACCGGTCGATGGTCAGCACCTCCGCCTCCAGCCAGCCGTCGCCGGTGTTCACCACCGGATCGGGCAACCGGACCAGCGAGTCGAGCGGCACCGGCGGGCCGCCGTCGGCGAGCGGTGCGCCGGCGGCGAGCCGGGCCGCGGCCGGGGCGAAGATGTCCCGGCCGTGGAAGGTGCGGGAGACCGGCTCGGTGCGCCACGCCGGGTTGGTCAGCGCGACCGCGCCGGTGGCGCCGCCGAGCACGTCGGCGGCCCACGGCAGCAGGCCGTTGTCCGGACCGACCAGCAGCCCGCCCGGGGTCTCGATGGCGATCCCGCGCCGCTGGCTGCCGACCCCGGGATCGACCACCGCCACGTGCACGGCGGCCGGCAGATGCGGCACGGTCTGGGCGAGCAGCGCGGCGGCCCGCGGTACGTCGCCGGGTGAGACCTGGTGGCTCACGTCGATCACCCGCACCTCCGGGGCGATCCGGGCGATCACCCCGTGGCAGGCGGCCACGAACCCGTCAACCAGCCCATAGTCGGTCGTGAGGCTGATCCAGCGGTACCCTGCCATGAGCCGACCATACTTGCCGGGTCCGACGTTCAGTCGACAGTTGCCGGTGGTTCAGCCCCCGGTAACCGGCTGCGAGGCAGGATGGGGCGCATGCCCGAAGGGGACACCGTTTTCCGCACCGCCCGAGCGCTGCACCGCGCGTTCGCCGGCCGCCAGATCACCGGCTCGGACCTGCGGGTGCCCCGGCTGGCCACGGTGGACCTCGCCGGGTGGACGGTGGTCGAGTCGGTCAGCCGGGGCAAGCACCTGCTGCTCCGGTTCCGCCCGCCCGACCAGCGGCCGCCGATGACCCTGCACTCGCACCTGGGGATGGACGGGTCGTGGCGGGTGTACCAGGTCGGCGCCAGATGGCGGGCCGGCTCCCGGCACCTGATCCGGGCGATCCTGCGGACCGCCGACGCGGTGGCGGTCGGCTATCAGCTGCATGAGCTGGCGCTGGTGCCGACCTCGGCCGAGTCGCAGCTGGTCGGCCACCTTGGACCGGACCTGCTCGGCCCCGACTGGGACCCGGCGGAGGCGGTGCGGCGGCTGTCCCGCAGACCCACCACCACCATCGGCGAGGCGCTGCGGGACCAGCGGAACCTGGCCGGCATCGGCAATGTCTACTGTAGTGAGCTGCTGTTCCTGCGCGGGATCTGGCCATGGACCCCGGTGCACCGGGTGGCGAACCTGCCGGCGCTGGTGTCGCTGGCGCACCGGGTGCTCGACGCCAACCGGGGGCGGGCCACCCGCACCACCACCGGCTCGCTGCGCCGCACCGAAACCACCTATGTGTACGGAAGGGCGGGTGCCCCGTGTCGCCGGTGCGGGACACCGATCGAGTTGGCCGAGCAGGCCGACCGGCTCACCTACTGGTGCCCGGCCTGCCAGCCGGCGCCGGCGAACTAGCTCTGGTCAGGCGGCGGCGCTCGGCGAGCCCGGCGTGCCCAGGCCGCGCAGCTCGGCGAGGCCGGCGGCGACGGCGCGGAGCCGCTCGGTGGCGTGGGTGAGCCCGTCGAGCGCGGCCGGACCGATCTGCCCGGCAGTCTTCGCCGACTCGGACAGGTAGCCGGCGGCGGCGACCACGAACTGCTCGTACGCCGCCACCCCCTGCTCGAGCCGGGCGGTGAGATCGGACTGCAACTCGGCCAGCGGCGGCCTGGCGTCCGGCGGCGCGGACCGCAACGCCTGCTCGACCGCGGCCGCCTGGCTGATCAGCTCGCGCAGCTCCCGCTCCACCCGGGCCGCCTCCCGGACCGCCTCCACCTCGTCGGCGCGCAGGCCGCGGCTGAGCTCCCGCATGGTGCGGGCAGCCCGGTCCAGCCGCTCGGCCGGGCCGGCCGCGGCCGACCCGCGCAAGGCGCCGCGGATCCGCTGCCGGCGGATGTGCTCGGCGAGCTGGAACCCGCCGGGGAACTGCGAGATCGTGTGCAGCCACCGGTCGGCGGCGAGCGCCGGGTCCGGCGGGTCGGGAGCGGGCTGGGCAGCGAGCGCCTTCGCGTCCGACCAGCGCCAGCCGGCGAGCACCGCCGAGGCACCGGCCAACCCGGCCCACACCGCGTCGAGGGCGCCGATCCCCTGGAACGGGACGAGCACAATGGTCGCTCCGGCGAACCCGCCACCGAGGACCGTCCAGCGCCGGGCCGAGCCGCGCAGCCGCCGTAGCCGGCGGAAGTACCGAGTGCGCTCGTCCATCTCGCCGTCCTAGGTGGTCGCGGCCTGGTCCGGGTTGTTCTTGGCGGCGCTCTCCTTGGCCAGGCTGGCCCGGATCTCGTCCAGCCGGGCGACCGTGGCGTCCCGCTGCCGGCGCTCGTCGGTGCCGCCGGCTTCCACCGCCGGCCGGTCGGCGCCCTTGCTGAGCTGCTCGCCGGCCATGCTGGCCCGGATCTGCTCCAGCCTGGACGCCCCGGCCATGTCCAGGGTGGTGCGCTGGACCTCGAGCATCCGGCCCTCGACCGTGTTCGACGCGAGCTCGGCCCGGCCCATCGCGGTCGCGTACCGCTGCTCGATCTTGTCCCGGATCTCGTCCAACGACGGGGTGTTGCCGGGCGCGGCGAGCTGCGACATCGACTCCAGTGAGGCGGCGACCGTCTCCTGCATCTTCGCCTGCTCGAGCTGGCTGAGCAGCTTGGTCCGCTCGGCGAGCTTCTCCTCCAGCAGCATCTTGTTGTTCTCGACCGCCTTGCGAGCCTGCTGGGCGGCGTTCAGCGCCTGGTCGTGCAGGGTCTTCAGGTCCTCGACCGCCTGCTCGGCGGTGACCAGCTGGGTGGCGGCCGCCTGCGCGGCCCGCTCGTACTCCCGGGCCTTCTCCTCATCGCCCTCGGCGCGGGCCTTGTCCGCGAGCACCAGCCCCTGCCGGGCCATCCCCTGCCACTTCTCCACCTCGCTCATGTGGCGGGACAGCCGCAACTCCAGCTGCCGCTGGTTTCCGATCACCGCCGCGGCCTGCTTCACGAGCGCCTGATGCTGGACCTTCGCCTCGTCGATCGCCTGCTGGATCTGGATCTTGGGATCGGCGTATTCGTCGATCTTGGCACCGAACAGTGCCATCAAGTACCGCCAGCCCTTGACGAACGGGTTCGCCATCTTCGGTCCTCTCTCCGGTAGCGGCCGGGTCGCCAGGTCTCTATGGTGGCAGGCGCGGTCGACTCCGGCCCACACCCACGCAGTCGCCGACGCCTCACCGTTGCCGTGCCAGCCGTACTCTGACGATACCGGCTTTGGTCATCGGGAGTGGGCGACGGATGGACGCTTCCGGACCGCGTGGAGGGTGGTCCGCAGCGGACCGTTGCGGCGGATCGAGACCGCCACCTCGCCGTCGGTGACCGGCAGCTGCTCGCCGTCGCTGACCGGCAGGCTCGCGGCCTGAGCGCGGGTCAGCTCGGCACCGGCGCCGGGCGCCGGCAGCGGCAGCTCGCCGGTCCGGCGCGGAGCCGGCACCTCGCCACCGGCCGGGGTGAGCGCACCGGCCTCGGCGAGCGCCCGGTCGTTGCGCTCGGCGGCCGCGAGCGAGTCGCTCGCTTCCCGCAGCACCTCGGAGAGCTGGGAGCCGAGCGCCTCGCAGATCGCCGCGAGCAGCTCGCTGGAAGCCTCTTTCTGGCCCCGCTCGATCTCGGACAGGTAACCCAGCGACACGTTCGCCGCGGTGGAAACTTCGCGCAGCGTGCGGTGCTGACCCTGCCGCCGAGCTCGCAGGGCGTCACCGATCACGCGACGAAGCAGCGCCACCGAACCTCCTCCGCGTTGCCGACTGGCGGCAACTCTCGGGAGACAACGGTACCTGGTCGCGGCCCGCTCGGCACCCGGGGTGGCCCGGCCGCCAGCGTGTCCCGTGCCACGGCGGGCCTCAACCCCGCTCGCCGGCCGCCGGGGCGAGCTCCACCAGCAGATCCAGGGCCGCCTTGACGGTGGCGTGCCGGATCGTCGCCCGGTCCCCGTCGAGCCGCAGCGACCGCACCCAGGCGGCGCCGTCGGGCCGAGCGCACGCCACGAACACGGTGCCGACCGGCACGCCATCCTGCGGTTCCGGGCCGGCCACCCCGGTGGTACCCAGGCCCCAGTCGGCGCCACACCGGGCCGCCGCCCCGGCCGCCAGCGCCAGCGCCACGTCCGGGTCGACCGGCCCGCGCTCGGCCAGCAGCGGCGCCGGGACACCGGCCAGCGTGTGCTTGAGCTCGGTGGCGTAGACCACCAACCCGCCCCGGAACACCGCGCTGGAACCGGGCACCTCGACCAGCGTGGCCGCGAGCAGCCCGCCGGTGAGCGACTCGGCCACCGCCAGCGTCTCGCCCCGGCCGCGTAGCCGGGCCACCGCCGCCTCGGCGATCATCGGGCCACCGTCGCTTCCGCGATCACCCAGCACCGCTTCGCGATCATGAGGCCCGGAGCCGGACCGCCCGGACCAGGTAGTCCAGCCCGGTCCCGATCGTGACCACCACCGCGGCCGCCATCAGCCACGGCCCGACCGCCGCCAGCGGGTCCGCCAACGGCAGCAGGTACCAGGTGATCGCGGCGATCTGCAGGCTGGTCTTGACCTTCCCGCCCCGGCTGGCCGGGATCACGCCGTGCCGGATCACCCAGAACCGCAGCGCCGTAACCCCCAGCTCGCGGCCCAGGATCACCCCGGTCACCCACCAGGAAAGCTGCCCGTACCCGGACAGCAGCAGCAGTGCGCTGCCGATCAGCGCCTTGTCCGCGATCGGGTCGGCGACCTTCCCGAACGCGGTGACCAGCCGGTAGTGCCGGGCGATCCAGCCGTCGACGAAGTCGGTCAGCGAGGCGATCAGGAAGATCAGCGCGGCCGCCACCCGCCAGCCCGGGCGGGTCAGCTCGGAGGCGATCACCACCAGCACGAACACCGGCACCAGCGCCAGCCGGGCCGCGGTCAGCGCGTTCGCGGCGTTGACCAGCGGGACCCGGTGCGGCGGCGCTGCCTGGTTCACACCGGCACCGCCACCAGGTCGACGCCCTCGGCGTCGGTGACCGTCGCGGTCACCAGCTCGCCGGGGCGCAGCTGCGCCGCCCGGTCACCGGTCAGCGTGGTCGAGCCGTCCACCTCGGGCGCCTGATGGGCGGCCCGCCCCTCGACCACCCCGGCCGCCACCGAGTCGACCAGCACCTCCACAGTCGACCCGATCCGCTCGGCCGCCCGCTGCGCGGAGAGCTCCTCGGCGATCCCGAGCAGCCGCTGGTACCGCCGGCGAATCGTGGCCGGCGCCAGCTTGCCCGAAAGCCCCGCCGCCTCCGTACCCTCCTCGTCGCTGTAGCCGAACACGCCGATCGCGTCCAGCCGGGCCGCCTCCAGGAACCGGACCAGCTCGGCCACGTCGGCCCGGGTCTCGCCGGGGAAGCCGACGATCACGTTGCTGCGGACGCCGGCCGCCGGCGCGAGCGCGCGGATGTCGGCCAGCAGCGCCAGGAACCGCTCGGTCGACCCGAACCGCCGCATCCGGCGCAGCAACGCCTCGCTGGCGTGCTGGAACGACAAGTCGAAGTAGGGCGCCACGCCGGGGGTGGTGGCGATCGCCTCGATCAGGCCGGGCCGCAGCTCGGCCGGCTGCAGGTAGCTCACCCGGACCCGGACGATCCCGGATACCGCGGCCAGCTGCGGCAGCAGCTTCTCCAGCGCCCGCGGGTCGCCCAGGTCCTTGCCGTAGGAGGTGGAGTTCTCGCTGACCAGCACCAGCTCCCGGACCCCTTGGCCGGCCAGCCACTCCGCCTCGGCGAGCAGCTCGTCGGGCGGGCGGGAGACGAATGCGCCCCGGAAGCTCGGGATCGCGCAGAACGCGCACCGGCGGTCGCAGCCGCTGGCCAGCTTGAGCGGTGCCACCGGCCGGTCGTCGAGCCGGCGGCGGGGCACCGCCCGCAGATGGGCCGGGACCGCGCCCTGCCGCTCCACCGGCGCCAGCGGCAGCCGCTTGCGCCGGTCCTGCGGGGTGTGGGCGGGGATCGGCTCGCCGGCCAGCACCGCCGACAGTCGGGCCGAGATCACCGGGTAGTCGTCGAAGCTGAGCACCGCCGCCGCCTCCGGCAGGTTGCTGGCGAGCTCCCGGCCGTACCGCTCGGCCAGGCAGCCGGCGGCGACCACCTTGGCCCCCCGGTCGGCGGCGGCCAGCACGGTCTCGATCGACTCCCGCTTGGCCTGCTCGACGAACCCGCAGGTGTTGACGAGCACCACGTCGGCCCGCTCGCCGTCGGTGGTCACCTGCCAGCCGTCGCCGGCGAGCCGGCCGGCCAGCTCCTCGGAGTCGACCTCGTTGCGGGCACAGCCCAGCGTCAGCAGCGCTACCCGCCGTCCGGACCCTGCGTCAGACACCCACTGAGCGTACCGGGCCGGCCAACCACCGCGACTAAACAGTCACCCGGCGGAGCTGGTCGGTGAGCGTGTCGAGGCCGACCGGGCCGAGCGAGAGCGCGTCGGTGTGCCACTGCTTGAGCTCGAACCGGTCGCCGAGCCGCTGCCGGGCCTCGTCCCGGGCTGCCAGCCACGCCCGCTCCCCCAGCTTGTAGGAGCTGGCCTGGGCCGGCCAGCCGCAGTACCGGACCACCTCCGGATGCAGCCGGTGCTCGGCGATCCGGCCCCGGTCCCGCAGCACCTCGGTGGCGACCTCGAAGGTCCACCGTGGCCCGTGCCGCTCCGCCTCTTCAGGCGGCAGCGGCAGGTCGAGGTGGAGCCCGATGTCGATCACCACCCGGGCGGCCCGCAGCGCCGACGCCTTCAGCATCCCGAGCCGCCGGCCCGGGGTGGTGTGCCAGCCGAGCTCGTCGGCGAGCCGCTCGGCGTAGAGCGCCCAGCCCTCGCTGTAGCCGCTCACCCCGTTCAGCCGGGCGAACCGGGACAGCCGGTCCGGTGGCACCACCCGCAGCTGGCCGAGCTGCAGGTGGTGGCCGGGGACGCCCTCGTGGAAGACGGTGGTCAGCTCGGCCCAGATCCCGAACCGCTCCCGGCCGGCCACCGGCCACCAGGTACGAGCCGGCCGGCGCAGGTCCTCGCTGGGCGGGGTGTAGTAGGCCGACCCGGCGGCGGAGTTCTGCAGCGCCACCACCGTCACCCGGCGCAGCGGCTCCGGGATGTCAAAGTGGACGCCGTCCAGCCGGGCGATCGCCTCGTCGTGCCGCTCCTGCAGCCAGTCCCGGTAGGCGTCGACGCCGGTCACGTAGTCGGTCTCGTTGAGGTGGGCGATCGCGGCGCTGACATCCCCGCCGGGCACCACCCGGTCGGCCTCCACCGCCAGCTCCCGCTCCAGCCGGCGCAGCTCCTCCCAGGCCCACGCGTACGCCTCCGGCGGGTCGATGTCGGCGCCGAGCGACAGCCGGGCCGCCACCGCGTACCGCTCCGGGCCGACCGCGTCCCGTTCGGCCGCCCGCGGCGCGTACTCCGCCCGCAGCCAGCGCGCGGTCTCCGCGTACGCGGCGTGCGCCTTGCCCACCGCGTCGGCCAGCTCGGCCTGCAACGGGCCCTCCCCGTACTCGTCGGCCACCGCCTGGAAGGTGGCGCCGTCGGCGTACCGCTGCGCCTGCCCGGCCGCCTCGACCGCCTGCCGGCGGGCCGCGACCAGGCCCTGGTCGATGCCGGCGGCGAGCGACTCCCGCCAGCCGGCGAGCATCTGCGGCATCGCCGCCAGCCGCGCCACCACCGCCCGCCACCGGTCCTGATCGCCGCGCGGCATCAGGTCGACGCTGTTGCGCAACGACTGCAGCATCCCGAACGGCGCCCGCAGCAACCGCAGGTGCTCGCCGGTGTCGTACCAGGCCAGGCTCGCGGTCAGCCGCTCCCGCAGGTGGGCGGCGGCGAGCTGGTCGGCGTCGTTGGTCGGGGTCAGGTCGTCGAGCCGGCGCAGCGTGTCGCGGGCCAGCTCGGCCCGGGCGGCGTACCCCTCCGGCCGGTAGTCGGTGGCCGGCGGGAAGTCGCCGGCCACCCCTTGCATGGTCGCGGAAACCGGGTCGAGCTCGCAGGATCGCTGGACGTGCTGGTCGCAAAGCTGGAAGATCGGGGTCGGCATTTCGCCAGCCTAATGATCCCGGCCCACCGCCGCGAACGCCGGCCGCGGTACGACCGACTCAGTCCTCGCCCCCGCCGAGGCTGGCCAGCACCTCCGGCAGCTCCTCCGGCTTCACCAGCACCTCTCGTGCCTTCGAACCCTCGGACGGGCCGACCACGCCCCGGGTCTCCATCAGGTCCATCAGCCGGCCCGCCTTGGCGAACCCGACCCGTAGCTTGCGCTGCAGCATCGAGGTGGAGCCGAACTGTGAGGTGACCACCAGCTCGACCGCCTGCCGCAGCAGCTCCAGGTCCTCGCCGATGTCCTCGTCGACCTGCTTCTTCTTGTCCGGCTTGGGAGCGGTGACGTCCTCCCGGAACTCCGGCTGTCGCTGCTTCTTGCAGTGCGCGACGATGTCGGCGATTTCCGCCTCGGTGACCCAGGCGCCCTGGATCCGCATCGGCTTGGAGGCACCCATCGGCAGGAACAGCCCGTCGCCGCGGCCGAGCAGCTTCTCCGCGCCCGGCTGGTCGAGGATCACCCGGGAGTCGGCGAGCGAGGAGGTGGCGAACGCGAGCCGGGACGGCACGTTCGCCTTGATCAGCCCGGTCACCACGTCGACCGACGGCCGCTGGGTGGCGAGCACCAGGTGGATCCCGGCGGCCCGGGCCAGCTGGGTGATCCGGACCACCGAGTCCTCGACGTCCCGCGGCGCGACCATCATCAGGTCGGCGAGCTCGTCCACAATCACCAGCAGGTACGGGTGCGGGCGGATCTCCCGCTCGCTGCCCGGCGGCGCCTTGATCTGCCCGGCCCGCACCTTCCGGTTGTAGTCGTCGATGTGCCGGACCCCGGCCGCGGCCAGGTCGTCGTAGCGCAGGTCCATCTCCCGGACCACCCAGTCGAGCGCGTCGGCGGCCCGCTTCGGGTTGGTGACGATCGGGTGGACCAGGTGCGGCACCCCTTCGTAGCCGGTCAGCTCGACCCGCTTCGGGTCGACCAGCAGCAGCCGGACGTCGTCCGGGGTGGCTCGCATCAGGATCGAGGCGAGGATCGAGTTGAGGCAACTGGACTTGCCGCTGCCGGTGGCGCCGGCGATCAGGATGTGCGGCATCTTGGCGAGGTTCGCCACCACGTACCCGCCCTCGATGTCCTTGCCCAGCCCGACCAGCATCGGGTGGTGGTCGGCGGTGGCGGCTCGGGAGCGGAGCACGTCACCCAGTGCCACCGTCTCCGGGTCGGCGTTGGGGATCTCCACCCCGACCGCGCTCTTGCCCGGAATCGGGCTGAGGATCCGTACGTCGGGCGACTTCACCGCGTACGCGATGTTCCTCGACAGCTGGGTGATCCGCTCCACCTTGACCCCGGAGCCGAGCTCCACCTCGTACCGGGTGACGGTCGGCCCGCGGGTGAAGCCGGTGACCGCGGCGTCCACATCGAACTGTTCAAAGACGCTCTGCAGCGCCTCGATCACCGCGTCGTTCGCCTTGCTGCGGGGCTTGCTGGGGCCGCCGGACCGGAGCAGGTTGGCCGGCGGCAGCGTGTAGTCGCCGGCCAGCCCGGCCAGCGCCGGCTGCTCGGCGCGGGTCGGCGGCGGGGTGTGGCTGGGTGGCTGGCGTGGCTCGGGCGGCTTGCGCGGCGGGGTCGGCGGGGTCAGCTCGGCCGACTCCCGGATCACGGCGTCCGAAAGCTCCTCCGGCTCCGGGGTCAGATCCCGGGCCATCGACTGCTGCCGGCGGCGGGCCGGCGAGCGGCGCCGGGCCGGTGGCTCCTCGTCCGGCTCGGTGGCCTCCTCCTCGGTGGCCGGGAAGTCGGAGGCGAGCGGCCGGCCGAGCAAGAAGTCGCGCAGGTACGCCAGCCGCTCCGGGATCTTGTTGATCGGGGTGGCGGTGACCACCAGCAGGCCGAACACCGCCAGCAGCACCAGCACCGGCGCCGCCACCCACGGGGTGACCGCCCGGGCGAGCAGCCCGCCCAACCCGCCCAGCAACCCGCCGGCGAACTCCCGCTCGGCGAACGTGGTCGGGGTCTTGGCCAGGTCGAACAGTCCGGTGACCGCGACCGCGAGTGCGGTCCAGCCGACCACCGCCCGGCCCCGGTGCTCGGGTCCGGCCGGCGCCCGCATCAGCCGGACCGTCCCGATCAGCAACAGCACCGGCAGAAGCACCGCGGGCGCGCCGATCGCCCGCCGGACCACGGTGGCGACCACCTCGCCGACCGGCCCGGCCGAGTCGAACCACACCGCCACTGCCAGCAGGATCGCCAGCGCCAGCAGGAACAGGCCGGCACCGTCCCGCCGATGCTCGGCGTCGAGCTCCTTGGCGGTGGCGGCCTGCCGGCCGACCGCCCGGACCAGCCAGCCGACCAGGTGGGCCAGGCCGGTCCACAGGACCGCGATCAGGGCGAGCGGGCTGCCAGCACCGCGCCGGGTACGGCGGGTCGGGCGGCGACGCAGCGAACCGGCCCGCGCCGGGGTGGCACGGCGCCGGGATGTGGAGCGAGAGGTGCGGCCCGCCATGCCAAACACCGTAACGGGCGAGCTCCCGCCAACCGCGCAATTCCGGCCGTGTCCCGGCAGCGCCGCAGCTCGGGGCGGGGTGCCCGGTCGGGCCCCGGCTCAGCGGCCGGGCGCCGGGTCGGCTACCCGGCCCGGCGCCCGGTGGGCTGGTAACGCCCCGGTGGGCTGGTTACGCCCGGGCCCCCGACTCGGTCGGCAGCCCGGCGGCCACCCAGTCCTCGATCCCCTCCCGGTACTTCCGGACGTTGGTGTAGCCGAGCGCGACCAGCCGCTCGGCCACCCGCTGGCTGTTCGGGCAGGCGGGGTTCGAGCAGTAGGTGACCACCGCCGCCGACTTGTCCGGCAGCAGCTTGCCCGCCAGCGCGGACACCTCGTCCTCCACCAGGGCGATCGCTCCGGGCAGGTGCTGCTTGGCGTAGTACTCCCCGCCGAGCGCATCCACCACGGTGACCGTCCCGGCCTGAATCTCGGCCCACAGCTCGTCCCGGGTCACCAGTGCGACCACGACATACCTCCTTCGGTTCCACCACCGGACTTATCTGGACTACAGTCCGGTTATGCCTCAGGACGGTAGCGGACCGCAGTCCGGTTATGCCAGTGCCACCGCGGAGTTGTTGATGTTGCGTACCTCACCTCCCCGGGAACGGGCCGACGCCGCCCGCAACCGGCGGGCGGTGCTGCAGGCGGCCGCGCGGCTGTTCGCCGAGCACGGGGTGGAGCAGGTGTCGATGGAGGCGGTCGCGGCCGCCGCCGGGGTCGGCAAGGGAACCCTGTTCCGGCGGTTCGGGGACAAGGCCGGGCTGGCCGCGGCGCTGCTGGACGAGCGGGAACGGGAACTGCAGGAGCGGATCCTCACCGGCCCGGCCCCGCTCGGGCCGGGCGACCCGGCCGACCCACCGCCGCCCGCCGCCCGGCTGCGCGCGTTCGTGGCCGCCTACCTGGACTACGCGCTGGCCCACCTCGACCTGGTGCGGATGTCCGAGACCGCCGCCGCCGGCGCCCGATACCGGATCGGCGCCTACCGGTTCTGGCACCGGCACACCGCGCTGCTGCTGGCCGCCGCCCGGCCGGGTGCGGACGCGGACGCGCTGGCGCACGCGCTGCTGGCGCTGGTGAGCGCCGAACACCTGCACGCGGTGCGGGCCGAGCAGGGCGCTGACCGGACCCGGCGGGCGGTGCTGGCGGTGGTCGACGCGGTCGTCAGTTAGTCCTCGATGGACTCACAGGCCCGGTAGCGGGTCGGCCACGTCGTAGATCGGCCACCCGTCCTCACCGGGCCGGACCGTCGGGTGGAGCCGGTGCGGCTGCCGCCGGCCGACCTCGAGCAGGTGGACCACCGTCCCGCCCCGGATGGTCAGCGCGTCCGCGATCAGCATCCGGTGGCAGTGCCACCACGCGGTCTCCGCGCACATGATCGCGGCGGTGGTACGCAGGGCCAGCAGCGCTTCGACCGCCGACCGGAACTCGGGCGTGTCCATGTGGTCGGCGTACCCGGCGAACGCCGGGTGCCGCAGCGCGGGGTGGCGGGAGGCCGCCGACCGGGAGCGCCGGCCGCCGAGCGACTCGCCCCACCACTCGTACCGGAACGGCAGCGCCTCGGCCAGCGCCGCCCGGTTGAACTGCGGGTGCCGGCGGGAGCTCGGATACCGGCGGACGTCGACCAGCAGCTCGACCCCGGCCGCCCGGAGCACCGCGATCAGCGCCTCGACCGGCCGGGCACCGTGGCCGACGGTGAAGACCGTCCTTGCACCGGTCAGCCGCTACACCTCGACCACGGTCGGCACGATCATCGGCCGGCGCCGGTAGGTCTCGTTCACCCACCTGCCGACCGTCCGGCGCACCACCTGCTGCAGCTGGTGCGGGTCGGTGATCCCCTCCTCGGCGGCCCGGTCCAGCGCCTCGGTGATCAGCGGCAGCACCGCGTCGAACACCGCCGGGTCCTCGGAGAAGCCCTTCGCCGACACGGTCGGGCCGCCGACCACCTTGCCGGTGACCGAGTCCACCACCACGGTAGCCGCGATGAACCCGCCGTCGCCGAGCATCCGTCGCTCGGTCAGCAGCGACTCACCGACGTCCCCGACCGCCAGACCGTCCACATAGACGTACCGGCTCGGGACGTGCCCGACCAGCCGGGCCTGCCCGTCCACCAGGTCCACCACGTCGCCGTCCTCGCACAGCAGGATCCGCTCCGGGTCGATCCCGGCCTCCACCCCGAGCTGCGCGTGGGCGCGCAGGTGGCGCCACTCCCCGTGGACCGGCATCAGGTTCCGCGGCCGGACCACGTTCAGCAGGTAGAGCAGCTCGCCGGCGGGGGCGTGGCCGCTCACGTGCACCTTCGCCACGTCCTTGTGGATCACGGTGGCACCGGCCCGGGCCAGCTGGTTGATCACCCGGTAGACCGCGGTCTCGTTGCCGGGCACCAGCGAGCTGGCGAGCACCACCGTGTCGCCGGCCTCGACCGTGATGTGCCGGTGGTCACCGGTGGCCATCCGGCCCAGCGCGCTCATCGGCTCACCCTGTGAGCCGGTGCACATCAGCACGATCTGGTCCGCCGGCAGCTCGGTCGCCACGTCCAGGCTGACCACCAGGTCACCGGGGATCCGCAGCAGCCCGAGGTCGCGGGCGATCCCCATGTTGCGGACCATCGACCGGCCGACCAGCGCCACCTTCCGGCCGTGTTCGTGGGCCGAGTCCAGCACCTGCTGCACCCGGTGGACGTGCGAGGCGAAGCTCGCCACGATGATCCGGCCGCTCGCCTTCGCGAAGATCGCGTCCAGCACCGGGCCGATGTCCCGCTCCGGGGTTACGAACCCGGGGAACTCGGCGTTGGTCGAGTCCGACAGCAGCAGATCGACCCCTTCGTCGCCGAGCCGGGCGAACCCGGCCAGGTCGGTGATCCGCCGGTCCAGCGGCAGCTGGTCCATCTTGAAGTCACCGGTGTGTAGGGCCACCCCGGCACCGGTCCGGATCGCCACCGCCAGCGCGTCCGGGATCGAGTGGTTGACCGCGAAGAACTCGCACTCGAACGGGCCGAGCCGCTCCCGCTGTCCTTCCCGGACGGTCAGGCTGTACGGCTCGATCCGGCGCTCGGCCAGCTTCGCCTCCACCAGCGCCAGCGTGAACTGCGAACCCACCAGCGGCATGTCCGGCTTGTGGGCGAGCAGGTACGGCACCGCGCCGATGTGGTCCTCGTGGCCGTGGGTGAGCACGATCGCCTCGACGTCGTCAAGCCGGTCCAGGATCGGCGCGAAGTCCGGCAGGATCAGGTCCACCCCGGGCTGCTCCATGTCCGGGAAGAGGACTCCACAGTCGACGATCAGCAGCCGGCCGGCGTACTCGAACACGGTCATGTTGCGACCGATCGCACCCAGGCCGCCCAGCGGCATCACCCGCAGCCCTCGGTCGGGCAGCGGCGGTGGTGGCTTCGCCGCGGGGTCTTCGTACGGTTGGCTCATGCGGCGACCGCCGCCAACGGCAACCCGGCCTGTTCGCAGTCGGCGCGCAGCTGCGCCAGCTCGGCGTCGGTCGCGTCCACCAGCGGCGGCCGGACCGGGCCGGCCGGCAGCCCGAGCGCGTTCATCGCCGCCTTCACCAGAATCGTGCCCGGGCTGCGGAAGATCCCGGTGAACAGCGGCAGCAGCGCCCGGTGCAGCCGCAGCGCCTCGGCGACGTCGCCGCGCTCGTACGCCTCGATCATCTGCTTCATGCCCGGCCCCGTGAGGTGGGTGGAGGTGCCGACCACCCCGACCCCGCCGACCGACAGCAGTGGCAGCGTCAGCGCGTCGTCGCCGGAGTAGTAGGCCAGCTCGGTGCGGCGCAGCACCCAGCTGGTCTCGGTGAGGTTGCCCTTGGCGTCCTTCACTCCGACGATCCGCTCGTGCTCGGCGAGCCGGCACAGGGTCTCGGTGGCGATCGCGGTGCCGGTCCGGTGCGGGATGTCGTAGAGCAGGATCGGCAGCCCGGCGGCGTCGGCGACCGCGGTGAAATGCCGGATCAGGCCGGCCTGCGGCGGCTTGTTGTAGTACGGCGTGACCACCAGCAGCCCGTGCGCGCCGGCCTTCTCGGCGGCGTGGCACAGCTCGATGGTGTGACGGGTGTCGTTGGTGCCGACCCCGGCGACCACCTTGGCCCGGTCCCCGACCGCCTCCACCACCGCCCGCAGCAGCGCCTCCTTCTCGGCGTCGGTGGTGGTCGGCGCCTCACCGGTGGTGCCGTTGATGACCAGCGCGTCGTTGTGCTGCTCGTCCACCAGGTAACTGGCGAGCCGGCCCGCGCCATCGAGATCGAGTGAGCCGTCGGGCCGGAACGGCGTCACCATGGCGGTGAGCAGGCGACCGAATGGCCGCCGTGCCTCGGATGCGTCCTGCGTCATGCGTAAAACCTAACTCTCGGTGACGAGCTAACTCTCGGTGACCAGCGGGCTGGCCGCGATCTCGGTGCCATCGTCGAGTTTGGAGATCGTGAAGTCGCCGAACACGTTCGGCGCCACCCGCTGCAGCTGCCGCAGGCACTCCACCGCCACCGCCCGGATCTCCACGTCCGCGTGTTCGGTGGCGCGCATCGCGATGAAGTGGCGCCACGCTCGGTAGTTGCCGGTGACGACGATCCTGGTCTCGGTCGCGTTCGGCAGCACCGCCCGGGCGGCCTGCCGGGCCTGCTTGCGGCGCAGCGTCCCGTTCGGCACGTCGGCAAGCTTCCGCTCCAGGCCGGCGAGCAGTTCGTTGTACGCCCGGACGCTCGCCTCGGTCGCCTCGACGAACTTCTTGTGCAGCTCCGGATCCTCGGCGATCACGTCCGGCTCGATCATCGCGGCGTCCCGCTCCGGCACGTAGCGCTGCGAGAGCTGCGAGTACGAGAAGTGCCGGTGCCGGATCAGCTCATGGGTGAACGAGCGGGAGACCCCGGTCATGTAAAAGGTGACGACGCCGTGCTCCAGCACCGACAGGTGCCCGACCTCCAGGATGTGGCGGAGGTAGCCGGCGTTGGTGGCGGTGGCCGGGTTCGGCTTGTGCCACGACTGGTAGCAGGCCCGGCCGGCGAACTCGGCGAGCGCCTGCCCGCCCTCGGCATCGGTCGACCAGGGAACGTCCTTCGGCGGCTCGAACTGGGTCCACCCGATCAGCGTGACCACCGGCGACACGATCTCGGGCACGGTCGCTTCCTCCACTTCCCCACTACGGCTCCCCGCCAGCCAGCGCTCCCACAGCCACCCTCGCAGCGAGAATAGTCCCACCGTCCGACCGAACCCGGCATCCACCACGGAACGCCTCACCATGACACCTGAGCGACATCGGTGAGCGGCTTGACT
Source organism: Natronosporangium sp. (assembly GCA_036564175.1). GTDB lineage: Bacteria > Actinomycetota > Actinomycetes > Mycobacteriales > Micromonosporaceae > Natronosporangium. Next base: position 88,743 of record DATCKZ010000069.1, read on the forward strand.
GACGTCAGGCTTGGTGTCATGCTGGCGTCATGGATTTGACACCGTACCTCGAAGCGCTCCGCCGCGATCTCGCCGCCTCCGCCGCCCCGGGCGGGCCGGAGGTGAGCCGAGCCGCCGAGCTGCTCGCCGGCTCGCTGGAGGCGTCCGCGCGGCTGTGCCTGATGGAGGCGCTCGCTGACGCCGCCGACGAGGTCACCACCAAGCTCGGCACCGCCAGCGTGGAGGTGCGGCTGCGCGGCCGCGAGGCCGACCTGGTGGTTACCGAGATCACCCACCCCGAGCCGGAGCCGGCACCGCCGGCGCCGCCGCCGGCCGCCGCCCCGACCGCCGACGGGTCCGGGGACGTCGCCCGGATCACGCTCCGGCTCCCTGAGGGCCTGAAGGAGTCGGTCGAGCGGGCCGCCTCCGCCGAGGGCATCTCGGTCAACGCCTGGCTGGTCCGGGCGATCGCCGCGGCGGTCAGCGGCCGGCCGAGCCAACCACCGCCATCGCCATCGTTCCCACCGTTCCCGCCCGGCCGGGCCAGCTTCGGCAAGCGGGTCACCGGGTTCGCCCAGGCCTGACCGCCACCGTTCACAAAGGAGACAGCGAAATGCCCGAGTACCCCTGTTCCGGCCCGATCACCGTCGACCTGCGGATCGCCGGCGGCACCGCGACCTTGACCGCCGAGCCACGGGAGACCGCCGTGGTGGAGGTCGAGCCCTACGACAACAGCGAAGCCTCCCGGCAGGCCGCGGCCGAGACCAAGGTCGAGCTGTCCGGTGACACCTTGACCGTCGCCGCCCCGGAGAACAGCGGCTGGCTGCTCCGCCGGTCCGGCCGGCTGCGGGTGACCGCCCGGGTGCCGGTCGACAGCAGCGCCCGGATCCGGGTCGCCAGCGCCGACGTGAGCTGCCACGGCCAGTGGCGGGACGCCAAGCTGAACACCGCCTCCGGCGACGCCTACGTCGAGCAGCTCACCGGCGACCTCACCGTCAACACGGCCAGCGGGGACGCCCGGGCCGGGACGGTCGGCGGCCGGCTGACCGTCAAGTCGGCCTCCGGCGACATCACCGCCAACCAGGTCAACGGGTCGGTGGACGTCACCAGTGCCAGCGGGCGGGTCCAGCTCGACCAGGCCAACGCCGACATGAAAGCCAAGACCGCCTCCGGCGACATCCGGATCGGCGCGACCCGGCAGGGCACGCTCCAGCTGAACACGGTCTCCGGGGACGTGGTGGTCGGCGTGATCGCCGGCACTGGGGTGTGGCTCGACCTGAACACCCTGTCCGGCAAGACCCGCAGCGATCTGAACATGGGTGGTGGCGGCGAGGCCAGTGGTGGCGCGCCGCCGGAGCACACGCTCACCCTGCAGGTGCGGACGGTCAGCGGCGACATCGAGATCCACCGGGTCACCCTGCCAACCGCCGCCTGACCCGTTCTTCCGACCGCGCCGATCTAGGAGTTGTTCAGCCCGATTCGCCGGATTCTGGGCTGAACAATTCCTAGATCGGCGTGGTTGTGGGGTGGGTCAGCGGGCGATCTCGGTGGCGCGCAGCTCCCGGATCACGGTGACCCGGACCTGGCCGGGATACGTGAGCTCCTCCTCCACCTGCTTGGCCACGTCCCGGGCGAGCACCGCGGCACCGATGTCGTCCACCTTGTCCGGGTGCACCATCACCCGTACCTCCCGGCCGGCCTGCATCGCGAAGACCTTCTCCACCCCCGGCTTGCCGGCGGCGATCTCCTCGATCCGCTGCAGCCGCTTGACGTACGCCTCCAGACCCTCCCGCCGGGCGCCGGGCCGGCCCCCCGAGCAGGCGTCGGCGGCCTGGGTGAGCACCGCCTCGATGGTCTGCGGCGTGACCTCGTTGTGGTGGGCCTCGATCGCGTGCACCACCTCGTCCGGCTCGCCGTAGCGGCGGGCCAGCTCCGCGCCGACCTTCGCGTGCGAGCCCTCCACCTCGTGGGTCAACGCCTTGCCGATGTCGTGCAGGAACGCCGCTCGCTTCGCCAGCCCGGTCGACTCCACCTCCAGCCCCAGCTCACCGGCCATCAGCCCGGCCAGGTGGGCGCTCTCGATCAGGTGCTTGAGGACGTTCTGCCCGTAGCTGGTGCGGTAGCGCAGCCGGCCGAGCAGCGCCAGCAGGTCCGGATGCAGGTCGGTGATGCCGACCTCGACCAGCGCGTCCTCGGCCGCCCGCTGGCACAGGTTGGCGACCTCCTGCCGGGCCGACTCGTACACCTCCTCGATCCGGTGTGGATGGATCCGGCCGTCGGCCACCAGCTTCTCCAGCGTGACCCGGCCGACCTCCCGACGGACCGGGTCGAAGCAGGACAGCAGCACCGCCTCGGGGGTGTCGTCGACGATCAGGTTGACCCCGGTCACCGACTCGAACGCCCGGATGTTGCGGCCCTCCCGGCCGATGATCCGACCCTTCATCTCATCGGTTGGCAGGTGCAGGACGCTCACCGCGCTCTCGGTGGTCTGCTCGCTGGCGACCCGCTGGATCGCGTCGACCACGATGTGCCGGGCGCGGCGCTCGGCGGTCTGCCGCGCCTCCGCCTCCAGGTCCCGCACCAACACCGCGGCTTCCCGCTTCGCCTGCGCTTCGATGCTGGCGACCAGCTCGGCCCGGGCGGCCTCGGCACTCAGCCCGGCCACCCGTTCCAGCTCGCTGAGCAGGTGCTGCTCGGCCTCGGCGAGCGCGGCCTGCTGCTCGGCGAGCGACGCCGTCCGGGTCGCCAGCTGCGCCTCGGCCGCGACCAGCCGCCGCTCGCGTTCGCCGAGCCGCTCCACCTCCTCGGCGTGCAGCCGCTCCCGCTCGTCGATCCGCTGTTCGCGCCGGTCGAGCGCGGCGGCGTGCTCCCGGTTGGCCGCCGCCAGTGCCGCGATCTCCCGTTCGGCGGTGTCGCGGATCGCCGCGGCGGCGGTCTCCGCCTGCTGCCGGGCCCGCTCCAGGATCGCGTCCGCTTCCGCCCGGGCCGCCTCCAGCACCCGGCCGGCCTCGGCCCGAGCCGCCTCCAGTACCCGGCCGGCTTCGGCCCGGGCCGCCGCGACCTCCGCCTGAGCGGCGGCGCTGCCGGCCGGGCCGGTGATCCGTTCGTCGAGTCGCCGGATCGCCCGGCCGCTCCATACCAGTCCCGCGGCGACGATGGCGGCTAGTGCCGCCACCACGGCGATCAACGCCCACACCATTCCGGCCATGGCGTCTCCCTTCACCCGTGGCGCGCGAGCGCACTGGTCACTATGGGGAGCTGCCCGACCGGCGAGAGCGGCACGCGGGTACGGCGGAGCCAGCGGTACCCAGCAACCGCTCCCGGGCCGGAAAGTGCACAAAGCCGTCGTCGGCTCGGCCCGGCCGGCGACGGCTATGCTAGGTCGCGGCAATGATCCGCGATCGGCGTTGTCGCTATCTCAGAAGTGTTGCCGTTCTGTTACCTGCTGGATCTTGCGTCGTTAGCCCTGCTGTGGTCGGACGTGCTCCGTTGTATTGGCGAGGCTAGGCCGAGATAACGATTTGGTCAAGAGCCGGATCGGTGGTCGAACCCCGCTCGGCCTCGGGTCACGGGCGCCCCGCTCGCCGGATCAGCCCGATGAGCTGCGGGTTCTGGCCGCCCTGGTTGGAGCAGTGATCGATCCATGCAGATTCGTCGTGGTCTGATATCGGGTTGGCGACCGGTGGCGAGCTGAACCCTACCCCGGCTCGCCGGCTGAGACCGGGACGAACCCGGAGCCGGGCTGGTAGTCGGGTGACTGGTGCCGGAAGTAGGCGTTGTAGACCCGGCAGTACGCCCCGCCGGCCGCGAGCAGCGACCGGTGGTCGCCCTCCTCGACGATCCGGCCGTGGTCGAGCACGATGATCCGGTCCGCGTGCTCGATCGTGGAGAGCCGGTGCGCGATCACGATCGAGGTCCGGCCGGCGAGCACCAGGTCGAGCCCTTCCTGGATCTGTGCCTCGGTGAGCGGGTCGACGCTCGCGGTGGCCTCGTCCAGGATCACCATCGCCGGGTCCTGCAGCAGCAACCGAGCGAGCGCCACCAGTTGCCGCTGCCCGACCGACAGCGCGGCACCACGCTCCCCCACCTGGGTAGCGAGCCCGTCGGGCAGCGCCGCCACCCAGTCGCCACCGGCGACCGCCGCCGCCGCGGCCTCGATCTCCGCCCGCGCCGCGGTCGGTCGTGCGTACGCGATGTTCTCCGCGACCGTGCCGGTGAACAGGAACGGCAGCTGCGGCACCACCCCGACCTGCCGCCGGTAGGCCGCCAGGTCGAGGGTCCGGATGTCCCGGCCGTCGATCAGAATCTGGCCACCGGAGAACTCGTAGAACCTGGTCAGCAGCTTGCCGAGGGTGGACTTGCCGGCCCCGGTGTGGCCGACCAGCGCGACCGTCTGCCCGGCCTCGATGGTCAGGTTGAACTCGCGCAGCACCGGCTGGCCGGGCACGTACTCGAACGTGACGTCGCGGAACTCGACCCGGCCGGCGAGCCGGTCCACCGGCTGCGACTCGTACTGCACCACCTTCGGCTCGGCGTCGATCAGCGCGAACACCCGCTCGGCCGCGGACAGTCCCTGCTGGAACTGCGACCAGAACGACGCGATCGAGGTCAGCGGCAGCCAGAACATCGCCACGCTCTGCAGGAACAGGTACCAGTCGCCGGGGCTGATCCGGCCGGCCACCGCCGCCATGCCGCCGACCTGCACCAGCACCACGGTGGCGAGCCCGGCCACCGCGAACAGCAGCGGGAAGATCGACCCGAACACGAACCCCTGCCGCAGCGAGACCCGGTAGTTCTGCTCGTTGATCGGCCGGAACTCGTCATAGATGGTCTGCTCCTGCCGGAAGCTCTTGGCCACCGAGATGCCGCTCATGGTCTCCTGCAGCATCGAGTTGACCCGGGCGATCGAGCGCTGCGCGTGCCGGGTGGTCTGCCGGGCGATCCGGCGGAAGCCGAGCGCCATCAGCACCACCACCGGCGCCACCGCGAGCACCAGCAGCGCCAGCTCGGTGCTGCGGGTGAACAGCAGCGCGGTGACGAACCCGATCAGCAGCACCTGGCCGATCAGGTTCATGGTGAGCGTGACCACGGTGGCGAAGTCGTCGGTGTCCGAGCTGACCCGGCTCACCACCTTGCCGGACGAGTGCTCGTCGAAGAACGACATGTCCCGGCGGACCGCCGCGTCGAACGCGTCCCGGCGCAGCCGCAGCACCACATCTCCGACCACCTTCGCGGTCCACCACCGCTGCGCGAAGTTGGCCAGCCAGCCCAGCCCGCCGCTGGCCAGCACCAGCAGCGTGAGCAGCGCGACGAACCCGCCGGTGGCGCCGCCGACCACCCGGTCCAGACCCCACGAGATCAGCACCGGCACCGCCGCCTGGGTCAGCGACTGGGCCACGATCCCGCCGGCGACCAGCAGGATCCCGCCGGTGTGCGGCCGGAAGTAGCGCAGGATCCGGCGCAGCAGCTCGCGGTCGGAGTAGGTCCGGTCGTACTGCTCGGCGTCGAGGCCGTCCATCAGGAAGGCCATCAGCCCACCTCCCCCGCCGCGGCGGTCAGCTTCACCTCGTCGTAGTGGGCGAAGATCCGCCGATAGAGCGGGCACCGGGCGAGCAGCTCGTCATGTGACCCGCAGTCGACCAGCTGGCCCCGGCGTAGCAGCAGCACCTTGTCCGCCCACCGGATCTGCGAGAGCCGGTGCGTGATCAGCAGCGTGGTCCGGTCCCGCAGCACCCGGCGGATCGCCTTCTGGATCTCGTCCTCGGTGGCGCTGTCGATGGCGCTGGTGGAGTCGTCGAGGACCAGGATCGCCGGGTCGGTGAGCAGCGCCCGGGCGATCGCCAGCCGCTGCCGCTGGCCGCCGGAGAGGGTGACGCCGCGCTCGCCGATCACCGTGTCGTAGCCGTCCGACAGCTCCCGGATGAACCCGTCCGCCTGCGCGTCCCGGGCCGCCGCCTCGATCTGCTCCCGGCTGGCCCGCTGCCCCACCCCGAACGCGATATTCTCCGCCACCGGCCGGGAGAACAGCACGATGTCCTGCTCGATGCTGGAGATCTGGGAGCGCAGCGAGTCGAGGTTCCAGTCCCGGACGTCCACCCCGTCCACCAGCACCTGGCCGCTGGTCACGTCGTAGCTGCGGTTGACCAGTTTGGTCAGAGTGGTCTTGCCGGCACCGGTCTCGCCGACGATCGCCACCGTCTCGCCCGGCTCGATCGTGAACGACAGGTCCCGCAGCACCGGGCGATCGCCGTAGCCGAACGTGACGTTGCGGAACTCGATCGCGCCGCGGATGGTCCCGCGGTGCCCGGCCGGGTTGTGGTCGAGCTCGGTCTCCTCGGTCATCAGCGCGAGGATCCGGCGGGCGCTGGCCAGCCCGGTCTGCACCATCGAGAACGAGAAGATGGAGATGAACGCCGGGAACCCGAGCAGCCCCATCAGGCCCAGGTAGGCGACCACCTCGCCGACCGTCAGCTGGCCGCGCGAATGCAGATAGAGCCCGTGCAGCAGGGCGCCGGCGGTGCACACCGCCAGCAGCAGGGTCGGCAGGTAGCGCGCCTGGATCTTGCCCTGCTCGACGAACGCCTCCCGGTAGGCGGCCGCCCGGCTGGTGAACTTCGCCGCCTCCTGCGCCTCCTGCGCGGTCGCCTTCACCACCTCGATCCCGCGCACCGACTCGGACAGCACCGCCCCGAGGTCACCGGTCCGCTCCCGCATCCGGTCGGAGACCGGCTGCAGCCGGCGCATGAAGTGCCGCAGCGAGAGCAGGAACCCGGCGAGGAACACCAGCGGCGCGGCGAGCAGCCGCCAGTCGATGAACCCGATGAAGATCACCGGGATGATCGCCTGGGTGCCGGAGTCGACGATCAGGTCGATGCCGGGGCTGAACATGATCCCCAGCTGCTTGATGTCGCTGGCGCCCCGGGCCATCAGGTCGCCGACCCGCTGTCGATTGTGGAAGGTCTGGCTCTTGCCGAGCAGGCTCAGGTAAAGCTCGTCGCGGGCTTGCCGCTGGATCCGGTGGGCGAGCACCTCGCTGCAGAGCCGGGCGACCAGGTCGATGCCGCTGCGAGCGATCACGACCACCAGCAGCGCCAGCGAGATCAGGGACAGGGTGCGGCTGCGATCGGAAGCGTCGTCGATCACCGCGTCGAACGCCTGCCCGACCATGCCCGGGATCGCCGAGTTGAGCGCCACCATGACCACCGAGCCGACCAGGAAGCCGGTCAGCGGCCACGGGTTGCGCAGCTGATGGGAGAGCACCCACCGGACCGGGCTCCGCCGGTTGTAGACATGGCGGTCGGCGATCTCGAACTCGGTGGCGGCTTCGGTCACCCGCCCGGTGGCGGCTTGGGTCACCCGGCAAGTATGCGGGGCGGGTCTGACACCCTCACCTGGTTTTCGACCGGTCAACCGGGGTTAGCTCGGCGCGATCGGATCGGTGGCCGGGCCCGATCGGGCCCGGCTCGATCCAATCGGGTTCAGGCCGGGGCAATCGGATCGTCCTGCCGCCCAACCGGATGGTTGGCGTGGAACAGGTCGGTCGGGTCCACTTCCGCCTTGATCGCGGCCAGCCGCCGCGCCGCGTCCGGCCCGAACAGCCGGCTCGGATCGGCCGACCGGCTCTCGGCGAAGTTCAGGTAGCCGCGGCTGGTGTGCCACGGTTGCAGTGCCTGCACGATGCCGGTGGCGGCGGCCAGGACCGCGGGCTCGGCCGCCGGGGTCGGGACCACACCGGCGGCGTGGAGCAGAAACTCACCCTCCAATGTGGCTAGTACCCCGGCGCCCGGCGGCCGGCGGGCCAGCGCGCCGCCGAGGTGGCGCAGCTCGACCGCGCCCACCGGGGTGTCGACGCCGGGCCCGGCGGCGGCCAGCAGTGCGTCGACCGCGGCCGGCGGCAGGTCACCGAGCAGCGCGTGGTCACCGGCGACCGGCACCGGCTGCTCGGGGTCCATGTGCAGCCGGCTCAACGCCACCGGCGCGGTGGCGGCGAACGTGTCCAGCTCCGGCCGCAGCGCCCGGATCCCCCGCAGCAGCCGGTCGCTGGTCGCCTGGTCACCGAGGATCGCCGCCTCCACCAGCACCAGCTGCCGGCCGCGGAGCGTGTCCGGCAGCTCGGGCAGGTCCGGGAACCGGACCAGCCGGGCAATCGAGGTCACCGTGTCCGGTACCCCGGCCAGCCACTCCCGCCAGCCGGTCAGCACCCGGGCCGCCTCCGACATCGGCCACACCAGCCAGCCGGCGGACAGCGCCGGCACCGGATACAGGGTGAACCGCAGCTCGGTCACCGCACCGAAGCTGCCGCCGCCGCCGCGCAACGCCCAGAACAGGTCGGGGTCATGGGTGGCGTCGACCCGCCGGAGCCGGCCGTCGGCGGTCACGACCTGCAGCTCGGTGACGCTGCTCGCGGCCAGCCCGTGCCGGCGGGCCAGCCAACTCAACCCACCGCCGAGGGTGTAGCCGGCGACCCCGACGTCGGGCGACGAACCGGCCAGCGGCGCCAGCCCGGCCGCCGAGGCGGGCCGGGTGACCTCGATCCAGAGGCAGCCGGCACCGGCGATCGCCTGCCGGGCGCCGGCATCGATCTGAAGCGTACGCAGCCGGGAGGTCTTCAGCAGGACGGTGTTGCCCAGCTCGGTCAGCGGAGCGGCGCCGTGCCCGGTGCTCTGTACGGCGACCCGCAGCCCGGCCGCCCGGGCGGCGTTGACCACCGCGGCCACGTCGTCCGGGGTGGCGGCGATCGCGACCGCCGCCGGCCGCTGGTCGGCGGTGAGGTTCCAGGCCGACCGGGCCAGATCCCAGTCCGGGTCGCCCGGGAGCACCAGCTCGCCGGCGAGCCGCTTGCGCAGGTCAGTGAAGGTACGGATGGCTGTCGTCGGCATGTCCCCGACCCTCCCGCGGCCGGCGGGGCGGGCGGATCCCCGCGGTCGCGGGGTCCGGCCGCGAGTACCCCAGAATCGTGGGGTTGCCGTCACCGGGCCGGCGAGTAAGGGTGGGGATCATGCGCCGATCACGGCATGACGATGCCCGCCGGCGCGACGAGCTGGTGCTGCGGGTTCATCGTGCCGATGACGTGGCCGAGGTGCTGGCCGTGGCGTCGACCTGGCTTCGCCGGTTGGTCCCGTTCGACGCCGGGGTGTGGTTCCTGACCGACCCGGCTACCGGGCTGCCGGTGGCGCCGACCCGGCTGGAGAACGTCCACGAGCCCGACCCGGAGTTCTGCTCCCGCGCGTGGCGGTGGGAGTTCCTCTCCCCCGACGTCAGCCCGTTGCGGGAGATCGCGCGGGCCCCGGTGCCGGCGGTCGGGCTGCGGCTGGCCAGCTACGCGGACCCGCAGCGCAGCCGCCGGCTCCGCCGGCTGCTCGCGCCGATGGGGGTCGACGACGAGCTGCGGACCGTGCTGCGGGTCGGCGACAGCCCGTGGGGGGCCGCGCTGCTCTACCGGCGGCCGGGCCGGCCGCGGTTCACCGCCCGCGAGGTCGGGCTGGTCGCCAGCCTCTCCGCGCCGCTCGGCGAGGCGCTGCGGACCCGCAGCCGGCATCCGGCCGGGCGCTCGCCGGCGATCGCGCTACCGGAGCCGGGGATGCTGCTGTTCGACCCGCAGGGCCGGCTGATCTCGGCCGACGACCGGGCCGGGCGGTGGCTGGCCGAGCTGCCGCCGAGCGCGCCCAGCCTGCCCACCGACTGCGGCATCCAGCTGCCGGTCTGGCTGCAGGCGATGGTGTTCCGGGTGGCCGCGGCCGCGCGGGGGCACGGTGACGGCACGGCCCGGGCCCGGCTGCGCACCCGCGCCGGCACCTGGCTGGTCTGCCACGCCTCCGGGCTGCGCTCCCCGGACGGGCAGATCCGGCAGGTGGCGGTGGTGATCGAGCCGGCCACCGCCACCGAGATCACGCCGATCGTGGTCGAGGCGTACGACCTGTCCGAACGGGAGCAACAGGTGACCCGGCTGGTGGCCCGCGGCGCCGGCACCCGCGAGATCGCCGCGCAGCTGCACCTGTCCGTCTACACCGTCCAGGACTACCTGAAGACCATCTTCCGGAAGGTCAATGTGGGCAGTCGCGGCGAGCTGGTGGCGAAGCTCTACGCCGAGCACTTCGAACCGGTCCACGCCAGCGGCGTCACCCGGGTGAGCTGGCCGGAGCCGTGATCGCTCAGTGCTCGCCGTCGGCCGCGTCGGCGAGCGCGTCCGGGTCGAGCCGCTCGGCAAGCTCGGCGGTCCGCTCGTCGGCGGCCATCGCCTCCTTCACCACCCGGTAGGCGAGCCCGGCCGGGTAGCCCTTCCGGGCCAGCATCCCGACCAGCCGCCGGGCGATCGCCTCGGGCGGGCCGGTGGCGGTGCGCAGCCGGCGCTCGACCAATGCCCGGGCGGTCGCCGCCTCGGTGTCCGGGTCGAGCTGCTCCAGCGCCTCGCCGACGGTCTCCGGCGCCACCCCGCGCCGGCGCAGCTCGCTGCCGAGCGCCCGGCGAGCCAACCCCTTGCCGTGGTGCCGGCTGGTGACCCAGGCCGCCGCGAACGCCGCGTCGTCGATCATGCCGACCTCGCCGTACCGGTCGAGCACCTCGCGGGCGACCCGGTCGTCGATGCCGCGACGCGCCAGCGCGGTGGCGAGCTCGGCCCGGGTCCGTGGCCGGACCGCCAGCAGCCGCAGGCAGATCTCCTGCGCCCGCTCAGCGGGATCTACCGCCGGCGCCGGCGACCGGCCCGAGGAGTTGGCCGGCTGCTCCTTGACGCGCTCCTTGGCGGGGCGAGGGGTGCGGGGCGGGGAGGCGTCCCAACCCCGCCCGGTGCGCCCCCGCCGCCGTCCCACCATCGTCAGAAGTCGACCGGCGGCAGGGCCTGCCCGTTCGCCGCGTCACTGGGCTGGCCGACGCCGAGCTTCTCGAGGATCTTCTTCTCGATCTCCGCGGCGACGTCCGGGTTCTCCCGCAGGAAGGTGCGGACGTTCTCCTTGCCCTGGCCGAGCTGGTCGCCGTCGTACGTGTACCAAGCCCCGGACTTGCGGACGATCCCCTGCTCCACCCCGACGTCGATGAGCGAGCCCTCGCGGGAGATGCCCTTCCCGTACATGATGTCGAACTCGGCGCTCTTGAACGGGCTGGCCACCTTGTTCTTGACCACCTTGACCCGGGTCCGGTTGCCCACCACCTCGGTGCCGTCCTTGAGCCCCTCGATCCGGCGGACATCCAGCCGGACCGACGCGTAGAACTTCAGCGCCCGGCCACCGGAGGTGGTCTCCGGGCTGCCGAACATCACGCCGACCTTCTCCCGGAGCTGGTTGATGAAGATGGCGGTGGTGCCGGAGTTGTTCAGCGCGCCGGTGATCTTCCGCAGCGCCTGGCTCATCAGCCGGGCCTGCAGACCGACGTGGCTGTCGCCCATCTCGCCCTCGATCTCGGCCCGCGGCACCAGCGCGGCGACCGAGTCGATGACGATCACGTCCAGCGCGCCGGACCGGATCAGCATGTCCGCGATCTCCAGCGCCTGCTCACCGGTGTCGGGCTGGGAGACCAGCAGCGCGTCGATGTCGACCCCGATCGCCTTCGCGTACTCCGGGTCGAGCGCGTGCTCGGCGTCGATGAACGCGGCGATCCCGCCGGCGCGCTGCGCATTCGCCACCGCGTGCAGCGCGATCGACGTCTTCCCCGACGCCTCCGGGCCGTAGATCTCCACGATCCGGCCGCGTGGCAGGCCACCCACCCCGAGCGCGATGTCGAGGGCGATCGACCCGGTGGGGATCACCTGCATCTGCATCGTCGGCCGCTCGCCCAGCCGCATGACCGAGCCCTTGCCATATTGCTTGTCGATCTGCGCGAGCGCGAGCTCGAGCGCCTTCTCCTTGTCGGGCACTGCTGCCATGGTCCCCGCTCCTGCCACACTCTTCGTCGTCGGTTTCTTCGCCACCCGGACACCGTAGGCGCTCGGTCCGACAAACAACAGCCGGCCAGCCGCCGCCTGTGGACAAGCACCAACCCTGTGGACAATAGCCGAACGTCCGTACGATAGCCGGGGCGACACGCCGAACGTGAAAAGCCTCTGGTCAGCGCAGTTGCGAAGGCACCCGATCGGGGTAGGCGGCGACCACCGCGCGCCACACGTCCGCGGTCTTCTCGCCGGCGTCCAGCGCCTCGACGATGGTCCGTCCACCCAGCTCGGCCAGCACGTGGTCGCGCGCCACGCTGGCCGCGTAGACCGGCCCGAAGACCTGGTCCAGCCGCTCCCAAAAGTCGGTCAGTCTCACGCCTCTACCCTGCCACGCTGGACCGGTCGCAACGCCAGCGCCACCAGCGGCACGGTGGCGATCGCGGCGAGCAGGTTCAGGGTCGGGTAGCCGGCCCACGAGAGCACCACTCCGGAGACCGCCCCGGCCAGCGCGCCGGCCAGGCCCATCACCAGGTCGGCGAGCCCTTGCGCGGACGGCCGGACCTGATCCGGCACCGACTCGCTGAGCAGCGTCGAGCCGGCCACCATCGTGCCCGACCAGCCCAGCCCGAGCAGGAACAGCCCGACCGACAGCTGGCCCGAGTGGTGGCCGGCGGTGCCGGCGACCGCGCACGCCGACACCAGCAGCGCCACCCCGGTCAGGATCACCGGTCGGCGTCCCCACCGGTCGGTGAGCCAGCCGGTGACCGGCGCGAACGCGAACATCCCGGCGATGTGGAGGCTCAGCACGATGCCGACGATCCGCAGCGTGTCCGCCTCGCTGTGGCCGGCGTCCAGGATGTGCACCGGGGTCATCGCCATCACCCCGACCATCATCAGGTGCCCGACCGCCATCGCCGAGACTCCCAGCCGGGCCGCCGGCCGGGCCAGCACCGCGGACAGCGCCGCCCGCATGCCGGCCCGCTCGGTCGGAGCGTCCGCCGGCTCGTCCCGGATCGCCCGCGCCACCAGCAGCGGGTCCGGTCGGAGCAACAGCAGCACCAGCAGCGCCGCCAGCCCGAACAACAGGCTGGAGAACGCGAACGGACCGGCCAGCGTCGGCACTCCGTACCGATCCAAAGCGGTGCCGGCCAGCGGCGCGAGGTTCGGTCCGGCGACCGACCCCAGGGTGGTCGCCCAAACCACCAGCGACAAATGCCGGCCGCGCCGGGCGGTCGGCGCCAGGTCGACCGCGGCGTACCGGGCCTGCATCCCGGCGGTGGTACCGCCGCCGAACAGGAACAGCGCCACGAACAGCAACGGGATCCAGTCGGTCACCGCGGCGACCACCACGCCCACCGCGCCGAGCGCGGCGGCGAGGTAGGCGGCGACCAGTCCCGGCCCGCGGCCGTGCCGCCGCATGACCTGCACGACCGGTACGGCGAGCAGGGCGGAACCGACCACCGCGACGCTCTGCGCCAGCCCGGCCATCCCCTTGCCCGCCATGTCCGCGGCGAGCAGCGTCCCCACCGACAGCCCGACCGCGACCCCGACCCCGCCGATCACCTGGGTGCTGAACAGCAACCGGAGGGTGCGTCGCTGCACCACTTCGGGCTGGTAGGTGCCGGTGCGGGCGACGGCGGGTTCGGCGGCCACCTGGCCTCCTCGGAACGGGACTGGCGGTCTCCCAATCCTGCCGCAGCAGCGGCGGCCGGCGACGTGATCTCGCTCTCAGGCCGTTGCCACGAGCTTGATCGTCGATCGAGCGGGCGGTTGACCGCGACATCGATCCCGACCGTCGAAATCGAGCATTGACAACTCTGTAACCGGCCGGCAGCATGTGGATAGCGCTCCTGGGAACGCTCCCATGCTCTCGAAGGGAGTTGTTTCAGCATGTCCCGCCCCCGCAGAACCGCGGTCGGCGCGGTGATCGCGGCTGCTGCCACAGCCGCCATCACGCTCGCCGCCACCCTCGTCGCGGTCGGCCTGTCCGCCGCCCCCGCCAACGCGCAAGCGAACGGCACCGGCACCGGCTACCTGCGCACCAACGGCAACCGGATCGTCGACGCGACCGGCGCCACGGTGCGGCTGACCGGCATCAACTGGTTCGGCATGGAGACCGAAAACCACACGTTCCACGGACTGTGGGCCAACTCGCCCGCCACCTGGCGAGCGCAGATCGACAAGATGGCCGATCTCGGCTTCAACACCCTGCGGATCCCGTTCACCGGTGACTCGCTACGGCCGGACGCCCAGGCCACCAGCATCAACGACTTCACCAACCCGGACCTGGTCGGGCTCCACCCGCTGGAGATCCTGGACCTGGTGATCGAGCACGCGGGCAGCCGCGGCATGCGGGTGATCCTGGACCGGCACCGGCCGAGCGCGGCCAGCGGGATCACCGCGCTCTGGTACACCCCGCAGGTCAGCGAGCAGAGCATCATCGACGACTGGGTGATGCTCGCCGAGCGGTACGCCGGGAACACCACCGTGATCGGTGCCGACCTCATCAACGAGCCGCACGCCGAAGGTACGCTGCCGAACGCCACCGGCTCCTGCTGGGGCTGCGGCGATCCGGCCCGGGACTGGCGGCTGGCCGCGGAGCGGATCGGCAACGCGATCCTCGCCGTCCAGCCGAACTGGCTGATCTTCGTGGAGGGCACCAGCTGCCCGTCCGGTGGGCTGCCGAACCCGTGGAGCAACCCGCCGATCGACGACGACTGCACCTGGTGGGGCGGCAACCTAGCGGCCGCTGGCGAGTTCCCGGTCCGGCTGAACGTGCCGAACCGGCTGGTCTACTCGGCCCACGACTACGCGATCTCGGTGTTCGACCGGCAGCCGTGGTTCGACGACCCGAACTTCCCGAACAACCTGCCCAGCGTCTGGGACCACTACTGGGGTTACCTGCACAAGCAGAACATCGCGCCGGTGCTGGTCGGCGAGTTCGGCACCACGCTGCAGCACCCGCTGGACCAGCAATGGCTGCCGGCGCTCATGAACTACATGACCGCCAACGGCATGTCGTTCACGTTCTGGTCGTGGAACCCGAACTCGGGCGACACCGGCGGGCTGGTGATGGACGACTGGTGGACGGTGAACGAGGCCAAGTACAGCATCCTGGAACCGCACCTGGTGCCACCGGACGGCACCGGCGGACCGTCCACTCCGCCGACCAGCTCGCCGCCCACCAGCGGACCGCCGACCAGCTCGCCGCCGCCGGGCAACGCCGACTGCGACGTCACCTACACCCTGAGCGGCGGCTGGCCGGGGAACTTCCAGGCCGATGTGACGGTGACCAACTCCGGTTCCACCACCATCAACGGCTGGACGGTCACCTGGACCTACAGCGGCGACCAGAACATCTACAACTCCTGGAATGTCGACATCGACCAGACTGGTCCGGACGTGTCCGCGTCGAACGTCGCCCACAACGCGACCATCCAGCCTGGACAGAGCGTCATCTTCGGGATCCAGGGGACATTCAGCGGTACGAACGCCGTACCGTCACCGATCTCCTGCTCGGCATAACCCCTCCCGCGCGGTACCCCCAGAGCTCCCACCCGGCTCTGGGGGTACCGCCCTGTCCCGGCCTGGTCATCCGTCCTCGGTGACGAAGTCGATCAGCCGCTCCATCGCGTTGATGAGCGGCGTCTCCACATGGTAGAAGCTGTCCACCTTCGACAGGATCAGCCGCCAAAGCTCGGCGGGCTCGGCCACCCCGAGCGCCCGGCACACGCCTTCCTTCCACGGTTGGCCGCGCGGCACCTCCGGCCAGGCCCGGATCCCGATCCGCTCCGGCTTCACCGCCTGCCAGATGTCCACGTACGGGTGGCCGGTCACCAGCACGTGCGGCGACTCGACCGCGGCCACGATCCGGCTCTCCTTCGACCCGGGAACCAGGTGGTCGACGAGCACGCCCAGCCGCCGGCCCGGCCCGGGCTGAAACGCGGCCACCTGCGCCGGCAGCTCGTCGATGCCGGCCAGCGGCTCCACCACCACGCCCTCGATCCGCAGGTCGTCGCCCCAGATCCGCTCCACCAGCGCGGCGTCGTGGTCACCCTCCACCCAGATCCGGCTCGCCTTCGCCACCCGAGCCCGCACCCCGTCCACCGCTCGCGAGCCAGAGGCGGTACGCCGAGCCGCCACCACGGCCTTCGCCGGTGCCGGGCGGCACAGCGTGACCGGTTCCCCGTCGAGCAGGAACGCGGCCGGGGCCATTGGGAAGTTGCGCCGTTTGCCGTGCCGGTCCTCCAGCACCACCGCGCCGGACTCGATCCCGACCACCGCGCCGCAGAAGCCGGAGTCGACGTCTTCGACCACCAATCCGGGCTCGGCCGCCACCTCCGGCACTACCCGACGGCGTTCCCGCCGCCCGATGTCGAATCCAGCCTGCTGGGTGCCGCGCCGCAAACCTCGCACAGCTTGCGAACATAGCCCAGCCGCGGGGGCGGTGGGGTGAGGCGCGCTCGGGTCGGCGCCGGCACTCGACCGTGAACCGGCCGATCCGGTCGTGCTGCGCCGCCACCACCTCGAGACCACACTCGGGCGCCGGGCGGAGCGGCCTCGGCGCAGCGCCGCAGGATCATCGCGGTCTGCCGGTCCGGCCAGTCGTTCAGGATGCCGTTGAGCAGGTACAGATCCGCACCGGCCGGGAGCGGATCGAAGAAACTCTGCCCGACCGCGCGAGCCCGGTCGGCCACGGCGACTCGCTTCGGCCCGAGCCCGAACTCGCCCCGGAACCGCTCGGCGAGCTGCTGCCGGCTGAGCCCGGTCTCGGCCGCCAGCTCGCCGACCCACCGGCCGGTCACTATGGACGATCCGCTGCCAGGCGTAGCTGAGCACCGGGGTCGGGCTCTGGCAGTTGTCCGGTTTGGCGGGACAGCAGCTGGTCGAGCATCGCGAACCGGGCGGGCCAGTCCGGCGCCTCGGCCAGCCGCGCGGCCAGCTCCTCGCCCCGCCGGCCGAGCACCGCGGCCAGGCTCACCACCGGGCCAGCGAGCCCGCCGGATCCGGCATCGCGGCCAGCTGGATCGGCTCCCCGAGGGAGATGTCCAGCTCGAGGTAGGGCGACGGGCACCCACGATGGCTGCCGGGTTGCGCGCCCTCGATCCGGCTACCTTCGTATCGGCGGACCAGCCCCGCCAGCGGCGCGGCGGGCCGGGCGCCCGCCCCTCCGCCACCAGTCGGGGTGCCGCGCCGGCCAGCGTACCGCCTCACTACCGTGTGGGCATGCTATTCGAACGGCGGCTACGGGACGGGATCGCCGACGGCTCGATCACCCTGATGTTCCGCCGCTGGCGGCGGCCGCAGGCGGTCGCCGGCCACCGGTACCGCACCGGCCGGTCGATGATCGAGGTCGAATCGGTCTCGGTCGTGGAGCCGGCCAACATCGGCGAAGCCGATGCCCGGCAGGCCGGCTATCCGGACCCCGCCGCGCTGATCGCCGATCTGCGGGGTGAACCGGGCCTGCCCGTGTACCGGATCGCGTTCCGGCGGGTCGACGAACCCGATCCACGCGAGGCGCTGGCCGCCGACGCCGCGCTCACGCCCGAGGACGTCGCGGAAATCGACCGGCGGCTGGACCGGCTCGACCGCGCCAGCCGCACCGGGCCGTGGACCGCCGCGGCGCTCGCGCTCATCGCCGAACATCCCGGCACCCGGGCCGCCGACCTCGCCGCCCGGCTCGGCCGCGAGCTGCTGCCGTTCAAGGCGGACGTCCGCAAGCTCAAGAACCTCGGGCTAACCCACAGCCTGGAGGTCGGCTACCGGCTGTCGCCACGCGGCGCCGCCTACCTCGCCGGTACGGCGAGGCGTGCTCAATCGGCTTCGCCGAACGTTTCGTAGACCCTGGTCAACACCGCCTCCTGCGCCGCGGCGAACAGCGCCCCGAGCTCGGTATCGGTGTCGAACGGGTCCGTGTCGGTGGCGATGCGCCACGTCAGGTAGATCTCGGTGCTCCGGTCGATGTAGCTAGCCGCTGCGACGTGCGACCGGTCGCCGCTGTACCAGGAGAAGCAGTAGGGATTGCCATCGAACTCCCGCTCTTCGTACCCGGTTACCGGCACGCTGACAGTTACGCCTTCGGTGTCGCAGTAGTCCGATTCAGGAGCGGCGGGATCGCGCACGGGCTTGAATATCACAGCCAGCTCCACCCGGGAGTGCTGCTCTCCGTCGGATTCAATGTCCCATCCATCGCCCTCGCACGACACCGAGTTCGCGGGTCCGGTCGCGCCGAGTGACTGCTCGATGCGGCTTGCCTGGCTCGCCGCGACGAACTCCTCATCAGCCACCTCGAACAACTCGTCACACAGCCGCTGCAGCACCTCGCCGGCCGGCATTCGTTGGTCCACTCGGGCCGGCGCCCCGCTTCCGCACCCGGCGGCAATGACCAGCGCCACTGCGGCCAGCCAACGCAGCGAGTGGCTACGCTTCGTACGGTTCATATGGGAGACCCTCTTCCGCGGCGTACGGCACCTCGCGGATGGGCAGGAAGCTCGTCAGCTCTTCACTGATCCCTTGGATCGACATCGCTGAGCCGGCCACGGCCGCCCCTACTGAGTCCCGCGCGTCGGTCACCGAGTTGTCCATGAACGCGAAGATGGCGTTCACCACGATTGCCAGGCCGCCCACTACCCACCCGGGCGGCGAAGAGGCGCCGACCGCGAGCACAGCGCCTGCGATAACGCTGGTCGTAATGATCCGGCTGTCAGTCTCGTACTCCTCTTCTCCGTCTGTCTTGCACGCCTCGATGAACCGCAACGTGAGCCCGACAAGATGCTCCTGGATGTG
>DATCKZ010000070.1:0-53346 GCA_036564175.1 Natronosporangium sp.
CGACGACATCCAGCACGCCGGCCAGGCCAAGTACGTGCGCGGCCTGCTGTCCCGCCGGTAGTTGGCTCGCCCACGGTCCGGCCGGCGGGCGCGGGCCGGCCGGCGAGTGCTGTCCGGAGGTCTTGGGACCAGCCTTGACACGGACAGCCGGGCATGGTTGTGTCGATAGTGGTTCCATTCCGGCACCGGCTGGGTTGAGCGTTGGCTGTGAGCATTCGCCACCACCCACCGACGCCCGAATGGAGTGGCTTCGATGCTCACACGGTCGTTGCTCGGCCGGGCCTTCACCGCGCTCGCCACCGGGCTGCTGCTCACCGCGACGTTCCTGTCCTTACCCGATCCGGCCCTCGCCCAGGCCACCGTCGTCAACCCAGGCTTCGAGAGCGGCTCGGGCCAGACCCCGACCGGCTGGAGCGAGTCCGGCCAGACCAGCGCCTCCTACGCCGAAGCCGGCGGCCGGTCCGGCGCCCGCCGGCTTGCCCACTGGTCCGCCTCCGCCTACCAGGTCGAGACCTACCAGCAGTTTCCGAACCTCCCCAGTGGTAGCTACACGCTGCGGGTGTGGGTGCGCTCCAGCGGTGGCCAGCACGCCGCCTACATCGCGCTCCGCAACTGCGGGGTCAGCCCGGAACCTCGTACCAACATCCCGCAGACCTCCACCACCACCTGGGTGCAGATCTCGGTAACCGCCAACCTCAGCGGCGGCAGCCAGTGCCGGGCCAGCTTCAACTCGAACGCCAACGCCGGCAACTGGATCAACTTCGACGATGTCGAGCTCATCAGCAACGGCGGAGGAGGCGGCCAGGCCGTGCAGATCAAAGGCGGCGACGTGTCCACCCTGGCCAAGAACGAGGCGTTCGGCGGCACGTACTTCGACAGCGCCGGCAACCCGGTCGACCCGCTGGTGCTGCTGCGCGACAACGGCATGAACTACGCCCGGCTGAAGGTCTGGGTGAACCCGGCCGACGGCTTCAACAACAAGGCCCGGGTGCTGGCGATGGCCCAGCGGATCAAGGCGCTCGGGATGGGGCTGGTGATCGACTTCCACTACTCCGACTCGTGGGCCGACCCCGGCCAGCAGAACAAGCCGGCGGCCTGGCGATCGCTCAGCTTCAACCAGCTCCGCGACGCGGTCTACAACCACACCTTCGACGTGCTCAACAGCCTGCGGGCGCAGGGCACCACCGCCGACATCGCGCAGATCGGCAACGAAATCAACGCCGGCATGCTGTGGCCGGACGGCAGCACCGACAACTGGAACAACCTGGCGCAGCTGCTCACCGCCGGCGCGACCGCGGCCAAGGACGTGTCCAGCTCCACCCGGGTGATGCTGCACCTCGCCGAGGGCGGCAACAACGCCCAGCACCGGTGGTGGTTCGACAACGCGACCGCCCGCGGCGTGCCGCTCGACATCATCGGCGTGTCTCACTACATCTACTGGCACGGGTCGTTGGCGAGTCTGCAGCAGAACCTCAACGACCTCGCGTCCCGCTATGGCCGGCCGGTCGCGGTGATGGAGACCGCGTACGGGTTCACGCTGGCGCAGGACGACTCGACCCCGAACATCTTCAACTCGGCGCTGCAGCAGGCCGGCGGCTACCCGGCCAGCCCGGCCGGCCAGGCGGCCGCGCTGCGGGACGTGTTCGAGGTGGTCGCGGCGGTCCCGAATGGGCGCGGGCTCGGCGTCTTCTACTGGGAGCCGACCTGGACCGCGGTCCCCGGCAGCGGCTGGGACCCGACCGACCCTAGCTCCGGCAACGGCTGGGAGAACCAGGCGTTGTTCGACTACAACTCGCGGGCGCTGCCAGCCATCAGCGTCTTCGGTGAGTTCTAAGGAGATCCCCATGGTACGCAAGGCATTCACGCTGGCGGCGGTGGTCGCGCTGGTGGCCGCCGGGCTCGGTGCGCCGGCCGCCGGCCACCCCGCCGGTGGCACGGTCGACAACGCCGGCTTCGAGACCGGCAGCACCACCGGCTGGACCGAGCGCGGCAACCCTGACGCCTCCTTTGTGGAGGCGGGCGGTCAGGCCGGCACCGGGTTCCGGCTCAGCCACTGGGCCGAGGACGCCTATACCGTCACCACCGAGCAGCGGGTGACCGGGCTGCGCAACGGCCACTACACGCTCCGGGTGTGGGTACGCACCGACGGCGGGCAACGCTCGGCGTACGTCGGTCTGCGCT
The DNA here is from genome assembly GCA_036564175.1 of Natronosporangium sp. Classification (GTDB taxonomy): domain Bacteria; phylum Actinomycetota; class Actinomycetes; order Mycobacteriales; family Micromonosporaceae; genus Natronosporangium. The sequence continues at coordinate 2,182 of DATCKZ010000070.1, forward strand.
GCGGCCGGGACGAGCAGCGGGTCGCCTTGCCGCGCACCGGCGGCTCCGACTGGGTGCAGGTCGCCGTCTCCGCCCGGGCCACCCGGCACCAGTGCACGATCGTCCTGCACTCCAGCGGCAACCCGGGTAACTGGGCGAACTTCGACGAGGTCACGCTCAGCCGGGGCCGGCTGGCGCCGGTGCCGATCCGCGGCGCCGACGTCTCCACCCTGAAGAAGAACGAGGACTTCGGCGCCGTCTACTTCGACCGGCAGGGCCGGCAGCGGGACGCGCTGTCGATCCTGCGGTCGGAGGGGATGAACTACGCCCGGCTCAAGGTCTGGGTCAACCCGACCGACGGCTACAACAACCTGGACCGGGTGCTGGAGATGGCCCGCCGGATCGACCGGCCCGACATGGGCCTGGTGATCGACTTCCACTACTCGGACCGGTGGGCCGACCCGGGCCAGCAGAACAAGCCGCGGGCGTGGGCCGACCTCAGCTTCCCCGAGCTGCGGCAGGCGGTCTACGACCACACCTACGAAGTGCTGCACGCGCTGCGGCGGCAGGGCACCCCGGCGGACATCGCCCAGCTCGGCAACGAGATCAACGGCGGGATGCTGTGGCCGGACGGCCGGTGGGACAACTGGGACGGGCTCGCCGCGCTGCTGATCTCGGCCACCGAGGCCGCCCACGACGCCTCACCGCGCACGAAGACGATACTGCATCTGGCCGAGGGCGGCAACAACGGCGGCCACGTCTGGTGGTTCGACAACGCGATCGCCCGCGGGGTCGAGTTCGACATCATCGGGGTCTCGCACTACATCTACTGGCACGGCTCGCTGGGCAGCCTGCAGGCGAACCTGTTCGACCTGACCGCCCGGTACGGCAAGCCGATCGCGGTGATGGAGGCGGCGTACGGGTTCACGCTCGAGGAGAACGATTCCACCCCGAACATCTTCAACGCCTCGCTGGCCGAGGCCGGTGGCTACCCGGCCACCCCGGAGGGCCAGGCCGACCTGTTCCGGGACATGTTCACCGTGGTCAACGCCGTCCCACAGGCCCTCGGGGTCTTCTACTGGGAGCCGACCTGGACGGCGGTCGAGGGCGCCGGCTGGGACCCGGACGACCCGACCTCCGGCGACGGCTGGGAGAACCAAGCGCTGTTCGACTATGACGGGCGGGCCCTGCCAGCGATCAACGTCTTCGACCACTAACCGGAGTGTGTGGGTGGGGTGGCGCGGAGGACGCGGACTTCGCCGGCGGGGACGAGCAGCTCGCCGGGGCAGGCTGCCCCGGTGAGCAGCTCGTCGCCGCGCGCCGGTACGGATACCTCGTCCCCGGTGTGGTTGATCGCGATCAGGTACGAGGCACCGTCGCCGACCCGGCGGACCAGCTCGAGCCCGTCGGGCAGGTCGGGCGGCGTGAGCCCGGCATCCGCGTACGCCGACCGGAGCACCGCGTCGAGGTGGGCACCTCGCAGCCGGGTCGAGACGTACCAGGCGACCCCGGCGCCGAACCGATGCCGGGTCACCGCCGGGCCGCCCGGCGCTGGGCCGTCCAGATACCGCCGCACCGGCTCGGCATCGTGCAGCACGACGTCCTCGGCCCAGACGTCGCCGACCAGCCCACCGTCCAGGTTGACGGTCTCACCTTGCCGCAACGGCAGGAACTCCTCGACGGTCAGGCCGAGCAGCTCCCGCAGCGCACCCGGGTGACCACCGGGGTGGATGGTGTCGGTGGCATCCACGATGCCGGAGAAGTACGAGACGACAACCGTCCCGCCCCGCCGGACGTACTCGGTCAGGTTCGCGGCCGCGGACTCGGTCATCAGATAGAGGCTCGGCACCAGCACCAGCGGGTAGCGACCGAGGCCGGCGTCGGGCCGGGCGAAGTCGACGGTCAGGTGAGCGCGCCACAGCCGGTCGTACCAGCCGAGCATGCTGTCCAAGTAAGACAAGTCCACCGACGGCCGCCACTCCAGCTCCAGCGCCCACCAGGACTGCCAGTCCCACAGCATCGCAACGTCGGCGGCGACCCGGGTGCCGCGCAGCTCCCGGAGCGCGCCGAGGTCGGCGCCGAGCTGGGTCACCTCCCGCCAGACCCGGGTGCCGGTGCCACCGTGCGGCAGCATCGCGGAGTGGAACTTCTCCGCCCCGGCGCGGGCCGCCCGCCACTGGAAGAACATTAGCCCGTCGGCGCCCCGGGCGAAGTGGGCCAGGCTGTTGCGGCGCAGCTCCCCCGGTCGCTTGGCGATGTTCCGCGGCTGCCAGTTCACCGCGCTGGTCGAGTGTTCCATCAACAGCCACGGCCCGCCGCCGGCGAGTGACCGGCTCAGGTCGGCGGCCATCGCCAGGTCGATATGGTTGTCGGGCAGCTCGGCCTTGAGATAGTGGTTGGTGGCCACAACGTCCAACTCGGACGCCCACCGCCAGCCGTCGATCTCTTTGCAGGTGATGACCATCAGGTTGGTGGTCACCGGCACACCCGGCGACAGCTCGTGCAGGATGTCCCGCTCCTGGCGGTAGCATTCGAGGTACGCGTCGGAGGAGAACCGGTAGTAGTCGAGCTGCTGGGCCGGGTTGACCGCGGTCGGGGCGAGCCGGGGCGGCTCGATCTCCTCCCAGTCGCCGTAGCGCTGGCCCCAGAACGCCGTGCCCCACGACCGGTTCAGCTCGGCCAGGTCACCATAGTGGACCCGAAGCCAGTCCCGGAACGCGGCTGCCGAGGTGTCGCAGTAGCAGGCCGGCACGTGCCCTCCGTACTCATTGTGGACGTGCCAGAGCACCACCGCCGGATGGTCGCCGTACCGCCGGGCGAGCTGCTCGGTGATCCGGGCCGCCGCCCGCCGGTACTCCGGTGAACTCGGGCAGAAACCGTTGCGGGCGCCGGGCCCGAGCACGTGCCCCTCCCGGGTGACCGGCCGCACCTGCGGGTAGCGCCGCACCAGCCAGGCCGGTGGGGCGGCGGTCGGGGTGGCGAGGTCGATCGCGATGCCGGCATCGTGGAGCAGCCCGATGATCCGGTCCAGCCAGCCGAACTCGTACTGCCCCTCGGCCGGCTCCAGCAGCGCCCACGAGAAGATGCCGAGGCTGACCAGGTTGACCCCGGCCTGCCGCATCAGCGCGACGTCCTCGGCCCAGACCTCCTCGGGCCACTGCTCGGGGTTGTAGTCCCCGCCGAAGGCGATGCCGTCGATCCGCACCGGCCAAGCTCGGGACGGCGAGGCCGGCAGCCGGCTGGGCGGGGTGGACGTGCGATGCGGCGACATCGGGCTCCCTGAGGGTGAGCGAGGGTGAGCGTTTGTGAGCGCTCTCAGCGATCAGTGGTCAGACAACAAGCAATCTAGCAGGGACAGAATCGTCTTCCCAGCTCTTGACAACGGTGACTGATCGGAATGAGACTGTGAGCGCTCACAGCCACGCAACCCAGCGGTACCCCACCGGCGGGGAGGAACATGTGACCAGAAAACTCGCGGCCACGGCCGCATTGATGCTGGGTGCGGCGCTGGTCGGCGGCTGCACCGACGACGACGGCGGGGACGGCGACGGCCCGGTCGAGCTGACCTTCTGGAGTTGGGTCCCGAACATCGAGCTGGCGGTCGACGCCTGGAACGCCGCGAACCCGGACATCCAGGTCACCGTCAGCGAGCAGGCGGCCGGCGACGACCTGGTCACGCTGGTGATCACCGCTGCCGGCGCCGATGAAGCGCCGGACCTGGTGCAGGTCGAGTACCAGGCGCTGCCGACGCTGGTCAGCAACGACGTGCTCGCCGACATCAGCGAGTACGCCAGCGGCGTCAGCGACGAGTTCGCCGAGGGCCTGTGGCAGCAGGTCACGCTCGGCACCGACGCGGTGTACGCGATTCCGCAGGACTCCGGACCGATGATGTTCTACTACCGCGCGGACATCTTCGAGGAGCTGAGCCTGACTCCCCCGGCCACCTGGGAGGAGTTCGCCGAGACCGCCCGGACTGTCCGCGAGGAGCGGCCAGAGAGCTACCTGATGACGTTCTCCGCCACCGACCCCGGCTGGTTCGCCGGACTGTCGCAACAGGCCGGTGCCAGCTGGTGGAACGTCTCCGGTGACGCCTGGAATGTATCCATCAACGACCCGGCCACGCTGCGGGTCGCCGAGTACTGGCAAGGCCTGGTCGACCAGGACCTGGTCGACGACCAGCCGATGTACACCCCCGAGTGGAACGCCGCCCTCAACGACGGCACCCAGATCGGCTGGGTCAGCGCGGTCTGGGGCCCGGGCGTGCTCGCCGGCAACGCCGCCGACACCGCCGGCCGGTGGCGGATGGCACCGCTGCCACAGTGGAGCGAAGGCGAGCACGTCACCGGCAACTGGGGCGGCTCGTCCACCGGGGTCACCACCGACTCCGAGCATGTCGAGGCGGCGACCGAGTTCGCGATCTGGCTGAACACCAGCCCGGAGGCGATCGAGATCCTGGTCCGGGAGGGCGGGCTCTACCCGGCTGCGACCTCCGGCCAGACCGGCCCGGCGCTGGCCGAACCGCCGGCGTTCTTCAGCGAGCAGACCGACTTCTACGAGCTGGCCAGCGAAATCGCCGACACCGCGGCCGGGTTCACCTGGGGCCCGAACGTGAACGTCACCTACGACGCCTACCGGGACGCGTTCGGGGCGGCGATCACCGACGGCACGCCGTTCACCGACGCAGTCAACCAGATGCACCAGACTACCGTCGAGGACATGCAACGCCAGGGCTTCACGGTCACGGGGTGACGGTCCGATGCGTACGGCACGAGGAAGGCGGGCGGCGATCCCGTACGCCTTCCTCAGTCCGGCGATCGTCCTATTCGTCCTGTTCCTGCTGCTACCGATCGGCTACACCGCCTACCTGAGCCTGCGCAAAGTACAGGTGAGCGGGCTGGGCCTGGGTGCTGGCGCCCGGCGGGAGGTGTTCGCCGGGCTGGAGAACTACCGGGTGGCGGTCGGCGACTCGGACCTGTGGTGGGGCATGGTCAGGGTGCTGGTCTACGGCGGCATCCTGCTGCCGGCGATGCTCGGGCTGGCGCTGCTGTTCGCGCTGCTGCTGGACGCCCGGCGGGTCGGCGCGCGGCGGTTCTCCCGGCTGGCGATCTTCCTGCCGTACGCGGTGCCCGGCGTGATCGCCACCCTGCTGTGGGGGTTCCTCTACCTGCCCCAGGTCAGCCCGTTCCAGCGGGCGCTGCGCGAGCTCGGAGTAGGCACAGTGGACCTGATGGGTCCGACCACGATCTACGGTGCGCTGGTCAACATCGCGCTCTGGGGCGGGGTCGGGTTCAACATGATCGTCATCTACACGACGCTCCGGGCGATCCCGGCCGAGCTGTACGAGTCGGCGCGGATCGACGGCGCGTCCGAGACGCAAATCGCGCTCCGGATCAAGATCCCGCTGGTGACCCCGGCGATCATCCTCACCTCGGTGTTCTCGATCATCGCGACCCTGCAGGTGTTCAGCGAACCGACCACCCTGTCCCCGCTGACCAACTCGATCCCGTCCGACTTCACCCCGCTGATGAAGATCTATCGGGACGCGTTCGCCCGCAACGATATCTACTCGGCCGCGGCTTCGTCCATCGTGGTCGCCGCGCTCACGCTGACCGTGTCGTTCGGGCTGCTGTGGGTGCTGCAGAAGCGCGCGTTCGGGCAGGAACGATGAGCACCCTGATGGTCAACGCCCCACCCGCGGACTCCCGTACCGCAGCATCGCCGGCACCGGCGGCACCACCACGGCGGCTGGCCGTACTCCCGACCCTGGCGCTGCTGGCCGGCGCGGTCTACTGCTTGCTGCCGGTGATGTGGGTGGTGGTCGCGTCCACCAAGAGCGGCGCGGAGCTGTTCGCCACCTCCACGTTCGTGCCGAGCACCGCGCTGTTCGACAACGTCAGCGAGCTGTCCGCGTACCGGGACGGGGTCTTCTGGAAGTGGATGCTGAACTCCGCCCTGTACGCCGGTGGCGGCGCCCTCGCCTCGGCGCTGGTATCCGGGCTGACCGGCTACACGCTGGCGAAGTTCCGGTTCCCCGGCCGGTCGGTGATCTTCAACATCATGCTCGCCGGGGTACTGGTGCCGCAGATCGTGCTCGCCATCCCGCAGTACCTGCTGCTGGCCCGGGTCGAGCTCACCAACACCTACCTGGCGGTGCTGCTGCCGAGCATCCTCAGCCCGTACGGGATCTACCTGGCGCGGATCTTCGCGGCGGCGGCGGTGCCGGACACCCTCATCGAAGCGGCCCGTACGGATGGCGCGGGCGAGCTGCGGATCGCCGGCTCGATCGCGGCCCGGCTGATGTTGCCCGGGCTGGTCACCATCTTCCTGCTGCAGTTCGTCGGGATCTGGAACAACTTCCTGCTCCCGTTCATCATGATCAGCGACGACGAGAAGTTCCCGCTGACGGTCGGGCTGTACACGTTGCTGAACCAGGGCGCGACCCTGCCGGCGCTGTATACGTTGGTCATCACCGGCTCGCTGCTGTCGATCGTCCCGCTGATCGTGCTGTTCCTGTATCTGCAGCGGTACTGGCGGGCCGACCTGCTGTCCGGGGCGGTCAAGGCGTGACCGACACTAGACCCATGACGCGCAGGAGCCGGCCCACCATGGACGACGTGGCGGCGGTGGCTGGGGTGTCGCGGGGCACCATCTCGCGCGCACTCAACGGCGGGCGCAACGTCAGCGCGCCGGCGATGGAGGCGATCCGCAAGGCGATCCAGCAGACCGGCTACGTCGTGAACCAGCACGCCCGGAGTCTGGTCACGCAACGATCCCAGTCGGTGGCGTTCATCCTCAGCGAGCCGCAAGGGCTGCTGTTCGAGGACCCGAACTTCAACGTGCTGCTCGCCGGCTGTACGCAGGCGCTGGCGGCCCACGACATCACGTTGGTGCTCGCGATCGCCGGCTCCAAGGAGGAGCGGAAGCGGGTCAGCCGGTTCGTCACCAGTGGACACGTCGACGGGGCGCTGTTGGTCTCGGCCCACTCCGGGAACCCGATCATGGACGAGCTGCACGATCGGGGCGTGCCGGTGGTGGCGTGCGGGGTGCCGCTCGGACACGAGCGGGACCTCGCCTACGTGGCCGCCGACGATCGGGACGGCGCCCGGCAGATGGTGCAGTACCTGCGCGACCGGGGCCGGCGGACGATCGCCACGATCACCGGGCCGCTGGACACCCCCGGCGGGGTGCAGCGGCTGGGTGGCTACCAGGACGTGCTGGGCGACCAGGTCGAGGACCGGCTGATCGTCACCGCCGACCGGTACACCCGGGCCGCCGGCGAGGCGGCGATGACCCGGCTGCTGGAGACCGCGCCGGACCTGGACGCGGTGTTCGTCGCCTCCGACCTGATGGCGGCCGGGGCGCTGGCGGCGCTGCGCCGGGCCGGCCGGCGAGTGCCGGAGGACGTGGCGGTCGGCGGGTTCGACGACTCGGCGGTGGCGACGACGGTGGAGCCGGCGCTGACCACGATCCGGCAGCCGCTGCCCCGGATCAGCCGGGAGATGGTCCGGCTGCTGCTCGACCTGATCGACGGCCAGCCGCCGGCCGCGGTGATCCTGCCGACCGAGTTGGTGCGCCGGGATTCGGCCTGATTCCGGCCGGATGCCGGGTTCGGTTTGGACCGCGGCCTCGGACGGAATTGCCGGTGCGTGAGCTGCGTTACGGTTGGCGTGATGTTCTCGCTAGGCAAGAAGCTGACCCTGCCCGGTCCGGGTGAGGCGCTGTCCGGACGCTCCTTCGAGATGCCGGTGCCGGAGCGGCACGAGGTGCTCGGCACACCGTTGCGCGGTCCGTGGCCAGCCGGCCTGCAGGTAGCGGTGTTCGGCATGGGCTGCTTCTGGGGGGCGGAGCGGCTGTTCTGGAAGCTGGACGGCGTCTACTCGACGGCGGTCGGGTACGCGGGCGGGCTCACCCCGAACCCGACCTACGAGGAGGTGTGCTCCGGGCTGACCGGGCACGCCGAGGTGGTGCAGGTTGTCTACGACCCGGCTCGGATCTCGTACGAGCAGCTGCTGAAGGTCTTCTGGGAGAACCACGACCCCACCCAGGGGATGCGGCAGGGCAACGACATCGGTACGCAGTACCGGTCGACGATCTACGCGACCACCGACGAGCAGCTGGCGGCGGCGCAGGCGTCCCGGGAGGCGTTCGCGCCGGTCGTGAAGTCGGCCGGGTACGGCGAGATCACCACCGAGATCGGCAAGCTGGACCGGTTCTACTACGCCGAGGACTACCACCAACAGTACCTGCACAAGAACCCGAACGGGTACTGCGGCATCGGCCCCAACGGCATGTCGTGCCCGATCGGGGTGGCTAAGGCGGACGCCGCCTGATCGTCGTGTCCCGGCCTGCACCGGCCGGCGGTGATACGCACAAGCCGCTACGACTCTGCTCAGCAGACTGAGCGCCTGCTCAGCCAACCGAGCACGCTGTTGCGGATGCGGGCGAAACGGCGAGCGCGGCCGTTAGGCGCTAATGGTCTGGCGGTGTCTCGCTGCCGGCGAGGGCGGCGTCGAGATTCGAGACGATCGTCTGAGTCAACGTGTGACCATCACCGAGCACCCGCCGAGCGTCGGCAAGGAGCTGCTCGTACAACTCAATCGCCGCATCCACCCGGCCGGCCCGCCGGTAGGCGCTGGCGAGGTTGTTCCGGGTGGCCAGCACGTTTGGATGGTCGTCGCCGAGCACCCGCCGGCGATCGGCCAGGACCTGCTCGAACAGGGCAATCGCCTCGTCCACCCGGCCCGCATCCAGGTAGCCGCTACCGAGATTGTTCCGGGTGGTGAGGGCGTCTGGATGGTCGTCATCGAGTATCCGGCGGCGGTCGGCGAGGAGCTGCTCGTACAGCGCGATCGCCTCATCCACCCGGCCCGCATCCTGGTAGGCGCCGGCGAGATTGTTCCGGGCGGTCAGCGTGTTCGGGTGGTTCTCGCCGAGCACCCGCCGGCGATCGGCCAGGACCCGCTCGAACAGGGCAATCGCCTCATCCACCCGACCCACATCCAGGTATGCGGTGGCGAGATTGCTTCGGGCGATCAGGATCGTCGGGTCGTCTTCCCCGAGCACCCGCCGCGCGTCGGCGAGGAGCTGCTCGTATCGCGTGATCGCCTCGCCCACCCGGCCTGCGTCGAGGAAGGCACGAGCGAGATTGCTCCCGGCGATCAGGGTGTGTGGGTGGTCCTCGCCAAGCACCCGCCGGCGATCGGCCAGGACCCGCTCGAACAGCGCGATCGCCTGGCCCACCCGGCCCAACTCCAGGTACGCCTCGGCGAGGCCACTCCGCGAGGTCAGGGTGTCCGGATGGTCCTCGCCGAGCACCCGCTGACGGTCGACAAGGACCTGCTCATACAAGGCGACCGCCTTGCCCACCTCGCCCACATCCAGGTAGGCGTCAGCGAGACCGCTGCGGGTGGCCAGCGTGTCCGGATGATCCTCGCCGAGCACCCGCCGAGCGTCGGCGAGGACTCGCTCGTACAGAGCAATCGACTCGCCCACCCGGCCCGCGGCCAAGTACGCACTGGCGAGATTGTGCCCGGCGGTCAGGGTTTCCTGGTTGTCCTCACCGAGCACCCGCCGAGCGTCGGCGAGGAGTTGTTCGTACAGCGGGATCGCCTCGTCCACCCGGCCCACCGCCTCGTACGCGACGGCGAGATTGTTCCGGGTGGCCAGGACGTCCGGGCGGTCTTCGCCGAGCGTCCGCGTCAACTCGGTGAGCATCACCTCCAACAGGCTGATCGCCTCGCCCACCCGGCCTGCCGCCCGGTAGGCGGCGGCGAGGTTGTTCCGGGAGGTCATGGTGGCCGGGTGGTCATCACCGAACAACCGTTGGCGGTCGGCCAGGACCTGCTCGAACACTGGGATCGCCGCACCCACTCGACCCGCATCGAGGTAGGCGCGGGCGAGATTGTTCCGGAAGGTCCAGGTCGCCGGATCGTCGTCGCCGAGTATTCGCCGGGAATCGGCAACGGCGCGCTCGAACTGGGCGATCGCGGCCGCGACTTGGCCCTGGGACAGGCGATAGGTGGCGGCCTCGTCGGCCAGCCACAGCGCGGTGAGGTTGGTGTGCTGCTCGTCGAGATAGTCGAGAAGGGCGTCGATGTGGGCGAGCAGCTGGTTCCAGCGAGGCCAGCCGTCGACGTCACCGGCCGGGTCCTCAGGGGCGGCGTCCGCCAGCAGCTCCGCGGCCATCCCGCCCGGGTCGTCAGCACCGGTCGCCTCGGCATCGGCGCGGGTGACCGCCTGCACCAGCCGGTGCACCGTCACCATCCCGCCGGCTCGGGAGATCATGCTGTACGAGGCGAGCAGCGCCAACGCCTCCGCCAGCTCGGTCGGGTCATCGGCCATGGGTGCCAGCACGTCCTCGGGCAGCGCCTCCGGCGCCAGCCACGCGATCACGGCCAGCACCTCTGCGGCCAGCGGCGACCGGCGACGGATCTGATCCATCGTCACCCGCCACACCCCATCGATCGTCCGCTGCGCCGAACCACCCTCACCGGGTTGAGTGGCAAGTCTGGTGAACTGGTCGGTCAGCAGCCGCCGGTAGTCGTCAAAGCCGACCTGCTGCTGGCTGAGGTAGGCCGCGGCCTGCTCCAGCGCCAACGGCAGATCCCCCAACACCTCCGCCAACCGACCGGCCCCGGCCTGGTCGGGGTCGCCGGTCAGCCGGATCAGCAGCTCCACACTCGCGGCCCGGTCCAGCACATCCAGCCGCAACGGCGCCAACCCGAGCGCGTTCCAACGGGCAGCACCCAGGTCTCGGCGGGTGGTGACGATTACCTGACCCGGACCGGTGATCTGCCCCAGCAGCGGCCGGACGTGCTCCACATCCTCCACGTTGTCCAGTACCAGCAGCCACCCGGTGTGCGACTGCAGCCACCCGATCGCCCACTCCTGCGCATCTGCCAACACCGCCACACTGTGGAGGCGACGGGTCAGCGCGGCCAGGCCGAGATTGATGTTCTCCGGGCTGTCGGCGGTGATCCACCACACCAGCGAGAACTCGTTCAGATGGGCGCGGGCGTAGTGCGCGGCCAGCTCGGTCTTGCCGATCCCACCCAGCCCGTGCACCGCCGCCTGCCCGACCACCGCCCCGGCCCCCTCGCCACCCAGCAAGCGCGCAAGGGCTTCCAGGTCGCGGCCGACGAACACCGCCGAAGTCGCCGGCAGATTGTGCACCGTGCCCGGCCCGGGCGAGACCGTCTGCGGTGGTGGCAACCGGCTTGCGTCGACCTCAATGTTGGTCTGGATGTTGTGGTCACCGACTTGGATTCCCCGGCCGCCACTGACCGACACCGACCCAGCGGCCCCGCCATCCGGCGGGCCCGGGTGGGCGTTGCTCGCGGGATTCACGGCTGGGAGGGCGGGAACAGGTTGGTCTGGGTGTTGTGATCGCCCACCTGCACCCCCTGACCGCCGGTGACCACAGTGAACCGGCCACCGGCTCCCGACTGGGCCAGCAGCTGCACCAGATCGGCCGCCAGCTGCCGGTCCTGCGCCAACGCGGCCTTCAGCTGGGCGGCCAGCACCTCCTGCAACGCGGCATCCGTTGGCCGCTCACCCAGCTCGGTGACCGCTTGACCCACCTGGTCGGCTCGCCGCGACCGCAGCAACCGGCGCAGCAGCCGCCGCCCCAACCCGACCGTGGCCTCCGCGGTGGCGTCGCTGGCCTCGTCCGAAACTTTCCGCACCACGGAGCTGCCGTACTCAACCGCGGCCCTGGTCACAAACGGCAGCACCTGACCGACCAGCTGCCCAACATCGTCCACAGCGGCAACTCCTATCACCCCGCGCCACCTACGGTTTACCACAACCGGCCGCCATTCACCGGACCAAAGACTCCGCCAAACCGGCTTCTGCCAGGCGGAAGATCAGCCAACTTCGCGGGGGCCCGTTCCGGTCCTTGCCGGACGCAGCCGCCAGGATGCGGCATAAAAGCCGACCAAGGTTTGGGCTTCGTAGGCTACCTTCTTGCCCCTACGACTCTGCTCAAAAGACCGCGTCCTGTTCAATGCAACTCGGTTGACGATCTGAACAGATTTCTGTACAGTAGTGGCATGACTATTCTCCATGATCTTCGCGAGGTAAGCGTCACCGAAGCTGCCCAGCGGGGCGTGGCAGGCCTGGTCGCCGACGCGGAGAGCGGGTCGGACGTGGTCGTAACCCGGAGAAGCAAGCCGGTCGCGGCCGTCGTCAGCATGAAGCGTCTGGCCGAGATCGAGTCAGCCATGGCCGACCTGCATGATCTCGCTCTAGTCCTCGCTCGCGCAGCCACTGACAAAGGCCGGCGCACGTCTTTCGACGAGGTGCTCAAAGCCTACGGTCACACCCGGGATACATTGCGCGCTCTTCCGGACGACCTGTGACCGATGGCCGAGATTACCTTTACCGAAGCGGCGATCGATGACCTACGACGGATCGGCCCGGATACTGTACCGAAGATCCTCAAGAAGGTCTTGCTCCTTGCAGAAGACGCCGAGGCTGGGTATCCACTCGGCGGCGATCTGACCGGCTTCCGCAAGCTGGTTGTCGGACGCAATACTTGGCGGATCGTCTACCGCATCACTGAGGACAAGCAGATCGAGATCTGTGAGATCTGGGCCGTCGGTGCGCGCGCTGACGCGGAGATCTACCGCGAAGCGACCGCGCGCCTCCGAGCGGCATCCGCCAACAAGCCTGAACTCGTGGCACTTCGCAAGGTGGTCGAACAGCTAGGCCGGCTGGCGGGTGACGTCGACATTCCTCAATCGCCTTTACGCGAACCCGTGCCCGCCTGGCTCGCCGACCGGCTGATTTGCACGGCTGGCATACCCAGGGAAGAGGTCGCGGCGCTCGACCTCCAGCAGGCGGTGGACATGTGGACTACGTACGTGTCCCGACCCCAGGAACCATGATGGGACCGGGTGATCGGTTGGGCCACCTATGAGACCGGCGAGCCCAGAGTCGGCTACGTCGACTCGGGACCGACCGTCCGGTCCTACCACACCGCACTGGCCGCGGAAATCGCCCGGCTGCGCCGGTTCCTCGGCCAGCCCAGACCGAGCCGCTAGTCCACGATGTCCAGCAGTCGCCGGTAAGCCTCGACCGTCGGCATATGGGCCAGCAGGTGCCGGAGGCTCCGGTCGGCGTGCGCCCAATCATCCACATCAGACGTTTTGGTCGCCGCGGCGATCAGCCCATCGAGGTAGTTGAGCATGCTGTTGGCGTGACCGCGGAACGCCGCGAGGTCCAGCGGCGGCAGCGAGCCGGCCACCGACCGGTAGCCGTCGACCAGCGCCCGGGCCCCGGCCGCGTTCACGCCGCCGCCCGGGTCGATCGCCCAGTCGGCCAGCGCACCGGCCAGCTCCCAGCTCGGCGGCTGGCCACCCGCGTACTCCCAGCCGGCGACCACCAGCCGGCCGGCCGGTCCGAGCCGGACCACCCCCGGCCCCAGCGCGTTGTGGGTGAGCACCGGCGCCGCCACCGGTGTGGCCTCGCCGACCGCCGACAGCTCATCCAGCGCCGGGACCAGCTCCGCCAGCGCCGGCGCGAACCCGGCCTCCTTCGCCTCGACCGACTCGGCCAGTTTGGACCATTCCACATCGGAGAACCGGCTGGCGTGCCAGGGGCTGAGTCGGTCCACCGGCATCCGCAACCCGTGCAGCTTGGCGAGGATTTCGCCCACCGACCGGGTATGGGTTGCGCTCACCGGCGTCACCAGGGTCGGGCCGGAGTGGCGCCAGTGGTACACCCGCCACTGGTGCCCGTCGATCAATTCGATGACGTTCCCGCGCTCGCTCGGCACCGCTTCCGGCAGCAGGATCCCCTGCGCCGCGGCCGCCTCGCACAGCTCGATTTCCCGCTCTACCGGCACGATCCGGATCGCCTCGTCGACGCTCTGGACCAGCCATCGACCCCGCGCCGTTTCGAGCGACCAGGCTCGCCCGGTTTCGTTGCGCCTGGACAACGACCGCATCGTTCCGGTCACCTCGCCCAGCCCGTACCGAGCCGCGATCGCCCGCGCGAGCGCGTCATCGGCCACATCGGCACCGCCGCGCCGGCGGTCCACCTCCGCCTTCAGATCGGTCCAGCTACGGAACCCGTACCGCTGCGCCAGCGCCGCCTGCGCGGTGGCGAGCTTCGCGGCCGGGTCGGAATCCCGCAGGCCGGCCAGCAGATCCTTGGCCTGCTGGCGCAGGTGGTCGAGGTTCGGGTTGTCGGGGAGCGTCTTCATGGAACACCTCGCTCTTCGCCCGGGCTCGCGCGGGCGGTCCAGAGCGTCGGCTTCCGTCGCTCAACCTGACAACGAAAATGGGATGGCTTCGAGCCTTCCGGCGAGCCACGGCGCGGTCCCCACCGCGCTCTCCTCACGCTAACCACCCGGCGAGTACAGTGTCAACCCACGCATCGCCGACCACTCCAGGTGGAGCCGGTCACGCTAGGAGGAGTACGCATGCCACGCCCGTCGCTGAAGGTGACGTCGGTCACGATCCACGCCCGAGACCCGCGCGCGCTCGCGGCGTTCTACCGCGAGTTGCTGGGCTGGACGCAGACCGCCGACGACGGGCCGCGGCCGGGTGAGCCGCCGGAGGCGGGCTGGGCGCAGCTCCGGCCGCCGGCAGGCGAAGTCGGGCCGACCCTCAACTTCGAATGGGAGGCGACCTACGTGCCGCCGGTCTGGCCCAGCGCGCCCGGCGAGCAGCAGGTGATGACCCACCTCGATATCCACGTCGAGGACTTGGACGCGGCCGTGGCCTGGGCGCTCGAGCGGGGCGCCAGACTGGCCGACTTCCAGCCGCAACCGGACGTCCGGGTGATGATCGACCCGGCCGGCCACCCGTTCTGCTTGTTCCGCTGAGCCAGCCGGCTACCGCTGCGACGGGTCGGTGTTTGCTCCACAGAGGATGACCGCTACCCGCTCGTCGGCCGCCGGCCGGTACGCACCGGATGCCAGCGCCGCCATCGCCGCGGCCGCACCGTGCTCGACCAGCAGCCGGTAGCGGTCCCAGAGCATTCGCCTGGCATCCACAATGGCCTCGTCGGACACGAGCGCGCTCCGGATGCCGGTGCGGACCGCGATGCCGTACGCGATCGCGCCGGCGCGCCGGGCCCCGAGCGAGTCGGCGGCCACTCCGCTCACCGGCACGTCGACCGGCTCGCCGGCCTCGAGCGCCGCCGACAGCGTAGGCGCCTGCTCCGGCTCGACCGCCACCACCCGGGCCCGGCCGGCGAGCGCCGCCGCGATCCCGCCGACCAGCCCACCACCGCCGGTGCTCACCAGCACGGTGTCCACGGTGCCGGCCTGCGCCAGCAGCTCCACCGCCACCGTGCCCTGCCCGGCGACCACCGCCGGCTGGTCGTAGGCGTGGCAGTAGAGCGCGCCGGTGTCGGCCGCCCGCTTTACCGCTGCCTCGTGCGCTTCCATGTACTCCGACCCGATCTGCACCACCCGCGCACCGAGCGCCCGCAATCGGGCGACCTTCACGGCGGGCGCGGTCTCCGGGACGAAGATTTCCGCCGGCACGCCGAGCTCGCGGGCGGCGTAGGCGAATGCGAGCCCGGCGTTGCCACCGGAGGCCGCCACGATCCCGGCCGCCGGCAGCTCGCCCGCCTCGGCCGCGGACAGCAGCCGGTTGAACGCGCCCCGCGCCTTGAACGAACCGGTGTGCTGAGTGAACTCCAGCTTGAACAGCAACCCGGGTGCCGCCGCCAATACCGGCGTCCGCCGGATCCGCCCCCCGATCCTGGCCGCCGCGGCCTCGACGTCGGCGCTCGTCACCAGCTCCACGAACCCACCATACGGCGCGGGAAAACCGGTTGCTGATCGTCCCGTCCGCCCCTAGCGTCGAACCGCCGCCATGACCTCCCTGTCTGAAACCCGTCGCCTCGTCCTGCGCCGCCTCTGGCCCGGACGGCGCGCCGCCATTGGCTTGGCGGCGGCGATCCTCGCCGCGACCGTCCTACCGTTGCTGGCGCCACAGCTCACCCGGTGGTTCGTCGACAGCGCGGTCGCCGGCGAACCGATCCAGGCGCTGGTGCTGATCGCGCTCGGCTATCTCGGCCTGGCGATCGCCGGCCAGCTGGCCCGGATGCTCACCGCCTGGCTCGCCAGCCGGCTCGCCTGGGACGGCACCAACCGGCTCCGGGAAGACCTCGCCGCCCACGCATTGCAGCTCGACATGGCCTATCACGGGCAGCGGACCCCGGGCGAGATGATCGAGCGCGTCGACGGTGACGTGGTGGCGCTGGCGGAGTTCGTGGTCGCGCTCCTGCTCGACGTCATCGCGAGCCTGCTGCTGCTGCTCGGGGTGCTGATCGTGGTGCTCGCCGTCGACCTCCGGATCGGCGGCATCCTAACCGTCTACTGTGCTCTCGTCGGGTTCGGGATGGTCCGGGCGCAGCGGGTGGCGGTGCCGGCGTTCACCCGGGTCCGGGAGGCGTTCGCGAACATGTTCGGCAACCTGGAGGAACGGTTCGCGGGCGCCGAGGACATCCGGGCCAACGGCGCCGGCCGGCACGTGGTGGACCGGTATCGCGAGATCAGCGCCAGCGTCTACCGCGCCGACCGCCGGGCCAACTGGATCGGCGGCGGCCTGTTCGCCGGCACCACGGTCGCGTTCGCGGCGGGCACCGCGCTGGTGCTCGCGGTGGCGGCGTGGACCAAGCAGAACGGCACGCTCACCGTCGGCACCGCCGTGCTGCTGTTCCAGTACACCCAGATGGTGCGGGCGCCGTTCGAGCGGCTCGTCGACCAGCTTCAGCAGTACCAGAAGGCGCTGGCGGCGGTGGTCCGGATCGGCGGGTTGCTGTCCGAGCGGCCGTCGCTGCGCCAGCCGGCCCGACCCCGGCCACTGCCGGCGACCGGCCCGCTCAGCCTGGAGCTGGACCGGGTCGGCTTCGCCTATCCGGACGACGGCGAGCGGGTGCTCGCCGAGGTCACGCTGCGGCTCGCCCCCGGCGAGACGATCGGCCTGGTGGGCCGGACCGGCAGCGGGAAGACCACGATCGCGCGGATGGCGCTGCGGCTGTACGACCCGACCGAAGGCGCGGTACGGCTGGGCGGGGTGGATCTGCGCGACGTGGCGCGGTCCGACCTGCGCCGCCGGGTCGCCGTGGTCACCCAGGACGTGCAGTTGTTCGCGGCGACCGTACGGGACAACCTGACCCTGTTCCGGCCGGAGCTCGCCGACGACGAGCGGCTGCGGGCGGTGCTCGCCGAGGTCGGGATGGACAGTTGGCTCGCCAGCCTGCCGGAGGGACTGGATACCACATTGGGCGCTCACGGCAGTGGCCTGTCGGCCGGCGAGGCGCAGCTGATCGCGTTCGCGCGGGCATTCCTCACCGACCCGGGGCTGGTGGTGCTGGACGAGGCGGCGAGCCGGCTCGACCCGGCCACCGAGCTGCGGATCGAGACCGCAGTCGACCGGCTGCTCACCAACCGCACCGGCGTCCTGATCGCGCACCGGCTCTCCTCACTGTCGCGAGTGGACCAGATCGCGGTGGTGGAGGACGGCCGGCTGGTCGAGTACGGCCGGCGCGAGGAGCTGATCGCCGACCCGTACAGCCGGTTCTCCCGGCTGCTGGAGACCGCGGGGGTACGCCGATGAGAAGCCCGGTCTGGTTGGTGACCCGCCGGATCATGGCCGTCAGCCTGCGCCGCTACCTCGGTGGCGGAGCGATGTGGGTGCTGTTCTGGGTGTTGCCGCTGTTCGTCGGGCTGATCCTGAAGGAGCTGTTCGACCAGCTCAGCGGGGATCGGCTGGTCACCCTGGACGCCGCGTTGTGGCTGTGCCTGGCGTTGGTGGCGGTCGAGGCGGTGCGCGGCGCGCTGTACTGGGTCGCGGTCCCGGTCTTCTGGTCGTACTGGTGGGTCGGTGCCGAGACCACGCTGCGGCTCAATATGCTCCGCTCGCTGCTCACCGCTCGAGGGCCGGCCGCGAGCCGGTTGCCGCACTCCTCCGGCGAGGCGCTCTCCCGGGCCCGGGACGATGTGCACGATCTGGTGGCGCTCGCCGACCGGTGGGTGGACCTGGCCGGCGCCATCATGTTCAGTGCGGCCGCGTTCGGCATCATGGCCGCGATCGACCCGGTGGTCACGGTCACACTGGTGGTGCCGCTGGTGCTGGTGCTGATCCTCAACCGGTTGCTGGCGGCGGCGATCCGGCGGGTGCACTCGCGAGCCCGGCAACTCGGCGCGATCGTGACCGCGTTCATCGGTGAGACGTTCGCCGGCGTGCTCGCCATCAAGACCGCCGGTGCCGAGTCGGCGGTGCTGGACCGGCTACGCGAGCACAACCGGCGTCGCCGGGCGGCGGCGGTCCGGGACCGGCTGCTGATCGACCTGGCGGACACCTCCACCAGTGCTGGGGTGGAGGTGTCGATCGGGCTGGTGCTGCTGCTAGCGGCGCCGGCGATGCGGCGCGGTGACTTTACGGTCGGCGACTTCGCACTGTTCGCCAACTACATCGGACTGCTGACCATGTTCCCGCGGTTCCTCGGCCGGCTGCTGTACCGGATCCCGCAGGGCGCGGTCGCCACCGAGCGGCTGACCCGGTTGATGGCCAGCCACGAGACCGCCGACCACCTGTCCCGACGGACGCCACTGTGGTTCAACGGGAAGCCGCCGGCCGCCGAGGTGGTCGAGCCACCGCGCCGCGAGGACCGGTTCGCGCTGCTGGAGGCGCGCGGGCTGACCGTCCACCATGGTGACACCGGTCGAGGCGTCCACGATGTGGACCTGCGGGTGGAGCGCGGCTCGTTCACGGTCATCACCGGCGCGGTCGGCGCCGGAAAGACCACATTGGTACGTGGCCTGCTCGGGCTACTGCCGGCCAAGGCTGGCACCATCTACTGGAACGGCGAGCCGGTCGACGACCCCGGCACGTTCCTGGTGCCGGACCGGGCCGCCTACGCCGGCCAGGTGCCACGGCTGTTCTCGGACACCCTGCAGGAGAACCTGCTGCTCGGCTGGCCCGCCGGCGAGCAGCAGCTGGCGAACGCGCTGTGGCTCGCGGCGCTCGAGCGGGACGTGGCCGATCTACCCGACGGGCTGGACACGGTGGTCGGCCCGCGCGGCGTCCGGCTCTCTGGTGGTCAGGTGCAGCGGGCGACCGCCGCCCGAGCGCTGGTCCGATCGCCCGACCTGCTGGTGGTCGACGACCTATCGTCGGCACTCGATGTCGAGACCGAACAGTTGCTGTGGGAGCGGCTCGCCGAGGCTGCCTTGCTCGGCACCGGTCCGACCACCCTGCTGGTGATTTCGCATCGCCGGGCGGCGCTGCGCCGGGCCGACCAGATCGTGGTGCTCGACCGGGGCCGGGTGGTCGGCACCGGCTCGCTCGACGAACTGCTTGAGACCTCACCCGAGATGCGACGGCTGTGGCGCGAGGAACTGGTGGTCGAAGCCGAGGAGACCGTGACGGAGGTCTAACCGTACCGGCGAAAATTCCCGTTGCGGGTGGCCCGAACGGCGGCTACCGTATGGGCTACACGGGAGAGGAGGTGGTCCAAAGTTGTGTAAACATAGGACTCGTGAGGTGACTGTCCGCTAGTCGCCGATCTCTCGGACTTCTGAGCTGACCCCCGGTCGTTCTGGCCGGGAGCCATCTACGGTGAGTCGCCGATGGCCGTGTAGAACGGTGACCGGCGAATACCAGGCAGTTACCCAACCCCGGGGTGCCGGTCTTAGTCCAACCGGTGCCGCGTAGCCCTGCGCTGCGCGGAAGCCCCGGGGTTGCCTTTTGCCCATGAAACGCCGTTGCTTCCAACGCATCGTTGCTTGTAAAGCTTCGGTGCTTGTAAAAGACGTCGGTGCTGGGAACGGGTTGCGCGGCGTTGAAGCCGGCGAGCGGCGAGGGTACGCGACCGCAGCAACATCGGGCGGGGGAGCTGACGATCGCGTACCCTCGGCCGCCGTACCCACCTGAACCCGGGGGGAGAACGCCTGGTCAGAGGCGCCCGGCCGGCGGAGGTCAACCGGCCGGAAAGGGCTCCGGCGGGTGGGCGGTGGCCACGGTGGTTGGCGGGGCACCGGGCTACACCGCGGGTGTAACGCTTGGCCGCCTAGTCGAACCCGCCGGTCGGGGCGAACGGTCCTGGCGGCGCGCTGGGCATGTCGTTGTGCCAGGCGGACAGTTCGTGCCAGTTGGACACCGGGCCTGCGGGCTGGGCGGGCTGAGCGGGCTGAGCGGTCCAAGCCGTGCGCCATGGCCGGCTCGCGGCAACCTCTGCCCGCTCGGCGAGCCGGCGGGGCGGGCACGGCCAGTGCCAACCGCACCATTCACACCGCCCGTCGGCGTTGGCGTGCGCGTGCCGGTCGAGCATCTGCTGGGCGTCCCGCCACAGCAGCCGATCGGTGATATCTCCTGGCTCCGGACTCTCGTACCGCGCCATTGGCCACCCCCTACGCGGTTCTCGGCTCCGCACTAGGGAACTAGCGCCACGGGGACGGTCACCGGACAGCCTGTGCGATGTCCGCCCGACGTCCTCCGTTCGCGCTCAGCGGACAAGGGCATGTGCTCACCGACGGTGACGTTGCCCATGACATGAGTTCCGAACCGGAGGCGCTCGACGCCTACAGCCGGATTGTCACCACGGTGGCGGGCAAGGTACTGCCGTCGGTCGCGGCGCTCACGGTGCGGTCCCGGCGCGGTACCGGCACCGGCTCCGCGGTCACCTTCACCGACGACGGGTTCCTGCTCACCAGCGCGCACGTGGTCACCGGCGCCCGCAACGGCGGCGCCACCTTCGCCGACGGCGCCGAGGCGAGCTTCGACGTGGTCGGCTCGGACGCGCTGTCGGATCTGGCGGTGTTGCGGGTACGCGCGACCGGGGCGAAACCGGCACCGCTGGGCGACGCGGACAAGTTGAAGGTCGGCCAGTTGGTCGTCGCGGTCGGTAACCCGATGGGCCTGGCCGGGTCGGTCACCGCCGGGGTGGTCTCCGGCCTCGGCCGGTCCCTGCCCGCCCGGGACGGCCGCCGCCGCGGCGTCATCGACGACGTGATCCAGACCGACGCCGCCCTGAACCCCGGCAACTCCGGCGGCGCGCTGGCCGACTCGGCCGGGCAGGTGGTGGGGATCAACACCGCGGTCGCCGGGTTCGGGTTGGGCCTGGCGGTGCCGATCAACTCGACCACCCGGATCATCATCGGCGAGCTGCTGTCGGCCGGCCGGGTACGCCGGGCGTGGCTGGGGGTCGCCGGCGCGCCGGTGCCGCTGCCGCCGGCGGTCGCCGAACGGCTCGGTCAGCGCCGCGGCCTGCGGGTGGTGGAGGTGGTGCCGGACAGCCCGGCCGGTCTCGCCGGGCTCTACCTCGGCGACATCATCGTCTCCGCCGGCGGCCAGCCGGTCGAGCACGTGCAGGTGCTGCAGCGGCTGATGCTCGGTCGGGAGGCGATCGGGGCGCCGCTGCAGATCACGGTGCTCCGCCGCAACGCGTTCGTCGACGTGATCACCACCCCGACCGAGCTCGAGCGGGTCTGACGTACCTCGGCGGCCGGGCTAGCCGCGGACGTGCTGGAGCAGGTCCTGGCGGGTGATGACGCCGGCCGGCTTGCCGTCGATCAACACCAGCGCAGCGTCCGCCTTGGCCAGCAACGCCACCGCCTCGGACACCGGCTGACCGCCGCCGATCACCGGCAGCGGCGGGCCCATGTGCCGTTCCACCGTGTCGTGCAGGTGCGCCTGGCCGGAGAAGAGCGCGTCCAGCAGGTCGCGTTCGGCCAGCGAGCCGGCCACCTCGCCGGTCACCACCGGCGGCTCCGCCTTGAGCACCAGCAGCTGCGACACCCCGTACTCGTGCATCACGTCGATCGCGTCCCGGACCGTGTCGGTCGGGTGGAGGTGGACCAGCTGCGGCAGCGAACCGGACTTCTCGGCGAGCACGTCCGCGACCGTGTCGCCCTGGCCGGGGAGGAACCCGTACCGGGCCATCCACTCGTCGTTGAAGATCTTGGACAGGTAGCCCCGCCCGCTGTCGGGCAGCAGCACCACGATCACGTCGTCCGGGCCGGCCTTGCGGGCCACCTCCAGCGCCGCCACCGTGGCCATCCCGCAGGAGCCACCGACCAGCAGCCCCTCCTCCCGGGCGAGCCGCCGGGTCAGATCGAACGACGCCTGGTCGGTCACCTCGATGATCTCGTCGCAGACGTCCCGGTCGTAGGTCTGCGGCCAGAAGTCCTCGCCGACGCCCTCGACCAGGTACGGCCGGCCGCCGCCACCGGAGTACACCGAGCCCTCCGGATCAGCGCCGATCACGCGTACTCGTCCGTTTGATACCTCTTTGAGATAGCGGCCGACGCCGCTGATCGTGCCGCCGGTGCCCACCCCGGCCACGAAATGAGTGATCTTGCCCTCGGTCTGCTCCCAGATCTCGGGGCCGGTGGTCTCGTAATGCGACCGCGGGTTGTTCGGGTTCGCGTACTGGTCGGGCTTCCAGGCGCCGGGGATCTCGGCCGCGAGCCGGTCCGAAACCCGGTAGTAGGAGCGCGGGTCGTCCGGCGGCACCGCGGTCGGGCAGACCACCACCTCCGCGCCGTACGCGCGCAGCACGTTCTGCTTGTCCTCGCTGACCTTGTCCGGGCAGACGAAGACGCAGCGGTACCCGCGCTGCTGAGCGACCAGGGCCAGCCCCACCCCGGTGTTGCCGCTGGTGGGTTCGACGATCGTGCCGCCCGGCTTGAGCAGCCCGGCCTGTTCGGCCGCGTCGATCATCCGTACCGCGATCCGGTCCTTGACCGAACCACCTGGGTTCAAGTATTCGACCTTGGCGAGCACCATGGCCGAGATCCCTTCGGTCACACGGTGCAGCCGCACGAGCGGCGTGTTGCCGATCAACTCGACGACGTTGTCGTAGTAGCGCACACCAGCAGCCTATCCAGCCTGGTACGGGTTACCCTCGCGGCGTGAGAGTGACACCGGGGCGGCAGGCGGCGCGGATCGCCGGGTACGGGATCGTGGCCGCGGCCGGCGCGGTGGTCACCGGTGCCGCGGTGCTGCTCGGGCAGGTCGAGCTTGCCCGGCACACGATCCCGCGCGCGCAGGCGCCGCCGCCGCGCTGCGACGGCTGGTACGGCGGCCGCTCCAGCCATGATCCGTTGACGCTGGTGGTGCTCGGTGACTCGGTGGCCGCCGGCTACGGGGTGGCGAAGCCCCGGCAGACGCCGGGCGCGCTGCTCGCGACCGGGATCTCCCGACGGCTGCGCCGGCCGGTCCGGCTGCACCGGCTGGCGGTGGTCGGCGCCCAGTCCCGGGACCTCGCCCCGCAGGTGGAGGCGGCGCTGGAGCTGGCGCCGGACCTGGCGGTGATCGTCATCGGCGGCAACGACGTCACCCACCGGACGAACCGGACCGAGGCGGTCCGGCACCTGGTGGCGGCGGTCCGGGCGTTGCGGGCGGCCGGCGCCGAGGTGGTCGTCGGCACCTGCCCCGACCTGGGCACGATCCAGCCGATCCGGCCGCCGCTGCGGTGGCTCGCGCGCCGCTGGAGCCGGCAGCTGGCCGCGGCGCAGACGGTGGCGGTGGTGGAGGCCGGCGGCTGGACGGTGTCGCTCGGGGACCTGCTCGGCCCCCGGTTCCGCGCTGAACCGCAACGGATGTTCGGAGCGGACCGGTTCCACCCGTCCGCCGACGGGTACGCCGCGGCCGCCGCCGCGCTGCTGCCCACCGCGCTCGCCGCGCTCGGCGTGGGCGGGCCCAGCCGGCGGACCGGCGTGCAGTCGCTGCCGCGGGCGGCTGCCACCGCCGCCCGGCGAGCCGGTACGGAGGTATCGGGTACTTCGGTCGCCGGCCGGGAACACGGCCCGGCCGGTCGATGGGCGGCCCTGCGTACCCGGGTCCGGAGCGTGATCCGCCCGACCGACGCCGAACCAAACCCCCTGGAGTTGAGATGAGCACCCTGACCCACCGGCTCGGCCGCGCCGCGACGCTCGGCGCCCTCGCGTTCGGCGTCGGCGGCGTCGGGCTGATCGCCGCCGAGGCGGTCGCCGCCCGCACCCGCCGGTACGCGAAGCCGTCGCTCGGGTTGGCGCTGCGCACCTCGATCGGCCCGGCCACCGCGCCGCCGCTGCGATTGACCCTGCTCGGCGACGCGGTAGCCCTCGGCGTCGGGGTCGAATCCGTCGGCGAGACGATCGGCGGCCAGCTCGCCGAGCTGCTCGCGAACGGCGACTCCCCGCCCGGCCGGCGGGTGGAGCTGTCCAGTGTCGCGGTCGCCGGGTCCCGCTCGGCCGACCTGAATACGCAGGTTTCCCGGGCACTGGTCGGTACCCGGCCGGACGTGGCCGTGATCCTGATCGGTGCCGGGGACGCGACCGGGCTCCGCCGGCCCGCGGAGGCGGCCGCCCACCTGGCGGCCGCGGTCCGCCGCCTCCGCGAGGCCGGCGTCGAGGTGGTGGTCGGCACCTGTCCGGATCTCGGCGCCTGCCGGGCGTTCGCGCCGCCGCTCCGGTCGATCATGGGCTGGCTGGGCCGGCGGATCGCGGCGGCGCAGGCGGTCGCGGCCCACACGGCCGGCGCGGATGTGGTTGATCTGGCCGCGGAGACCGGGGCGGTGTTCCGGGCCGATGCCGGGGCGTTCTGCTTCGACGGGTTCCACCCGTCGGCCGACGGCTACCGGGTCTGGGCGCACGCCCTCTACCCCGCCGTAGCCGCCGCCGTCGTCCCCATCTGACGGCCAGGGTTCGTCGCGACACGGCCGCCTCCCTCGGTTGGCGCGATCATGGAGCATTTGCGCAGGTCGCCCGGCTTGCGCGGGTCGCCCGGCGGGTCGCGCGAAAAGTCCATGATCGCGGGGAGACATGGGCGAACGCGCGGTCGGTTAGCCTGGATTGATGCCAGAAGCTGTGATTGTCGCGACCGCCCGCTCCCCGATCGGCCGAGCGGTCAAGGGGTCGCTCAAGGAGCTCCGGCCGGACGACCTCGCGGCCACCATCGTGCAGGCGGCGCTCGACAAGGTGCCGCAACTCGACCCGACCACGATCGACGACATCTATCTCGGGTGCGGGCTGCCCGGCGGCGAGCAAGGCTTCAACATGGCCCGGGTGGTGGCCGTGATGCTCGGCCTCGACAACGTACCCGGCGCGACCATCACCCGCTACTGCTCGTCCTCATTGCAGACCACCCGGATGGCGTTCCACGCCATCAAGGCCGGCGAGGGCGACGTGTTCATCTCGGCCGGCGTCGAATGCGTCTCCCGGTACTTCCGGGGCAACTCCGACAGCCTGCCACCGGAGGCGGCGGCATTGGTCGGCGGCGGCTGGCAGAACCCGCGGTTCGACGAGGCACGCGCCCGCACCAAGGCCCGGTCCGAGGCCGGAGCTCCGATCTGGCACGACCCGCGCGAGGACGGCAAAATGCCGGACATCTACATCGCAATGGGACAGACCGCCGAAAACCTGGCCCAGGCGTACGGGGTCACCCGGGACGAGATGGACGACTTCGGCGTCCGCTCACAGAACCTCGCCGAGAAGGCGATCGCGGACGGCTTCTGGGAGCGCGAAATCACCCCGGTGACCACACCGGACGGTACGGTGGTGAGCGCCGACGATGGCCCGCGGCGTGGCGTCACCAAGGAGGCGGTGGCCGCGCTCAAGCCGGTGTTCCGGCCGGACGGTCGGGTAACCGCCGGCAACTGCTGCCCGCTCAACGACGGCGCGGCCGCGGTCGTGGTGATGAGCGACGTGCGGGCGCGCGAACTCGGCATCACCCCGCTGGCCCGGATCGTCGCCACCGGCGTCAGCGCGCTGTCCCCGGAAATCATGGGACTCGGCCCGGTCGAGGCGTCCCGGCAGGCGCTCCGCCGCGCCGGCATGACCATCGACGACATCGACCTGGTCGAGATCAACGAGGCGTTCGCCGCCCAGGTCATCCCGTCCTACAAGGAGCTGGGGATTCCGCTGGAGAAGCTGAACGTGATGGGCGGCGCGATCGCGGTCGGCCACCCGTTCGGCATGACCGGTGCCCGGATCACCGGCACGCTACTGAACGCACTCGACTGGCACGACAAGACGATCGGCCTGGAGACGATGTGCGTGGGCGGCGGCCAGGGCATGGCGATGATCGTCGAGCGGCTCAGCTGACCAGCCATTGTCGAGCGGCTCAGCTGACCTAACGGTTGTCGAGCGGCTCGGCCAACCAACCCGCCTTAGGAACCACGGCAGACACGTCGGCGCCGGCCGGCCCCCGCAGCGGCGCTGCGGGGGCCGGCCGGCGCCGACGCACCTGACCGTAAACCTATTCGCTGGCGAAGTAGCTGAGCAGTCGCAGCACCTCGATGTAGAGCCAGATCAGGCTGACCACGATCCCGAACGCGCAGGTCCACGCGTACCGCTCCGGCAGCCCGTGCTTCACGCCCTCCTCGACCTCGTGGAAGCTGAGGATGAAGCTGAGCGCGGCGAGCACGATGAACACCAGACTGACCAGGATGGCCAGCGGGCCGCCGTCGCGCAGCGGGGTCGCCTCGCCGGTGATCAGCGTAATGACGAGGTTGATGACGATCACGGCGGCGGCGCCGAACAGCGCGCCGACCATGAACCGCACGAACTTCGGGGTGGCGCGGATCGTCCCGCTCTTGTAAAGGAACGCCATCAGCAGGAACACGCCGAGGGTGGCGGCCACCGCCTGCAGGACGATGCCGTCGAACAGCTCGTTGAAGGCGTGGCTGACGCCGCCGACAAAGGCGCCCTCGACCACCGCGTAGAGCCCGATCAGCAGCGGGTTGGCGAGCCGCATGAAGGAGATCACGAGACCCAGCACCAGCCCGACCATCGCGGCCGGGAACGCCACCGCCAGGGCGTTTTCCACCGGCACCAGCGTCCAGACCGCACCGGCCGAAAGCACCACCAGCGCCAGCAAGCCGATGGTACGGACGACGACGTCGTCCACAGTCATCGCGCGAACCTGCGGCGGCGCGGCACTGCTCGGGTCCGCGGTCGTCGGGTACGGCACAGCCTGAGCCTGGGCCGACATTGCCCGCTCCCGTTCCGCGTCCGCGGCGAGCCGGGTCAGCAACGGGTTGGTCGTCCTCACGTCGCACTCCTTTGTTGGGTGGGTCACATACAGGGTAGCCGCCCGGGACCCCGAATGGTCACCCGGAGCCGCCCGACTCCGCCAGTCCTCACTTGCGGAGCGCCTGGAACCGGCGGACCGCCAGCGGCAGGAACACCACCGAGATCACCAGCGGCCAGAGTATCGCCGCGGTCACCGTGTGCTCCTCGATCCAGTAGCCACTCTGCACCGGTGGCGACTCGAACAGCTCCCGGATCGCACCGGCGGTGGCCGAGACCGGGTTCCAGGCGGCGATCGCCCCGAGCCAGCCCGGCATCAGGTGCGGCGGCGCGAACACCGACGAGATCATCCCAAACGGGAACGCCAACGCGAACAGGTTGCCCGCCATCTCGGTGTTCTTCACCAGCAGCCCGAGGTAGATCCCGACGAAGATGAGCGCCAACCGCAGCCAGAGCAGCAGCCCGAAGGCGCCGACCGTAGCCGCCAGGCTGCCGCCGGACCGCCAGCCCAGCACCAGTGCGATCCCGATCAGGATCAGCAGGTCCACCGTCGCGTGGATGATGTCGGCGGTGCCGCGACCGGTGACCACCGCCGACGGCGACATCGGCATCGACAGGAACCGGTCGATGAACCCCTTCTCCTTGGCTAGCGCGACCGGGAAGGCGGTGTTCATGAACCCGAACGCCATCGTCATCGCGAACAGCCCCGGCATCGCGTAGTCCAGGTAGTCCTCCCCCGGCCCGCGCCCGGAGACGTCCATGGCGCTGCCGAAGACGTAGACGAACATCAGCACCACCACGATCGGGAACCCGAGCTGCCAGGCGAATGTGGACGGCTGGCGGATCAGGTGCTTGATCTCCTGCCAGACCACCGTCCAAGAGTCGGCGATCGCCCACTTGGCGCGGCTGGCCGGGGAGTCGTCCAGCATCGAGTCATCAATGACGGTCACGCTGCGGTCCTTTCAGTCGCGTCGTTCGCGGTGGCGGTCAGGTGCAGGAAGGCTTCGTCCAAAGTCGGTCGGCGCAGCCCGAGGTCGGCGACCGCGAGACTCTGCGCGCGCAGCTCCGCGGCCACCTCGGTCAGCGCCCGCACCCCGTCGGTGACCGCGATGCTCACCGACAGTGTCAGCTCGTCCACTGTGGGCTCACGACCGTCGCCGGCCGCCTTCGCCGCGAGCGCGGCGAGCGCCGGCAGGTCGTTCGGCTCGGCCGCCACGATCTCCAGCCGTTCGTTGCCGATCCGTCGCTTGAGACCGTCCGGTGTGTCCTCGACCAGGTTGCGACCGTGGTCGACGACCGCGATCCGGTCGCACAGCCGGTCCGCCTCATCCAGGTAGTGGGTGGTGAGCAGGACGGTGGTGCCGCGATCGGTGAGGTCGGCGATGGTCTGCCACACCTCCCGCCGGCCGGCCGGGTCGAGCCCGGTGGTCGGCTCGTCCAGGAACAGCACCTCCGGCGCGAGGATCAGGCTGGCGGCGAGGTCGAGCCGGCGCCGCATGCCGCCGGAGAACGCCTTCGGCGGCTTGTTCGCCACCTCGGCCAGGCCGAACTGCTCGAGCAGCTCGTCGGCGCGGCGCCGGGCGGTGACCCGGTCGACGTGGAACAACCGTCCGAACAGGATCAAGTTGTCCCGGGCAGTGATCACGTCGTCGACCGCGGTCTGCTGGCCGACCAGCCCGATCCGCCGCCGGACCAATCGGGGTTGCCGGGTCACGTCGTAGCCGGCGACCTCGGCCCGGCCACCGTCCAACCTGAGCAGGGTGGAGAGGATCCGGACCGCTGTGGTCTTGCCGGCACCGTTCGGGCCGAGCAGCCCGTACACCATGCCGTACGGCACGGCCAGGTCGAGGCCGTCGAGCGCGGTGGTCCGGCCGTACCGCTTCTGCAGGCCCGCAGCGCGGACCGCGTAATCGGATCGGGGCAAGCTGAGGCTCCCTCCGGGTTAAGAGGATGATTTTCACGAACTAGGACAGAACTTCTGAGTACGCCGTACGCAGATAAAAATAGCGTACGCCGTACCCAGTCGCAACCGACTTTTGACTACGCTGGTGAGACATGACCACCACTGGGCCGACCTCCGACCAGCCGACCGGGCCGACCCAATCGACCAAGCCGACCACCGCCGAACTCACCGACGCCGAGCGGATCAGCGCCAGCCTGGCGCTGCTGTGGGGTACGCAGGAGCGAACCGCCCGCGGTCCGAAACGCGGCCTCACGCTGGACCAGATCGTGAGCACCGCGCTCACGATCGCTGACACCGACGGGCTGGACGCGCTGTCGATGCGCCGGGTGGCCCGGGAGCTGCGGGTCGGGACCATGACCCTCTACCGCTACCTGCCCGGCAAGGCGGTCCTGCTCGACCTGATGCTGGACGCGGTGAGCGACCCCGCCAAGGACATCGCGCAGTGCCAAGGCAAGGACTGGCGCGGGGTGCTCGAGGTGGTCGCGCACAGCAGCCGGCGGCGCTACCTGGCCCACCCGTGGCTGCTGCAGGTCAACTGGTCCCGTCCGGTGGTCGGGCCGAACACGCTGGCCGGGCTGGAGTTCGTGGTCAGCACGCTGGCCGGGTTGGGCCTCACCGACCAGGAACGGTTCAGCGTCATGATCTCCATCGACGGGTTGGTGGTCGGGGTGACCCGCGCCCAGCTCCACCACGAGGCGGCGGTGGCGGCCAGCGGGGTGACCGACGCGGAGTTCTGGAACCGGCACCTCCCGGTGCTCTCGAAGGCGATGCTCAGCGGCGAGTACCCGGCGATGGCCGCGCTCTCGGAGGACGCGTACGGCCTCGGCTGGGACGAGACCTTCGAGTGGGGGCTGCAGCGGGTGCTCGACGGCATCCAGGCGCTGATCGAGTCCCGCCGCCAGCCCGCCGACCAGCCGCCCGAACCCGCCAGCCAGCCACCCCGGCCCGCCTGACTCCGCGCCCGGGCGTACCCCGGCGGCACCGAATGCGCCCGCGAGCGTACGGACAATGCCGCTCCCACGCCGACGTGATGGCCGCCGCCGCGACCGACCCTCGAACCGTGGCCGGCAACCGCCGGCTGGTACGAGAGGAGGCAGCTGATGGGACCGACGATGACCGCCCTGGCCCGGGGCGGCGGCCCCGAGCACTGGGGAGACGGCGGCGCCGGCGGGTGGTGGCCGATCTTCCCGATCCTGTGGGTCGCGCTGCTGGTCGGGGTCGCCGTGACGATCGCCATCCTGTACGCGCGGCGCACCCGGTCGACCGGCCCGCTGGCGGCCGCCGAGGCCCAGCTGGCCGAGCGGTACGCCCGCGGCGAGATCGACGAGACGGAGTACCGCGAGCGCCGCGACGTGCTCCGGAAGCGCCGCTGACCGCCCCGCGGCCGGTCGCCCGATCACCCGGGTGGCCGGCCGCGTCCGGCGTACCGTGAGGTGATGGGGGCAAAGGAGATCTTGCAGCAGGCAACCGAGAGCATGACCGTCCGGCGGGTGTACGCCGAGCCGTACGAGCGGGACGGCGTGACGGTGATCGCGGGGGCGGTCGTCTCCGGCGGCGGCGGCGGTGGCGGCGGCCATGACCAGGAGGGCCGCGAGGGCGACGGCGGCGGGTTCGGCCTGTCCGCGCGGCCGGCCGGCGCGTTCGTGATCAAGGACGGTACGGTGAGCTGGCGCCCGGCGGTGGACCTGAACCGGCTCGGTGTGCTCGCCGCCGTGGTCACCGTCGTCTACCTGGTGACCCGGAGACGCCGCCGGTGACCCGCCGAGCAAGGACGGCGAGCGCGGCGCCGGTCACCGCCCGGGCCGGATGATCACCTCGCTGCCGATCGGTGTGAACCCGGTGGCGAGGAACGCCCGCAGTGACCGGGCGTTGCCCGGCGAGACCGCCGCGAACACCGGCTCGCCGGCCGGCACCAGCCCGAGCGCGTCGGCGAGCAGCGACCGGCCCCAGCCCCGCCCCTGCCCGTCCGGCACCGCCTCGATGCTGAGCTCGCACCGGCCGGCCAGGCCCCGGCCGAGCGTCACCAACCCGCGCTCGTCGCCGTAGACCCGGACCGCGGTCCGGAGTGCGCGGGCGTGCCGGACCCGGGGGTGGTCGGCCTGGTCCGGGCGCGCCGGCGGACCGCCGCCACCCCGGCCGCGACCGACCAGGGTCACGTCCAGCATGCCGATCGCGCCGGCCGGCCCGGCCAGCCACCGCAGGAAGTCCGGTGTGACCGAGCCGCCGAACCCGTCCGGCCGCTGTTCCCGGACCGCGCTGGCCGGCAGGGCGGTGGCAATCACGGCGTGGCCGGTGAACGCGAACGAGCACTCCAGACCCGCGGCCAGCGCGGGCAGAATCGTCACCGCGCCGTCCACCGGCGGGAACCGGCCCTCCGCCGCGGCGAGCAGGAGCCGCAGCAGCGGGTGCTGGCGCTCGGTCATCCTGGCAGTATGCCGGCCGGCGGACGGCGGCTGGCTCGCCCGCCCGCCGACGGCGGCGAGCGGCGGTCGCCGGGCTGGTGCCCGGGGTGGGACTTGAACCCACACGTCCACAAGGGACAACGCCTTTTAAGGGCATCGTGTCTGCATTCCACCACCCGGGCGGCTGGTGACAGTCTAGCCGGTCATCGGCCGATGTCACGGGCCGGCGGGCCAGCGGCAAAGCGTGACAGTTGGGGCAGAAGAACGTGACAGTTAGGGCAGAAATCGTTGATCATCTTGCCCGATTAGGGTCGTGACCGATGGGGACACCGGCGACCACCGACCAGGCGGGGCGTGGCCAAGCCGAAGCCGGCAGCCGGCTCGGCGGGCAGCTCCGCCGGCTCGCCGCCCGGCCCCGCCGGCTCGCCGGACAGCTCCGCCGGTTCGCCGCCGACCCCCGCCGGCTCGCCGACTGGCCCCGTCGGCCGTACGCGATCGATATCGGGGTGGCGCTCGGCTTCCTGGCCGTAGCGGCCTGGCTGACCCACGGCCTGTGGCCCGACCCGGCGACCCGGGTGCTCGCGGAGAACCCGCACGACCAGATCCTGATCGAATGGTTCCTCGCGGTCGACACCCGGGTGCTGCTCGCCGAGCACGGGCTGCTCACCGACCGGCTGAACGCCCCGGACGGGGTGAACCTGCTCGCCAACGCCACCTCGCTCACGCTGGGCTTGCTGCTCGCCCCGATCACCCTCACGCTCGGCGCGCCGGTGTCGTTCGCGGTCCTCACCGCGGGCAACCTGGCCGGCACCGCGACCGGCTGGTACCTGCTGTTCGCCCGGACCGCCGGTGCCCACCGAGCCAGCGCGGCGGTCGGCGGGGCGGTGTGCGGATTCGGTCCGGCGATGGTGTCACAGTCGAACAGCCACTGGCACATCGCCGCCCAGTGGCTGGTGCCGGCGATCGTCTGGAGTGTGGTCCGGCTGGCGCGCGCCGCCGAGGCGTTCGACACCCGACGGATCGCCAGCTCCGGGCTGTGGCTGGCCGGGCTGGTGGTGGTCCAGTACTTCCTCGGCGCCGAGATCCTCTACCTGACCGCGGTCACGCTCGGGTTGTTTACGATCTGCTACGGCCTGCTACGTCCACGCTGGACCAAACAGATCTTGCCCGGCTTCGCGGCCGGGATGGCAATCGCGATCAGCACCGCCACCCTATTGCTCACGTATCCGATCTGGATGCAGCTGGCCGGACCGGGGAGCGTCCCCAATGGTCCGTTCGCGACCGGCTACTTCTCTGCCGATCTGGCGAGCTGGCCGGCGTTCTCGCCGCTCACCATCGCCGGCAGCGACGACGCGGCGCGGCTGGCCACCGGGCCGGCCGAGTACAACACCTTCTACGGTTGGCCGCTGCTGCTGGTCGCGGCCGGCTGCGTGGTCTGGCTCTGGCGCCGGCCGCTGGTGATCGCGGCGGTCGCCGCCGGGCTGGTGATGGCGGTGCTGTCGCTCGGCCCGGACCTGGTGGTGAACCGGGAACGCACCGGCGTCGCGCTCCCCTACCGGCTGCTGCTGGAACGCCCCGTGATCGACGCCGCGCTGCCGCAGCGGTACGCATTGGCGGTGTTCCCGCTGTTGGCGGTCGTGCTGGTGCTGGCGCTGGAACGGCTGCGGACCGGCCGCGCCCGAGTCCATCGGCTCGGCACCGTCGCGATCGGACTGGCCCTGCTGCCGTTGACCCCGACCCCGTTGCCGACCGCTGAGCGGCCGCCGGTCCCGGCATTCATCGCCGATGGCCACTGGCGGGAGTGTGTCGAGCCGGGTGGGGTGCTGGTGCCGGTTCCGCTGCCGACCCCGTGGGACCCGGAGCCGATGCGCTGGGCAGCCGCCGCCAACGCCGAGTTCGGGCTGCCGGAGGGGTTCTTCATCGGCCCGTACGGGGCCGACGGCCAAGCCTCGATCGGCACCTTCAAGCAGCCCACCTCGCTGCTGCTCGCCGAGGTGGCGGAGACCGGCGTGCTGCCCGCGATCGGCCTGGCCGACCGCCAGCAGGCCGCCGCGGACCTCGCGTTCTGGCGGGCCAGCTGCGTCGTGCTCCGGCCCGACCAACCGCGCGAGCCGGCGCTACGGGCGGTGCTCGGGGATCTGCTCGGCCCCGGCGAGCTGATCGCCGACGTCTGGGTCTGGCGGATCAACCCGCCGCCGCGGTGACAAGGGTCGCCGGCGCCCCGGCGGGACCACGGCCGGCGGGGCGATGCCGCCGGCGCCGAGTCAGCTGTTGGCGGGTGAACCCGCCGCTGGCGTGACGTCGGTGAACGGTTCCCGCGGCTCGTGCAGCTCGCCGAGCGCGACCACCTCCCGGCGCAGGAACAGCTGCAGCGTCCAGTCGGCCACCACCCGGACCTTCCGGTCCAGCGACGGGATCCGGGTCATGTGGTAGGTCCGGTGCAGGAACCAGGCCGGCCAGCCGCGCAGCTTGACCCCGTAGACCTGCGCGACTCCCTTGTGGAACCCGAGGCTGGCGACGCTGCCGGCGTGCTTGTGCCGGTAGGGCACCGGTCGCCGGCCGCGCAGCACCAGCGCGATGTTGTCGGCCAGCCGCTTCGCCTGCCGGACCGCGTGCTGGGCGCTCGGCGAGGTCAGCGCGCCCGGCTCTGCCGTCAGGTCCGGGATCGCGGCGCAGTCGCCGGCGCTCCAGGCGCCTTCCACTACCCGCTCACCGTCGACCACCTGCAGGGTCGGCAGGCAGGTCAGCCGGCCCCGGTCGTCGCGCGGCAGGTCGGTGTTGGCGAGCATCGGGTTGGCCCGGACCCCGGCGGTCCACACGATCGTGTCCGCCTCGAACCGGTCCCCATCGGACAGCTCCACCTTACCGTCCACACACGACTCGAGCCGGGTGCCGAGCCGGATGTCGAGGCCGCGCTCGAGCAGCTGCTCCACCGCGTACGCCCCCAGATCGCGGCCTACCTCCGGCAGCACCCGCTGCGTCGCCTCGACCAGCACCCAGTGCATGAACCCGCCGTCGCGCAGCTCCGGGTAGTAGCGCAGCGCGTACCGCGCCATGTCCTCCAGCTCGGCGAGCATCTCCATGCCCGCGTAGCCGGCACCGACCACCACGAACGTGAGCGCCCGCCGCCGCACGTGCGGGTCGGTGGTGGCGGCTGCCACGTCCAGCCGCTCCAGCACCCGGTTGCGCAGCCAGATCGCCTCGCCGAGGGTCTTGAACCCGACCGCCTGCTCGCGCAGGCCGGGGATCGGCAGCGTCCGGGACACGCTGCCCGGCGCCACCACGATGTGGTCGTAGGTCAGCTCGTGCGGCGGCCCGACCACCGGCCGGACGGTGGCGGTCCGGTTGGCGTGGT
This sequence comes from Natronosporangium sp., assembly GCA_036564175.1. Lineage (GTDB taxonomy): Bacteria > Actinomycetota > Actinomycetes > Mycobacteriales > Micromonosporaceae > Natronosporangium. The sequence goes on from DATCKZ010000070.1 coordinate 36,858, forward strand.
TGATAGCCGTGACCTCGCCGGCGATCACCCGGCAGTGGCGCAGGGTCTGCCGCAGCGGCACCACCGTGTGCCGGGGCTCGATGCTGCCGGCCGCCGCCTCCGGCAGGAACGGCTGGTAGGTCATGTGCGGATGCGGGTCGATGACCACCACCTCGACCCCGCGCCGCCGCAGCTTGCGCGACAGCCGCTGGGCAGCGTAGAAGCCGACATGTCCGGCACCAACCACCACGATTCTCACGGTTCCATTATCCGCGCCGGGAGCGGGTTCGGGCGGACAAGCGAGAGAACCTCGTCACTGCTACCGCCACCGCCACGGCAAACCCCAGGCCAGCGAGGGTTGCCGCGGCGTGAGTCCGGTCACTGTTGACCGTCCCGAGCCCGGCCAGCACCGCCACCGCCAGCAGCGAACCGGCCCCGATCACCGCCACCGTCCGCAACAGCCAGCGGACTAGTACGTCCGGGGCGACCACCGCGGCCAGCGGGAGCGCCGCGGCCAGCCCGGCCAGCGAGTGGACACAGTAGAGCAATCCGGCGAGCACCAGCACCCGGACCGGGCCCGGTTCCCCGGCGAACGCGAACCCGGTGCCGGCAGCGACGATCGCGATGGTCGCCCACGGCCCGGCCGGCAGCACCGCCGGTAGCCCGGCCAGCACCACGATCCCGACCAGCACCAGCGGCAACGCCCGCGGCCCGGCCGGGGCGGCGAGCAGCAGCGCCCCGAGGGCGGCCGCGAACGTGGCCGCCCGTACCGCGATCGGAATCGTGGTCATCGGGCCGCCACCCGCGGCGGCAACCGGGAGATGGTCCGCAGCACCTGGTCGAGGGTGCCGGCACCGGCCCAGGCCACCACCGGTACGCCGTGCTCGCGCAACGCGCCGATGGTGTTCTGGCGTTCCAGCCGCCACAGCCGGTACGCCAGGTCCGCGTGCTCACCGACCAGCGGGGTCGGCAACCCGGCCGGCAGCGTGTCCACCGCGACCAGGTACCGCCCGGACCAAGCCAGCCGGGCCAGCATCGGGGCGGTGCCGGGGTCGATCAGCGGGGTCAGCACCACCGTCAGCGCGTTCGCCGAGAGCTGGTGCGGTCCGAACACCCGCTCGAACGGTGTGTCCACAGTGCTTCCCGGTTGGACGTCGAGCAGCCATTCCAGGACGGTCAGGTACTGACGGTGACCGCTGGCCGGCCGCAACCGGCGAGCCGCCCGCCCGTACTCCACAACCGACACCCGGTCCCCGCGGTGCAGATAGTGCTCCGCGATCGCGGCCGCCGCCCGGACCGTGATGTCGAGCACCGACGCCGGGCCGGCCACCCCGCCGGACCGGCCGGCCTCGGCGAGCACGTCCAGCACCAACACCACCTCGGCATCCCGGTCGGAGAGAGTGGCGGCCACGTGCAGCTGCCGGGTCCGCAGCGAGACCCGCCAGTCCACCCGCCGCAGCCGGTCCCCGGGCGCGAACTGGCGGACCCCGGCGAGCTCGCCGCCGTGGCCGGGCCGGCGGGACCGGTGGGCGCCGGTCAGCCCGGCCGCCCGTGGCATCGCCTCGTCGGCCTCGAACGGCTGGGTGGCCGGGTAGGCCCGGATCGCCACCGGCTCCGGCGACTGGGCCTCGGCCCGGAACAGCCCGTCGCAGGCGTAGGCGGTGGCGGTGGCCGGCCCGACCCGGTGCCGGCCCCACCGCCGGGCGGTCCCGGTGAGCACCAGCTCCGCCAGCTGGCCCGGCGGCACCACCACCGCGTGCGGCCGGCTCGCGTCCGGCATCGCCAACCACCGGCCCAGCTCGGTCCGCAGCACCAGTACGTCGTAGCCGACCGGTCCCGGGTTGGCGGCGCTGATCGTGGCGGCGGTCCGGGCACCCTCCACCACCGCCGCGTCGCCGCCGCTGAGGCTCAGCTCCGGCGCCGCGGTTGGCTTGCGGCGCAACGCCCAGCCGGCCCCGAGCGCGATCGGGGCGGCCAGCAGCACCACATCAGGCCGGCCGAGCAACACCCCGATCGCGGCCAGCAGGCCGGTCACCAGCACCGCGCGGGCCAGTGCCGGAGTCGGTGCCCACATTGGTCGCTACCGCCGGGTGCTGACCGGCTCGGTCGGCCGCTGGCCTGGAGCGCCCTGATAGGACGGTAGCGCGCCGGTGGCCGGCGCCGGCGTCGCCGCCAACACCTCGGTGACCACCACCGCCGGGTCGGCGTTGCGCAGCCACAGCTCCGGCCGCAGCGTGATCCGGTGCGCCAGCGCCGGCACCGCCACCGCCTTCACGTCCTCCGGCACCACGAAGTCCCGGCCGTTGAGCACCGCCCACGCCCGGGACAGCAGCAACAGCGCGAGCGAGCCGCGGGGCGAGGCGCCGACCAGCACCGACTGGTGCGCTCGGGTAGCGCCGGCGACGTCCACCAGGTAGCGGCCGACCGAATCCTCCACTGTGACGTCTTCCAGCGCGGCCTGCATCGCAAGCAGGGTCGGCGGATCGACCACCGGGTCCAGGTGGCTCTCCTCGGCCCGGCGAGCCATCCGGCGCTGCAGCACCTGCCACTCCTCCTCCGGTGCCGGATAGCCGAACGACACCCGCAGCAGGAACCGGTCCAGCTGCGCCTCCGGGAGCGGGTAGGTCCCTTCGTACTCGATCGGGTTGGCGGTGGCCAGCACGTGGAACGGCGGCTCCAGCCGGTAGGTCACCCCCTCCACCGACACCTGCTTCTCCTGCATCGCCTCCAGCAGCGCCGCCTGGGTTTTCGGCGGGGTGCGGTTGATCTCGTCGGCGAGCAGCAGGTTGGTGAAGACCGGCCCGGGCCGGAACGTGAGCTCGTGGTGGCGCTGGTCGTAGAGGTAGGAGCCGGTGACGTCGGCGGGCAGCAGGTCGGGCGTGAACTGCAGCCGCCGGAAGTCCAGCCCGAGCGCCTGCGCGAACGACCTGGCGGTCAGCGTCTTACCGAGCCCGGGCAGGTCCTCCAGCAGCACGTGGCCGCCCGCGAGGATACCGGCGAGCACCAGCTGCAGCGGGCCGCGCTTGCCCACCACCACCGAGCCGACCGCGTCCAGCACCGCCCGCGCCAGCCGGCCCACCTCGGCCGCGGGCATCCGCCTGATCGTCACAGCTCCTCCAGGCTGGTGAGCATCGCCGCCAGCTCGCGCGGCGACGGTGTCCTGGCGGCGGGATCCACCAGGTAGGTAAACAGTTTCTCTCCGAGCAGCGTACGGGCGCGATCCGGATCATCGGTAAGGCCGAGGCCGTGTCGCTGCCGGAGCCGCTCGTCGACCAGCTCGGCCAGCCCCGGCCGGAGGCTGCGGCGGCGGTTGAGCCGGGCCTGCCACCGGACCACCGCCGGCCCGAGCCCGTCGCCGGCCCCGGCCCCGGGCTGCTGTTCCAGTTCGTCGGCCTCCCGAGGACGCCGCCGCGGCACCCGCAGCCCGACCACCAGCCGGTGCAGCGTCAGCGCGGTGAAGAAGCCGGCGGCCGCGACCGGGTAGGCGATCCGCAGATCGAGCACCAGCAGCACCGCGACCAGCGCCCCGCCGAGCACGGCGCTGGCCACCACCGTCCGTACCAGCCAGCGCAGGTGCGGCAGCCGGCGCCGGATCGGCTCCCGCGCCCCTTGGTCGAGCAGGTCGTCGAGGCTGGTCATCGGGCACCGATCCGGTGCCGCGCCGCCAGCTCGCCGCGCAACCGGCGCAGCGCCGATTGCGCCTGGGTACGCAGCTGCTCGTCGACCGGGTGGGTGGTGTACCTCGCCAGCCAGTAGGCGTCCGCGAACGCGCCGAGCACCGGCTCGCTGACCCGGTGGTCGCGCAACATCCGGACCACCAGGTCGGTGGCGGTGTCCGAGTCGAACCGCGGGATCCCGGCCGCCGCGGCCGCCTCGGCCAGCCGTACCCAGCAAGCGATCACCGCCCGGCGCGGGTCCGGATCGTCCTCCGACTGGGCCACCGCCTGGTCGACCGCCGCCAGCAGCCGGCCGCCGTCCACCCACCCGGGCGCCGTGGTCCGCGCCGGTGTCAGCGCCCGCAGCCGGTAGCGGCCGGCGGCGGCGCCGCGCCGGCGGCGCCGGCGCAGTAGCGCCCAGCCGACCCAGCCGGCCGCGGCGAGCAGGATCAGCAGGATCGGTACGGTCAGCAGCGGGCTGACCGGGTCCAGCGGCGCCGGCCCGCCGGCGTCACCCTGGGCCGGCGGGGCGTCCAGCCGCACCGGTGGCCGGGTCGCGAGCTCGATCGGCTCCCGGTCGACCGTGCGCAGGTCGAGGGTGGCGAACCGGGCCGCCACCGCGGCCCCGGCGAGCAGCATGGCCACCACCAGTCCAGAGAGCCAGCCGCGCCGCATTCACCCAGTCTCCCGTACGGATGAGGCTGGTTACCGGAGGCCGGCCAGCTGTTTCGCCTTGGCGAGCACGGCGTCGAGCATCGCCGGGGTGAGCCGGCCGGTGAACGTGTTCTGCTGGCTGACGTGGTAGCACCCGAGCAGCCGGGGCGCGCCGCCGGCGAACCACACGGCGCCGTGCGCGAACTTCGGCCGCGGCACCGGTGCCGGCAGCCCGTACGCCGCGGTGAGCGCTGGCCACCAGGCGTTCCAGGCGAACGCGCCGAGCGCCACCACCACCCGCAGGGTCGGGCGCAGCAGGGTCAGCTCGCGGTGCAGCCAGGGCGCGCAGGTGTCCCGCTCGACCGGAGTCGGCCGGTTCGCCGGCGGCGCGCACCGGACCGCCGAGAACACCCGGGTGTGGTAGAGCTCCAGGCCGTCGTCCCGCCAGGTGCTGGTCGGCTGGTTGGCGAGGCCGGCCCGGTAGAGCGCGGCGAACAGCACGTCGCCGGACCGGTCACCGGTGAAGATCCGGCCGGTCCGGTTCCCGCCGTGGGCAGCCGGCGCCAGCCCGAGCAGCGCGATCGACGCGTCCGCCGGGCCGAACCCGGCGACCGGCCGGCCCCAGTAGTCCTGGTCGGCGAACGCCGCCCGCTTGGTCTTCGCGACCTGCTCCCGCCACTCGACCAGCCGGGGGCAGGCGCGGCAGCTGGTCACCGCCGAATCGAGCGCGGCCAGGCTGCCCGCGCGGGCGGCGAGGGTCTCGACGCCGCGTGCGGTCCGGGCCCCGGTTACCGCGGTCAAGCGCTTCGGGTACGGGCGGCGTGGCTCACCTTCATGGGCATCGGCGCTCCTCCCGGTCGTGGTTGGCGCTGGCGTATCCGTAGCCAATCATGCCGGCCGGCCGGCGCGGGCGACCGGGGGTGGGGCCGATCGGTGCCGGATCGGGTGTCGTCGGCCGCTCGCCCGGTCACCGGCCGGCGCCGACCAGCTCACTGACCGGCGCCGGCCGGGTCGAGCGGGGCCAGGCACAGCAGCTCGCCGACGGTGTCCGACTGCACCTGCGCGGCGCTGGTGACCCACAGTGCCTGCTGGGTCTCCGGGAAGCTGGCGCAGACCTCACCCTGCCCGGCGGAGTCGAACTCGCCACGGGTCCAGTCGCCGTCGCTGCCGATCACGCTCCAGGCCGCGTCCGGCGAGTCGCACGCGATCACTTCCATGTCGTTCGCGTCGGCCGCGTTGGTCAGGCAGTCACCGACCTGCGGCAGGTCCTCCGCGAGCGCCCGCAGCACGAAGTAGCCGCCGATCCCGACCACGGCGAGCGCGGCGATCAGGGTGATCACGACGGCCGGCCAGACCCGCCGCTGCTTCGGCGGTGCCTCCGGGACCGGCGGGGGCGGTGGGGCCGCCGCCACCGGCTGAGCCGGCAGCTCCTCGGCGGCCGGCTGCGGCTCGGCGGCTGACGACTGTGCCGCATCGACCGGCTTCGCCGGTTCACTGGCTTGCGACGGTTCGGTCGTGGCGGTCTCGGTGGCCGCGCTGGCGGTCGGCTCGGCCGGCTCGCTGGCGGCGTCCTTCGATGTCGATTGCTCCGGCGATGCCGGCGACTGCTCACTCAACGGGGTGGTCCTTCCACGGGGGTGTGCGAGCACACCATAGCGGACGATCGGCCGGCAGACGGGACCGTCAACCGAGCGACCAGGCGATGCCGTCCAATATGTCGTGTTCGCTCGCGATTACCTCGGCGGCACCGGCGATCGCCATCACGATCCGTAGGATCATCGCCCCGCCGGCGATCACGTCGGCGCGGCCCGGGTGCATCACCGGCAACGCAAGCCGTTGCTCGCGCGACATCCCCAGCAGGTCCGCGGTCACCTTCGCCACCTGCCTGTAGCCGATCCGGGCGTGGTGGATCCGCTCCGGCTGGTAGGCCGGCAGCCCGAGCGCGAGCGCGGCCACCGTGGTCACCGAACCGGCGAGCCCGACCAGCGTCCCGGCCGCCGCGCCGCCGGTCGACAGGCCGCCGACCGCCGCCAGCGCCGGCCGCACCGCCGCCTCGATGTCCGCCTCGGCGGCGGCCACCTGGGTCGGCGTCGGCGGATCGTCGTGGAGGTGGCGCTCGGTCATCCGGACACAGCCGATGTCCACCGAGACCGCGTGGCGCACCTCCTGGCCTCCGGTCACCAGCTCGGTCGAGCCGCCGCCGATGTCCGCCACCAGGTACGGCGGGCGGGCGCTGGCCGGCAGGCCGCGGACCGCGCCGAGGTACGACAGCCGGGCTTCCTCGTCACCGCTGATCACCTCGGGTGCGATCCCCAGCGTGTCGTGGACCATCGCGGTGAACTCGTCGGCGTTCGCGGCGTCCCGGGAGGCGGAGGTGGCGACCATCCGGACCCGCTCGGCTCCCAGCCGGCGGATCTCGGCGGCGTAGTCGGCGAGCGCGGCCCCGGTCCGGGCGAGCGCTTGCGGCGCCAGCCGGCCGGTCCGGTCCACCCCTTCGCCGAGCCGGACGATCTCCATCCGCCGGGTCAGGTCGGCGAGCTCGCCGTCGCCGGACTCGGGCAGGTCAGCCACGAGCAGCCGGACCGAGTTGGTGCCACAGTCGATCGCCGCCACCCGTACCACGCCAGCCACCCTATACGCGCTCGCGGATCAGCGACGGTGCCGGCGGCGGAGTGCAGTCCGCTCGGCCCGCTCCGCGGCCGCCAGTTCGGGGTGAGCGGCGTACCACGCGGGATCGGATGCTACCTCGAATTCGCTGCCGATTCGCGGCCGCTACCGGCCTGGTCCGCGCAGCTAGAGGTGCAGCAGCATCCGGGTGTTGCCGAGGATGTTGGGCTTGACCCGGTCCAGCCCGAGGAACTCGGCCACTCCTTCGTCGTACGACTTGAGCAGCTGCTCGTAGACCGCCGGCGGGACCGGCGCGCCGTCGATCTCCACGAACCCGTGCTTGGCAAAGAATTCCCGCTCGAAGGTGAGCACGAACACCCGCTGCACGCCCAGCTCGCGGGCCTGCGCCAGCAGCTCGGTGACGATCCGGTGACCGATCCCCTGGCCCTGGCTGGCCGGGTCGACCGCGAGCGTGCGGATCTCGGCGAGGTCTTCCCACAGCACGTGCAGCGCGCCACAGCCGACCACCTCGCCGCCGCCCTCGGTGACCGCCACGAAGAACTCCGGCACGTCCTCGTAGAGCGCCACCGTCGGCTTGCTGAGCAGCCGACCGTCCTTCGTATACAGATCGACCAGTCGCCGGATCCCTGGCACGTCACCGGTCCGCGCCCGCCGGACCATTACCGTCACGATGCCAGCGTATCCGCCTCGACACACGGGCCGTCGGACCACCAGGCGCCGGCCAGCTCACGCACCTCGTCGCCGAACGGGTTGACCCCCGGCCCGACCGCCAACGCGTGCGCCAGCAACGCGTGCAGGCACTTGACCCGGCCGGGCATGCCACCGGCCGAGCTGCCGGCGATCTCCGGCACCACCTCGATCGCCTCCCGGCGGGCCAGGTAGTCCGCGTGCGCGGCCCGGTAGCGCTCGGCGAGGCCGGGGTCCTCGGCGAGCCGGGCGGTCATCTCCCGCATCAGCCCCGACGCCTCCAGCCGGCCGCAGATCGCCGCCGCCCGCGGGCAGGTGAGGTAGTAGAGGGTCGGGAACGGGGTGCCGTCCGGCAGCCGGGGCGAGGTCTCCACCACCGCCGGCAGCCCACACGGGCAGCGGTACGCCACCGCCCGGGTGCCGCGCGGCCGCCGCCCCAGTTGGGCGGCGACCACCGCCAGGTCGGCGGCGGTGGCCGGCTCGCTCAACCCGCCGATCCCTGGTCCGCCGCCTGCACGCTCGCCCACAGGGTGTCCCACCACGGCTGTGGCGAGGCCGGCGGATCGGTCGGGTCCGGCGACTCCGCCGGCGGCTGCTCGGCCGCCAGCTCGGCCTGGGTCCCCCACTGCGGGATCAGCAGCACCTCGCCCGGCTCGCCGTACTGCAGGCGGAGGCGAGCCTGGGTCCGGATGTAGTTCTCGTCCCGCCACAGCGCCGCTTCCTCTTCGAGCTCGGCGATGTGCGCCCGCTGCTCGGCCTGGTGCGCCCGCAGCTCCGCGATCTCGGCCTGCTGCGCCAGGTAGACCCGCAGCGGGAAGATGTAGCTCAGCGCCAGCACCAGCAACACCACCCCGAGCACCACCGCCCGGCCGGTGAACCGGCCGCGCGGCTTCGGGGCGGAGGTGCGGGTGACCCCGCCACCGCCGCCGGCGCGCCGGGCGGCCGGTCGGGTCCGGCGGGGCGGGTGGCGCCGCGAATCCGGTGGCCTGGTTGGCCGGTCCGCCATCGCGCTCTCCCCTCCCGGCGAGTCGTCAGCTGTTACGGTACCGCGGGAAGGCGGCGGCCCCCGCGTACCGCGCCGCGTCGTCGAGCTCTTCTTCGATCCGGAGCAGCTGGTTGTACTTCGCGACCCGCTCCGAACGCGCCGGGGCGCCGGTCTTGAGCTGGCCGCAGCCGGTCGCCACCGCCAGGTCGGCGATGGTGGTGTCCTCGGTCTCGCCGGACCGGTGGCTCATCATGCACCGGAATCCGGCCCGGTGGGCCAGCTCGACCGCGTCCAGGGTCTCGGTCAGCGTGCCGATCTGGTTCACCTTGACCAGCACCGCGTTCGCGGCCCGCTCCGCGATCCCGCGGCCGATCCGCTCCACATTGGTGACGAACAGGTCGTCACCGACGATCTGCAGCCGGTCGCCGAGCTGCTCGGTGAGTGTCACCCAGCCGGCCCAGTCCTCCTCGGCCAGTGGGTCCTCAATAGACACGATCGGGTAGTCCTCGGCGAGCTTGGCATAGTAGGCGGCCAGCTCGTCGGCACGCTTGGCGGTTCCCTCGAACACGTACGAGCCGTCCCGGTAGAACTCGGTCGCCGCGACGTCCAGGGCCAGCACGATGTCCCGGCCGAGGTTGAGCCCGGCGGTCTGCACCGCCTCGGCGATCAGCTCCAGGGCGGCGGCGTTCGCCGGCAGGTTCGGGGCGAACCCGCCCTCGTCGCCCAGGCCGGTGGCGAGCCCGCGCTGCTTCAGCACCGACTTGAGCGCGTGGTAGACCTCCACCCCCATCCGCAGCGCTTCCCGGTAGGTCGGGGCGCCGATCGGCGCGATCATGAACTCCTGGATGTCGACATTGGAGTCCGCGTGGGCGCCGCCGTTGAGGATGTTCATCATCGGCACCGGCAGCAGGTGCGCGTTCGGCCCGCCGAGGTAGCGGAACAGGCTCAGCCCGGCCGAGGCGGCGGCGGCCTTGGCGACCGCCAGCGACACCCCGAGGATCGCGTTCGCGCCCAGCTCGGACTTGTCCGGCGTGCCGTCCAGGTCGAGCATCTTCTGGTCGATCAGCCGCTGCTCGCTCGCCTCGTAGCCGATCAGCTCTTCCTCGATCCGGTCGCCGACGTTCGCCACCGCCCGCTCGACGCCCTTGCCGCCGTACCGCGGCGACTCGCTGTCGCGCAGCTCGACCGCCTCGAACGCGCCGGTGGAGGCGCCCGACGGCACCGCGGCGCTGGCGACCGTACCGTCGTCGAGGCCTACCGTGACCTCGACGGTGGGGTTCCCGCGTGAGTCGAGGATCTCTCTGGCGGCGATTCCTTCGATTGTGGCCACAGCCGGCTCTCCCGTCCGTCCGTACGCTGATCTTTGGCCGCCGCGTTGCGGCCGATTCGGTCCGCCCGGCAGCCTACTCCTGGGCCGGCGCGCGCTCGCTCGGACCCGGCGACCAGCGACCGATCGGCTGTCGGGGGTACGGGGTAAGTTCGGCTCACCGTTTGCTGGAGTCTCACCGGTGCTGGAGTCCCACCGGTGCTGGCGCCGAGAGGAGTGGTGGCGGATGGCTGCGGTTGGCCGGCTGCAGGCGGTGGTGCTGGACTGCCCGGACACGCGGGTGCTGGCGGAGTTCTACCGCGAGCTGCTCGGCTGGAAGGTGGCCTATGACGAGCCCGGGGTCTGGGTGACGCTCAGCAACGACGGCCCGATCACGCTCTGCCTGCAGCAGGTGGCCGACTACCAGCCACCGCAGTGGCCGGGCCAGCAGCACCCGCAGCAGTTCCACCTGGACCTGACGGTCGACGACCTCGACACGGCCGAGCAGCAGGCGCTCGCGCTCGGAGCCACCAAGGCCGAGCCGCAGCCGGCGCCCTCGTCATACCGGGTGATGCTGGATCCGGCCGGCCACCCGTTCTGCCTCTGCCGCTGACCACTCGCCGGTGGGCCCGTGCTCACTCGGCGGTGGGTTCGGCGGCCCGCTCGGCCTGCCGGACGGCGTCGGCGTAGGCCAGCGTGGCCCGGCGGAGCGCCGCCTCGGCGTCCACCCCGGCGGCCCGGGCGGCTGCCACCACCCCGAGCAGCGCCGCCCCGAGCGCCTCGGCGTCCGAAGTGTCCACGGCTGCCGGCGCCGCCGGCGGGGACACCGCCAGCCCGGCCCGGTCCACCCGGGCCAGCACCTTGGCGGCCAGCGCGAGCGCCGGCTGGGACAGCGCGATCCCGTCCAGCACGGACTCCCGTACCTTCTCGGACCGTTTGATCCGCTCCCAGTTCGCGGTAATCTCGTCCACGTCGGTGAGCTGCTCGTCGCCGAACACGTGTGGGTTGCGGCGCACCATCTTGTCGACCAGGTCCCCGGCGACGTCGTCGACCGTCCAGCGCTCCGGCTCCGGCAGCTCCTCGGCGAACCGGGCGTGCAACAACACCTGCAACAGCACGTCGCCCAGCTCCTCCCGGAGCGCGGCCAGGTCGCCGGCCTCGATCGCGTCGTACGCCTCGTACGCCTCCTCCAGCAGGTACGGCGCGAGCGAGGCGTGGGTCTGGGCCCGCTTCCACGGGTCGCCGCCGGGCGACGCGAGCCGGTCGATCACGGTCACCGCGTCCAGCAGCCGGGCGCCGGGTGGGTCCCACGACCCGTACACCAGCTCCAGCTCGGCCAGCCCGGGCTCGCGGGCCAGCCGCAGCCCCAGCTGCCGGGCGAGGTCCTGGTCGCCGGCCGGGCCGGCCAGCCAGACCACCGTGCCGTGCTCGCCGGCGGCGGCGATCAGCTCGTCGATCGGTGTCTCGGTGATCCGGACCGTGGCCCCGGCCTGGCGGGCCGCGGCGGTCAGGTCGGACTCGGCCCCGGCGAGCACCGGATGCGCCCGCAGCAGGTCCCAGGCGGTCGCGGTGAGCAGGCCGGCGGGCAGGCGCGGCGAGGTGACGAGCAGCACGATCCGTGGCATGGCAGCTCCACTGTGCCAGCCGCTAACCAGCCGTGCCAGCCGGGTCACCGAGCACGTCCCGCAGCAACTGAGCGCACCAGTCCAGCAGCGGAATGTCGCGAAGCGGCTCGCCACCGATCCGCCGGCTGGTCGGCCGGGGCACCGAAATCGTCTCCACCGGCGCCTTGTAGACCGCCTCCGGGTGGTAGCGCTTGAGCCGCAACTGCTTCGAGTCCGGCAGGGTGACCGGCGCGAACCGGATGTGCCGACCCTGCAGGGACACATCGGTCAGTCCGTACGCCCGGGCCAGCAACCGGAACCGCGCCACCGCCACCAGGTTGCGCACCGGCTCCGGCGGCGGGCCGTACCGGTCGTCCAGTTCGGCGACCACGTCGTCGAGCGCCGCCGGCGAGGTGGCCGAGGCGAGCTTCCGGTACGCCTCCAGCCGCAGCCGGTCCACCTCGATGTAGTCGTGCGGCAGGTGCGCGTCGACCGGGAGGTCCACTTTGATCTCGACCTCCTCCTCGGCCGGCTGCTCGCCCTTGAACTTGGCGACCGCCTCGCCGACCATCCGCACGTAGAGGTCGAACCCGACCCCCTCGATGTGGCCGGACTGCTCGCCGCCGAGCAGGTTGCCGGCGCCCCGGATCTCCAGGTCCTTCATCGCTACGTACATCCCGGCGCCCAGCTCGGAGTGCTGGGCGATGGTGGCGAGCCGCTCGTGCGCCTGCTCGGTGAGTGGCCGGTCGCGGGGATAGAGGAAGTACGCATAGGCGCGTTCCCGGCCCCGGCCGACCCGGCCCCGGATCTGGTGCAGCTGGGCCAGCCCGAGCAGATCCGCCCGCTCCACGATCAGCGTGTTCGCGTTTGGAATGTCCAACCCGGACTCAACGATGGTGGTGCAGACCAGCACGTCGTACTCGCGCTGCCAGAACCCGACCATCACCCGCTCCAGCGCGGCCTCGCCCATCTGCCCGTGCGCCACCGCCACCCGGGCCTCCGGCACCAGCTCCCGCACCCGCCGGGCCGCCCGCTCGATCGACTCCACCCGGTTGTGCAGGTAGAAGACCTGGCCGTCGCGCAGCAGCTCGCGGTGGATCGCGGCGGCCACCTGCTTGTCCTGATAGGCACCGACGTACGTGAGGACCGGGTGCCGCTCCTCCGGCGGGGTGGCGATGGTCGACATCTCCCGGATCCCGGTGATCGACATCTCCAGGGTGCGCGGGATCGGGGTCGCCGACAGGGTCAGCACGTCCACCGCGGTCCGCAGCTGCTTCAGGTATTCCTTGTGCTCCACCCCGAACCGCTGCTCCTCGTCGACCACCACCAGGCCGAGCTGCTTGAACCGGATGGTCGGCTGCAGCAGCCGGTGGGTGCCGATGACGATGTCGACGCTGCCGTCGGCGATTTTCGCGATGGTCTCGTTCGCCTCCCGGGCGGTCTGGAACCGGGACAGCTGCCGGATCTCCACCGGGAACTGCGCCATCCGCTCGGTGAACGTGTTGAAATGCTGCTGCGCCAGCAGGGTGGTCGGCACCAGCACCGCCACCTGCTTGCCGTCCTGCACCGCCTTGAACGCCGCCCGGACCGCGATCTCGGTCTTGCCGTAGCCGACGTCGCCACAGATCAGCCGGTCCATCGGGGTCGGCTTCTCCATGTCGGCCTTCACCTCGTCGATCGCCGACAGTTGGTCGGGCGTCTCCACCCACGGGAAGGCGTCCTCCAGCTCCCGCTGCCACGGGGTGTCCGGCCCGAACGCGTGGCCCTTGGTCGCCTGCCGGGCGGCGTAGAGCCGGATCAGCTCGGCGGCGATCTCCCGGACCGCCTTCCGGGCCCGGGCCTTCGCCTTCTGCCAGTCGGAGCCGCCCAGCTTGTGCAGCGGCGGGTTCTCGCCACCGACGTACCGGGACAGCTGGTCCAGCGAGTCGGTCGGTACGAACAGCCGGTCCTCCGGCTGGCCCCGGCGGGACGGCGCGTACGCGATGACCACGTACTCCCGTTGCGCCCCGTTCACGGTGCGCCGCACCAGCTCCACGTACCGGCCGATGCCGTGCTGCTCGTGCACCACCAGGTCGCCCGGCCGCAGCTCCAGCGGGTCGATGGTGCTGCGCCGCCGGCTCGGCATCTTCGTCAGCTCCCGGCCGCCGGTGCCCCGGCCGCCGGTGATGTCGGCACCGGCCAGCAGCGCCAGCCGGACCTGCGAGTCCAATGTGAACCCGTTCTCGAGCGCGCCGGTGGTGATGGTGATGCTCGCCGGCTCCGGCGGGGCGTCGATGGCGTCCACCAGCCGCACCCCGAACCCGGCGTCCCGCAGCACCTCGGCCGCTCGCTTCGCCGGCCCGTGCCCGGTGAACACCATCGCCACCTGCCAGCCGTCGGCGAGCCAGCCCTTCACGTCCTGCACCAGCCGGGTGGTGTCGCCGTGGTAGAGCGGCACCGGCTGGGCCGGGATCGTCAGCGAGCCGCCGCCCGGCTCGTCGCCGGCGTCGTCGGCGTCGAGCGGTTCGTCACCGGTGATCGCGGCCAGCTCGTCGACCGGGTCCGGTCCGGCGGTCCCGGCATCCGGGGCGTCGATCCCGAACGGCGACACCGTCCACCACTCGAACCCGTGGTCGCGCGCGGCCTGCCGTACCTGCGCCAAGGTCCGGAACGCGACCGCGCCGACGTCGATCGGCACCTTGGCCCCGACCGCGGCCGCGGCCCAGCTCGCCTCCCGGAACTCCTCGCTGGTGCGGACCAGGTCGTGCGCCCGGGTCCGGATCCGCTCCGGGTCGCACATCAGCACCAGCGTGCCCGCCGGCAGGCAGTCCACCAGCAGCTCCAGGTCGCCGGCGCCGAGCACCGGCGCGAGCGACTCCATCCCCTCCACCGGGATCCCCTCGGCGAGCCGGTCCAGGATCTCCGACAGGTCCGGGTACTCCCGGGCCAGCGCCGCCGCCCGCTCCCGCACCTTCGGGGTGAGCAGCAGCTCCCGACAGGGCGGCGCGACCAGCTGGTCGGCCTCGGCGAGCGTGCGCTGGTCGGCGACCGAGAATGACCGGATCTCCTCGACCTCGTCGCCCCACAGCTCGATCCGCAGCGGGTGCTCGGCCGGCGGCGGGAACACGTCCAGGATGCCGCCCCGGACCGCGAACTCGCCCCGCTTGGTGACCAGGTCGACCCGGGCGTACGCGAGGTCGGCGAGCTGCCGGGCGAGGTCGGCGAGGTCGACCGTGTCACCCGGCCGGACCCGCACCGGCGCCAGGTCACCGAGCCCGCGCAGCTGCGGCTGCAGCACCGCCCGGACCGGCGCCACCACCGCCCGCAGCGGCGCCTCCTCGGGATGGGCCAGCCGGCGCAGCACCGCCAGCCGGCGGCCGACCGTGTCGCTGCGCGGCGAGAGCCGCTCGTGCGGCAGGGTCTCCCAGGCCGGGTAGACGGCGACCTGGTCGGCCGGGACCAGCTCGGCCAGCGCCGCGGCGAGCTCCTCGGCCTCCCGGGTGGTGGCGGTGACCGCCAGCAGCGGCCGGCCGGCCCCGCCCGCGCCAGCCTCCCGCTGGTCGGCGGTGACCGCGGCGGCGATGAACGGCCGCAGCGAGGCGGGCGCGGTGAGGTCGAGCTGCTCGCCGCCGGCGCGCGCGAGGTCCCGGGCCCGGGCCAGGGTGGGATCGGCGAGCGCAGCGTCCAGCAGGCCGGTAAGCGTCATGGGTCTGGCTCTCCGTCGACGTCTGGGCACGCACAGCAGCCCCCACGCCGGCGAGAGCGGGGGGTTTCTCCCCAGCCTACTCCGCTCGAGCGGTCGGCTCTCCCGATAATCCGCCGGCCGCGAGCCGGCCGGACTATCCGCTGGTCACTGGTCGCGGGAGACCGCGGGTCGCTGGTCGCGAGCGATGGCGTAGAGCCGGAGTCGGGAGCCGTCCCGCGAGACGTCCCGCAGGTACTGCATCCCGAGCCGGTTCATCACCGCCTGCGAGCGGAAGTTGTGCGGCTGGGTGAAGGCGATCACCGAGTCGGCGCCGAGCTCGTCGAACGCGAACGCGAGCCCGGCTCGCCCAATCTCGGTGGCGTAGCCGCGGCCCCACCGGTCGGAGCGCACCGTCCAGCCCATCTCCAAGCAGGACCGGCCATCCAGCTCAGCGCGGGACAGCCCACCCCGACCGACCAGCTCGCCGCCGGTCCGGTCGTACGCCATCCATTTGTCGAACCCGACCGCTTCCCAGGCCCGGCGCCCGCTCGCGGCTCGGCGGTAGGCGGCGTCGAACGTGTAGCGGCCGCCGTGCCAGGCCGCCACCGCCTCGTCGTGGTGCAGCCGCCACAGGTCCTCGGCGTGCTCGACCCCGACCGGCTCCAGCCGCAGCCGTTCGGTGAGCCGGATCCGGGCCGCCTTGGCGACCAGGTCCCGCGCCCGCCGGTCGCCGTCGGTGCGGCCCTCCATCATCAGCTCGAGGTTGTCCAACCCGACCCAGGCGTACGCATCGTGCTTGCCCTCCTCCAGCCGCGGGGCGTTCAGGTCGCCGTCCACCTCGACCAGATAGTCGAGCTCCCGGTTGACCTCTCCCTTGGCCTGCCACTCCCAGTCCGCGATCAGCGCCTCGATCCGGCGCAGCCGCCAACCGGTCTCCTCGAACAGCTCGCGGGCGAGCGCCTCCTCGGGCGTCTCGCCGGGCTCCAGGTGGCCGCCGATGAAATCCCAGATTCCGGGGAGCAGCCGGCGAGTCGGGGTCCGGCGATGCACGAACACCCGGTTCTGGTCGTCACGAACGAATGCCCCGACACACGTCGGCTCGCGCTTTGGGGTTGGCTCCCGCATTCCGGAGACCTTACGGCACGCGGCAACCAGCGCGCGACCACGACTGGCCACTTTGGCACCGAGCGTATACCTCCGCCACAGAAGGTTACCGAAACCTCGCCCAGATGGGTGAGTCGGAAGCTGAAACCGTTGTTGGATAACCATTCACTTACCGTGCGTTGTCGCCGCCATCCCGGTCAGCTTGCGCCATCCCGGTTGGCT
>DATCKZ010000071.1:0-41068 GCA_036564175.1 Natronosporangium sp.
GCTTTCAGGTTACGGGGGTGTCCCAGCGAGGTGATCGCCGGGCGTCGAGGCCGGTCCCGGGCGGCCGGACTGACCTGGGCATCGATGGCCTGTGGCGTGAAACACTGGAGTATCGCTCGCCAGCGTCGTCGAGATCGAGGAGGTTGCCATGGACGCGATCGTGAGGGTGCCGGAGCCGCGGAACGAACCGGTCCGCGACTACGCCCCGGGCAGCGCCGAGCGGGAACGGCTGCAGCGCCGGATCACTGAGCTCGCGGAGGCGGGCCCGATCGAGCTGCCGATGACGATCGACGGCCGTCAGCGGATGGGCGGCGGCGACCCGATTCAGGTCGTGCAGCCGCACCGGCATCGGCAAGTGCTGGGAGTGATGCACAACGCGTCCAACGCCGATGTGGAGGCGGCGGTGACGGCCGCGCTCGAAGCCGCGCCGATGTGGCGAAAATTGCCGTACGAAGAGCGGGCCGCGGTTTTCCTCCGAGCGGCCGATCTGATCTCCGGCCCGTGGCGGGACACCCTGAACGCCGCCACCATGCTCGGCCAGTCGAAGTCGGTGATCCAGGCCGAGATCGACGCGGCCTGCGAGTTCATCGACTTCCTGCGGTACAACGTCTACTACGGCCACAAGCTGCTCGGTGAGCAGCCGATCTCGGGCCCGGGCACCTGGAACCGGATCGACCACCGGCCGCTGGAGGGGTTCGTCTGCGCGATCACGCCGTTCAACTTCACCGCGATCGCCGGCAACTTGCCGACCGCCCCGGCCCTGATGGGCAACACGGTGGTCTGGAAACCGTCCCCCACCCAGCAGTTCGCCGCCCACTTCACGATGCGGGTGCTGGAGGAGGCCGGGCTGCCGCCGGGCGTGATCAACATGGTGACCGGTGACGGCCGGGCGGTCTCGGAGGTCGCGCTCGCTCACCCGGAACTCGCCGGCGTCCACTTCACCGGCTCGGTGCCGACCTTCCAGCTGCTGTGGCGGACGGTCGCCGAGCACCTCACCCGCTACCGCAACTACCCGCGGATCGTCGGCGAGACCGGCGGCAAGGACTTCGTCATCGCGCACGCCAGCGCCGACCAGGACGCGCTGCTCACCGGCCTGGTACGGGGGGCGTTCGAATACCAGGGGCAGAAGTGCTCCGCCGCCTCCCGGGCCTACCTGCCCCGCTCGATCTGGGAGGGCGGGTTCAAGGACCGGCTCGCCGCCACCGCCGAGGAGTTGAAATACGGCGACGTCGCCGACTTCAGCAACTTCGGCGGCGCGGTGATCGACGCCCGGGCGTTCGCCAAGCACGCGGCCGCGCTGGACATGATCGCCGGGTCCGACGCCTGCACGGTGATCGCCGGTGGCACCTGCGACGACAGCGAGGGCTGGTTCGTCCGGCCGACCGTGGTCGAGTGCACCGATCCGGAGCACAAGCTGTTCACCACCGAGTACTTTGGCCCGATCCTCGGCGTCTACGTGTTCGATGACGACCGGTTCGAGGACGTGGTCCGGCAGGCCGAGTCGGTGGCCCCGTACGCGTTGACCGGTGCGGTCTTCGCGCGCGACCGGCGGGTGCTCGACTGGGCCACCGAGGCGCTGCGGTACGCGGCCGGCAACTTCTACCTGAACGACAAGCCGACCGGCGCGGTGGTCGGGCAGCAGCCGTTCGGCGGCGCCCGGGCCAGCGGCACCAACGACAAGGCGGGCTCCTGGCAGAACCTGGTCCGGTGGTTGTCACCGCGGACGATCAAGGAGAACTTCGTCCCGCCGACCGACTACCGGTACCCGCACATGGGCTGAGCCGGTTGCCCGCCGATCTAGGAGAAATCCAGCCCGATTTGCTGGAATCCGGGCTGGATTTCTCCTAGATCGACGCGAGAGTGCTAGCGCTAGATGCCGCGGCCGCGGCGGTGCAGGGCGGCGAGCACGGTCTCGACCCGGACCGCCCCGGTCATCGCGGCCACCGCGATCGCCGCCCGCGGCTCCCGCCAGTTGTTGCGGACCGCCCGGCGGGTCCACCGCCACGCCGCCCGGCGGTTGCCGATCGCCACCGACCAGCAGGCGAGCTGGCCGTAGACCCGGGCCGAGCCGGTACGGCACCGGTGCAGCTCCGGATGCCGGGCGAGCATCCACCGCAGCGAGGAGATCTTGGTGTCGTACTCGTAGGCGTAGAACGAACTGCGGCCCCACCGGACCCGGACCAGTGGCTGGTCAACGTGGACGATCGGGCCGCGCCGGGCCGCCCGCAACAGCAGGTCCCAGTCCTCGTTCTGGCTGCCCGGTGCGTCCTCGGCGACCAGCCCGATCCGGTCCGGGTCCAGCAATGCGGCCCGCCGGGCCAGGAACCCGGACGAGTGCAGCATCGCCATCCGCGAGCGGGTCAGGTCGGCCAGCCCGATCCGGGTCCGGCCCGCGAGCCGGGTGGTGCGCCGCCCTTCGTACGCCACCTCGATCGCGCAACTGGCGAACTCGGCCGCCGGTACGGCCGCCAGCTCAGCCACCTGCGCGCGCAGCTTCCCCGGCGCCCATTCGTCATCGTCGTCGCAGAACGCCACCAGCTCGGTGTCGAGCCAGCAGATCCCGGTGTTGCGGGCGCCGGCCAGCCCCGGGGTACGGGCGTTCGCGAGCACCATCACCGGCCGGTCACCGAGCGCCGCGAGCCGATAGTCCGGCGGCGCCTGGTCGTACACGATCACCACCCGGAGCGGCCCCGGGTAGTCCTGGCCGAGCACCGCCGCGACCGCCCGCCGCAGCAGCTCCGGCCGGTCCCGGGTCGGGATCACCACCCCGACACTCGGCGGCGGTCCGCCGGTCGGGTGAAATCCACCGGTCATCGCAGCGGGTACCGGTAGGCGGCGAGCAGCGGCAGGCAGAGCGCGCCGACCAGCCGGCGGTGCCGCCGGGGCAGCTCCCGCCGCCAGGCGTCGTCGGTCCGCAGCGGCACCGTCCCGACCGCGAACCGCATCGGGTTGCCGGCGGCGCTGTGACCGGGGCCGAGCGTGACCGCGCGGTCGGCCAGGAAGTCGAGCCGGAGCGCGGCCGGATCCAGGCCGGCGAACCGGGCCAGCGCCCGGACCGCCGCTCGCGGGTCGGCGAGGAACCGCTCGTAGCGCAGCCGCAGCAGCGGCGTGCCGCACCAGCCGAGCGCGGCGAGCGCCGCGTTCTGGGCGTTCCAGAGCAGGGCGCTGCGGGCCGGCGGGTAGCGGGTCATCTCGCCGCCGTCGCTCTCCGGCCGGTGCACCCGCTTGGTCCAGGAGTACGCGACGCCGCGCGGGTCCCGGATCACCTGGACCACTCGCAGGTCGAGGGCTGGGTCGTGGCGCAGGCACCAGGCGAGCGCGCTGTGCTTGGAGGAGTCGATCACCAGCTCGGCGCCGGTGACCGCTGCTGCGGCGGCGTAGACCCGCCGGTAGTAGCCGGCGTACGCGCGGACCTCGGGGCTGGCCCGCAGCGCCAGCCTCGGCACGTGCCGGGTCCGCTCGACGGTCCGCTGCAGGTGCAGGATCCGGTCGACGTCGACCCGGTGCCAGCCGCCGAACGCGTGGTCGCCGACCGCCCGCCAGAATGCGCAGCGCTGGAACGGGGCACCGCAGCCGCAGCGCTCGCCGTCGCGCAGGTCCCGCTGCCACAGGTGGACCACCTCGCCGAGCCCGACCGCCCCCGGCAGCTGGCCGAGGATCCGCTCCACCAGCGTGGTGCCGCTGCGGCCGAGCCCACCCAGGAAGAGCACGCGTGTCACACCGTGGCTAACGACCGGACTTGGGCAATGAAACTGTATTGTCCTAGTTTGTGCTGGTTGGTACGCGGGTGTCGGTAGACGGGGTGGCGATCGACCCACTCACCGAACTGGACGTGGTGACCACCGTCTGCGGCGCGCTCGACCGCGGCGAGGGCGGCCGGATCCTAACCCCCAATGTGGACATCCTTCGACTCGCCCGGGCGGATCCCGCGGTGCGGCAGTACCTCGCGGACGCGACCATCGTGGTGGCTGACGGGATGCCGGTGGTGTGGGCCTCCCGGCTGGCCGGAACGCCGTTGCCGGAACGGGTGCCGGGCTCCGGGCTGATCTGGTCGCTCTCTTACCACCTTGGACGGTCGGGTCGGTCGGTGTACCTGATCGGCGGTGTGCCGGAGGATGGGGCACGCCGGGCCGCCGCGGTGCTCGCGGCCGCTTGTCCGGGCCTGCGGATCGCCGGGGCGCGCTCACCGGCGTACGGATTTGAGCACGACTCGGAGTCGCTGGCTGAACTCTGTGCCGGGGTGGTGGAAGCCAAGCCGGATCTGGTGTTCGTCGGGCTCGGGTTCCCGAAGCAGGAGCGGCTGATCGACGCGCTGCGGCCGGAGCTGCCGATGAGCTGGTTCATCGGCTGCGGTGCCGCGATCGACTTCGTCGCCGGGGACCGGCCACGGGCACCACAGTGGATGCAGCGGAGCGGGCTGGAGTGGCTGTGGCGGCTGGCCGGCGACCCGCGCCGGCTGGCCGGCCGCTACCTGCGCCATGACGCGCCCTACGCGGTGCGGCTGCTCACCCGCGCCGCGCTCCGCCGGGTGCGCCGGTGACCGGTCGGCCGGCGGTTCACGTGGTGCGGCGGGCAACGTAGAGGACGTTCACCGACCACTTGTGCAGCCACCGGATCCGGCCGGCCAGCTCGTCCAGCCCGCGGGCGAGCAGGCGCAGCCCGCGGATCCCGTACCAGCCGCGGGTGAGCATCGCGAACCCGCGCCGCTCCACGACCGTGAACCCGTGCCGTGCCAGCAACTCGGCCACCTCCTGATGGGACAGCTCGCCGAACCACGGCTCGCCGGCGTGCCGGCGCTGCCGCAGATGCCGCAGCGAGCTGCGGTTGCCGTGGTTCTCGACCACCAGCAGCCCGGACTCCCAGCGGGGGAGGATTTTGGCGGCGAAACCGATCGCCCGGTCCCGTGTGGACTCGTCGGCGTTGAGCAGCGTGCGGAAGATGGTGACGATCGCCGGGCCGGGCGCCGGCACCGGATCCGGCACCGGGCCGGTGGCCTCGACCTGGTGCAGGGTCGCCAGCGTCCCCACCTCGGCCGCCTTGGCGAGCATCATCGGCGAGGTGTCGTAGCCGTGCGCGGCCCGGACCAGCCCGTGCAGCAGCCGGATCGCCCGGCCGGTGCCGCAGGCGAAGTCGTGCTGTACCGGCCGGCGGACCGGGAACGCGCGCCGGACCAGCTGCCGCAGGTAGCGCCGCTGCCGCTGGTTCACGGCCGAGGCGTAGCTGTCGGGCGCGTAGACCAGGTGCTCGTATCGGTCGACCACCGCCGGATCCAGGAACACTTCGGTGTAGTCACGGCGCATGCGGGCCTCCTTGCGGGTAGAACAGGTGGCGGAGCCGGCGCGCGCCGGCGAGGTAGGTGGCGACGGCGGCCGCGAGGGAGCCGACCACCGCGACCAGCCCGGTGCCGGCGAGCGCCCGGATCGCCAGTGGCAGCGCACCGAAGCAGCCGGCCGCCAGCCCGGCGGCGGCGAGGGTACCGGCGCCGAACGGGTGCAGCCGCAACGCGTACCAGATCTGGGCCAGCGGCAGCAGGTTGTTGGTGGCGACCGCCGCTGCCAGCCCGATCGCGGCGCCGAGCGCGCCGAGCCGAGGGATCAGCAGCGCATCCAGGCCGACCATCATCGCCAGCGCCAGCCCGACGTTGAGCAGGTTCCAGCTGGTCCGGCCGGCCATCGCCAACAGCAGGTCGACCGGGCCGCAGCCGGTGGCGAGCAGCATCGCGGCCGCGAGTACGACCACCGCGGTGGCACCGGTCCGGTAGGCGCCCCCGAACAGCCCAAGGTAGAGCGGGGCGTGGCCGATCACCAGCAGGTAGAGCGGCCAGGTGGTGAGCACCAGCCAGCCGGTGACGGTGCGGTAGAGGGCGCCGGCGCCGGCCAGGTCGCCGGCGCTGAGCCGCTCGGCGAGCCGGGGCTGCAGCGGGTGACCGATCGCCTGGTTGACCAGTTGGCCGACCACCACGAACCGGCCGGCGACCGTGTAGACCGCGGCCGGGACCGGCCCGGCGAGCGCGGCGACCAGCAGGATGTCGAGCCGTTGCAGGGCCAGCTGGAGCACGCTCGCGACCGCCCGAGGCCCGGTGAACCGCCAGAACGCGGACCGGAGCGCGCGGCTGGTGCGGCGGCGCCGGACCGGCTGTCGCCGCTGGACGGTGTGCAGCGCGTACCCGGCGAGCAGCAGCGCCGGCAGGTAGGGCAGGGCCCAGACCAGCGGCCAGGCGGAGCCGGGGACCACCATCCACAGTGCGGCGAGGGCGAGCACGGCCACCCCGAGCAGCTGGAGCGCCGGGCGGAGCAGCTTGTCCACGGCGACGGTCGGCCGCATCAACCGGTAGCCGCGGGTGGTGGCGAGCAGCGCGTCGGTGACCGCCGCCGCCGGCAGGAACGGGGCCAGGGTTTGCAGCGCGCCGTTGCCGGTGGCGGCGCCGACCAGCCACATCCCGGTTCCGAGCCCGGTGGCGGCGACCGCCACCGGCCCGATCCCGATCCGGGCGTAGCAGGCGGCGACCTCTGGCTGCCCCTGGGCCCGGGCGTTGGCCACCCAGTAGACCAGCCCGGTCGGGGTGCCGAGCCGGGCCACCGCGGTGACCAGAACGAACGCGGCGGTGGCGGCGAAGAACCCGCCGGCGGCGGCCGGCCCGAGGCTGCGCGCCACCAGCCAGGTGACCGCCAGCCCGGCGAGGCCGGCGAAGCCGGCCCCGGCCAGGTTCGACAGCCCACTGCGCGCCAACGCCCGAGCGCCGACGCCGGGGCCGCGCCGGTCGCCGGCACCACGGCCGCCGCCGGCGGCGGCCCGGTCGAGTCGGCCGCCGGCGCCCCGCTGGCGTGCCCCGCGGTCGCGTCGATCATGGAGGTTTCGAGCCGACCCGCCGGCGATCCGCTGAGAAAACTCCATGATCGACGCTTCCAACCCTGCCCCCAAGCACTCAGCGGCGCCAGGAGGGGACGTGACCGAGCCAGCGGGCCAGCTCCGCGTCGAACGGCGCGTAGTGCGCGGTCAGGTCCCGGCGCACCCGGTCGTGCATCGGCGGCCGGGGCCGGGCGTTCAGCCGGTCGAACGCCGGGTACCCGAACCGGGGCAGGCCGAGGAACTCGAGCACCCGCTCGTAGAGCGGATACGGGTCCGTGAACAACTGATGGCTCTCGAGCACCAGCAACCGGTCGGCCGGAATGTGCTCGGTGATCGCCGCGAGATACCGCGAGTACTCGCCCCGGGCCCGGTAGGCGTGGTGCTGATGGGCGAAGCTGCGGTAGTGCGGGTCGGCGAGCATCCGCTCGGTCTGCCCGCGCAGCCGGGCCGGCTCCAGCGCCAGCGCCCGCCCGAAGCTCGGCTCGGACTCGAACCCGCGCGCCAGCTCGTGCGCATGCTGCGAGTGCGCCCGGGCCACCGGGTCGCGGACCAGCACGATCAGCTTGACCCCCGGCAGGTCGCGGGCGATCCGCCCGATCGCGTGCGGATGGTAGAGGTAGTACGGGCTGGACTCGAACGCCATCGGTCGCACCCCGAGCCGGTCGGCGATCCGGTCGGCGGTGCGCTGCAGCGGGAAGTGCGCCCGGTACCAGCGCGGGCCGCGATGGTACCCGGTGTCGAAGTAGTGCACTCCCTTGTGGAGCACCGCCTTCAGGATCGCCGGATGGGCGGCGAGCGCCCGGTACAGCGAGGTGGTCCCGCACCGCTGGCCGCCGCAGAGCAGGAACGACGGCAGCACCCGCGCCTCGGCGGTGAGCCGGCCGTACCCGCGCGAGCCGAGATGGACGGCGTGCTTCACGAAGCCGGGCACCCGGCTGGTGTCGATCATCATCGTTCCTCCTCCAGGCTGCGGATCAGCGCCGGTAGCAGCCAGCTGCCGAGCACCCCGAGCCGGGCGCCGGCCTCGGCCTGCCGGTCGGCGAGGTAGCGGGCGGCCAGGTCGACCAGGTAGAGCTGGGCGGTCACCCGCCGGGCCGCGGGCGGTACGCCGAACGGGGCGAGCAGGTCGCCGGCGGCGGCGAGGGTCGCGTGGACCGCGGCCGCCGCGTCCGAGGTGGACCGGAGCCGGCATTGCAGGTCATAGTGGACCGCGTCGAACCCGACCGGGACCCCGGTGGCGAACCGCTCCCAGTCCCAGACCAGCAGCGTGTGCGGCAGTGCCGCCATGTTCCACGGTGACCAGTCACCGTGCCAGGCCCCGAACCGCAGCCGGGCGGCGCCGGCCCGGTCGTGCAGCCGGGCCGCGGCGGTGGCGAGGGTCGCGCCCTCCGGCTGGCCGGTGGCCACCAGCACCCGTTCCTGCAGCCGGTGCCAGTAGTCGCTGGTCGCCAGCGTCGCCTCGAGCACCCCGGCGCAGTAGGCCAGCTCCCGCATGGCCAGCGCCAGCCGGTGCTGGTACAGCTCGGCCCGCCGCTGCCAGACCGGCATCGCCGACTGCACCAGCAGCTCGTGGTCGCGCCACCGGCCGGCGTGCACCACCCGCGGTACGGTGAGCTGCCGCAACCGGTGCCCGGCGAGCGCGGTGAGCGCGTCGGCCTCTGCCCGGACCAGTCGCCGGGTCAGCGGCCCGGTGCCGAGCTTGGCGAACCCGATCGTCTCGCCGGCGGTGCTGAGCAGCTGCAGCACCGGTTTCCGGTTGGCCCGGGCCGGTCCGATCTGGATACTCACGATCACGGGCGTGTCGAGCAGCTCCGCCAGATGCTGCTGCAGTGAGCCGTCCGGGTCGACCCGGATCCGGCCGCGCAGCAACAGGTCGGCCGCCCCGGCGCGGACCGCCGCCGCGACCGTCCGGCGGGCCAGCCGGGACCGGCGCGACTGCGGTTCCGTGGCGTGGCGCACCGCCGCCGCCCCGGCCCGCCAGGCCCCCGCCGGCACCAGCAGCCGGGGCCGGCGCGGGTGCGGCAGCACCAGGAACGACGCCGGCCCGGGGCCGGCCGGGTAGATGGTCTGGATCACCTCGTCCAGATAGGCGGTGCGCAGCCGAGCGTCGTGGTCGGCCGGGGCCGCCGGGGCTGTCGGGAGTGGACTCATGCCGCACCTCGCAGACCGACTTGCAGATTGTCTCGCAGACGGGCTCGCTGACCGGCTTGCAGACTGGCCGGTTGACCGTCGCGCTGGCTGTTCCGCCACAGCAACGCGTACGAGAGCATCGCGAAGGCGAGCGGCGTGACCAGCGCGTTGTACCAGAGCGTCGACACGAACGAGCCGACCAGCGCGCCGCTGCCGGCCAGGCCGATCGGGCTGCCGTCCTTCCGGAACCGCCACAGCGCGTATCCGAAGAAGCCGAGGTAGGCGACGGTGCCGAGCAACCCGTGCGCGAACAGCAGCTGCCACAGCTGACCGTTGCCGCCGACCGTGAAACTGCCGCACTGCTCGCAGTCCGGGGTCGGGCCGATCGCGATCGAGTGCCGGCCGCCCTGGGTGCTGCGGGTGGAACCGAACCCGATCACCGGTGACTCGGCCATCCCGACCACCGCCCGCTCGCTCAGGTAGGCGCGGACCCCGTCGGAGCGGCCGTACTCCAACCGCTGCCGGACCGTGTCCCCGAGCGGGCTCGCCGCCAGCGCCAGCCCCAGCAGCAGCACCGCGGCGGCGCCGGCCACCAGCACGGTGAGCCGGCCGCGCAGCGCCAGCCGGATCGCCACCCAGCCGGCCACCACCGCCAGGCCGATCCACATGCCCCGGTTGAGCGAGTGCACGACCGGGATCAGGGCGAGCGCCAGCACCCCGAGCGACAGCAGCCGGAGTGGCCGCCGGGCCCCGAGCGCCCAGGTCGCGGCGACGAACCAGCCGGCCAGCATCACCACGTTGTTGCCCCAGGTGTTGGTGTAGCCCCAGGGCGCGGCCGGCCGGGGCACCGCGCCGCTGCCGACGTCCATGATCTGGGCCGCGTACGGATGCACCAGCGACTGGACGAAGCTGTTGCCGCGCCAGCCACCGGGCAGCAGCAGCTCCACGGGGGACGTCAGCTCGAGGTGGCCGGCGAATGTGCCGACCAGCCCGCCGGCCACGGTGACCATGAACAGGCCGGCCAGCAGCCACACCAGCCGGCGCCGCGGCAGCTCGGACTCGCGCAGGTTGCCGGCGTAGAGCAGCAGCACGGTCAGGGTCAGGTAGCCGCCGATCCGGTAGCCGGCGCCGGCCAGCTTGCCGCCGCCACTGCCGGCCGGGACGGTGCCGGCCGGGGTGGCGTCGAGCGCGGCGATCCCGAGCACCACCACCGCCAGGAACAGCAGCCACAGCGCGAACCCGGGCGGGAACCGGATCGGCCGGCCGGCGAACCGCTGCCGGAGCAGGATCACCGCCATCGGCACCGCGGCGATCGGGAAGATCAGCACACCGAGCCCCAGCACCCACCAGAGTGGATAGAGCAGGAGCAGCCCGGTCAGCGGCCAGGCGGGCATGCGTACCGCCATCAACGCACCGGGTCGCCGGCCGCGGTGGCCGGCCGGTCGCCGGGTTCCGGCTCGCCATCGTCCACCTTGGGCATGAGCAGGGTGGCGCTGTCGGCGGGCGCCGGGACGGTCGGGCTCGGGCGAGCGGCGGGACCGGGCGCCGGTGAGGTAGCCGGCGCCGGCACCGGGGTGCCCCGCCGGGCGGGGACCAGCAGCGCCCCGAGCAGCGGGGTCCCGACCCGCCGCAGCTGGGCGGCCGCGTCGGCGACCTCGGCCAGCCGGGTCCGGCGTACCTCCACCACCAGCACCGCCACGCTGGCGTGGCTGGCCAGGCTCTGCGCGTCCGCGGAGGCGGCGGTCGGCGGCGCCTCGACCACCACGTACCCGGTCTGGGTCGCGAGCACGGTCAGCACGCTGCGCAGCGCCGGCGACTGCAGCAGCCCGGTCGCGGACGCGGCCGCACCCATGGTCATCACCCGCAGCCGCGGGTGGCGCGGCGCCTGCCGCAGCGCGTCGGCGAGCCCGACCCGGCCGGCGAGCAGCTCGGACAGGCCCGGCCCGGGGCCGGCGCCGAGCGGCGGCTCGCTGGTGCCGGCCGCGACCAGCACCACCTCGTGGCCGCACCGGGACAGCGAGGCGGCGAGGTTGCTGGCGGCGAGCCGGGCCGCCCGGCCACTGGTCGGGCTCGCCACCAGGATCACATTGCCGGCCGTACCGCCGATGATCTCGTTCCGCAGCCGGTCGAAGGTCCGGCCGGCCGGCGCGTACGGCGAGGCGACCTCCTCGTGCGCCGGCAGGTCGGCGGCGGCGATGCTGGCGAGCACCGGTACGCCGGTGCGGCGGGACAGGTCGGCGGCGCGGCGCACCCGCCGGGCCAGCCGCTCGGTGAGCCAGGCCGCGCCGAACCCGGCGGCCAGCCCGAGCGCGGCCCCGCTGGCGAGCGCGATCGGCGGGTTGGGCCAGCTCGGCTCGGTCGGCAGCGGCGGCTCGGTGATGATCGCGCCGGCGGTCACCGGATCGGTGGTGAGCTGGTTCAGCCGCTCGGTCAGCGCGGCCAGCTGCCCGGTCACCGTCTCCCGCCGGGACTCCAGGTTGGCGGCGTCCGGCGTACCGGGGAGGGCCGCCGCCAGCCGCTGGTTGATCTCGCTGAGGGTGCTGTCGAGTTCCTCGACCTTGGCTTCGATCGCCTCGACCTGGGCGGCCCGGGCGGCGAGCGCGGCCTGCTCGCGGTGGGCGAGGTAGGCCTCGGCGAACGCCTGCGCGCCCGCCTGCGCGGCCGGCGCGGCCGGGGCCGCGAACGTGATGGTCAGTACGGAGGTGTTGGGCGGGACTTCCACCCGGACCCGTTCGGTGAGCTCGCCGGTGAGCGGGACGCCCAGCCGCTCGGCAGCGCCGGCCGCGACCGCGCTGGAGCGGACCAGCTGGGCCTCGGTGTCGAGGTTGACCTCGCCTTGGGTACGGCCGCCGACCACGTTCGTGTCCTGGCCGGCGGGGTGGACGAGCACCGAGGTGGTCGACTCCCAGATCGGCTGCTGGGCCCGCAGCCAGCCGGCCGCCGCCGCGACCCCGAGCAGCACCGCCACCGCCACGATCCACCACCGGTAGCGCAGCGCCCCGAGCGAGTCCGCGAGTCCGTCGGCCGCCGGTAGCTGACCGGGCTCCACCCCTGGTACCCCCTCCACTCGTGCCGTCGTGGGGTAAACGCGCCGGACGGTAGGGACGTAACTATCTTGAACGCCTGGTTGACGATTATTTATTACATAACGGATAATCCGGGCTAAGGTGACGGAAAGGAGGCGGTACGGATGGGCGCAAAGTTGAACACCAACCGGATGTTCCGGGCTGCGGCCGTGGTCAGCACCGCCCTCGGGGTCGCCCTGGTGGCGGCGGGGCTGGCGGTCCCGGCGCTCGGCCCGGCGGTCGGCGGGCCGAGCCTCGGGGCGGCCGCCAACCGGATGCTGACCGTCGCGGTGCCGCCGACCGTCGCCACCTGGGTCGCCTTCGACGGGACCGAGCCGGACGGGCGGCTGCGCGCCGGGGACATCGGCGGCGGTGCGGTGACCTATTTGAAGTTCACGGTGGCCGGGCCGGAGTCGCCGGAGCCGGCGCGGCTGGAGCTGACCGGCGTCGACCGGCCGCTGCCGGAGCTGGTGGAGCTCACCGAGGTGCCGGACCGGAGCTGGCAGCCGGACGGCCTCAGCTGGCGGACCGCGCCGGTGCTGGGCCGGGTGGTGGCGTCGGTACGCCCGGCCGGGCAGACGGTCAGCTTCGATGTCACCGGCGTGGTCACTGGGCCCGGGGTCTACGCGTTCGCGGTGACCGTGCCGGCCCATCACGGCCACGCGGTCTTCGCCGGGCTCGGCGAGCCGGGCGAGCCGGCGCTCCACCTGCCGCCGGCCATGCCGACCGCCGACCCGACCGGGTCGCCGGAACCGTCCGGTTATCCGGAGCCGTCGCCATCCGGCTACTACCCATCGCCGTCGGAGTCGCCTTCGCCTTCGCCGTCGGAGTCGCCGTCGCCGTCGGCCGAGCCGTCCGAGTCGCCGACCGCCGGGCCGGAGCCGTCCGGCTATCCGTCGCCGTCGGCCGAGCCGCCGGAGTCGCCCACGCCGTCGCCCTCGTACGCGCCGGAGCTGTATCTCGAACCGAGCCCGAGCGCCGAACCGGGTCCGACCGTGAGCGCCAGCCCGGAGCCGACGCCGCCGCCGGAGGACCCGGGCTGCGCGGCCGGCGATCGGCTGGTGCCCTCCTGCGGTGTCCTCTGGGGAGTCGCGCCGGCCGCCCACACGTCGGTGCCGCGGATCCGGGCGATCGAGAACTTCGAGGCGAGCACTGGCCGGCGGCAGGACATCTACCACGCCTACCACCGGGGCCGGCAACTGTTCCCGACCGCCGAGGAAGTCGCGATCGCCTCGGAAGGGCGGGTACTGTTCCTGAACTGGCGCCCGAACGCCTGGTCGTGGGCGCAGATTGCCAATGGCGCCGCCGACCGGTTCCTGGACCGGCTGGCCGAGCACATCAACACCACCTACTCCGAGCCGTTCTTCTTCACCGTCCACCATGAACCGGAGAACGACGTACGGGCGTGGTCGCGCTCCGGTTACCAGGCCTCCGACTACGCGGCGATGTACCGGCACGTGGTGGAGCGGTTGCGCGGCAACGGCGTCGACAACCTGGTCACCGTGATGTCCTACATGGCCTATGTGCCGTGGAACGTCCGGCCGTGGTTCCCGGAGCTGTATCCGGGAGACGACGTGGTCGACTGGATCGCCTGGGACACCTACGCCTACAGCGATCCCGGGTACGGGTACGGCGACTTCGGGGAGATGCTGAACCGCCGGTCCAGCCAGCATCCGAACTGGCCCGGCTTCTACAACTGGGCCACCGCGCAGTTCCCGGACAAGCCGTTCATGCTCGGCGAGTGGGGGGTCTGGTACTCCCGCCGCAACCCGGGCCACATGGCCGAGCTCTACGACTCGGTGGCCAGGCAGCTCCCGCTCTACCCGCGGATGAAGGCGCTGGTCTACTTTGAAACGCCGGCCGACCAGCGGGGGCGGGACTCCCGGCCGACCGCCACCACGGCCGGCCTGGCCGCGTTCCGCGACCTCGGCAGCTACCCGTTCTTCCAGGTCGAGCTGGCACCGGCCCGCTGACCGGCGCCCTAGCCAGCGCCGGGCCGGTCGGTGACGGTGGCGGTGAGCTCGTCTTCGGCGAGCCGGATCCGGACCGGCTCGCCCGGGCTCACCTCGGCGGCGGCCCGCACCACGTGGCCGTCGGCGCGCTGCACCACCGCGTAGCCGCGGGCCAGCGTCGCGGCCGGCGACAGCGCCCGCAGCCGGGCCAGGGTGTGCCGCAGCTCGTCGGTGGCGGCGTCCAGCCGGTGGCCGAGGCAGCGCCGGGCCCGGTCGCGCAGGCCGGCGACCTCCGCGGCCCAGCCGTCCAGCAGCAGCTCCGGGCGGGCGAGCGCGGGCCGGCTCCGGACCGCGTCCAGCCGGTGCTGCTCCCGGTCGATCAGTCCGGTCACCGCCCGCCGCAGCCGGGCGCGGCTCGTCCGTACCAGTTGCAATTCCTCGGCGAGATCCGGCACCACCCGCTTGGCCGCGTCGGTCGGCGTGGCCGCGCGGACGTCGGCGACGAAGTCGACCAGCGGCGTGTCGGTCTCGTGCCCGATCGCGGTCACCACCGGCGTGCGGGCGGCGAACACCGCGCGGCACAGCGCCTCGTCCGAGAACGGGAGCAGATCCTCGGCGCTGCCGCCACCCCGGGCGATGATGATCACGTCGACCGTCGGGTCGGCGTCGAGCACCTTCAGCGCCTCGACGATCTGTGGCACCGCGCTCGGGCCCTGCACCGCCACGTTCAGAGTCCGCAGCTCAGCGGCTGGCCAGCGGCGCCGGGCGACCGCCACCACGTCCCGCTCGGCGGCACTCGCCCGGCCGGTGATCAACCCGATCTTGGTGGGCAGGAACGGTGGCCGGCGTTTCCGGGCCGGGTCGAACAGCCCTTCGGCCCGCAGCAGCTTCTTCAGCTGCTCGATCCGGGCCAGCAGCTCGCCGAGCCCGACCTGCCGGATCTCGTCGGCACGCAGCGACAGCGTGCCCCGGGCCGGGTAGAACGCGGGTTTGGCGTGCACCACCACCCGCGCCCCTTCGGCGAGGTTCGGGGCGCCGAGGTCCAGCACGTCCCGGTTGGTGGTGACGGTGAGGCTGAGGTCGGCGGACGGGTCCCGCAGGGTCAGGAACACGGTGGTCGCGCCGGGCCGGCGGGAGATCTGCGCCACTTGGCCGTCGACCCAGACCCAGCCGAGCCGGCCGATCCACTCGCCGATCCGCTGGCTGACCACCCGGACCGGCCACGGCTGCTCCGCCGTCGACTTGCCAGCTTCGCCCACCGGCTCAGCCTATCGGCGGGTCGCGGATACGATGGTCGGGTGACTGACGCGTCGGGGGGCCGGAAGCGGGTGCTGCTCGCCAAGCCGCGCGGCTACTGCGCGGGCGTTGACCGGGCGGTGCAGACCGTCGAAGAGGCGTTGAAGCTCTACGGCCCGCCGATCTACGTCCGGAAGCAGATCGTGCACAACCGGCACGTGGTGAGCACGCTGGAGGCGCAGGGCGCGATCTTCGTCGAGGAGACCGACCAGGTGCCGGAGGGCGCCATCGTGATCTTCTCCGCGCACGGCGTCGCCCCGGAGGTGTACGAGCAGGCCAAGCAGCGCAACCTGCGGGCGATCGACGCCACCTGCCCGCTGGTCACCAAGGTCCACAACGAGGCGAAGCGGTACGCCCAGGCCGGCTACGACATCCTGCTGATCGGCCACGAGGGGCACGAAGAGGTGGTCGGCACCACCGGTGAGGCGCCGGACGCGATCCAGCTGGTCAACGGGCCGGAGGATGTGGACAAGGTGACGGTCCGGGACCCGTCGAAGGTGGTCTGGTTGTCCCAGACCACGCTCTCGGTCGACGAGACCATGGCCACCGTCGACCGGCTCAAGACCCGGCTGCCGCTGCTCAGCTCCCCGCCCAGCGACGACATCTGCTACGCCACCCAGAACCGGCAGCAGGTGGTCAAGCAGATCGCCCCGGAGTGCGACCTGGTGATCGTGGTCGGCTCGCGGAACTCGTCCAACTCGGTCCGGCTGGTGGAGGTCGCGCTCGACGCCGGCGCCCGCGCCGCCCACCTGGTCGACTTCGCCCGCGAGATCGACGAAGCCTGGCTGGCCGGGGTGACCACGGTCGGCCTCACCTCCGGCGCGAGCGTGCCGGACGAGCTGGTGATGGAGGTGCTCGACCATCTCGCCGAGCGCGGCTTCACCGACGTCGCCGAGGTCACCACCGCCGACGAGACGCTCACGTTCTCGCTGCCGCACCAGCTCAAGCGCGACCTGAAGGCGGCCGCGCAGGCCCGGGCCAAGGAGGCCGCTAAAGTTGCGGCTGCCGCGGCGCCAGCTCCACCTGCGGCGGAGTAGGCAGCTGGTCGCCGGTCACCCCGAGCTCGGCGAGCTTGCGGGCACTCACCAGCACCCGCGACTCCAGCGACCCGACCGCCCGGTTGTAGGCGGTGACCGCGTTCCCCAGCGACCCGCCCAGTTTCGTCAAGTGTTCGTTCATTGTGCTCAGTCGCCCGTACAGCTCGCGGGCGAGCGTGTGGACGGCGATCGCGTTGCGGGTCAACGCTTCCTGCCGCCACGCGTAGGCGACCGTCCGCAGCAGCGCGACCAGCGTGGCCGGGGTGGCGAGCACGATGTTGCGGGAGAACGCGTGCTCCAGCAGGGTCGGGTCCCGCTGCAGCGCGGCGTCCAGGAACGCGTCGGCCGGCACGAACAGCACCACGAACTCCGGGGACTGGACGAACGCGGACCAGTAGGACTTCGCCGCCAGCGCGTCGACGTGCCGGCGCAGCGCGGCGGCGTGCGCGTCCAGGTGCTTGTCGCGGCCGGCCTCGTCGCGCGCCTCCATCGCGGCCAGGTACGCGTCGAACGGCGCCTTCGCGTCCACCACCACGGTCCGGCCGCCGTACAGCCGGACCACCAGGTCCGGCCGTACCCCCTGGCCGTCGACGTCGGCGCTGACCTGCTCGGTGAAGTCGCAATGCTCCAGCATGCCGGCCGCCTCGACGATCCGGCGTAGCTGGTGCTCGCCCCACCGGCCCCGCACCTGCGGCGCCCGTAGCGCCGCCACCAGCTGCTTGGTCTCGTCCCGCAGCGAGCCGGCGACGGTCCGCAGCTCCGCGTACGCCTCGGCGCGCTCACGCTCCACCTCGGACAGCCGGGTTTCGTAGCGCCGGAGCAGCTCGTGCAGGGGCGCCACCGCGCGCGAGACCGCCTCGTGCGACTCGGCGGTGGCCTCGAACGACAGCGCCCGCAGCGACTGCTCCAGCCGGGCCTCGCCGTCCCGGGTCGCCTGCAGGGTGGCGCGCAGCTCGGCCAGCTTGGCGGTGCTGCGGGACTGGGCGGCGAGCCAGCCCAGCGTGGCACCGGCCGCCAGACACACGATCACCACGGCGAGCGTCGAGAGGTCCACACGCCGCAGCATGCCAGACCAGTACGACAGCTGGGCGGATCTGCGCCCCGGTGTCCCCGGTGTCCCGGCTGCGCCATCCGGGATGGGTTATCCGGGCGTGGAGATCCCGCCGTCGCTGTAGAGCAGCTGGCCGTTGATCCAGCCGCCCTCCGGCGAGCACAGGAACGCCACCAGGTTGGCGCAGTCGACCGGCCGGCCGAGCCGCCGCAGCGGGGTGGC
The DNA here is from genome assembly GCA_036564175.1 of Natronosporangium sp. Classification (GTDB taxonomy): domain Bacteria; phylum Actinomycetota; class Actinomycetes; order Mycobacteriales; family Micromonosporaceae; genus Natronosporangium. Next base: position 17,603 of record DATCKZ010000071.1, read on the forward strand.
GCGGGTGAACTCGGCCGCCAGCTCGTCGCTGATCCAGCCGGTCTGGGTCGGCCCGGGATTGATGACGTTCGCGGTGATGCCGCGCCCGGCGAGCTCCTTGGCGGCGGCCAGGGTGATCCGGTCCAGCGCCCCCTTGCTCGCCCCGTACGGCAGGTTGCCGGCGGTGTGGTCGCTGGTCAGCGCGATGATCCGGCCATCGCCGGCCGGCCCGGCGAACCGGTTGGCGAACTCCCGGATCAGCAGCCAGCTGGCCCGCGCGTTCACCGCGAAGTGCCGGTCGAAGCTCTCGACCGTGGTGTCGAGCAGTCCAGAGTCGACAGATTCGGCGTGCGCCAGCACCAGCGCCCGCACCGGCCCGAGCGCGGCGGTGACCTGCTCGAAGATCTCCGCCGGCGCCGCCACCTCGGTCAGGTCGGCCGCGATCGCGTGGCCGCGTATCCCCAGCTCGGCCAGCCGCCCGAGCAGCGCCGCCTGGGCGTCCGGATCGCGCCCCCATGGCATCCGCGCGTCGTACTGCTGCCAGTACGTGAACCCGACATCCCAGCCGGTCTCCGCCAGCCGCTCGACGATCGCCGCGCCGATGCCGGCCCGCCGGCCGACGCCGGTCACCAGCGCTACACCTCGGTCTGCCGCCATGGTCGAACAGCGTACGCTCAGCTCCGCACAGGTACGGTTGAGCCATGGATATCTTCCTGTGGGTGCTCGCGATCCTGGTCGTCGCCGGCGGGTTCTGGTGGTGGCAGAAGGAGTCCGCCGCCCGGCGCGAACGGGAGCTGTCCGACGCGGCAGCCGAGGCCCGCCGGTGGTATGAGCGGCTCGGCGGCCAGGTGCTGAACCTGAGCGGCGACGAGCCGGCCGTGCGGCAAGCGCTCGCCGACGCCAGCGAGCGGTACAACGCCGCCGGCGCGCAGCTGGAGCAGGCCCGCACCGTCTACCAGTACCAGCTGGCGCGGGAGACCGCGCTGGAAGGATTGCAGTACGTGCGGGCCGCGCGGATCGCCCTCGGGATCGACCCGGGTCCGGAGTTGCCGCCGTTGGCGGCCGCCCGCGGTGCCGGCCGGTTGACCGAGGAGCGGCAGGTCGAAGTGGAGGGCCAGACCATCAAGGCCGGCCCGCAGCCGAGCAACGACAAGCCGTACTACTACCCGGGTGGCCGGGTCGAGGGCCGACCGGTGCCGGCCGGCTGGTATTCGCAGCCGGTCTGGCGGCCGGCGCTCGCCGGGGCCGCCGGCGCGGTCGGCGGGCTGCTGCTGCTCAACGCGCTGTTCCCGCCGATGTACGGCTACGGGGCCGGCTATGAGCAGGGCTTCCAGGACGGCGCTGCGGCGGACGGCGGTGAGGCGGCCGGGGCGGACGCCGGCGGCGAAGCCGGTGGTGGCGACTTCGCCGGCGGCGAGCTCGCGGGCGGAGACTTCGCCGCGGGTGACTTCGGCGGTGGCGATTTCGGCGGTGGCGACTTCGGTGGGTTCGGCGGCGACTTCGGCGGTGGTGACTTCGGCGGGTTCGGCATCTAGGTCCGCCGGACCGGCTGGCTAGCGGACCGGCGCGCTCGGCGGCGAACGCGCCGGGTCGGCCCGCTAGCCGGTGAGCGCGGCGGCGTGCGCCCGCTCGTGGGCGAGCAGCCACTGCTTGACGCCGGTGCCCCAGCGGTAACCGCCCAACCCGCCGTCGAGGCGCAGCACCCGGTGGCACGGCACGAACAGCGCCACCTGGTTGCGGGCGCACGCGTTCGCGGCGGCGCGGACCGCGGCCGGGTTACCCGCCCGGGCCGCCAGCTCGGTGTAGGTCAACGGCTCGCCCGGCCGGCTCGCGCGCAGCGCCTGCCAGGCCGCCTGCAGGAACGCCCCACCCGGCTGCTCCACCGGCACGTCGTCGATCGCGGCCAGGTCACCGTCCAGATAGGCCCGCACCGCCTTGGTGATGTCGCCGAGGTCCGGCCGGCGGCGCGCCGACGCGGGCACGAGCTGGCTGGCGTCCAGCCCGAACCCGGCCGCTCGCACGACCCCCTCGTCAGTGGCCACAATGGTCAGCGGCCGGGCCGGAGTGGTAATGGTAGTGATGTTCACGCGTGCCTCCACAGTCGAATGAGTGCGTACGAACGCCAGGGCGCCCAGTGGCGCTCAGCGTGGGCGGCGAGGTCGGTTGGCCGGTCGGGCAGGCCGAGCGCCGCCGCGCCACGCCGGACTCCCAGGTCGGTCGGTAGGAACGCGTCCGGCTCGCCGAGGCCGCGAAGCGCGATGTAGTCAGCGGTCCAGTCGCCGACCCCCTTGATCGCGCGCAGCCGGGCGGCGGTCTCGGCCCGGTCGGCGCCGAACTCCAGGTCGAGTTCGCCGGCCGCGACCGCGGTGGCGATCGCGCGGATCGTCTCCCGGCGCCGGGCCGGCATCGGGAACGCCTCGTCCGGCAGGGACAGGATCTCCTCCGGACTCGGGAACGGCACCAGCGTGCCGGGCGCCGGGGGAGTGGCCCGAAGCCGGGCGAGTACGCTCCGGGCGCCGGCCACCGAGACCTGCTGGCCGACGACCGCCCGGACCGCGGTCTCGAACCCGTCCACCGTGCGGGGCACCCGTACCCCCGGCTCCTTCCGGACGCTGGCCGCGAGCGCCGGGTCGGCACTCAGCGCGGCGTCGACGGCGGTCGGGTCGGCGTCGAGATCGAGCAACCGGCGGCAGCGGGCGACCGCCGGCACCAGGTCGCGCACGTCGGCGAGCCGGAGCCGCGCCGTGACGTACCCGTTGGTCGGCCGCAGCGCCACGGTCGCGGTGCCGTGCGGCAGCCGCAGCGCGCGGGTGTAGGTGTCGCCGTCGTACGACTCGACCCCGGCGATCGCGCGGGCGCCGAGGAACGCGAGCAGCGCGCCGGCGTGCAGCGGCGACCGGTACGCCAGCCGCAGCGTGAGCGCCTCCGGTCCGGCGTCGGCCGGCCGGGGTTCGCTCGTGCGCAACGCCGACGGCGGCACCCCGTACACCTCCTTGACGGTGTCGTTGAACTGCCGCACGCTGCCGAACCCGGCCGCGAACGCGATCTCGGCGAGGCCGAGGTCGGTGTTCTCGATCAGCACCCGGGCCGCCTGCGCCCGCTGGGCGCGCGCGAGCGCGAGCGGGCCGGCACCCACCTCGGCGGTGAGCATCCGGTGCAGGTGGCGCTCGGTGTACCCGAGCCGGCGGGCGAGCCCGGGCACCCCCTCCCGGTCGACCACCCCGTCGGCGATCAGCCGCATCGCCCGGGCGGTCACGTCGGCGCGGGTGTCCCACTCGGGCGAGCCGGGCACCGCGTCCGGCCGGCACCGCCGGCAGGCCCGGAAGCCGGCCGCCTGGGCGGCGGCCGCCGACCGGTAGAACCGGACGTTGCGCCGCTGCGGGCTGCGGGCCGGGCAGGACGGCCGGCAGTAGATCCGGGTCGACGTGACCGCCGTGTAGAACCAGCCGTCGAACCGGCTGTCCCGGCTTTCAACCGCCCGGTAGCACCACTCGAAGTCCAGCTGCATGCCTCGATCCTGCCTCGCCACCGGGCCAGATGCTCGCGGAAATCGGACCTCGCGTTCCAGTGCCCGCGCCGCCGTTCCGGCTTGCCCGCTGGCGTCCCGCAGCTGTTGAGGCCCGCGCAACCCCACCCGCCCCCGCGACGAGTGGGCGACAGCGCAGGGGCCATCGGCCCGGGCGTGGTCGCGGATGGACGGCCGGCCGGTCCCAGCTGCCGCGCGGGTCGCTGCGACCGCTGGCAGCCGAACCTCCGGCTCGCGGCAGTGGCCGGGCCGGACGAACGTAGACTCGGCCGGGGAATCGACTCAGGAAGTTGGCGTCAACTTACATGTCTCTCACGATCGGGATCGTTGGGCTGCCGAACGTCGGCAAGAGCACGTTGTTCAACGCGTTGACGAAGGCCGGCGCGTTGGAGGCGAACTATCCGTTCGCGACCATCGAGCCGAACGTCGGCGTGGTCGGGCTGCCGGACCCGCGGCTCAACGTGCTCGCCGAGATGTTCAGCTCGCAGCGGATCGTGCCGGCGCCGGTGACGTTCGTCGACATCGCCGGGCTGGTGCGGGGCGCCTCCAAGGGGCAGGGCCGAGGCAACGCGTTCCTCGCGAACATCCGCGACGCCAGCGCGATCTGCCAAGTCGTCCGCGCCTTCTCCGACCCGAACGTGGTGCACGTCGAGGGCAAGGTTGACCCGGCCGACGACATCGAGACGATCAACACCGAGCTGATCCTCGCCGACCTGCAGACGCTCGAGAAGGCGCTGCCGCGGCTGGCGAAGGAAGCGAAGGCGCGCAAGGACCGGGCCGGTATCGCCGCCGCCGCGGCCGCCGCCGCCCGGCTGCTCAACGAGGGGACGACCCTGTACGCGGGCGCGGCGAAGGCCGGCATCGACGTGGCCGAGCTGCGGGAGCTGCACCTGCTCACGACCAAGCCGTTCCTGTACGTGTTCAACGTCGACGAGGCGGAGCTCGGCAACGCCGGCTACCTGGACGAGCTGCGGGCGCTGGTGGCACCGGCCGAGGCGGTGTTCATCGACGCGAAGATCGAGTCGGAGCTGACCGACCTGCCCGAGGACGAGGCGCGGGAGCTGCTGGCATCGATCGGCCAGCCCGAGCCGGGCCTGCATCAGCTGATCCGGGTCGGGTTCCGCACGCTCGGGCTACAGACGTTCCTCACCGCCGGGCCGAAGGAGGCCCGGGCCTGGACGATCCCGATCGGCGCGACCGCGCCGGAGGCGGCCGGCGTGATCCACTCCGACTTCCAGCGCGGGTTCATCAAGGCCGAGGTGGTCTCGTACGACGACCTGGTGGCCGCCGGCTCGATGGCGGCGGCGCGCGCGGCCGGCAAGGTCCGGATGGAAGGCAAGGACTACGTCATGGCCGACGGCGACGTGGTGGAGTTCAAGTTCAACGTGTAGCCGCGCCGGCGCGGGTGGCCCGGACCACCAGCACCCGGGAGGCGTCGGTCAGCGGCCCGCCGCGCCAGTCGCCGGCCACCGCCACCTCGTCGAAGCCGGCCGCGGTCAGTGCCTCCGCCAGCTCCGAAGCGGTACGGAAGAACAGCGTGCTCCGGTAGACCCGGTCCTCGCCGTCCGGGAACACGTTGTGCGCCTCGAACACCACCCGGCCGTCGCTCACCTCGGTGACCTCGAGCCACTCGCGCAGCCGGCCGACGTGGGTGTCCCGCTCGCCGTAGGTCGCCTCCGGCGTCCACTCCTCCCACTGCCGGTAGGCCGGGTTGCGGGTCTCGAAGCTGAACACCCCGCCCGGCCGGAGCGCTCCGGCCACCGCCGCGAGCGCCCCGGCGAGCTCGGCCGGGGTGATGTGCTGGAACGCGTTCCCGGTGCAGATCACCAGGTCGGCGGTGCCGGCCGGAGCCAGCACCGAGGCGTCCCCCTGCACCCAGGTGACCGCGCCGGCGCCGGGTTGCCGGCGGGCGTAGTCCAGCATGGTGCGGCTCGGGTCGACGCCGACCACGGTCCGGCCCGGTCGCACCAGGGTCCGGGTCAGCAGCCCGGTGCCGCAGCCCAGGTCGATGATCACCCGGGCGTCGAGCTGATCGGCGAGCGCCCGATAGTAGTCGTGGTCTTCCCCGCCCGGGTTGTCGAGGTCGTACAGCGCAACCAGGTCCGGGTCGGCGTAGGGATCGATGGTCACCCGGGGACGCTGTCCGACGCACCGGCCGCCGGTGCCGAGCCGGTCGCCGGCGGGCCGGGCGGCGGGGCTTGGCCCGGCACCCGAGCCGCGCCCACGTTGGCGGCGGCTACGCCGGCGCCCAGCCGGGCGGCGGCCTGTTGCAGCAGCCACGGCAGGTGCTGGTGCCGGCCCTTGGCTTGCCGCATCAGGGTCAGCACCACGGTGGTATCGCCGACCCGCATCGCCGCGTGGTCGCCGGATTGCCGGGCACCGTCGCCGATGCCGGGCAGCTGCATGCCGGACTGGTTCATCCGCCACGCCCACCGGCCGGGCGCGCCGGTGGCCAGCTGGACCAGCAGCACGTCCCGGCCCCGGTCGGCGGTCTTGAAGGTAGCCGTACTCACGAGCCCGGGGATCAGCTCCGGCTCGCGGATCGGCAGGCCGAGCGCGCGGCTGACCTCCTCGGCGGTGACCAGCGTATTCGCCGCCGGGCCGGCGCCGGCCTGGCCAGCCACCTGGCTGGTCAGCTGCCGGACCACCTTGGTCAGCGACAGGCTGCCGGTCTCCTCCTCCGGCCCCGCGGTGTCCACCACCCGCCGCGACTGGCCGGGCTTCAGCACCGCCAGCGAGATCACCCGGCGGCTCCACGGCCGGACCTGGATCGTCACCGTGTCGCTGTCCCGGCACCGCGCCCCGAGCGTGTCCGGCAACCCCCAGGCGGTGGTCTGGTCGGCGCGACCGTCGTCGACCGCCAGGTAGTGCAGCCACGGCACCCGGGGCTTGTTCTTCCCCTGCGACCGGGTCCGCCACGGCTCGATCCACAGCACCTGACCGGTGATGACCCGGGTGGTCGGCAGGTCGATCAGCGCCCGGGACCCTCGGTAGGCGCCCCGGACCACCAGGAAAATGCCGACCGCGAGCATGATGCCCGAGACCGGGTATCGAAGCTCCAGTTCGGACGGAAGCCGGTGGAAGGCGATCAGCACCGCGCCGAGGAGCATCGTCAGCACAGCGGCGGTCACCAGCGACGGCACGGACCGGCCATACCGGCCCCAGAACATCGGGTAGCGCACCCGGACCCGGCGCCACCGGTTGCCGTACGAGGACCAGACCAGGGTCCGGTCACCCATCCCCAGGTCGAGGATGGCGCTGGCGGTGTGGGTGACCCCGAGCGCCGCCCCGTACGGCAGGTACCGGTCCCAGACGGTGACCGAGGCCGGCGGCAGGTCGGCGAACTCCTCGTGGCCGCGCAGCCAGTCGCGGACCCCGAGCCACTTGGCCGCGGCGGCCTGCCCGGCCGGGGTGTCCCGCTCGCCGCGCTGCCCGCTGACCACCGCCCCCAGCAGGCCGAAGCTGAAGAACCCGAGTACGAATGCCGCGCCGGGGTCGCTGTCCTCGGCGCGCAGCTCGAACCGCAGGGTCGCGAGGGTGAGCCCGACCGCGGCCAGCGCCGCCACCGCCATCAGCGCCGAGACGATCTGCGGGCCGAACCGCCGCCGGGACAGCCCACGGGCGCGCGCGTCCGCGATCACCTCCTTGTGGAGCCGCTTGGTCCACGACTTCGCTTCTTTTTCGTTGCGGAAGGTCAGCGCGGTCACCGGGATCACCCCGTCGACCGAGAGCGCCCAGATCCGGTTCAGCACGCGCCGCTCGTACGGCGTCAGCTCCGGCAGCTCGTCCGGCGGCCGCATGTGAATGGTGGTGTGCATCGGGTCGTTCGCCGGTTGCCGCAGCTCGATCAGCCGCTTGGCGGCGAGGTCGAGCAGGGTCGCCTCGGCCGCGTCCTCGGTGAGCCGCCACCGGTTGGCGAGCAGGTTCACCACCGCCGGCGGCTCCTCGCCGAGGTCCGGGCTGGCCGGGGCGGGAGTCGGCCGGGCTGGCCGGGTGGCGATCATCGCGGCGGTGTAGGCGGCGACGAACATGCCGATCGACACCACCGCGATGCCGATGTCGATGACGACCGGTTCCATGGCGGCCTAGAAGTTGACCTGCACCGGGCCGCGTTCGGCGCCTTCGGCCTCGAAGTAGTCCGGTGCCCGGAACCCGAACAGGTTGGCGATCAGATTGGTCGGCACCGACTGGATCGTGGTGGTGAAGGTCTGCACCGCGCTGTTGTAGAACTGCCGCGCGTACGCGATCTTGTCCTCGGTCTCGGCGAGCTCCCGCTGCAGCGCGGCGAAGTTCTGGTTGGCCTTGAGGTCCGGGTACGCCTCGGCGAGCGCGAACAGCCGGCCCAGCGCCTGGCTGAGCTGGTTCTCCGCCTGCGCCCGGTCGACCACTCCGGCCTGCACGGCGTTGACCGCGCCGTTCCGGGCGGCGATCACCGCCTCCAGGGTGGCGCGCTCGTGGCCGGCGTAGCCCTTGACGGTCTCGACCAGGTTGGGGATCAGGTCATAACGCCGCTTGAGCTGCACGTCGATCTGGGCCCACGAGGCCTTCACCTGGTTGCGCTGGCGGACCAGCCGGTTGTACGCGGTCAGTGCCCAGATCCCGAGCACCACGACGAGCAGGCAGCCGATGCCGCCGATCAGCAGCAGGGCTAGCGAATCCATCCAGAATCTCCGAACACGGGGGTACGAGGTGGCTCGATCATCCGATCCCGGTCAGCCCCGAATCCACGGTCTGTCCGAAACCCGACGTAGGCAGGGTAACCGGCCCTCGCTACCGTGATCGTCCGGCGGGCGTCCGCGATCTACCGGCCCGCCGGCGGCTGGTAGCCCTCGACCTACCGGCCCGTGATCGTCCGGTAGGCGTCCTCGATCCTCGCCGCCATGGTCACTTCACCGGCGGTGAGGCCACCCCCGCCCGGGGTGCTCAGTTTGATCCGGGTCTCGCCGCCCGCACGGCGGATCTCCGGCTGGATCTGGAGTGCGTCGGCGACTACCTTGATGCGCTCGGTCAGCGCTGCGTGCTCAGTGTCGTCGAGTGGTAGCGTGCGGGTAATTTCGTCCTCTTCCCGCGTCCATCCCGCGAGCAAGGTGAGTGCGTCGTTCAGGTAGTCGTCCCGCCCGTCAGCGGACGGGCGGGCTCCGGGAGCGGCCCTGCCCCAGGATGCGCGCATGCTACCCCTCCCTGGGCGTCGTTGCCGGTTTGTGGCCAAATCGTCGCCAAGTTGTCATCGTCGGTGCCTTCAGTCTGCCGGCTGACGACACCGCGTGTCCACGGCCACATTTCTGGGTTCTGGGGACCTTCGGGTAGCCAGCATCCCCCGAACGGTCAAACTCCGGCAGCCGCCACAGCCGACGACTGACGACCCAGAAGCAACCCGTACCCGGCGGCGCCGGCCAAACCGGCGGCGCCGGGCCGGCGGTGGGAGGGCAGGCCGAGCGGGCTACGGCTGCGGGTGCCGGTAGCGCAGCTTGTCCGGCGGCACCGGGAAGCTCACCTCGTCACCGAACGGCGAGGCGGCACCGGCCCGGTCCAGCAGCGTCTCGGTCAGCGGCAGCTTGCCGTCCGGACCCACCGCCGGGGCCTGCGGCGGCGGCACCTCCTCGACCCAACGCTGCCCGTCGCCCTCGGCGTGGAAGTGCACCTCGGCGGGCTCGGTCTCCTGCTGCGCCAACTGATCCCTCCGCAAGATCTTGCGACCCAGCCAGACCAGCGGATCGTACCGCTGGTCCACCACCCGCTCCTTCATCGGAATGATCGCGTTATCCGTAATCTTAATGTGCTCCGGGCACACCTCGGTGCAGCACTTGGTGATGTTGCAGTAACCGATGCCCTGGGTGTAGCTGGCGAACTCCTTGCGGTCGGTCCGGCTGTCCAGCGGGTGCATGTCCAGCTCGGCGGCCCGGATGAACAGCCGCGGCCCGGCGAACGCCGGCTTGTTCTCCTCGTGGTCGCGGATCACATGGCAGACCGTCTGGCACAGGAAGCACTCGATGCACTTGCGGAACTCCTGCGACCGCTCGACGTCCACCTGCTGCATCCGGTACTCGCCCGGGGCCAGGTCGGCCGGCGGCGCGAACGCCGGCAGCTCGCGCGCCTTGACGTAGTTGTAGGAGACGTCGGTGACCAGGTCCCGGATCACCGGGAAGGTCCGCAGCGGGGTGACCGTGACGGTCTGGTCCGGGTCGAGCGTGGACATCCGGGTCATGCAGGCCAGCCGCGGCTTGCCGTTGATCTCCATCGAGCAGGAGCCGCACTTGCCGGCCTTGCAGTTCCACCGGCACGCCAGGTCCGGTGCCTGAGTGGCCTGCAACCGGTGGATGACGTCGAGGACGACCTCGCCCTCGTTCACCTCCACCTGGTAGTCCCGCAGCTCACCGTCCTGGGCGTCACCGCGCCAGATCTTGAACCTCCACTGCATTACGACAGCTCCTCGGCGGTGTAGTACTTCGCGAGCTCCTCGCGGTCGAACAGGGCGGCCAGCTCCGGGGGCATCGGCGGCAGGGTTTGCCGCTCCAGCCGTACCTCATCCGGCCCGGCCAGGGAGCAGACCAGGTTGACCCGGCGCCAGGCCGGGTCCATCTTGGGGAAGTCCTCCCGGGTGTGGCCGCCGCGGGATTCCTCCCGCTCCAGGGCCGCCCGCGCCGTGCACTCCGAGACCAGCAGCATGTTGCGCAGGTCCAGCGCGAGGTGCCAGGCCGGGTTGTACGCCCGGCCGCCGGCCGCGCTCACCTTGGCTACCCGGTGCTTGAGCTCCTCGAGCTTCGCCAGCGACTCGACCAGCTCGTGCCGGCGCCGGATGATCCCGACCAGCCGGTGCATCACGTCCTGCAGCTCCTGCTGCAGCTGGTACGGGTTCTCGCCGCCGTCGCGGGTGAGCGGGGCCAACGCGATCTCGGCGACCGTGTCCACCGCGCTCGCGGGCACCTTCCGGCGGGGCGCCGACTGGGCGTACGCGGCCGCGTGCTCGCCCGCCCGCTTGCCGAACACCAGCAGGTCCGAGAGCGAGTTGCCGCCGAGCCGGTTGGAGCCGTGCATCCCGCCGGCCACCTCACCGGCGGCGAACAACCCGGACACCGACCCGGTCGCGGCGGTGGTGTCGGCGTCCACCTCGACCCCGCCCATCACGTAGTGGCAGGTCGGCCCGACCTCCATCGGCTGCTTGGTGATGTCGACGTCGGCCAGCTCCTTGAACTGGTGGTACATCGACGGCAGCTTCTTGCGGATCACCTCGGCCGGCAGCCGGCTGGAGACGTCCAGGAACACCCCGCCGGCCGGGGTGCCGCGGCCCTCCTTCACCTCGTTGTTGATCGCCCGGGCGACCTCGTCCCGGGGGAGCAGCTCCGGCGGGCGGCGGTGGTTGTCCGGGTCGGTGTACCACTTGTCCGCCTCTTCCGGCGTCTCCGCGTAGTAGTCGCGGAACACGTCGGGGACGTAGTCGAACATGAACCGCCGGCCCTCGGTGTTGGTGAGGATGCCGCCGTCCCCGCGGACCGACTCGGTGACCAGGATCCCGCGCACCGACGGGGGCCAGACCATGCCGGTCGGGTGGAACTGGACGAACTCCATGTTGATGAGCTTCCCGCCGGCGCGCAGCGCGAGCGCCTGCCCGTCGCCGGTGTACTCCCAGGAGTTCGAGGTCACCTTGAACGAGCGGCCGATCCCGCCGGTGGCGAGCACCACCGCCGGCGCCTCGAACAGCAGCAGCTGGCCGGTCTCCCGGCGGTAGCCGAACGCCCCGACGATCGCCCCGTCCTCGACCAGCAGGTCGGTGATGGTGGTCTCGTCGAACACCCGCAGCCGGGAGTCGAACGCGCCGGTCTCCCGCTGATCCTCCTGCTGCAGCGACACGATCTTCTGCTGCAGGGTCCGGATCAGCTCCAGGCCGGTCCGGTCGCCGACGTGCGCCAACCGCGGGTACTCGTGGCCGCCGAAGTTCCGCTGCGAGATCTTGCCGTCCGGGGTCCGGTCGAACAGCGCGCCGTAGGTCTCCAGCTCCCAGACCCGGGCCGGCGCCTCCTTGGCGTGCAGCTCCGCCATCCGTACGTTGTTGAGGAACTTCCCGCCGCGCATGGTGTCGCGGAAGTGGACCTGCCAGTTGTCGTTCGGGTTGACGTTCCCCATCGCCGCGGCGGCGCCGCCCTCGGCCATCACCGTGTGCGCCTTGCCGAACAGCGACTTGGAGATCACGGCGGTGCGCGCGCCGGCCAACCGGGCCTCGATCGCCGCCCGCAGACCGGCGCCACCGGCGCCGATCACTACCACGTCGTACTGATGCCGCTCTATGTTCATGAGTTCCTCAGTCGATGAAAGCTCAGTTGATGAAGCGAAGGTCGCTGATCCAGTCGGCGGAGACCGCCATGATGTAGGCGTCGGTGACGACCAGCGTCCCGAGCGTGATCCAGGCCCACATGGCGTGCCGGGTGTTCAGCCGCGAGACCACCGTCCAGAACCGGTAGCGCAGCGGGTGCCTGGAGAAGTGCGTCAGCCGGCCGCCGATGATGTGCCGGCAGGAGTGGCAGGACAGCGTGTACAGCCAGAGCATCGCCACGTTGCCGACCAGGATCACGTTGCCCAGCCCGATCCCGAACCCGTTCTCTCCGTTGAAGGCGAGGATCGCGTCGTACGTGTTGACGAGCGTCACCACCAGCGCGATGTAGAACATGTACCGGTGCAGGTTCTGGAAGATCAGCGGGAACCGGGTCTCGCCGGTGTAGCGGGCGTGCCCGTCCGGCACCGCGCAGGCCGGCGGCGACAGCCAATAGCTGCGGTAGTACGCCTTCCGGTAGTAGTAGCAGGTGAGCCGGAACAGCAGCAGGAACGGCAGGCTCAGCGGCGCGTACGGGATCAGCGGGAAGTCCGGCGTGAACCGGCCGAAGTGCGCCGCCTCCGGGATGCACGCGGTCGACGTGCAGGGGGAGTAGAACGGGGTGAGGTAGTGATACTCCTCGACCCAGTAATAGTCCTGCATGAAGACCCGGACCAGGCCGTACGCAAGCCAGCTGGTCAGCCCGGCGACGGTGAGGACCGGTAGCAACCACCACCGGTCCCGACGTAGCGACTTCTCCACGATCGCAGCGCGCGGCTTCTTAACCACAGCCGGCGTCGTTGCCGTACTCGCCATGCTCCTCACTCCGGTCCGCGATACCCGACGGCCGAGACGTTACGCCTTTCTTGTGAAAGGGCGCACAAGGGGTCGCCGGTTGTGAGTTTTCGACCCGGCTGGCCGTTACCCGGCCCGCCGGGGTCGACCGCCAGTCGGGTCGATGGTCAGCCGGGCCACTGGTCAGCCGGGCCGCTGGTTCAGCCGGACGCGTTGCCGGTGAAGTTCCACTCGGCCAGGTGCAGCGCCGGCGCGCGGGACCAGCGCGGGACCAGCTCACCCGGCAGCACCACCGCCACCGGGCCGATCGCCTTGACCGCGCCGGGCCGCAGCGCCTGCGGGTAGGACTGGGTGAACCGCAGGTTCTGCACCGGCGCGGCCACCTTGCCGTCCTCGATCAGCCACACCCCGTTGCGGGTCAGCCCGGTCATCGCCAGCGTCTTCGGGTCGAGCACCCGGGTATACCACAGGTCGGTGACCAGCAGTCCCCGCTCGACCGCCCCGATCAGGCCGGCGGCGGCCGGGTCGACCACCGGGTTGTCACCGGCGCCGGGGCTGCTGCCGGTGCCCGGGAGCAGGCCCGGGTTGACCGGGATCGCGCCCAAGCCACCCCCGCCGAGCAGGGCGTGACCGGTGCTGACCGCGTCCCCGCCGAGCAGCTTGGCGGTCCGCCGGTCGTGCACCACCGCGGTGGTGACCCCGGCGTCCACCAGCACCAGCCGCCGCTTCGGGGTGCCCTCGGCGTCGAACGCCAGCCCCGGGCTGCCGCTGGCGAACGGGTCGTCGACGATCGTCACCGACGGGTCGAACTGGGCCGCGCCGAGCTCGACGAAGGTCTGCCGCTCCGCCAGCGCCTTGCCGTTGAAGCCCCAGATCGCCAGGTTCTCCAGCAGGTCGGCGACCGCGGTCGGCTCGAACACCACCTCGTACCGGCCCGGCGGCAGCTCCACCGGGTCCACCCCGGCCCGGGCCTTCGCCGCCGCCCGGGTGCCCAGCAGCGCACCGTCCAGGTCGGCCAGCCGTACCGAGGCCTGCCGGGCTACCCCGTCGCTGCCCTGGTGGCGGGCCACCCCGTCGATCGCCGCCTCGGTGCTGCGGCTGGTCACCGCCTGCCCGGCGGTGTTCGCGTAGCTGACCTCCCAGCGGCGGGTCCGGCAGTAGCCGGCCGCGGTCAGGCCGCCGGTCGCGGCCACGAACGCCCGGACCCGCTCGGCCCGCTCGGCCGGGTCGGCGTCCGCGGTCGCCTCGTCGAAGCCGGGCTCGCCGGCGAGCGGCGCCGGCGGGGTGAGCCCGGGCCAGCCCGGGTCGGCCGGTGCGTGCTTGACCGCCGCGGCGCTGTTCGACACCAGCGTGCGGAGCCCGTCCGGGGTGGTGTTGGTGGTGGAGGTCGCGACCGTCCGGCCGTCGGCGTGCAGCCGCAGCCAGACCGTGGTGGTGTCGTCGGCGACGTTCTGGTGGATGAACGAGTTGGCGAACCGGGTCAGCGCGAACGTCTCCCGCTCGACGTACACGTCGGCTTCACCGGTCAGCCCAGCCGCGCGTACCAGCTCCAGCACCTGCGATGCGAGGTCGAGGCTCATGCCCGTACTCCTACCCGGACGTTGGTGAACCGGGCCGGCGCCGCCGGGTGCCCGGTGTGGCCGATCTGCATCGGCTGGCCCTTACCGCAGTTCGGCGTGCCCCACGCGACGATCTCGGAGGAGAGCATGTCCATCGAGTTCCAGAACCGGGGTCCGATCCCGGTGTAGGTGGGGTTGCGCAGCATCCGGCCGCGCTTGCCGTTCTTGATTTCCCAACCGATCTCGCAGCCGAACTGGAAGTTGAGCCGGCGGTCGTCGATCGACCAGGACCGGTTGATGTCCATCAGGATGCCGTCGTCGGTGGCGGCGATGATTTCCTCCAATGTGTGCGGTCCGGGCTCCAGCCCGACGTTGGTCATCCGCACCATCGGCAGCCGGGACCAGCCCTCGGCCCGGACCGCGCCGCCGTAGTCGAGCCCGGCGACCGCGGCCGAGTCCCGGCCGGCGAGCACCCCGACCCAGATGCCGTCCCGCACGGCGTACCGCCGGGCGGCCGGCGTGCCCTCGTCGTCATAGCCGAACGAGCCGAGCGCGCCGGGGATGGTCGGGTCGATGGTGATGTTCATCAGCTCGGAGCCGTACCGCAGCTCACCCAGTTTGGCCAGGTCCAGCCAGGAGGTGCCGGCCAGCGCCGCCTCCCAGCCGAGGATCCGGTCCAGCTCGATCGCGTGCCCGACCGACTCGTGGATCTGCAGTGCCAGCTGCTCGCCGCCGAGGATCAGGGTGGTCTCGCCGGCCGGGCACTGCGGCGCGGTGAGCAGCGCCCGCGCCTGGTCGGCGATCTCCGCGGCGTGGCCGAGCAGGTCCAGCTCGGTGACCAGCTCCCAGCCGCGGGTGCCGTACTGGCCGCGGTAGGACGGGTACGACCGGCGTTGCGTTTCGCCGTCGCCGACCGCGATGGCGGCGATCCCGGCGCCGCACTCGCGGATCCGCTGGTCGATCCGGTGCCCCTCGCTGGAGACGAACCACTTCCCGGTGTCCCAGATCTGGTAGAGCCCTTCGGCCTGGTCGGCACCGTGCTCCCGCATGATCTCGGTCGCCCGCACCAGCAGGTCGCCCTTGTCCGACAGCGGTACGCCGAGCGGGTCCACTTCGCACGGTGAGGCCCACGAGTCGACCGCCGGGGCGCCGGCCGGGATCAGCGCGGAGGCGGGACCGGGCACCGCCGCGCTGGCGGTGGCGATCGCGGTCGCCTGCGTCCCCGCGGCTCTCGCCGACTGGTCGGTGAGGTCCGGCACCGCGTAGAACCCCCACGACGAGCCGACCAGTGCCCGCACCCCGATGCCCGCGCTCTCGGTCTGGCTCAGCTCTTCGATTTCCCCGTTCCGGGCGGACATCGACTCATACCGCCGGTGCATCACCCGGGCGTCGGCATACCGGGCGCCGGCGTCGATGGCGGCCTGCACGGCGGCGGTCGCCACGTCAAACTGGCTCATGCCGGCCAAGCTTAGTGACCGCTAACCGGACCGTAAGGACCCGTACCCCACCTCGTCCATCACAGCGCCATCCTCCCTGCCCAACCAAGCAGCGGGGCCGGCAGCGGGGCAGGCGGAGGAATCGGGCCCGGCGGTCCGGGTGGCGTGCGACCATCGGCCGCATGGCCGGGGATGACATTGCCGCGTGGTCCGACTTCGGGGTGGGGGTGATCGGTGCCTCGGCCGCGCTGACCGGCCTGCTGTTCGTCGCCGTCTCGATCAACCTGCAGCGGATCCTCGCCTATCCGGCGCTTCCGGCTCGGGCCGGTCAAACCCTGGTGTTCCTCGCCGCCCCGGTCATCCTGGCGATGCTGCTGCTGGTGCCGGAGCAGAGCACCACCGCGCTCGGGCTGGAGCTGGTGGTGCTCGGCGCGCTGGTCGGGTTGGTGCTGCTGGCGTTGAGCCGATCCCGCACCGGCCAGGAGCGGATCGGTTCGTACTTGCTGAGCCGGCTGGTGCCGAGCCTGGTGTTCTCGCTGGCGATCCTCGTCGCCGGGTTGACGCTGCTGTTGGGCGGACCCGGCGGGCTGCGGTGGCTGTTGCCGGCCGTGATGGTGGCCATCGTCGCCGGCCTGCTGAACGCCTGGGTGCTGCTGGTGGAGATCCTGCGATAGCGATCCCGGCGCCGGCGACCGCGATCCGGCCGCGCGACGACGCCGCATTGGGGCATCCGGCCGGCTCGGGCCGCCCGGTTGCGCGCAATCGGGGTGCGAGGTCCAAGCGCGCGACCGCCAGCGGGCGCGGGCGCTCAGGCGAGCTGGGACCGCAGCCAGGCGGTGACGGTGGCCGGTGGCGGGTCGGTGAGCAGGACCCCGGACGGGAGGGCCGCGGCCAGCGCCGCCCCCGGCCCGGTCGGCGTGTCGATCACCAGCAGCGGCCGCGCCTCCGGGAACTCGCCGAGCAGGCTGTGCCGCTGGTAGACCTCGGTGCTGTCCTCCGGTAGGCCCAGGTAGCGCTCGGCGAACGCCGGCTCATACTGCGCCCAGTCGACCATCGGGGACTCGGCCACCGCGCACCGGAACAGGTCCGGCCGGCGCAGCACCGCGAGCGCGGCCAGCCAGCCGCCGACCCCGCGACCCCGGATCGCGACCCGGTCGAGGTCCAGGTCGGGGTGCTTGCCGGTGAGCGCGGCGAGCGCGTCGACCAGGTCGGCGAGCGCCAGGTCGGCGAGCCGCCGGTGGACCACTTTCTCGAACGAGGGCGCCACGCCCGGCGTACCGCGATGGTCGACCGCCACCACCGCGAACCCCTCGTCGGCCCACTGCTGCCGGGGCAGCCAGTCCGCCCGGACCGCCCGGACCGCCTGGTCGAACCCGGTGGCGACCAGCAGCACCGGCAGCCGCCGGCCGGAGACGTGGTGGCGCGGGTAGAGCACCCCGGACGGCAGCCGGCGGTCGGTGACCCGGGCGAGCTGTGGCCGCGGCACCGGCCCGGGTGCGCTCGCCCCGGCCAGCGTCCCGACCGCCGTATCGCCACTGTAGACGGTCCAGCGGAGGTCCGGGTGGTCCAGCGACTCCGAGCCGATCACCAGCGTGGTGCCGCCGACCACCGCCCGGTGCCAGCCCGGCCCGGTGGTCACCCGGCGGGCGTCGATCCCGCCCACCCCGACCGACGTGCTCACCCGGAACAGGTGCTGCTCGCTCGGCTCGCCGGCCGAGCCCTCGACCAGGATCTCGCCGCCGCCGGGCAGCCGGCCGACCACCCGCCGCACGTACAGCGTCGGCGGGGTGAGCAGCGTGCCATCGGCGAACAGGCACCGGGCGTCGTAGCCGTCGTGCGCCAGCTCGCCGCCGACCAGCACCCGGCCGTCGGCGAGGTGGCACGGGGTGCCGGGGATCGGCTCCACCCAGCGCGGGTCGGCGAGCTCGGCGTGCACCTGGGTCTCGCCGGTGCGGGCGTCCACCGCCAGCACCAGCCCGTGCTGCTGCGGCCGGCGCAGCACCGCGATCAGCGGGTCGCCGTGGTCCGACCAGCAGACGCTGACCAGGTACGGGTAGGTCTCCCGGTCCCAGTGCACGTCCACCCAGCCGCCGTCCAGGTCGAGCAGGTGCAGCGACACGTCCGGCCGCCGGCGGGTGCTGTGGTCGACCCGGGCGGCGAGCACCCGGGTCCCGTCCGGCGCCCACCACCAGCCACGGTCCCGGCCGAAATGGCGGGCGGCCGCCGGCTCCGGCCGGCCCCAGGAGACGTACGGATGGCCGCCGTCGGCGGGGTCCGGTTCGCCGGCCAGCAGCGTGTCGTTGCCGTGCTCATCGATCGTGTGCAGCGAACCGCCGGACAGGTAGCCGATCCGCCGGCCGGTCGGGTCCGGCCGCGGATCGCTCGCCGGCCCGGCGGTCGCGACCGCGGTCACCGCTCCGGTCCGCAGGTCGGCCCGGTGCAGCTGGCCGCCGGCCGAGAACACCGCGGTACGGGCGAGCGCGTCCACCGCGTACCCGGTGATCCCCGGTTGCCGGGCGATCAGCCGCTCGGTGCGGCTCGCCAGCTCGAACACCCACAGCGCCGGGCCCCGCAGGAACACCACCCGGCTGCCGTCGGCGGCGACGGCCAGCTCGCGGGCGGGATCCGGTCGACTGTGATCCACAGTAGCCATGGTGCCCGGTTTCGGGGTGTTCCGCACGCGCTTTCGGGTGTCCGGTGTCCGACGGACCGGCCAGTAGAGTGGCCGGGGTGAGCGGAATCTTGCTGGTCCATGCCCATCCCGACGACGAGACGGTGGGGACCGGCGCCACGATGGCGCACTACGCCGCCGCCGGCGTCCCGGTCACGCTGGTGACCTGCACGCTCGGCGAGGAGGGCGAGATCCACGTGCCGGAGCTGGCGCAGCTCGGCTCGGACGCCGCCGACCAGCTCGGCGGGTACCGGATCCACGAGCTGAACGCCGCCTGCGCCGCGCTCGGCGTCACCGACCACCGGTTCCTGGGCGGGGCCGGCCGCTACCGCGACTCGGGCATGATGGGCACGCCGGCCAACGACCATCCGCGCTGCTTCTGGCGGGCGGACCTGGACGAGGCGGCCGGCTACCTGGTGGAGATCATGAAAGAGGTGCGGCCGCGGGTGCTGATCACGTACGACCCTAACGGCTTCTACGGGCACCCCGACCACATCCAGGCCCATCGGGTGGCGATGCGGGCGGCCGAGCTGGCGACCGCCGAGGGGTGCGGGCCAGCCAAGATCTACTGGACGGCGGTGCCGAAGTCGGTGCTCGCCGCCGGGCTGAAGGAGTTCGCGGCGTCCGCGGAGAACCCGTTCGAGGGCGCGACCAGCGTCGACGAGCTGCCGTTCGGCACGCCGGACGAGCAGATCGCGGCCCGGATCGACGCCCGGGACCAGCGGGCGGCGAAGGTGGCGGCGATCCGCGCCCACGCCACCCAGATCCCGCCGAACTCGTGGCTCTACTCGCTCGCGTCGAACCTGAACGCCGACTTCCTGGGGGTGGAGTACTACACCCTCGCCGCCGGCACGCGTGGCCCGGGGGAGGGAGAACAGGGCTGGGAAACCGACCTGTTCGCCGGACTGTGACCAACCTTCCGGAGCAGCCGCACCCACCGTCCCAGGCTGGGGCGCCGATCCCACCGCCACCGCCGGCCGGATCACCGGTCCCGTCGATCCCGCCGGCTGGGCAGCCGGTCCCGCCGCCGGCCGCCGGGTCGCCGATCTCGGCCCCGCCTCCGATCCAGCCGGCGCCGGGCGGGCCGGGCGGGCCGCCGTACCCGCCGCTGCCGCCGGGCGCGCCCCCGCCGCCGGTGCCGGACACCGAGCCGCCGATCGTCGTCGACATCCTGGTCCGGATCGCCGGCGCGCTGGTGGCGTTCGGCGGTGGGGCGGTCGCCGCCTGGCTGGCGGTGCTGCTGATCCCGCTGCGGGTCAGCTCGTTCGGGATCTCCGACGGCGGCGGGGTCGGCGCGACCCGGATCCCGATCGCGATCGTGCTCGCGGTGGCGGGCAACGCGGCGCTGGTCTGGGTGGCCCGGCACGGCACCGGCTTCCGCTGGGCGGTCCTGCTGCCCGGATTGAGCTGGTTCGCGGTGATCGCGGTGGCGATGCTCACCACCCCCGAGGGCGACCGGCTGCTGATGCCCGACGACTGGGTGGGAGCGATCACGCTGTTCGGAGGGACCATCACGTTCGTCATCTGTGCGGTGATTGCCGTCGCCCCATCCCGAGCTCGGACGCCCTACCATAGGTCACCGTGAAGCTGCCTCGCCCCTCCCCGAAGGCGCTCCTGGCAGCCGGCATCGTGATCGTGGTCGTGATGTCCGGGCTTGGAGTGTCCACGGCGTATGCGTACGCCGGGGACATTCCGCGCGGGACCACCGTGCTCGGGGTGGACATCGGGGCGATGACCAGGGCGGAGGCGACCGCCGCGCTGGAGGCCACGCTCGCCGAGCACGCCGACCAGCTGGCCGCGCCGGTGTCGGTGCAGGTGGCCGAGGCGCAGGGCGAGCTCGACCCGGCCGAGATCGGGCTGGCGGTCGACGTCGCCGCGACCGTCGAGAAGGCCGCCAACGGGTCCCGCAGCCTGCTGCCGTTCCTGGCCGGCGACCGGGAGGTCGCGCCGGTGGTCCGGGTGGACGCCGAGGCGCTCGACGAGCGGCTGCGTGAGCTCGCCGACGACGTCGGCGAGGCGATGACCATGCCGGAGATCACCTTCGACGGGACCGAGCCGGTGCCGGTGTACCCGGCGCCCGGGCTCGGGCTCGACGCCGACCGGTCCGCGGAGGTGCTGACCGCCGCCTGGCCGCCGATCGGCACCGGGGACTGGATCGCGCCGCAGACGATCGCGATCCCGCTGGTCGAGATCAACCCGGTCACCACCGCCGAGGAGGTGGACCGGCTGATCGCCGAGCTGGCCCGGCCGGCGGTCGCCGCGCCGGTCACGGTCGAGCTGGGCGAGGCCGGCAGCTTCGAGATCCCGCCGGCGGCGATCGCCCGCAGCCTCAAGCTGACCGCCGACGACCGCGGCGAGATCATCCCGCGGGTCGACTCCGAAGCGCTTCGGGACGCGCTCGCCGACCAGCTGGCCGAGGTCGAGGACGAGCCGGTCGACGCCACCGTGGTGCTGGACGGCGGCGAGCCGGTGGTGGTCGACGGCGAGGACGGGACCCAGGTCGACACCGAATCGCTCGCCGGCGACCTGCTCGGGGTGCTGCCGGCGGCGGCGCCGCGGACGGTCGAGGCGGCGACCACCACGGTCGAGCCGGAGCTGACCACCGCCGAGGTGGAGGATCTAGGGATCGTCGAGCAGGTCTCGACCTTCACCACCTACTTCGACGGCGGGCTGAGCTCGCCGCGCAGCCAGAACATCGTCCGGGTGTCGGAGATGGTGGACGGCGCGCTGGTGCTGCCCGGCGAGACCTTCTCGCTCAACGGCCACACCGGCGAGCGCGGCTACGAGCAGGGGTTCCAGGACGCGCCGGTGATCCTCGGCGGCCGGCTGCAGCCCGGCGTCGGCGGCGGGATCTCGCAGTTCACGACGACCTTGTTCAACGCCGCGTACTACGCCGGGCTGGAGGACGTCGAGCACCACCCGCACTCGTACCACTACTCCCGCTACCCGGCGGTGATCGAGTCCACGATCTTCTACCCCGACCTGGACATGAAGTTCCGCAACAACACCGACTACGGGGTGCTGATCGACACCTCGTACACCGACGGCTCGATCACGGTGTCGATGTGGAGCACCCGGATCTGGGACGAGATCAAGACCGAGTGGAGCCCGAAGCGGAACATCACCAAGCCCGAGCGGATGTACGTGGATCCCGGGCCGGACTGCATCGAGACGGTCGGGATCGACGGGTTCACGCAGGACGCGTACCGGATCTTCATTCAGGACGGGCGAGAGGTACGCAGAGAGAAGTTCACGTGGCGCTATGATGCCCAGCCCGAGGTGATCTGTGGCGAAGCGCCCGACGAAGACGAGGACAGATAGCCGATGAGAGAGCGGTGGCTCCGGATTGGGATCCTGGCCGGGGTGCTGTTGGCGATCTGCGTGATCGGCCGGCTCGTGGTCAGGATCTGGTTCGACGGTGAGATCGAGTCGGAGGAGCGGGTCGCCTGGATCACGCTCGGCGCGGTCGGCGTGGTGCTGGCCGGGGTGGCGATCTGGTGGGCCCGGCTGCGGACGATCGGCGTGGTGGTCGCCGATATCGCCGGTGCCGCGATCGCCGCCGGGCTGGTGAACCTGCTGTTCGGTCCGTTCATCAACGGCACCACCCCGGCCCAGCTCGGCGCCGGCGCCCTGTTCGAGGCCGCCTGGCAGTACGCCGCGGCGGCCGGGCTCGGCACGCTGATCGGCCTGTTGCTGCTGATCGCCGCCGGCAAGGACTACAAGTCGCAGTCGCTCAAGCGGTTCGCCGAGGCCAAGCTCACCAAGCCCCGCCGGCCGGTCCGCCGATAGTCAGCCGCGCTCGGTCAGGTCGACGCTCCGGTCAGCTTGCCGGCACCGCGGCCGGGCACGGGCAGGTCCGTTCGGACGGCAGTGCCGCCAGCGCGGTCAGCAGCAGCGCCCGCATCCGTTCGGTGTTCTCGGCGAACACCCGGAACACCTCCTCCTGGGTGACGCCGTGGTCGCCCTCCACGCCCGCGTCCAGGTCGGTCACCAGCGCGACCGCCGTGTAGCAGATCGACAGCTCCCGGGCCAGCACCGCTTCCGGGTGGCCGGTCATGTTCACCAGCGTGCCGCCGGCCGCCGCGTACCACCGGGACTCGGCCCGGGTCGAGAACCGCGGCCCCTCGATCACCACCATCGTGCCGCCGTCGGTGATCTGGATCCCCTCCGACCGGGCGGCGGCCAGCACGGTGGCGCGCCCAGTCGGGCAGTACGGATCGGCGAACGAGACGTGCACCGCCCGGTCGTCGTAGAACGTCTGCGCCCGCCCGTACGTCCGGTCGATCAGCTGGTCCGGCACCACGAACGTGCCGGCGCCGAGCTCGGGGCGCAACCCGCCGACCGCGCACGGCGCGAGGATCTGCGTCACCCCGAGTTCGCGCAGCGCCCAGATGTTCGCCCGGTACGGGATCCGGTGTGGTGGGTACCGGTGATCGCGGCCGTGCCGGGGGAGGAACGCGACCCGCCGGCGGGCGATCTCCGCGATGGTGATCGGGTCGGAGGTCGGACCGTACGGCGTGTCGATGGTGTGATCCTCGGCGTCATCGAGGAGTGAGTAGAGACCGCTGCCACCGATCACGGCGAACTCGGCGGAGGGGGACACGTCGGTTTCTCCTTCGCGGCGACGGATGCGGGCATTGGCCATAGCGACAGGCACTGGAAAGAGGTTATCGTTCCGGCATGGCTGGCATGCCACGTGAGCCGGAGACCCCGGGAACCCCGCGCGATCCGTACCCGGAACCGTTGCTTCGCTTCGAGAAGCCGAAGGGATCGCTGGTGGGTTCGTTGCTGGTCGCCACGCCGGCGTTGCGTGACCCCAGCTTCGAGCGCAGCGTGGTGTTGCTGGTCGCGCACGAGCCGGGCGGAGCGATGGGCGTGGTGCTCAACCGGGCCACCGAGGTGCCGGTCTCCGAGGTGCTCGGCGACTGGGGCGGGTTGGCGCACGACCCGGCGGTGCTGTTCGAGGGCGGGCCGGTGCAGCCCGACTCGGCGATCTGCGTGGCCCGCGCGCGGCCCGGGGTGGGGCGGCTCGCCGGCTTCCAGCCGTTCTTCGGCTCGCTCGGCACGGTCGACCTGGGCCGGGAGCCGGAGCAGCTGCGGGACCGGGTGGACGGGGTCCGGGTGTTCGCCGGCTACGCCGGCTGGTCGCCCGGCCAGCTCGAGCACGAGATCGAGTCCGGCTCGTGGTTCACGTT
>DATCKZ010000072.1:0-68791 GCA_036564175.1 Natronosporangium sp.
GTGCACGAGCGCCACCCGTACGCCGGGGACCTGGTCTACACCGCCTTCTCCGGGTCCCATCAGGACGCCATCAAGAAGGGGTTCGAGGCGCTGGCCCGGGACGCGGCCGCCGCCGGGGTGCCGGTGGAGAAGTTCCAGTGGGGCGTGCCCTACCTGCCGATCGACCCGCGCGACGTCGGCCGCAGCTACGAGGCGGTGATCCGGGTCAACTCGCAGTCCGGCAAGGGCGGCGTGGCGTACATCATGAAGGAGGAGCACCACCTGGACCTGCCGCGGCGGCTGCAGATCGAGCTGTCCGGGGTCATCCAGCAGCACACCGACACGGTCGGCGGCGAGGTCACCCCGGAGCAGATGTGGGAGATTTTCGCCAACGAGTACCTGGTCGACCACCAGCCGGATCCGGCGCTGTCGCTGGTCTCCTACGAAACCTCCACGGTGGAGGGCAAGGTCGAGATCGCGGTAACGGTCGACCTGGCCGGCGAGCGCCGGGAACTGACCGGCGTCGGCAACGGCCCGATCGACGCGTTCACCCAGACCCTGGCCAGCCTCGGGATCGGCGTCCGGGTGCTCGACTACGCCGAACACGCGCTCTCCGCCGGTGGCGACGCCCGCGCCGCCGCGTACGTCGAGTGCGAAGTGGACGGCGAGTCCCGGTGGGGGGTCGGGGTCGACCCGAACATCGTCACCGCCTCGCTGCAAGCGGTCGCCAGTGCGGTGAACCGCCGGCGCCGGGGCGCCGAACCGCAGTGACCCAGACCACGAGCCAGCGCGGTTGACTTCGAGTGCGCTTCAAGCGCGAACCTCGAAGCATGTTCGAGACCACGCTGATGCTCAGGACCGAACAGGAAGCGACGGAACGGATGGCGGCCCGCTACCGCCAGCCGCGGCCGCGACTCCGGCCGCGGCGGCGGTGGCGGTCGATCATCGGAACGGGCCGCGGATCTCGAAGGTGATGCCACCTTCCGAGGTCCCGGTCCGGCCTCGCTGCGAGGAGAAGTAGAGCCGGTCGCCGGCGGGGTTGAACGCCGGCCCGGTGATCTCCGACCCGCGATGCCCGGTCACCCGCAGGAACGGCGCCACCACCTGGTCCGGCGTAATCACGCAGATCTCCATGTTGCCGCCGTCCTCGGCCACGTAGAGGTCGCCGTTGCTGGCGCCGGTGATGTTGTCCACACCGGTCAGTGGCGGGTCGGTGACCCGGTGCTCGTCGTAGGCAAGCGCGAACCGGTCGGCGGCGGCGTCGAGCTGCCACACCCGGCCGTCCCCTTTGGTGGTGAACCAGCAGGTGCCGCCGGCGTACCAGCAGCCTTCGCCGCCGTTGAACCGTTTCGCGCCGGGGACCTGGTACCGGGTCGGGGTCCCGCCCGGCGCCGGGGTCGGGTCGGGCACCCGGACCCAGCTCGCTTCGCCGCGATCGCCGGGCCCGCCGACCAGCACCTCCAGCGTCCCGCCGGCCCCGAGGTCCGCCCACCGGTTGGGACGGAACCGGTAGAAGCAGCCGTCCGGCTCGTCTTCGGTCAGGTAAATGACCTGTCGGTCCGGGTCGCAGGCGACCGCCTCGTGGGTGAACCGGCCCATCGCGTCCCGCCGGACCGCCGCGTCGACCCCGGTCGGGTCGGTTTCGTAGACGTAGCCGAACCGGACCTCCTCACAGGAGAGCCAGGTCTGCCACGGGGTGCCGCCGCCGGCGCAGTTGCGGGAGGTCCCGGACAGGGTCTGGTACGCGTCGACGATGGTGCCGTCGGCCGCGAACCGGATCGCGCTGGCACCACCGGCCCGGTGCGGCAGCTCGGCGTTCGAGACGTAGATCCAGCCGTCGTCGACCGGGAAACAAGCGCCGCCGTCCGGCGCGCCGTGCCACCGGTACCCGGTGCCGGCGACCCGCCGCCCGGACCGGGCGACGATCCGGCTCCGGAAACCGGCCGGCAACCGGACTCCGTTGGCGTCGGCGGCCTGCAGCGGCCCGTACGGGCTGGGACCGGGCCGGGCCGGCGCGGCGATCGCCGATCGGGAGAGCGTGAACCCGAGCGCCACCGCGGCACCGCCTAGCGTGACCCGCAAGAAGTCACGGCGTTCCATGGTCACCAACCCGGTCTACGCATCGACATTCGCGCGACTCCGGCCAGCCTAACCGGACGGCTCGCGATAGCCGAACTGGCAGCCGCGCGGTTTGACGTGAGGGCGTATCGTTTTCCGGTCGGCGCCCCTCGTGGAAGGACTTCAACCGGTGACGAATCAGCAGGGTGGTTACTACCAATCCCAGTATTCGCAACAGCCCCCGTATCCAGCGCAACCCCCGTCGGCGTATCCACAGCAACCTGCGTACCCTCAGCAACCGTCATCATACGAACAGCAACCGTACGGGCAGCAGCCGCAGTCCCCGGCTCCGCAGTACGGTCAGCCGCAGTACGGCCAGCAGTCGCAGTACGGCCAGCCTCAGCAGACCTATGGGCAGCCGCAGCCGACGTACGGGCAGCCGCAGCAGTCCTACGACCAACCACAGCAGACGTACGGGCAGCCGCAGTACGGTCAGCAGCCGTATGGGCAGCAGGCCGGATACCTGTCCGGGAGCGGGGCGCCGCCGGAGCAGAAGAGCTCGAAGAAGCCGCTGGCGATCATCCTCAGCATCGTCGGCGCCCTGGTGGTGCTCGGCGGCGGGGCCCTCGTGCGGCTGGCGATCGGCGCCGCCGGCCAGGAGATCCAGCAGAACCTCGCGGTGCCGGACGTCGGCGACTGCATCACCGAGGCGTCGTTGCTGCCCGCCGGCGAGACCGAGGTCGTCGCCTGCGACTCGGCGGAGGCCGCCTACGAGGTGATCGGCAACGACGGTGAGATGACCGAGGCGGAGTTTTACGCCGCCCCGGTCGAGGAGCTCTGCACCGCGTTCGAGGGCACCGAGCAGATGCTGTGGATCGGTGAGCTCACCGACGACCAGAGCGGCACCGGCGAGGTGGTCTGCCTGGTGTCGGTCGGCTAGCTGACCACTCGCCGCTCCCCGCTCGCCGGTCACCCGCCACGCCGACCACGCGCCGGAGAATCGGCGGAACCGGCTCATAGGTCACGAACGTGAAATAGCATCACCCAGAGACGGCGCTGCCGTCCGGCAGCGGTGATCCGAGGGGGGAGCACGGTGGCCAAGACCGGGGGGAACAGCAGTACCGCCGCGTACGATCCGCGGCAGCTTTGGGCGATGAACCTCGCCCCACTCGTGGTGGCGGCGCGGGTCGGCGCGGCGCAGGCGGCGCGCACGGCCAGCCGGGAGCGCGCCCGCGCGCGTCGCAAGCCCGCCTGGTGGCAGGCGCGGTGGGTGATGGTGACGACCGCCGGGTTGGCCGTGCTGGGCGCGGCTGGCGGCGTCTACGCGGTGTTCGCCCAGCGCTCACGGTCCGGCCAGCCCACCATGACCGGCACCGGCGGGGCGATCGGCAACCAGGACGGGCACGGGTCGATGGTCGACACCGGCCGGGAGAAGGTGACCGGCCTGGCCCGGAACGTGGTGCACAAGTTCCGGCGGAGTGAGCAGCCGCCGGTCTCGCCGGACGCGGCCCGGACGCCGCAGCCGGCGGGCATGCCGGGCGACCACGCGCCCGATGGTGGATATCACGGTCCGGTCACCTGACCGGGTCCGCAGCCGGGTCACGGCGGCGGTCGCCGCGCTGGTGCTCGCCGCCGTGGTCGGCTGCAACGGTGAAGTCAGCTAGGCCGGCGGTGCCCAGTCGACCGGGCCGCCGCCGGCCACCGCGAACCCGTCCGGCGCCCCGCTGATCGTCGACCACCAGAGGCTGGCCGGGATCAACTTCGGCGACACCCGCACCGAGCTGGAGCGCGAGCACGGGCTGACCGAGCGCCCCGGCGGCTGTTCGCCGACGGCTTCGGCACCTGCTGACAGTGCCGAACCCGCTGGACAGAGCGGTGGCGGCGGGATTCGAACCCGCGGAGGGCGTGAACCCTCACACGCTTTCGAGGCGTGCTCCTTAGGCCACTCGGACACACCACCGCCGGCTAGCGTACCGGACCTGGCAAGATGGGGCGCCGTGAGTACACACATCGGCGCCGAGCCCGGCCAGATCGCCCCCCGGGTGCTGCTGCCCGGCGACCCGCTGCGCGCCAAGTGGATCGCCGAGACCTACCTCGAGGACCCGGTCTGCTACACCACCGTCCGCAACATGCTCGGGTTCACCGGCCGCTACCAGGGGGTAGCGGTGTCGGTGCAGGGCACCGGGATGGGGATGCCGTCGGCTTCGATCTACGCCCACGAACTGATCAATGAGTACGGAGTGCGCACGCTGATCCGGGTCGGCTCGTGTGGCGCGCTCGCCGACTCGCTGAAGCTGCGCGACGTGATCGCCGCGATCGGCGCGTCGACCGACTCGGCGATGAACCGGATGCGGTTCGACGGGCTGATCGACTACGCCCCGGTCGCCGACTTCGAGTTGCTGCGGGCGGCGGTGGACACGGCACAGCGGCGCGGGGTCACGATCCGGGTCGGCCCGATCCTCGCCGCGGACGCGTTCTACAACGTCCGGCCGGATCTGTACGAGGCGCTCGCCGGCTACGGCGTGCTCGCCGTCGAGATGGAGTCGGCGGCGCTCTACACGATCGCCGCCCAGTTCGGCGCCCGGGCGCTCACCATCCTGACCGTCAGCGACATCATCGGGAGCGGCGAGAAGCTGCCCGCGATCGACCGCGAACGCAGCTTCGCCGAGATGGCGGAGATCGCGCTCGACACCATCATCGAGCCGGCCGCCGGTTCGACGGCACCGGAGGGTTGACGGCGCCCGCCCCGCCCATCGCGCTCGCCCCGGCCCATCGCGCACCCCCGCCCGTCGCCATGAAGGGTCGGTCAGCGGTGGCAGACGAAGGTGACCCGGGGGAGTTTTCCGGCGGCGGTGACCGGCTCTCCGGCCAGCGGCGTGAGCAGGTCGGATGGCGCGGCGAGGTACGAGTCGCGCCAGCCGACCTGCTTGAGCGTGTCGGCGAGTTCGTCGAGCGGCACCAGCCAGTTCGTGATCGTGGTCTCGAACCGGTCGTACCGGCCGTCCGGCGCCCGCACCGCCCCTGAGATCCGGTAGAAGCCGTACCCGGCGGCCTCGTTCATGGCGCCCCGGAACAGCAGGATCGAGTCGTCGGTCTCCCGGGCCTGGACGGTGTTCATGCCGAGCAGCCCGGTCCGGGTCGCCACGTCGAACGCGAACCAGCCGCCCGGCCGGACCGCCCGGTAGACGCAGGTCAGGTAGGAGCGGATCCGGTCCGGGTCACCGATGTGGTTCGGGATGTCGTAGGTCGAGACCGCGAACGGCACCGGCTCGGCCACCGTGAAGTCAGCGGCGTCCGCCTGGAACAGCACCGCGTCCTCGCCCAGCCGCTCCCGCGCCCGGGCCAGCATCGCCGCCGACACGTCCAGCCCGATCACCTGATAGCCGTTCCGCTGGAAGTGGGCGGCCACGATCCCGGTGCCGCAGCCGACGTCGAGCAGCCGGCGCTCCCCGTCCGGGTCGAGCTGCCGATGCAGCCGCAGCAGCTGCTCGGCGGCCCGGGTCGGGTACGGACTCCAGTGCTCGTCATAGGCGCGCGCGAACCCGTCGGCGTACTCGTACGGCTGGTCCATCATGTATCTCCATTGTGGTCGGTCAACTGGCGGACCTGGGGCGAGGCGAGTGGGGCAAGGCCGGCGGCGAGCAGCGCCGCGCCGGCCGCGATGGTAGCCGGGCCGGCGCCGAGCCCGGTGGCGGCGTGCCCGGCGAGGTAGATGCCGGCCGGCTTGAGCGACAGCGCCACCAGGTAGTTGCAGGCGGTGACCCGGGACAGCGCCTCGGCCGGCACCCGCTGCTGCAGGGTGGTCTCCCACAGGACACTGAAGACGTTGAGCGCGGCCCCGGCACACGCCGCCGCGGCGGCGGCCACCAGCACCGGCGCGCCGAACCCCATCGCCGCCATCGGCGCGGCGAGCAGCGGGGTCACCAGCGCGGCGGTACGCAGGGGCCGGGCCGGCCGGATCCGCAGCAGCGGGACCACCGACAGCAGCATCCCGGCGGTGTAGCTGGCGAGGATCAGCGACCAGCCGACCGCGCCGCCGAGCCGCTCGGTGGCGAGCACCGGCCCGAGTACGGTGAACGCGGCGGCGCTGCCGGCGTTCAGGATCGCGGCCGAGCCGACCACCACCCACAGCCACTGCCGGCCGACGAACTCCCGGAAGCCTTCCCGCAGATCCGTCCAGACTCGACGGTTCCGGCGGACCGGGGTGCTGGTCCGCACCCCGGTGAGCAGCACCGCGGCGACCAGGTAGGTGCCGGCGTCGACCGCCACCGCCACCCCCGGGCCGAGCAGCACGACCGCCGCGCCGGCCAGCGCCGCCCCGCCGACGGTGGCGGCGTTGCCGCCGAGCCGCAGCAGGGCGTTCGCCGGCTGCAGCCGCTCCCGCTCCACCACCTCGGGCATCACGCCGGTGAGCGCCGGCAGCAACAGCGCGGAGGCGCAGCCGGCCACCACCGCCGCCCCGACCAGCAGCGGCAACGGCGCCCAGCCGGTCAGCAGCATGGCCGCGATCGAGCCGTACGCGCAGCCGGAGAGGGTCTCGGCGAGCACCAGCACCCGGTGCCGGGGCAGCCGGTCGCCGATCACCCCACCGAGCAGCATCAGCCCGAGTTGCGGCACGGCGTGCCCGGCGAGCACGACCGACAGGGTGGTCGGGGTGGCACCCGGCAGGCCGAGCACCCCGAAGGCGACCGCGACCGGGCCGAACGCGGTGCCGAACATGGAGATGGTCCGGCCGGCGAACAGCAGCGCGAACCGGCGGCGCCGGAACAGGCTCAGCTCGGCGGTGATCGAGCCGGCCGGCCGCGGCTCGGCACTCATTCGCGGTCCGGCGCCGCGAACGGCCGCCAGCTCGCCACCGGCTCGCCGCCGGCGACCGCGGTGATCTCGACGCCGCGTTTGACCAGGTTGGTGATGAGCGGGCAGATGTGCGCCGGCACCAGCCGGCCGGAGTCAGGCGCCGGCTGCCACGCCACCGCCGGTTCCCACGGCTGCGAGCAGCCGTCGAGCAAGTCGGTGGCGTCGGCGGCGACGGTGATCGCCACTTCGGCCGGGCTGCCGACCCCGGCGGCGGCGAGGCCACCGTCGAGGGTGGCGTACGCACCGGCGCACAGCTCGGTGACGCCGGGGACACTGGCCGCGCCGAGCGCGGTGGGGGTGCCCCCGATGCTCACCACTGGACAGTCCAGCCCGGCGTCGCGGAGTTGCTCGGCCGCCGCGACCACCTGCTCCGCGTACCGCCGACCGACGCCTTCCCGGTCCCGGAGCTGCTCGGTGGTCTCAAGCGGAGAGTAGCCGGTGACCCCGTCCAGCCGTACGCCGGGCGTGTCGGCGGCGAGCTTGCCGAGCGCCGGGACCGCCTCGGCGCTCGCGTGCCGCAAGTCGATCCGTACCCGCACCTCGACACCGCGCTCGACGGCGGCCGCGCCGAGACCGGTGATCGTCTCCGGCCGGTCTACGTGGACGGCGAACCGCGGCACCCGGGCGGCCGCCTCGACGAATCTGGGGAACCGCCAGGGTTCCGGCCACGGCCAGGCGAGCACCACGTCCTCGATGCCGGCCTCGGCGTACCGGATCGCGGCGCTCGCGGTGTGCACCGACACTCCGACCGCGCCGGCGGCCACCTGCCGCTGCGCCAACTCGACCGTGCGATGTGCCTTGACGTGGGCGCGGAACGGCACCCCGGTGGCCGCGAGCTGCTGCTGGAACCGGCGGAGGTTCGCGTCGAGCCGCGGCAGGTCAACGGCGACCAAGGGCTCGATGGTCATACGCTCCCGCTGGTGCGCCGGATCGCCGCCAGCGGGCGGCGATCCGGCGCGAGACTAGCTGTGTCCGATCAGGCTTCGATCGGGGGTTCGAGGCAACGCATTGGCATCTCCCTTCGTTGGGGGAACACGGTGAACAGACGTTAAGCGAAGGCTGCTCGATGCGTCAATGCCGTTCCGCCGCGATGGAAATCACCGGTGCCTGGGCCAGCCGGCGGCCGGCCGGCGGCCGGGCTGAGGCCGGACCGAGGCCGGACCCGGCTAGGCCGGATAGCGGCCGCTGCGCCGGCCCGCTAAGTTAGGCTCCTTACCAGGCCAACCAGCGGAGAAAGCCCATGATCGGACTCGTGCTCGCGGCAGGGGCCGGCCGGCGACTGCTGCCCCACACCGAGCACCTGCCGAAGACCCTGCTCCCAGTGGCCGAGGAGCGCACGATCCTGGACGTCATCCTGGCCAACCTCGCCGCCGCCGGCCTCACCGACGTGGCGGTGGTGGTCGGCCACCACGCCGACGCGGTCAAGGTGCGGGTGCCGGAGCTGGAACGCCGGCACGGGGTCCGGCTGCGGCTGGTCCACAACGACCGAGTGGACTGGAACAACGCCTACTCGCTCTGGCTGGCCCGGGATCAGTTCGCGGACGGCGCACTGCTGGTGAACGGCGACACCGTGCACCCGGTCAGCGTCGAGCGGACCCTGCTCGCGGGCACCGGCAGCGGGGTCCGGCTGGCGGTCGACGCGGTCAAGACCCTCACCGACGAGGCGATGAAGGTACGGCTGGACGGCGGCGATCGGGTGGTCCGGATCACCAAGCAGCTGCCGGTCGAGACCGCCCACGGCGAGTACATCGGCGCCGCCCTGATCGACCCCGGGATCGCCGCCCCGCTGGCCGAGTGCCTCGCCGACACCTGGCGGCGCGATCCCGGGCTCTACTACGAGGACGGATTCCAGCTGCTCGCCGACCGGACCGGCGAGGTCCGGGCGGAACGGATCGGTACGGTCGACTGGGTGGAGGTTGACGACCCGACCGACCTGGCCCGCGCCCGGGAGCTGGTATGCCGCTACTAGCCCGGACCCTGCTCGCGCCGCTCACCATCGAGATCCGCCCGGGCGTGCTGGGCAACCTGGCGGAGGTGCTCAGCGACCGCCGGATCTCGGCCGGCGGCGACGTCGCGGTGGTGGTCGGCCCCGGGCTGGGCGAGGAGGTGGCGGCGGCGGTCCGGCCCCAGCTGCGCCGGTGCGACATCATCACGATCACCGGCGGTACGGTCGACGCCGCGCTCGAACTCGGCGGCAAGCTGCGCGCCCGGCCGTACGACGCGGTGGTCGGGATCGGCGGCGGCAAGACCATCGACACCGTGAAGTACGCGGCCTCGCAGCACGGCGTACCGATGGTGACGGTGGCGACCAGCCTGGCCCACGACGGGATCGCGTCGCCGGTGAGCACGCTGCAGCGGGACGGCGTCAGCGTCTCCTACGGCGTCCACACCCCGTACGCGGTACTGGTCGACCTGGATTACGTCCGGCGCAGCCCGAGCCGGATGACCCGGTCCGGGATCGGGGACGCGCTCAGCAACCTGTCCGCCACCGCCGACTGGGAGCTGGCCCACGACGCCCGTGGCGAGCCGATCGACGGGCTGGCGCTGGCGCTGTCCCGGACCGGTGCCGAGGCGGTGCTCTCGCACGGCGGCGACGCGACCGACCAGGCGTTCCTCGCCACCCTCGCGAACGCGCTGGTGCTCGGCGGGGTGGCGATGGCGGTGGCCGGCACCAGCCTGCCGTGCAGCGGCGGCTGCCACGAGATCGGCCACGCGATCACCGAGCTCTACCCCGGTACCGGCAGCCACGGCGAACAGGTCGGGCTGGGTGCCCTGTTCTGTACGTTCCTGCGGGGCGCGCCGATCCGGCAGCTGCGGGACACGTTGCGCCGGCACGGGCTGCCGGTGACCCCGACCGAGCTCGGGCTGGAGCCGGACCAGTTCGCCCGGGCCGTGCAGCGGGCCCCGCAGACCCGGCCGGGCCGGTACACGATCCTGGAACACCTCGATCTCCCGTACTCGAAGATCCGGGCCGCGGTGGATGAGTTCACCGAGGCGGCCGGTGCGGAGGACTGACGTGACCACCACGACCGATTCCGCTGCCGACTCCTACGCGTTGCGTGACTTCCACGCGGTCAACAAGGGCGGTGGACTGTTCAGCGAGGCGACCGGCCAGTGGCTGGGCGCCGCGCTGGCGCTGACCGGGCACCGGCTCCGGCTGGCGCCGACCGTGCTCACGCTCGCCAACCTGCTGATCGGGCTGTCCACCTCGGTGACCGTGATCGTGCTGGCCGAGCCGGTCGCGGACGGCCGGTTGCCGGCCTGGCCGGTCGGCCTGCTGGCGCTGATCGGTTGGCAGCTCGCGTACGGGCTGGACTGCGCGGACGGGCAGTTGGCTCGGCTGACCGGCCAGACCAGCTCGGCCGGCGCCCGGACCGACATCCTGTGCGACGTCGCCTCGCAGATCGCGCTGGTCACCGCGATCGCCGCGGTCGCGGTCGCGCAGCAGCCGGACACTCCGGTCTGGCTGGTGGTGGCGTTCGCCGGCACCTGGATGGTGAACCTGGTCACCTCGGCGCTGCAGGCCGGACCGCACGCCGCCAGCATGGTGCCGTCCCGGTCGCTGCCGGTCCGGGTGGTGAAGCTGGTCCGCGACCCCGGGGCGATCTTCTTCGTGGCGGCGGTGATCCTGCTGCTCGCACCGGCCTGGCTGGTCTGGTTCGTAATCGCCTTCACGATCGTCAACGGCGGGTTCCTGCTCGCCTCGATCGCGTTCACCGGCCGGGCCGCGCTGCGGCGCTAGCCGCGGTGCGGTGCCAACCGGTGCGGTGCCAACCGCGGTGCTGTGTTGGCAGTCCGCCAGTGCAACGCAACCGACCGATATCTATATCGGGATCAGATATCACGACCGCATCGCAAGCGAACCGTGCGACCGGTATCGGCCGGCCCCCGGTTGACAATCCGGGCTGATATCTGGTCGCGAGATAGATATCGCTGAGGTCTGGCATTCCCGGCCCGGGGCGGACGCCAGCCGGTGGGCAGCGCACGGCGGACGGCGCACACGCACGGCGGGACGGCGCACACGCACAGCGGGCACGGACGGCGGGCAGCGAGCGGCGGGTCCGCCGAGCCAGCGTATGACCACTATAGACATTGAACCATCTTCAACCGGTAGATCACGTATCTGCCCACTACAGCCCGGTTGAGCGGATGATCACGGTCGCCGGTCGCGGGCAACTGATTCGTACGCTTGTGCTAGCCTCACCAGATCATGGGCTGGCGGCTGATCATCAAGTACAGCTACTACGAGGAGGCCGTGGACGTCGCCGACGTGCAGGAGCTCCGGCACGCGGTGCTGCGGCTGCGGCTCGACCCGCGGGTGACCGGCTACCGCTACTTCCGGATCCGGGAGGACGAGCGGCGCCAGGCCTGCCCGGCCTGCGGCCGCCGCTACTGGCCGGGTGATCTCACCGAGCAGACCTGCCGGTGCGGGCTGGGCCACACCATCTACCGCTGCCTGCGCTGCCGGACCCAGGAGATCGAGCCGCCGTACAGCGACGGTTGCGGCCCGATCCCGTTCGACGCCGAGGGTTACCGCTACCGCACCCGGCGGCGGTAACCAGCGGCCGGTTGGCCGAGCCCCTGATAGACCTCGATCAGCTGGCGGGTCACCACGTCCGGGTGGAAGGTCGCGAGGTACCGGGCGCGGGCCGCGTCGGAGCGGACCGCCGCGTCCCGCCTCGCCACCGGCAAGGCTTCCGCGAGCGCCGCCGGCTCCGGGGGCACGGTCCAGCCGGTGTCGCCGACCAGGTACGGGATGCCGCCCAGCGCGGTGCCGAGCACCGGCCGACCAGCCGCCAGCGCCTCGATCACCACGGTCGGGAGCACGTCATGCCACACCGGCGTCGCCAGCACCACCGCACTATCCCGCATCGCCGCCCGTACCCCAGCCGGATCCAACGGCCCCAGGTAGACCACGTCGGTACGGTCGGCCGCGGCCTGCTCGGCGAGCGGGCGCTGTGGCCCGTCCCCGGCGATCCGTAACGTCCCCAGCGCCCCCTCCGGATGCCGCCGCCACGCTTCCAGCAGCAGGCTCAGCCCCTTCTCGGGCACCAGCCGGCCAGAGGCGAACAGGAACCCGTCGCCGAGCGGGGCGGGCGGGCCCGGGTCCGGCACCGCGTTCGGCTTCACCACGATCCGGTCGGCCGGCACTCCGTACTCCTGCAAATGCGTGGCGATCGCGGCGGTGAGCGCGATAAACCGGTCGACCGACCGCCAGGTCGGCCGGTGCGCGGCGAGGGTGACCGCCATCACCGCGCTCTGCGCCCGCGACCCGCGGTAACAGCGGTGCGCCACCGCCGGTACGCCCAGCCACCGACCCCGGCAGTCGTGGCAGATCCCGATCTCCCGGTAGTAGATCCCGGAGGCACACACCTGCCGGTAGTTGTGGACCGTGTGCACCACCGGCAAACCGTGCCGGTGCGCGGTCCGTATCAACCAGGGAGACAGGAGGGGGTACGGGTTGTGCAGGTGGAGCACGTCGGGCCGGCGCGCCCGGATCAGCGCCGCCAGTTCCCGGGCCGCACCAGGGTTCCACAGCGGCGACACCGGCAGCAGTGCCTTGCCGGTCACCGGCATCGCCGGGATGTCGTCGGACGAGCGCAGGAACGGGATCACCTCGACGCCGGCGGCGGAGAGCTGCTCGATCTCGGTGTCGACGATCCGGTTCTCGCCGGAGGGTTGCGCCGAACGATACCGGTTGTGCGCTACCACCACTCTCACCGGCCGAAGGTACCGTACAACCATGCCTGAGCTGCCGGAGGTCGAGGCGCTCGCCGCCTTCCTGCGCGAGCGGGCGGTCGGCCACGCGGTCACGCGGGTCGAGGTGTCCGCGATCGGCGCGCTGAAGACCTACGACCCGCCGCTGACCGCGCTGGAAGGCCAGACCATCACCGGGGCGACCCGGCACGGCAAGTTCCTCGACGTCGAGATCGGCGACGATCTCCACCTGGTGGTGCACCTGGCCCGGGCCGGCTGGTTGCACTACCGGGACGCCCTCTCACCCACCCCGCTCAAGCCCGGCAAGGGCCCGATCGCGCTGCGGGTGCGGCTCGACGACGGCTCCGGGTTCGACCTGACCGAGGCGGGCACCAAGAAGAGCCTCGCCGCCTACGTGGTCACCGACCCGCGGCAGGTGCCGGGAGTGGCGCGGCTGGGTCCGGACGCGCTCACCGCCGACCTGGCCACCTTCGCGGCCCGGCTCCGCAGCCGCAACGGCCAGGTCAAGGGGGTGCTCACCAGCCAGGAGGTGCTCGCCGGGATCGGCAACGCCTACTCGGACGAGATCCTGCACGCGGCGAAGCTCTCCCCGTTCGCGCTCACCCAGCGGCTTACCGACGAGCAGCTGGCCACCCTGCACGCCGCCACCGGCCGGGTGCTGGCCGACGCGGTGACCCGGTCGGTCGGGCAGAAGGCGGCCACCCTGAAGTCGGAGAAGCGGTCCGGGTTGGCGGTGCACGCCCGGACCGGCCTGCCCTGCCCGGTCTGCGGCGACACCATCCGGGAGGTGTCGTTCGCCGACTCCAGCCTGCAATATTGCCCGGGATGCCAGACCGGTGGAAAACCGTTGGCGGATCGGCGGCTGTCCCGCCTTGTCCGCTAACCCGCGCGCCGTAGACTGCCTGTCGTCATGGCGACTAGTCTTCACAGCCCGATTCCCCGGACCCGGCGACGTAGCCCCCAGGCCACTACCAACAGCGGGGAAGTTGTGCACGACACCGACAGCTTCGAGATCGTCCCACCGGGGGAGCAGCCGGCACCGGCATCAGCACCGGCGCCGCTGAACGGCGTACCGCGCAACTCCTGGCGGCGCAGCCGCCGCCGGGCGTCCCGCTGGCACCGGCCGTACGTCGCCATCCTGCTGCTGCTCGACTGGGTCGCGGCGACCCTGGCGAGCTTCACCGCGATCACCTTGTTCGAGCAGGCCGACGCCGGGTTCCGGTCGGAGACCGCGGCCGAGTGGTTCTACCCCACCGCGTACGGGTTCCTGCCGCTCACCTGGCTGATCCTGCTCTGGGCCAACGGCGCCTACGAGCGGCGCCACCTCGGGCTGGGCACCGAGGAGTACAAGCGGGTGATCCGCGGCTCGGTGGCGGTGGTGGCGACGCTGTCGTTCGTGCTGTTCGCCACCAAGATGGACGTGTCCCGGTTGTCGGTGGCGACCGCACTGCTCGGCACGCTGCTCTTCGTGCTGATCGGGCGCACGATCGCCCGCCGGGTGCTGCACCTCATCCGGGCCAAGATCGGCCAGGCCACCCACCGGATGCTGCTGGTCGGCACGCTGCCGGAGGCGCTGGAGATCTGCACCGCGGTGGCCCGCACCCCGGCGGCCGGGTTGACTCCGGTCGGAATCCATCTCACCGACGGCTACAGCGCCAGTCGCGGGCTGGTCACGCCGGTGCCGGTCTACCCGCCGCGGGACAACATCCTGTCGCTGGTCCGGGAGACCGGCGCGGACACGATCGCGGTCTGCGGCTCGGTCAGCGCCGAGCCGGGCGAGCTGCGCCGGATCGCCTGGCAGCTGGAGGGCAGCGGGGTGGACCTGGTGGTCGCCCCGCAGCTGACCGACATCGCCGGGCCGCGGGTGCACATCCGGCCGATCGAGGGTCTGCCGCTGCTGCACGTCGAGGAGCCCACCCTGTCCGGGGTGGCCTGGCTCGGCAAGAACGTGATGGACCGGGTGGTGGCGGCGGTCGGGCTGGTGCTGCTGGCGCCGCTGTTCGCGGCGATCGCGATCGCGATCAAGCTCTCCGACCCGGGTCCGGTCTTCTTCCGGCAGGCGCGGGTCGGCCGGGAAGGGACCACCTTCCGGGTCTGGAAGTTCCGGACCATGTACGTGGACGCCGAAGAGCGGCGGGCCGCGCTGATGGAGCTGAACGAGTCCGACGGCCAGCTGTTCAAGATTCGCGACGATCCGCGGATCTTCCCGTTCGGGCGGTTCCTGCGGTCCTCCTCGCTGGACGAGCTGCCGCAGCTGATCAACGTGCTGAAGGGCGAGATGTCGCTGGTCGGTCCGCGGCCGCTGCCGGCCGAGGACGGCGACTACCTCGGGGACGTGCGGCGGCGGCTGCTGGTCCGGCCCGGAATCACCGGCCTGTGGCAGGTCTCCGGCCGCTCCGACCTCTCCTGGGACGAGGCGGTCCGGCTCGATCTGTACTACGTGGACAACTGGTCGCTCGCGTACGACCTGCACATCCTGTGGCGCACGATCGGGGTGGTGCTGCGCCGTAAGGGCGCCTACTGAGTTTCGGCGGGCGCGACCGCGAACCCGGCCGGCCGCTCCGGGCAATACCGGGTATGAGTGCCTTGACCGAAGCCGCGGTAGCGGCCGGTGGCAGCGATGCCCAACTGATCGAGCGGTCGGTGGCCTGTCCGGAGGACTTCGCGCTGATCTTCGACCGCCATGCCGCCAGCCTGCATGGCTATCTACGGCGGCGAATTGGAGTCCCCGCGGCCGACGACTTGCTCGCCGAGACCTTCCTGATCGCGTTTGAGCGGCGCACCCGGTACGACCTCGCGGCGGCGGACGCCCGCCCGTGGCTGTTCGGGATCGCCACCAACCTGCTGCGCCGGTTCGCTCGGGCAGAGGCGCGGGCCTATCGTGCGCTCGCCCGGACCGGTGTCGACCGGGTGGCAGCGTCCCTTGAGGACGAAGTCGCCGAACGGGTGGACGCGGACGCCGCCCGCCGCACGCTGGCGGCGGCGCTCGCGAAGCTCTCGCGCGGTGACCGCGACGCGATCCTGCTGTACACGTGGGCCGAGCTCAGCTACGACCAGATAGCTGCCGCGCTCGACATTCCCACCGGGACGGTCAGATCACGGTTACACCGGGCGCGTCGCCGGCTCCGGGCCGCACTTGACCACGACTTGTCGGAGGAATGACGTCATGAACGACCTGCTTGAACTCACTCGATTTCGAAGCGCGCTGCCGGATGACCCCATCGCCCGCGATCGGGCCCGCGACCAGCTGCTCAGCCGGATCCAGGACAGGCAGCTCCAGGATCGTGGGGTGCTCGACCGCGAACCGCGCCACCGGCGCGACCGGCCATGGCTGGTCGGCCGGCCGGGGCCGACCCGGCGGCTCGTGCTGGCGGCCACCGCCGCGGCGGCAGGGCTGGCCGCGGTGGTCGTCGCCGACTCGGTGGTGGTCCGCGACGAACCACCGGTCGGCGCGAGCGCGGAGGCGGCCACGCTGCTGAACCAGGCCGCGGACCGGGCGATCGGCAGCGTGGACCCGGTGGTCGGCGAAGACGAGTACCTGCGCGTCACCACGGTCGCGGTCAACCGTGGCAGCTTCGTCGGCCAGACCGGCGTGGAAGCCAGTTGGCAGTTCACTTACACCGAAGAGCTGTTCGTCCCCGGTGACCAGGCCAAGGAGTGGGTACTGCGCCGGGGCCCGGAGGTGCCGTATCGGCCGGAGGACGCCGCGATCGCCGAGGAGGTCGGCGGGGCGGATCCGCCGAGGCGCGGTTTCACTGAGCGGGCGCTGAACGGTGCGTTCTTCGGCTCTCCGCCGCTCGGCAACTGGGGGTCGCCGACCCCGGAGTTCTTCGCCAGCCTCCCCCGGGACCCGGAGGAGCTGCTCGACCAGATCCGTACCTTCGCCGCTGACGCCGGACCTTCCCCCGATGGCGAGGC
Source organism: Natronosporangium sp. (assembly GCA_036564175.1). Classification (GTDB taxonomy): domain Bacteria; phylum Actinomycetota; class Actinomycetes; order Mycobacteriales; family Micromonosporaceae; genus Natronosporangium. The sequence goes on from DATCKZ010000072.1 coordinate 16,531, forward strand.
GCTGGTGATCATCGCCGACACACTCCGGACCGGTTTCGTGCCGGCGGACCTCCGGGCGGCCCTGTTCCAGGCCGCCGCCCTGATCCCGGGTGTCGAGCTGGTTGACGAGCAGGCGAACCTGAACGGGCAGGTCGGGGTGGCGGTCGGCCGGTACGAGCCCAACAGCGGCGACCGTCAGGAGATCATCTTCGATCCGGAGACCGGCATGGTGATCGGCGAGCGGGAGGTCCTGGTCGACCGCGGGGTAGGGCCGCTCCTACCGCCCGGGAGCGTGTCGAGCTGGACGGCCGTGACCACTGACGTGGTACCGGCGACGATGGTCGACCAGATCCCGGCCGATCCGGTGGAGTAGCGGAGAACCCCGCAAGATCAGGGGAAACTGAGCGTCGCCGGGGCGACGCTCAGTTTCCCCTGATCTTTGCCGCTACGTCGAAGTGGACCGGTCGGCCGGGCGCCGGGTCCGCCAGGCGCGCTGCTTGGCCCGGTTGCCGCAGACCGACATCGAGCACCACCGGCCGGACCGGGCCCGCGACCGGTCGTAGAACGCCCACGCGCAGGCGTCGTTGGCGCACACCTTCAGCCGGTGCCAGGTCCCTTCCGCCATCGCCTCGACCACGGCGGCGAGCAGCCTCCCGACCGCCCCGGCCACCCCGCCCTCGCGCGGCGCCAGCCGCCAGCCGCCGGTGGCTGGGAACGAGATCGCCAGCGACCGGGCGGCGTCGTCGAGTATCCGCACGGAGTCGGGCGGCACCGAGTTCCCGTCGTGGTTGGCGCGGAGCAGGTCGCGCAGCGCCTCCCGGACCGCGATCACCGACCGCCGGTCGGTATCCGTCACCGCCGGCACAGCCTCGAGCAGGCCGGCCTCCCGCAGCCAGTCGGCGAACCCGGCGACGGACGCGAGCTGATCCTCGCCGGCCTCGATGTCGACGGTGTTGACGAACCGGCGGACCAGCTCCAACCGGCCGGGTGCGGCCGCGCTCGTACTCATATGACCACCATCATAACCGGCTTGTGCGCTGACCAGGTTATGACTAACCTCCTAACGCATGAATGCGGTTACGCGGGCTGCGGCGAGCGAGACCCGGACCGGGGCATGGCGGATCCCGGACTTCCGGCGGCTGTGGTTCGCCTCGAGCGTCTCCTGGTTCGGCGCGGAGATCGGCGAGCTGGCGATCCCGCTGCTCGCGGTGCTCACGCTGTCGGCGAGCGCGGGCGAGGTGGGCATCCTCCGGGCGGCCCAGTTCCTGCCGTTCCTGCTCGCCACCCTGCCGCTCGGCCTGCTGGTCGACCGGCACCGTCGGCGACCGCTGATGATCACCGCCGACGCCGGCCGGTGCCTGCTGCTGCTCACGATCCCGGTCGCAGTCTGGGCCGAGGTGGCCCGGATGCCCTGGCTCTACCTGGTGGTGTTCGCCTGCGGCGTGCTGACCGTCCTGCACCACCTGGCGGACTTCGCGCTCCTGCCCCGGATCGTGCCGCAGCCGGAGCTGGTGGACGCCAACGGCAAGCTGTCGGCGTCCCAGTCGGCGACCGAGATCGGCGGCAAAGGCGCCGGCGGGGTGCTGGTCCAGGGGGCCGGGCTCGGCGGGCTACTGGCATCCGCACTGGGCTACCACACCGCGATGGTGATCGGCGCGTTCACGATCCCGCTCGCCACCCTGTGGGTCGCGTTCTCACCGATCCCGCGGCTGGCCACGATCGAGGAAGCGGTGCCCCGGCCCGGCTGACCGCCGGGCAGGGTGGTCTCCACAATCTCTCCACAATCTCTCCGCCCGCTCATCGCATCCACCTCGTACTGTGCGGCCATGACCAGCAGTACGAAGCAGCGGCGGATCCTGGTGGTGGAGGACGAACAGACGATCGCCGAGTCGATCGCCGCCCGGCTGCGGGCCGAGGGGTTCGCGGTGGAGCTCGCCGGGGACGGGCCGAGCGCCGTGGAAGCCGCTCGCCGGAGCCGACCCGACCTGGTGGTGCTCGACATCATGCTGCCGGGGTTCGACGGGCTGGAGGTGTGCCGCCGGATCCAGGCCGAGCGGCCGGTCGCGGTGCTCATGCTTACCGCCCGCGACGACGAGACCGACCTGTTGGTCGGGCTGGCGGTCGGCGCGGATGACTACCTGACCAAGCCGTTCTCGCCCCGCGAGCTGGCGGCCAGGGTGCACGCGCTGCTGCGCCGGGTCGGCCGGTCCGCCGGCGGGGACGGGCCGATCCGGCTCGCCGACCTGGAGATCGACACCGCCGGCCGGCGGGTGTGGCGGGCCGGCGCGCCGGTGCACCTCACCCCGACCGAGTTCGACCTGTTGGTGCAACTCGCGCAGCGGCCGGGTGCGGTTCTCCCCCGGGACCAGCTGCTCGCCTCCGGCGGCCGGTCGGTCGACAGCCACGTCAAGGGCCTGCGCCGCAAGCTCGGCGCCGACCTGATCCGGACCGTGCACGGGGTCGGCTACGCGCTGGAGGTGACCGCGTGATCAGCTTCCAGATGCCCCGGCCGCTGGACTCGTTCCGGTCCATCAAGCTGAAGATCGGCACGTTGGTGGTGCTGGCGATCGCCGCCGCGATCGCGGTGTTCTGGTACGGGATCGGCTGGTGGCCACCGCGGACCACAGTGGTCGCGTTCGTGGTCGCGCTGCTGGTGACCCAGCTGCTCGCGCACGGCATGACCTCGCCGCTGCGGGAAATGACCGCGGCGGCGCGGGCGATGGCCCGCGGCGACTACAGCCGGCGGGTCCGCGCCACCTCCCGCGACGAGGTGGGCGAGCTGGCCCGGGCGTTCAACCAGATGGCCGCCGACCTCGCCGACGCCGACCGGCAGCGCCGCGAGCTGATCGCAAACGTTTCGCACGAGCTCCGTACGCCGATCTCGGCGCTGCAGGCGTTGCTGGAGAACGCGGTCGACGGGGTATCGCCGGCCAGTCCGGAACTGCTGCGCACCGCGCTGGCCCAGACCGAGCGGCTCAGCCGGCTGGTCGCCGAGCTGCTGGATCTGTCCCGGCTGGACGCTGGAGTGGTGCCGCTGGAACGCGAGCAGCTGGACGTCGCCGGGTTCCTGCAGGCCGCCGTCGAGGAAGCGGAGTTGACCTCGGCCGGCACCGGCCGGTCGGTGCGGTTCACGGTGTCGGTGCCCGAACAACCGCTCACGGTTTCCGCCGATCCCGGCCGGCTGCACCAGGTGCTGGCGAACCTGCTGGACAACGCGACCCGGCACAGCCCGGCCGGCGGCACGGTGGCGGTGGCGGCGCACGCGGACGCCGACCGGGTGGTGGTCACGGTCACCGATGAGGGGCCGGGAATCCCGGTGTCGCAACGATCTCGGGTGTTCGACCGGTTCGTGCGGGGGGAGCCGACCGGCGGCGGGAGCACCGGGTTGGGCCTGGCGATCGCTCGCTGGGTGGTGCAGCTGCACGGCGGCACGATCGCCGTGGTGGACCCGGATCCGGCGGACCAGCCGGGCCAGCCGGACCGGCCGGGTTGCCGGATCGAAGTGACCCTGCCCCGCCAGCCGGAGGGAGACCCGGTGCCGAGCCTCAACACCTGCTAGCACCGGCGCAACGGGCGGCGGCCGCAGGCCGTGCCCCCGCCGCCGCCGACCATCGCCGTGATCGCGGACCGCGGAGCTGGGCCGCGGCCCGGCCAACTCACCGCTGCCGACCCCTTCTCGCCATCCAACCCCATCGCTGATTGCCAACGCCGCTGTGGCGGGTTGCACTGGTGCTAGCTGTTGAGGCTCCGCCAGCGCACACCGTCCGCGACGGCGACACTCGAAGGGAGCACTCATGTCAGCCACCGATACGCCGTCGGCTGGGACGCCGTCGCCCGAGTCGCCGGCCACCAAGCCGGTTTCCTCCGACTCGCCACCGGTCGGGTCACCAGCGGCAAAGCCGGCCGCCAGCGAGCCGGCCGCGAGCGAGTCGGCATCGAAAGATTCGCCGTCGTCGACCGACCTGGCGATCCGTGAGCAACCGCCGCCACCCCTGTCGCAGCCACCACCACTACCGGAGCCGGTCTGGCCGGGGCCGGAGGCGCCGGCCGGGTCGGTGCCGCCGATCGCTGCGGCGGTGACCGGAGTGTTGGCCGCGGCGTTCGTCCCGTTGGGGCAGCTCGGGGTCGGATGGGTCCTCGCCGGACTGGTCGCGGCGGTGGCGATCGTGGTCTCCCTGTGGCGTCGCGTCAGCTGGTCGTGGGAGCGCGCGGCTTGGGGGATCGCGGCGCTGGCGCTGCTCTCGGTCGGGGCGCTGCGGGCGGCGGAGTGGCTGTTCGCGCTGTGCCTGCTCGGTGCCGCGGTGGCGATCGTGCTCGCGCTCACCAATGGCCGGACCCTGTTGGGGTTGTTGATCGGCGGGTTGCTGGTGCCGGCCGCGCTGGTCCGCGGCGTCTCCTGGGGACAGCGCAGCATCGCCGCCCGGTGGCGCAGCCAGACCGCCGAATCGGTCCGGATCGGACCGACCATTGTGATCACCGCCGCGGTACTGCTCATCTTCGGGGCGCTGTTCGCCTCCGCCGACGCGGTGTTCTCGCGGCTGCTGGGCACCGCCCTGCCGGACCTGACGGCCGGCTCGATCACCCGCTGGGTGTTCCTGTTCGGGGTCGCCGGCGCGTTCGTGCTCGGCGCGGTGTACCTGTTGATCGCACCGCCCACAGTGGATGATTTTGCATCGGCCCAACCGCGCCGGGTCAAGCTGATCGAGTGGGCGGTGCCGGTCGGGGCACTGGTCGCCTTGTTCGCGAGCTTCGTCAGCGTGCAGCTGACCGTACTGTTCGGAGGCGTCACCTACGTGCTCGGGCCGGACGGTCCAACGTACGCTGAATATGCCCGGGGCGGATTCTGGCAGCTGCTGGTGGTGACGGCACTGACCCTGCTGGTGATCTGGATCGTGGCGGCGCTGGCCCCGCGCGAAACACCGGTGGAGCGGTGGTTTCTGCGCGGCCTGCTGGGCGCGCTCGCCGCGCTGACACTGGTGATCGTCGCCTCGGCGCTGTTCCGGATGCACACCTACCAGGAGGCGTACGGGTTTACCCGGCTCCGGGTGCTGGTGAGCGTGGTGGAACTGTGGCTGGGCCTGGTGTTCCTGCTGGTGATGGCGGCCGGCATCCGGTTGCGGGCGGCCTGGCTGCTGCGCGCGGTGGCCGCCACCGGGATCGCCGCGCTGCTCGGGCTGGCCGTGCTCAACCCGGACCGGTTCATCGCGGAACGGAATCTGGAGCGGTGGGAAGCCGGAAAGCAGCTCGACTACGCGTACCTGACCACGCTGTCCGATGATGCGGTGCCGGCGCTGGTCTGCCGGCAAGGACCGCCTCGAGAGGTCATCCTCCCACCTTTCCAGGACGACGCCGCCGAACTTTCCACGTCGGACTGGCGGCGCGCGAACCTGGCGCGGGCGATCGCCGCCGATCTCCTCGCCGATCCGCCGGAGAATTGCTGAACCCGGTACCGTTCATTGGGTGAACGATTCGCAGCCACCAGCGCTCGCCCTGCGCGGGCTCACCAAACGGTTCGACGCGAAGGTAGCGGTCGCCGGCATCGACCTGGTGGTGCCGGCCGGCTCGTTCTTCGGCCTGCTCGGCCCGAACGGCGCCGGCAAGACCACCACCCTGTCGATGGTGGTCGGGTTGCTGCGGCCGGACGCGGGCACCGCCTGGGTGCTCGGGCACGACGTGTGGTCGGATCCGGCGGAGGCGAAGCGGCGGCTCGGCGCGCTGCCGGACGGGGTGCGGCTGTTCGACCGGCTCTCCGGTCCGGAGCTGCTCGCCTACACCGGACTGCTCCGCGGCATGGATCCGGCCACAATCGACCAGCGTGCGACCGAGCTGCTGGACGTGTTGGCGCTGCGGGATGCTGGCCGCACCTTGGTCATCGACTACTCGGCCGGGATGAAGAAGAAGATCGGGCTGGCGTGCGCGCTGCTGCACGCGCCTCGGTTGCTGGTGCTGGACGAGCCGTTCGAGGCGGTAGATCCGGTCAGCGCGGCGCTGATCCGGGACATCCTCAGCCGGTACGTCGCCGGCGGCGGCACGGTGATCTTCTCCAGCCACGTGATGGAGGTGGTGGAGCGGCTCTGCTCGCACGTGGCGATCCTCGACCAGGGCACGATCAAGGCGGTGGGGACGCTCGACGAGGTTCGGGGCAGCCGGTCGCTCGAGGAGGTGTTCGTCGAAGTGGTCGGCGGCCGGACCGCCACCGGCGAGGAGCTCTCGTGGCTGTAGTCACGCTCGGCACGTTCGTACGGCTGAAGCTGCGGCTGCTCGGCAACGGGCTGCGGGGGCGGCCGGCCAGGGTGTGGCTGTTCGTCGCCGGTGGGCTGTTCGCGCTCTACCTGGCCGGGGTGGGGTTCCTGCTGTTCGCGGTCTCCGGGGTGGGTGACCCGCAGGTCCGGCTGCTGGTGGCGAGCTACGGCGGCGCCGCGCTGGTGCTGGGTTCGACGCTGCTGCCGCTGGTCTGGTTCGGGATCGATGACACATTGGACCCAGCCCGGTTCGCGCTGCTGCCACTGGGTCGGTGGCGGCTGGTGCTGGGACTGTTCGCGGCGGCGCTGCTGAGCGTGCCATCGGCGGCGCTGTTGCTGGCCACCACCGGGCTGCTGGTGCCGGTCGGCCGGCACGGCGGCGCCGGCGCGGTCGCCGCCCAGCTGGTCGGGCTGCTCGCCGGCCTGCTGCTGTGCGTGGCCGCCGGCCGGGCGGTGACCAGCGCGTTCGCGACCATGCTGCGCTCGCGCCGGGTGCGCGACCTGGCCGGGGTGCTGCTGGCCGCACTGGCGGCGCTGCTCGGGCCGGCCCAGCTCGCGATCATATCGGCGACCCAGAACGCGGATCTGGACCAGCTCACCACCGCCGCTCGGGTGGTCGGTTGGACCCCGCTCGGTGCTCCGTACACGATCGGCATCGAGGTCGCCGAGGGCCGGCCGGTGGCGGCGCTCGCGAAGCTCGCGATCACGGGCGCGGCGATCGCCGGGCTGCTCTGGTGGTGGACGCGTTCGCTGGAGTCGGCGATGGTCGGGGCGGCGACGGCCGGGCCGGCCCGGGCCGATCGGCCGGCCCGCGGTGGCCCGGTGTCGCAGCTGTTCCCGCGGCTGGTGCCGGGGCTGCCGGCGACCGGGTTCGGGGCGATCGTGGCGCGCGAGGTGCGGTACTGGTGGCGGGACGCGAAGCGCCGGGCGAATGTGATCTCGATCACGGTAGTCGGGGTGCTGGTGCCGGTGATCGTCACCGCTGGCGGCGGGCGGATCACGCTGGACTTCGACGGCGAGGGGTTCGTCGCCAGCGCCTCGCCGACCATGATCAACGTGACCGTACTGTTCGTCGGGGCGTTCGCCGCGGCGATGCTCGCCAACCAGTTCGGGTTCGACGGCAGCTCGTACGCCGCCCATCTGATCGCCGGCGTGCCGGGCGGCCGGGAGTTGCGGGCGCGGGCGATCGGCCACGCGATCCTGATCGTGCCGGTGCTGGTGCTGGTCTCGGTGGTGGCGGCGGCGATGCTCGCCGACCCGGCGGTGGCCCCGGCGGCCGCCGGCGTGGTGTTCGCCGGATACGGCGCCGGGGTGGCGGTCAACACGTTCGTCTCGGTGCTCGCGGCCTACCCGCTGCCGGAGACCGCCAACCCGTTCGCCACCGCCACCGGCTCCGGGCTGGCGAAGAGCCTGCTCGCGCTGGTCGCGATGGTGGCCGCGTCGATCATCGCGGCGCCGGTGTTGGCGATCGCGGCCGCGCTCGGCGACGCCTGGCCGTGGCTGGCGGTGCCGATCGGCGCGGCGTACGGGGCCGGGGCGGCGGCACTCGGCTGCTACCTCGCCGGCGACGTCCTCGATCGCCGGGCGCCCGAACTGCTCGCCGCCGTCACCCCCAGCCGCTGACCACCGCCGGCTGGCTGCCGCGCCGCCGGAACGGGGAGGATTGCCGCATGATCCATAACACCGACCCGTTCGCGACACCGGAGCAGGACCGCCGGCCGGTCCGGCGACTGCGCGGCCGGCTGGTGACGCCGGTGACGCTCTGGACCGCGCCCGGGCCGGCCGGGTTGACGGTGTCGTCGGTGCTGATCGTCGACGGGGAACCCGGCCGGGTGATCGGGCTGATCGACGAGGAATCGGATCTGTGGCCGGCGATCAAAGCCACCCGCCGGTTCACGATCACCCCGCTGGCGGCCGGGCAGCGGCTGCTCGCCGACCGGTTCGCCGGCCTGGCACCGGCGCCCGGCGGGTTGTTCGCACAGGACGAGTGGGTCGATACCGACTACGGGCCGGTGCTCGCCGGGGACCGGACCTGGGCCGGCTGTGTGTTCGACGCCGGCCGCGGGTATGGCTGGGGGGTGCTGGTCGAGGGCACCATCGAGCAGGTCACGTTAGCCGCCGGTGACGCGGAGCCACTGGCCTACCACCGTGGTCGATACCGGACGGTGCCCCAGTAGGCTGACGGACATGGCAGAGGTCGCAGAACGGTTTGGCGCTGGTCACCGCATCCTGGTCAGTGGTGGGGCTGGATTTGTCCCGTCGCACGTGATCGATGCGCTCATCGACCGCGGCTGCACCGTGGTGGCGGTCGACAACTTCATCACCGGCTCCGACGAGAACGTCGCGCACCTCGCCGATCACCCTGAGTTCACGCTCGTGAAGTACGACGTGTGCGACGGACTGCCCGACCACCATCCGGCGTTCGCCGGCAGCTTCGACGCCGTCCTGCACATGGCCTCGCCGGCCAGCCCGACCGACTTCACCACCCTGCCGGTGGAGATCCTGCGGGTCGGGTCGCTCGGCACCCTGCACCTGCTCGACCGGGCGCTCGCCGACGGCGCGCGGTTCCTGCTCGCGTCCACCTCCGAGGCGTACGGCGACCCGCTGGTGCACCCGCAGCCCGAGACCTACTGGGGCAACGTCAACCCGGTCGGCGTACGCAGCGTCTATGACGAGGCGAAGCGGTTCGCCGAGGCGGCCACCATGGCCTACCACCGGTCCCGCGGGCTGGACGCCGCGATCGTACGGATCTTCAACACCTACGGCCCGCGGATGCGGCCGGACGACGGCCGGGCCATCCCCACCTTCATCAGCCAGGCGCTGCGCGGCGAGCCGCTGACCGTGCACGGCTCGGGCGAGCAGACCCGGGCGATCTGCTACGTCGAGGACCTGGTCCGCGGCATCCTGCTGCTGCTGGACTCGACCGAGACCGGGCCGATCAACTGCGGCACTGAGCACGAGATGTCGATCCGGGAGCTCGCCGAGCGGATCGTCCGGCTCACCGGCAGTAAGTCCGAGATCGTGTACGTCGAGCGGGGCGCCGACGACCCGGAGATGCGCCGGCCCGACCTCTCGCTGGCGCGCACCCGGCTCGGCTACGAGCCGACCGTCGACCCGGACGACGGACTGCGCCGGACCATCGAGTACTTCCGCACCCGGGTCAGCTGACCGACCGCCATGTTGCGCAGCGCCAGTTCTTCCGGCGGCTCGACAAGGTTCGCCACCCGGCTGACCCTGGTCGTCCTGACGCTGCTGGTCGCCGGCTGCACCTCCGACGACGACCAGCCCGCCGAGCCCGGGCCTGGCCAGCTCCGCTATGCGCCGGTCGAAGCCGCCCTGTGCGACTCGATGGATCTCGCTGGCGTCCTGCAGCAAGCGAACCTCACCCCGGCAGCGGGGCAGTTTCAGGGACCCACCGCCAGCCCCACGCCGGATGAACGCGGCTTCCGGTACTGGGGCATCTGCGAGTTCAGTACGGCAGCCGGCGACCGCCCCTACCTCTCCCGCGCCGAAGTCGGCGTGGTGGTGACCGAGAACCCGGACCAGGTCACCGATTTCCACACGTACTGGGTCGACGAGGTCGAGCGCGTGATCTCCGAGCAGACCGACGAACCTGGGCTGTGGGGTGATGTCGCGCCGGTGGAAACGGACGGCTGGTGGACGGGGGGCAACTTCGCGAACTACGCCCCCGAACCGCAGGTGGTGGCGATCGACTACCACGTCTTCCACGAGAACGTGCTGGTGTGGTCGCAGTTCGATCTGGACTATGACCCGGACCGGTTCGACTCCGCGGCGGTGGTCGAGGCCGGCCATGAGCTGGCGAAACTGTTGATCGACGCGGCGATCCGGGTGGTCCCGTGTGAGGTCGACGAGGGCGTGGCGCCACCAACCCACTGTGACACTCAGGACTAGCGCCACTGACGTACGGTGACCACCAGCGACCCCGAGCTGGTGCTGCCAATCCGGGCCGTGACACTGCCGTAACTGCCAAATAGCAGCGAAGCCGGTCACCGTGTCACCAGCTCCCGGTATGCCGGATGATGGAGGCCAGGTTGCGTCGCTCCAACTCGAACGGCTACTCGACGCCGGCGGTCGCGATGCGGCTGACGGCGGTGGCGCTCGTGCTGTTCGGCTCCGGATGCGTGCGGCAATCGCCGGCTGACCCAGCCGAACACCAACCGCCGACCGCGGGGCCGTGGCCGGGTGAACTCCGGTATGAGCCGGTCGATTCCGCCCTCTGTGCGCCACGGGTAACCGCAGCCCAGCGGAGCGTGATCGACACCGTAGCCACCGTGGCCTGTGGATACCGAGCGGTAGCGCGCTACCCGTACGCTTGAACCATGTCAAGCGGACCCAGCATGCCGACCGGTCGAGCCTCGGTGCCCACCCCCGGTCAGGACCGGATGGTGGTGGGACGGGCGGCGGTGCCCACCGGCCCGCGAGGCGCCAGTGCTCCGGTGAGCCCGCCGCCGGGCGGTGGCCGGCCGGCGCTGGTCGGCAAGCCGCGCCGCCGGTGGCGCAAGGTGCTGGTGGTGGTCGCGGTCAGCCTGCTGCTGCTCGCCGGGCTCGGCGTTGGCGGCAGCTGGCTCTACCTGCGCAGCCTGGACGACAACATCGAGCGGGTCGACGTCTTCACCGAGATCGAGGGCGAGCGGCCGGTCGCGACCGAGGGTGCGCTCAACATCCTGATGCTGGGCAGCGACTCCCGCGACCCGGAGAACGCCGCGGTCAGCGCGGAGAACGAGCGCAACCCGACCGAGGGCGGCGACTACCGAGCCGACACGATCATCCTGATGCACATCCCGTCCAGCCAGCAGGAGGCGTACCTGATCTCACTCCCGCGCGACTTGTGGGTGACCATCCCCGACCACGGCGAGGCGAAGCTCAACGCCGCCACCGCGTTCGGCGGCGTCCCGCTGATGGTGGAGACGGTCGAGGACTACACCGGGGTACGGATCAACCACGTCATGCTGATCGACTTTGGTGGGTTCGTCGAGGTCACCGACGCGCTCGGCGGCGTGGACATGTACATCGAGGAGACCATCACCTCGATCCACGGCGACCGCCGGACCTTCGAGCAGGGCAACCAGCACCTCAACGGAGAGGAGGCGCTGGACTACGTCCGGCAGCGGTACCAGTTCCCGGACGGTGACTTCACCCGGATGCGCCACCAGCAGCAGTTCCTGCGGGCGCTGATGGACAAGGCGGCGAGTAGCGGCACGCTCACCAATCCCGCCAAGCTCAACGATTTCCTGCAGACCGCGACCGAGACCCTCACCGTCGACGAGGAGTTCTCACTGACCAGTGTGGCCTGGGACTTCCGGCATCTGCGCAGCGACAACCTGACGTTCCTGACCAGCCCGCACGCGGGCACCGGCAACATCGCCGGGCAGAGTGTGGTGCTCTCCGACGACGAGGCCGCGGCCGAGTTGTACGAGGCGGTCCGGAACGACGCGGTGGCGGATTGGGTGGCCGCGAACCCGGATCAAGTCAGTGATTAACGTCACTATCGTTCGGCCGGTCGGATCGGACGATCGCCCGACCGGCCGGGTCGCCCAGACGTCCGGGTGACTAATCCTCGTCGATCACCTAAAGTGGCGCCGGAGCGAAAAGCGGACGACGTACCCCTCAGGAGTGCCGGATGCAGGGTTCCCACCCCGACTGGCAGCGCCGTCCTGCCCAAAATCGCGCCGATCGGCCGGGTCGGGTCTACGGTGGCCGTGCTACCGGCAGCGCCAGCAGCCGCTCACCAGGCGTCTACAGCAGTCGGTCATCGAGTGCTAACGGCAACCGTGACCGCGGCTCGGCGTACCGCAGCGGCAACCGCGACCGGCTGGCGGCGCGAGAGCGGGCAACCGGCCGGGCCGGCCGACCCGACCATGACGCCGAGCGCGCCGAACGTGACTCGGCGAAGCCGGCCGGCCGCACCCGGCGCCGGGCCCCGGTCTGGGCGATCCTGACCGTCAGCTTTGGAGCCCTGCTGCTGCTCGGTAGCGGCACCGCGATCGCCGGGTACGAGATCGTCAACAATCGATACGCCGACAACGTGCAGCAGGAGAACCTGCTGGGCGCCGCCGCGGCCGAGCCGGGCAAGGAGCTGGACGGCCCGCTCAACCTGCTCATGCTCGGGGTCGAGGAGCAGGGCGAGGGCGCCCGGTCCGACACGATCATGGTGCTGCACATCCCGTCCGCCCACAACGAGGCGTACCTGCTCTCGGTGCCCCGGGACACGCTGGTCAGCGTCCCCGGCTACTGGGACATGAAGATCACCGAGGCGTTCGACGTGGGGTATGAGAACGGCGGCGGTTGGTCCGGTGGCGCGCAGATGATCGCCACGATCCTCAACAGCCTGACCGGCCTGCAGTTCGACGGTGCCGCGATCGTCAACTTCGACGGGTTCAAGCGGATCATCGACACGCTCGGCGGGATCGAGTTCTGCGTGGACACGCCCGCCACCTCCGAGCACATCGTGCTGGTGGACGGCGAGCCGATGGGGATCGGGCAGGCCCGGCGGGAGGGCCACTACTTCGAACAGGTCCGCTACGAGGAGGGCTGCCAGACCCTGGAGGGCTGGCAGGCGCTCGACTACGTCCGGCAGCGCAAGAACCTGGAGGACGGCTCCTCCGACTACGGCCGGCAGCGGCACCAGCGGCAGCTCATCGAGGCGATGGCCGAGCAGGCGACCAGCACCGACGTGCTGACCAACCTGAGCACCCTGGACTCGCTGATCCTGGCGGCCGGCGACGCGCTGATCGTCGACACCAACAACGCCGACCTGGCGGACTTCGTGTTCACGCTGAAGGACATCCGCCCGAGCAACCTGATCTCGCTGCAGACCAACGGCGGCGAGTTCAACTCGATCCAGATCGACGGCAAGTCGTACGAGCAGCTCACCCCGGAGAGCCTGGAGATGTTCCGGGCGGCGGCGAACGACTCGATGGCGCTGTTCGTCGCCAACCACCCAGAGTTCGTCAACCAGGACTAACCGACCGCTGCCCGGCTGGCCCCGCCCAAACCACCGCAGCTCGCCGTTTCGACGGCCGCCGATCCGGCTCGCCGGTAGCCTGATCACCAGGGGTGCGGGGAGGCATGACGGAGCGGGCTCCACGCTGGGCACGCGCCGTGCTGGTGCTCGGCCTGATCCTGATCGTGGTCGGCGGTGGCGGGGCGCTCGCCGCTCAGCTGGTCGTGGACCGGTGGGACCGGGCGGTCGGCAAGGACGAGCTGCTCGCGCCGCAGGCCCGGCAACCCGCCGAATCCGCTGGCGAGACCGCCAGCTCCGGCCCGCCCACCACCCCCGGCCAGTCGCCGGAACCGAGCGCCGCGCCGACGCCCGGTCCGACCCCGACCGCGGGCACCGGTGACTCCCGATCCGGCCAGTCCCGGCGTACCGCCGTCACCGGGCCGCTCACCTACCTGGTGATCGGCACCGACAGCCGGGGCGGCGGTGGTGGCCGGGCCGACGCGATCGTGATCGCTCACGTCACCGATGACCTGCGCCACGCGTACCTGATCTCGATCCCGCGGGACCTGCTGGTCCCGATCCCGGGCCATTGGCAAGACAAGATCAACGCCGCCTACCAGCTGGGCGGGGCGCAGCTGCTGTCGGCGACCCTCCACGACCTGACCGGGATCGGCTTCGACGGTGCGGCGGTGCTCGACTTCGCCGGCTTCCGGGAGGTGATCGACGCGATCGGTGGCGTCGAGCTGTGCCTGGACCGGGAGATCCGGTCGATCCACACCGGCGCGGTCTTCCCGGCCGGCTGCCAGCGGCTCGACGGCGCGCAGGCGCTCGACCTCGCCCGGCAGCGCTACGACCTGCCGCGCGGTGACCTCGACCGGGGCGTGAACCACCAGCGGCTGATCCGGGCGATGATCGACCAGGCGGCGAGCGCGGACCTGCTCACCAACCCGATCAAGCTCGACCGGACCATCCGGGCGGTCGGCGACGCGGTCACCGTCGACACCGGCGGCATCCCGCTGCCCGAGCTGGCGTACGCACTGCGGCAGCTGCGGCCCAGCCGGATCGTCGGGATCACGCTGCCGTCGTACCCGCAGAACATCGACGGCATTTCGTACGTGCTGGCGGATCCGGCCGCCGACGGCCTGTACCGGGCGGTCCGGGAGTCGAAGCTGGCGGACTGGGCGCGGGAGCACGACCAGTGGCGCAACGACTAACCTTGCCGGCATGGTCCCCACGGTCACCGTGCCGCAGGTCGGCGACGACGCGCACCTGCTCGATGTCCGCGAGCCGGTGGAATGGGCCGCCGGTCACGCCCCGGGCGCGCAGCACCTGCCCATGTACGAGGTACCGGCGCGGCTCGCCGAGATCCCGGCCGACCGGGACGTGGTGGTGGTCTGCCGCTCCGGGATCCGGTCCGCCCAGGTGGTGGAGTTCCTGCTCGCCAACGGTTGGGAGCGGGTGCGCAACCTGGCAGGCGGGATGGTGGACTGGGTCGCCGCCGGCCGGCCGCTGGTCACCGACACCGGTGCGCCGGCCCAGGTGCTCTGAGCGGTGACCGGGCGGTGTCCGGTGACCAACCCGGCCGCCCGCTGGTGATCGCCCACCGCGGTGCCTCGGCGGTGCTCCCCGAGCACACGATCGGCGCGTACCGCCAAGCGCTCGAGGATGGCGCCGACGGCCTGGAGTGCGACGTCCGGCTGACCCGCGACGGCCACCTGGTCTGCCTGCACGACCGGCGGCTGGAGCGCACCAGCAACGGCCGCGGCCTGGTCAGCGACCACACGCTGGCGCAGCTGCGCCGGCTTGACTTCGGCTCCTGGCACGGCACCGGTCCGGCATCGATCCTCACCCTGGACCGGCTGCTGACCGAGGTACGGGCAGCCGGCCGGCCGGTCCGGCTGATGATCGAGACCAAGCACCCGAGCAAGTACGGCCCGGAGGTGGAGCGCAAGCTGGTCGCGCTGCTGCACCGGCACCGGCTCGCCACCCCGACCGCCGATGATCCGGTACGAGTGACCGTGATGTCCTTTTCGTCGTTGGCGATCCGGCGGATCCGGCGGCTGGCGCCCCGGCTGCCGACGGTGCTGCTGATGACCCTGATCCGGCCCGGGCTGCCGACCGGGCCACCCGGGATCCGGCAGGGCCGGCTGCCGTTCGGCACCACCATCGCCGGGCCGTCGATCGGGCTGGTCCGGTCCCGGCCGGGGCTGGTGTCGACGCTGCGAGCCGCCGGCAACCAGGTCTACGTCTGGACCGTCAACGACCCGGCTGACCTGCCGCTGCTGCTCGACCAGCGGGTCGATGCGATCATCACCGACGATCCGGCCGCGATCCTGGCCCGGCTGTGACCGGCCGGAGCCGGTGGTGGAGCGGTAGCCGGTTCCGGTCACGGCGGCCGAGGTGGCCTGATTTGTCGCCCGGGAGCGGTAGCGAGAGATCGGCTTTCTCGGGCAGACTGCGATTGTGCCCCCTGGTCCCCTCCCCCGGGACGACGAACGGTCACCGCTGGTCGACCGGGACCTGTTCATCGCGGTGACCAGCCATGAGCTGCGCACGCCAGTGACCGTCATCAAAGGGTTCGCGGACACGCTGGTCGAGCACTGGGACAAGCTCGACCCGGCCGGCCAGCGGGCGGCGGTCCGGGTGATCAGCCAGCGGGCCAATGACCTGGCGAAGCTGGTCGACCGGCTGCTCGCCGCCACCACCGCGCCGCCCGGCGCACCGATGCACGCGCCGTTCGACCTGGTCGCGGCGCTGCACGAGGCGGTGGACGAGCTGGGCGACCGGCTGCAGCGGCGGGTCCGGGTGACACTGCCGCCGACCCTGCCGAAGGCGTACGGGGACCGCACCACCCTCGACACCGTGCTCACCGAGCTGGTCACGAACGCGACCAAGTACTCCTCAGACATCGTGGACCTGACCGCCGACGCGGACGACGAGACGGTCGGTTTCCAGGTGGCCGACCGCGGCATCGGGATCGCACCCGAGCACGTCGAGCAGGCGTTCGTCCGCTACTGGCAGGCGGACGCGGGCGACCGGCGGGAGCACCCGGGTGCCGGATTGGGCCTCTACCTGGTCCGCCAGATCGTCGAACGACAGCACGGACGGGTGTCCTTACGTCCGCGTCCCGGGGGCGGTACCGTCGCGGAAGTACGATTGCGTCGAGCCGATGTGGCAGTCGCCACTGACCAGTCGGCGTCCGAGGAGGAGTGACGGTGTCGACCGCGGTAGCCGAGCGGAGCTGGTGCGTCGTCGTGCCGCACCACGCCCGGGGCGCCCGGCTGGCCCGCCACCGGCTCGCCGCCGAGCTCGGCGACGTGATCACCCCCGAGCTGCTCGCCGACACCATCGCGGTGCTGGCCGAGCTGGTCGGCAACGCGATCCGGCACGCCGAGCCGCTGCCGGGCGGGGTGGTCCGGGTGGCGTGGCGGCTACGGGCCGAGCAAGACGGCAGCGACGTTGTCACGGTACGGGTGACCGACGGCGGCGCGCCGAACGGAGGCCCGTCGTTGCGGGCGGTCGGCGCCGACGCGGTCGACGGCCGGGGCCTGCGGATCGTGGTGGCGCTCGCCGACCGCTGGGGGATCGAGCGGGACGGGCTCGGCCAGAGCGTCTGGGCCGAACTGTCGGCCCCGAGCGCCCCGTAGCCCCGCTCACCGACCGCCGCCGCGCACACGCATCCCGGACGGCGGGGCGCACCTCACGGCGATCATCAACGGCCAGCTCCGCCACCGGGCGAAGAACAACGCGGCGGGGTGGACCGACTTCCAGCCGGTGCCCGGCCGGCCGACTACCTCTAACCAGCATTGTGGACGGTCAACTCGGACAGCTGCGCCACACCAACGGTTCCTGGACCGGGGCGCTGGTCACCGGAGTCACCTCCGCGATCGAGACGGCGAGGGCAACCCGCCGGTGCCCCGAACCGAGCTGGAGCGGGTGCGGGGGGTTGCTGACCCGCATGTACCGGGAGATCGTCCAGCACCCACCGGGGCTGCGGGGGTCTCTGGGGCTGCCCGTTGTGGGGGCCGCCCGGCCGCGGGCCTATGCTGACCAGTCGTGGGGAAACGACGCAAGGGCCGCCCGCCGCAGCGGACGCCGCGACAGCAGCAACGGAGCAAGCACCAGGACATCTTCAACCCGCGGCCGTTCGCCGGCCTCGCCGACGAGCCGGAGTGGATCGCGCTGCGGGAGCTGGTGCCGGCGGCGACCGCGCCGCTCACGCTCCGCCCGGAGTACGGCGACCGGACGGTCACCCTGGCCACCCTGCTGCCGATGGCGCAAGCGGCGGTGCGCCGGCCGGACGGCTCGATCATGGTCGGGTTGCAGCGGACGATCAGCTCCGGCGACCCCAACCGGGATGTCGCGGCCGCGATCCTCGCCGCGCTGGAGACCGACCCGGGTCAGCCGGTCCAGGTGCCGCCGCCGTCCGAAGGGCCCCGGCTCGCCGACATCCTGGTCGACGGCGAGCTCGACATCACCGTCCACGACGGATTCGACTTCTGGGCCGCCGACGATGACGACGACCCGGCGGTGGCCGCGTCGCTGGAGCGGGCCAACGAGTCGATCTTCCCGACCGTCCGGATGGCGGCGGCCCGGGCGGCGTACTGGTGTCAGGTGCCCGAGCGCGCCCACGTCCGGTGGGTGCTCGGTGAGCCGGAGGATGCCGCGCTGACCGCGCTCGCCCGAGTCGCCGCGGCCGGTGGCCTGAAGCTGCGCGACGACACCAAGTTCGCCGGGATGATCCGGGTACTCGGCGTGCTGGTGCCGGTCTGGGACCTGCCCCGGGAGGTGCCGGCCAGCGAGTGGGAGGAGCCGCTGGCCGGGTTCGCCAAGCGGTACACCGAGGCGCTGGCGGCCACCGGTGACCTGGACGCCGCCACCCGCCGGGCCCGGCAAGGGCTGATCGGCCGGCAGCTGACCCTCCGCTGACCGCCGGCTGGCGCTAGCGCACGGTCACCGGATCCCGGACCAGCGGGCAGGACATGCACCGGGGCCCGCCCCGGCCGGTGCTGAGCTCCGCGGCCGGCGCCGGGATCACCTCGATCCCGGCCCGTTCCAGCTGCGCGTTGGTCTCCACGTTGCGCTCGTAGGCGACGCACAGCCGGGGCGCGATCGCGAGCGTGTTGTTGCCGTCGTCCCACTGTTCCCGTTCGGCGGTGACCGGATCCAGCCCGGTATCGATGACTCGCAGTTTGTCGATCCCCATCGCGCGGGCGGCGGCGGTGAGGAACGGCGCCGGCGGCGCGACCTGCGGGTCGGCTCCGGGTTCCGGTGGCGCGGTCACCCGGTAGGCGACCAGCGAGTCGGCGATCGCCGGGTACATCAGGATCGCGTCGACATCGACCATCGTGCAGACCGTGTCCAGGTGCATGGTGGCCCGGTCCTGCGCGATCGGCACCACCAGCACGGTCTCGGCCAGCCCGGCGGCGAACACCCGGCGGGCCAGCCGCTCCGCCCCGGCCGGCGTGGTGCGCTCGCCCACCCCGACCGCCAGCACCCCGGGCCCGAGCAGCAGCACATCCCCGCCCTCCAGGTGCTCCAGGCTCGGCTCGTACACCAACCTGGTGCCGCTGAACCGCGGGTGATGCCGGTAGATGGCGTAGGTGAGGGTGGTCTCCCGCCGCCGCGCCGGCATCGCCAGGCTCGCCACCCCGGCGTGATCGCGGATCCACATCGATGAGTCGCGTGTGAACAGCAGGTTCGGCAACGGGTCGATGATGAAGTCGTGGGCGTCCAGCAGCGTGTAGACGATCCCGACGCCGGTGCGCAGCTCGTGGTGGGCGAGCCCGGCGATCAGCACGCCGGCCAGCCCGACCGGGTCCAGGTAGCTCAGGTAGTCGGCGACCCGGCGGCGCAGCGTGTCACCGAGCCGGACGTCGGCGAGCACCGCTTCGGTGAGCTCGGCCCGCGCGTCCGCCATGGTGAGGATCTCGCTGAGCAGGGTCTCCAGGTAGAGCACCTCGACGTCGTGGTCGCGTAGCGCGCTGGCGAACGCCTCGTGCTCCTCCTGCGCCCGGCCCACCCATGGGATACCGTCGAACAGGAGCGAGTCGTTGTTGCGCGGGGTGAGCCGCGCCAGCTCCGCCCCGGGCCGATGGAGCAGGACGGTGCGCAGGCGCCCGACCTCGGAATCAACATAATGGCTCACATCTCTAGCTTATTCGGGTCAAATGCGAAGTGAGTGGGTCATTCATCCACACTCACTCACCGTGCGGTTCCGTCAGATCATGGACGGGTCGACCGGCAGTCACGTACCGTTACCACAAGAGGGCAATAGGCGACGTGCCGGAGGTTAACCCCCAATGAGTGTCAACGCCGCCAACGGCAGCTACCAAGGGTTCGCGGGTGGTCGACCGGCGGCCCCGAATCCACCGGAAGCGCCCCGATCGCCGTTCAAATGGGCCCGCCAGCGGCTCGCTGCCCGCCCCACCCGCCGGATTTCGGCGGCCGGCCAGCGCGCCGAGCAGCGGCTGGCCCACCTCGCACCGGCCTGGCGGGTGGTGGACTGGCTGCCACCCACCTCCGAGAACTCCCCGGAACAGAGCGGCTTCCTGGCGATCGGGCCGGGTGGGGTCTACGCGGTGACCGTGGTGGAGCACGGCCGGCAGCGGGTGATGGTCGCCGGCGACGTGATCCAGATCCAGGGCCGCCGCCCGCCGTATGTCGCCCGCGCCCGGAAGGCCGCCAAGAAGGCGAGCGAGGCGCTGACTGCCGCGGTCGGCACGACCGTACCGGTGGTGCCGGTACTCGCGTTCGTCGGCTCTGGTTCGCTCAGCGCGCAGGGGTTGCCGACCGGCTGCCTGCTGGTGCCGCATCGGGACCTCGACCGGCTGCTCCTCGCCGCCGGCAACAAGATCAGCACGACCACCGCGAAGAAGCTCGCCGACGTGGCTAGCCATCCGGCTACCTGGGCCGACCAATACCGTTGGTACCCCGACAACCAAACAGCCAGTGACAAGCGCAGCGCTCGCCGGTAGCCTCGGTCCAAACGGTGAGGGGCACATCCGCCTTCAC
The DNA here is from genome assembly GCA_036564175.1 of Natronosporangium sp. GTDB lineage: Bacteria > Actinomycetota > Actinomycetes > Mycobacteriales > Micromonosporaceae > Natronosporangium. The sequence continues at coordinate 36,730 of DATCKZ010000072.1, forward strand.
CGTTGCTGACCTGTCCGGTTACCGATAGGAGACGCGGTGCCCCACGTCGAGCTCTCGCTGATCGAGGACCCGAACCGGCTCCGTGCAAATCTTCCGTCCGAGCCAGGCCGGGTGCCGAGCGCCCGGCAGGCGCCAGCGCCGGCGTACGCGAGCAGCCTGGATCGCTGGGCGTCGGTGGTGACCAGCGCCGTCGAGCCGAGCCTGGTGCTCGCCAGTGACGCGACCATCGTCGCGGTGTCGGCCTCGTGTGCCGAGATGATCGGCATCACCGACCCGGAGACCGCCCACGGCCGCCGGCTCCGCGAGGCCGGGGTGCAACTGGTCGACTTCACCTCGTCGCTGGCGGAGCTCGATCCGTCCGAGGCGGACAAGATCCCGCCGCTACTGGCGATCTCGTCCCGCCGGCTCGCCCGCGGACTGCTCCGGGTGGCCCACCCGGGCACCCGGTCGGCCCGGACCATCGACGCGATCGCCACCCCGCTCTGGGACGGCGTCACCGTGGTCGGCTCGCTGACCTTCTTCTCCCAGATCTGAGCCCATACTATGGGCGGCGTGCCCCCCTCACGCCCAGCTGTCGCGCTCGCCATCCCGGTGGTATTGGTGTTGATCGCTGGCTGCGGCCCGCCGCCGGAGCCGCCGGAGCCGACCCTGCCGGCGACCCCGACCAGCACGGCGACCGGCAGTCCACCCCCGACTTTCCCGGGCGAGGTCCCGACCTTCGAGCCGACCGCGCCCAGCGGTGAGTTCAGCGAGCAGTTCGCGGTCGACTGCGGCGGTGAGCCGAGCGGCGACGAGGTGATCGACCTGCTGCGGGCGGAAGACGTGGTCGCCGCCGGCGCCGACGCCGAGGTCACCGACGGGCCCCGCTGCTCGGGCACCTGGCAGTACACGGTGGTGACCGTGCCGGACCTCGATCCGTTGCAGGTGGTCACCGAGGGCGAGCCCGGCGACCTGGAGCTGGTCACCGCCGGCACCGATGTCTGCACCCCGGAGATCCGGATCCAGGCCCCGCCGGGAATCCAGAGCGCCGCCGGCTGCGCGTTCTGAGGAGCGCCCTAGGCTGGGGCCGTGGAAGACCGCCGGTTTGTCTATCTCGGGCCGGAAGGCACGTTCGCCGAGCAGGCGCTGCGCACGCTGCCGGAGGCCGAGCACGCCCGCCGCACCCCCGCCCGCAGCGTCCCGGAGGCGCTGGACGCGGTCCGGTCCGGCGACGCGGACGCGGCCCTGGTGCCGATGGAGAACTCGATCGGTGGCGCGGTCGGGATCACGCTCGACGAGCTCGCCTCCGGGGAGCCGCTGGTGATCGCCCGCGAGGTGGTGCTGCCGGTGGAGTTCGTGCTGGCGGCCCGGACCGCGATGCCGTTGGCCGAGATCCGGTCGGTCACCGCCCACCCGCAGGCGGCCGCCCAGTGCCGCCGCTGGCTGCGCGCGCACCTGCCAGACGCGACGATCGTCGATGCCCTCTCCAACGCCGCGGCCGCCGCCGAGGTCGCCGCCGGCGGCTACCACGCGGCGATCTCCGCGCCGATCGCCACCGCCCGGCACCGGCTCACCGTGCTCGCCGACAAGATCGCCGACCACCCCGGTGCGGTCACCCGGTTCGCGCTGGTCACCCGCCCGGCGCCGGCGCCGCCGCCGACCGGCGACGACCTCACCTCGCTGGCGGTATCGATCTCCCACGACCGGGTAGGGGCGCTGCTGGCGGTGCTGATGGAGCTGGCGGTACGCGGGATCAACCTGACCCGGATCGAGTCCCGCCCGACCGGCGAGCAGCTCGGCCGGTACACGTTCTTCCTCGACTGCACCGGACACGTGGCCGAGGCCCGGGTCGGCGAGGCGCTGATGGGGCTCCGGCGGATCTGCGCGGATGTCCGGTTCCTCGGCTCCTATCCGCGACACCGGCCACCCGGCACCGCCGAGCCGCCCGCCCCGCCGCCGGCCGGTCTGTCCGATCAGGATTTCCAGGCGGCCGCCGACTGGCTCGCCCGGATCCGGGCCGGCCAGGTCTGAGCCGGCCCCGACTGACCCGGCCGCCCAGCGGCTACGCCCAACCGAGCTCGTGCAGCCGGTCGTCGTCGATCCCGAAGTGGTGGGCGATCTCGTGCACCACGGTGATCGCCACCTCCTCGACCACGTCCGCCTCGGTGTCGCAGATGCGCAGGATCGGGTTGCGGTAGATGAGGATCCGGTCCGGGAGCACGCCACCGTAGTGCCAACCGCGCTCGGTCAGCGCGTGCCCCTCGTACAGCCCGAGCAATCCCTCGGGCGAGTCGTCCTCGACCAGGATGACCACATTGTCCATCAGCTTCAACAGGTCATCCGGGATCTCGTCGAGGGCGTCCCGGACCAGCTCCTCGAACCGCTCCCGGCTCATCTCTACCGGCAACCCGATCCCCCAAGTTTCAGGCGAGTCGTGCGGTCAGCGTGATCTGGGTGCCCGGCGCGAGCAGCCGCGAGATCGGGCAGCCGGTCTTCGCCGCCTCGGCGTGCTTGACGAACTCGGCCTCGTCCATGCCCGGCACGTCGCCGACGGTGTCCAGCTCGATCTGGGTGACGGTCTGGCCAGCGTCGGTCTTCTCCAGGTGCACCTTCGCGGTGGTCTCCACCGAGGTCGGTGGGTGCCCGGCGTCGGTGAGCAGCTTCGACAGGAACATCGAGTAGCAGCCGGCATGCGCGGCGCCGATCAGCTCCTCCGGGTTGGTGCCCTCGCCCTCCTCGAACCGGGAGCTGAACGAGTACGGTCCCTCGTAGCCGCCCTTGCCGGTCCGGAGGACGCCGTTGCCCTCGGTGAGTGTGCCCGTCCAGCGGGCCGATGCGTTACGGATAGCCATGCTTCACACGCTACCGTTTCGGCCATTGAGCAGGCGGTCCAGGAACACCGCGACGCCGTCCTCGTCGTTGCTGGCGGTCACCTGGTCGGCGAGCGCGAGCACGCTCGGGTGCGCGTTGCGGACCGCCACCCGGCCCCAGCCGGCCCAGCTGAACATCGGGATGTCGTTGGGCATGTCGCCGAAGACCAGCACGTCCTTCGGGTCGACGCCGAGCGCGTTCGCCACCACCGCCAGGCCGGTGCCCTTGTCGATCCCGGGCGGGCAGATCTCCACGTACCCCAGTCCGGACTGGGTGACGCTCGCCACCGCCGGCGGGATCAGCTGCTGGGCGACCTGCAGCAGGCCGTCCACCGGCAGCGCCGGGCAGCGGACCAGCGCCTTGAACACCGGCCCGGCGAACGCCTCGGCCCGCGGCACCCGCACCACCAGCTGCGGCCACGGCCAGGTCGGATCCGGATCGCCCCACAGTGGCGCGTCCGAGTCCTCGCGCACCTCCGCCATCACCGACAGCTCGCCGACCGCCGCCTCCAGGTCGGCGATCAGCGCCGCCACCGTCGGCCCGTCCAGCCGGCGATCGAGCAGCGTCACCGGCGCGCCGTTGCTCAGGTCCACCACCTGGCCGCCGTTGCCGAACACCAGGTGGCCGGCGACCGGCAGGTCGCGCCGGGTCAGCTCCAGCAGCCGCGGCCCGCGACCGGTCGCGCCGACCACCGGAATCCCGGCCGCCCGGACCCGCTCCAGCACCGCCAGGGTGTACGCGGAGACGGTGTCGTCACTGCGTACCAGCGTGCCGTCGAGATCCGTGGCGATCAGCTTCGGTAGTCCAGGGCGCTGCACTGGTTGCCTCCTTTTCAGAAAGCGGAGCGCAACCGTACCCCGGCCAGCCGGTGACGACCACCGATTCCGGGTGAATAGCAGTCAACGCTTCCCGATCGGAACCGATCAGGACTTCTTGATCGGCTCGAGCAGGTCGCGGCCGCCCAGGTAGGGCTGGAGCGGCTTGGGCACCCGGACCGAGCCGTCCGGCTGCTGGTGGTTCTCCAGCAGCGGGATCAGCCACCGGGTGGTCGCGGCGGTGCCGTTCAGGGTGGCGGCGACCTGTGGCTTGCCGGCCTCGTCGCGATACCGGATGTTGAGCCGGCGGGCCTGGAAGGTGGTGCAGTTGGAGGTGGAGGTCACCTCCCGGTAGCGCCCCTGCGACGGCACCCACGCCTCGCAGTCGTACTTGCGGGCCGCGCTGGTGCCCAGGTCACCGGCGGCGACGTCGATCACCCGGTACGGCAGCTCCAGCTTGGCCAGCAGCTCCTCCTCCCAGGCGAGCAGCCGCAGGTGCTCGTCGTGCGCCTGCTCCGGCCGGCAGTAGACGAACATCTCCACCTTGTCGAACTGGTGTACCCGGAAGATGCCGCGGACGTCCCGGCCGTGCGAGCCGGCCTCCCGCCGGAAGCAGGTCGACCAGCCGGCGTACCGCAGCGGCTCGCCGAGGTCGAGGATCTCGCCGGCGTGGTAGCCGGCGAGCGGCACCTCCGAGGTGCCGACCAGGTAGAGGTCGTCGGCCTCCAGCCGGTAGACCTCGCTGGCGTGCTCGCCGAGGAAGCCGGTGCCCTCCATCGCTTCCGGCTTCACCAGCACCGGCGTGATCATCGGGGTGAAGCCGTGCTCGATCGCCTGCCCGATCGCCAGCTGCAGCAGCCCGAGCTGCAGCTGCGCCCCGACCCCGGTCAGGTAGTAGAACCGGGAGCCGGACACCTTCGCGCCCCGCTCGACATCGATCGCTCCGAGCAGCTCCCCCAGCTCCAGGTGGTCGCGGGGCGAGTCCAGCCGCGGCTTGCCGCCGACCTCGCGTAGCACCACGTAATCGTCCTCGCCGCCGTGCGGCGCCCCGTCCTCGACCAGATTCGGTACGGCGAGCTGCGCGGCTCGCAGCCGCCGGTCCGCCTCGCCGACCGCCGCCTCGGCCGCCTTCACATCGGCGGCGAGCTGCTTGGTGCGGGCGATCAGCTCCGGGGTCCGGCCCTTGGACATCTGCTTGGAGAGCTGCTTCTGCTCGGCGCGGAGGGTCTCGAACCGCTGGACCGCCTCCCGCCGGGCGGCGTCGGCCGCCAGCAGCTCGTCGACCGCCGCCGGGGACGCGCCGCGGGCCGCCTGGCTGGCGCGGAGCGCGTCCGGATCCTCACGAAGCAGGCGCAGGTCAATCACGCAGGCAGCTTATCGGGTCGCAGCCGGTAGGCATGAGGCGAGATCCCTGGTGAACGTTTGGTGAACAGCTGGTGAATCCCGTTGAAGATTCGGGTATCCCGGTGAAACCTGCCCGGCCCGGTCGCCTAGCATCACCTGCGGTCTCCACGGAGGTATTGATGCCGCGGTTCTCGCTCCGCCCGACGGACGGCGAGTTCTTCGAACTGTTCACCAGATCAGCGAAGAACCTCGTCCGTGGCGCGGACCTACTCGCCGAGCTGGCGCTGCCCGGGGTCGAGGTGCAGTCGATCAGCGAACGGCTGGCCGAGCTGGAGCACGACACCGACCAGATCACCCACGACACGTTCAACAAGATCAACTCGACGTTCGTGACCCCGTTCGACCGGGAGGACATCTACGAGCTCGCCGCCAAGCTCGACGATGTGATGGACCACCAGGAGGCGGCCGGCACGCTGATCTACCTGTACGGGCTGACCGACCTGCCGGCGCTGCCCCGGGAGATGCACGAGCTGATCGACGTCCTGCACAAGCAGGCCCTGCTCACCGCTGACGCGATGCCCAGGCTGAAGTCGATGAAAGACCTCAGCGACTACTGGATCGAGGCCAACCGGCTCGAGAACGAGGGCGACCGCGCGTACCGGATGCTGCTGGTGCGGCTGTTCTCCGGCGAGTACGACGCGCTGACCGTGATGAAGCTCAAAGAGGTCGCCGACGAGCTGGAGGCCGCGTGTGACGCGTTCGAGCACGTGGCCCACCGGGTCGAGACCATCGCGGTGAAGGAGTCATGACCGCCACGTTGGTCGCCGTGCTCGCGGTGATCATCGTGGCGATGGCTTTCGACTACACCAACGGCTTCCACGACGCCGCCAACGCGATCGCCACCTCGGTCTCCACCCGCGCGCTCACCCCCCGGGTCGCGCTGCTGGTCGCCGCGCTCGGCAACTTCGTCGGGGCGCATTTCGGCGCCCGGGTCGCCAAGACCGTCGGCAGCGACATCGTGGAACTGCCGACCGGACTGGCCAGCCTCGGGATCGTGTTCGCCGCGGTGCTCGGCGCGGTCACCTGGAACCTGATCACCTGGTACTTCGGGCTGCCGTCGTCATCGTCGCACGCGCTGATCGGCGGGCTGGTCGGCGCGACCATCCTGGCCCTGTCGACCGACGCGGTGCAGTGGGGCAACCTGGTCACCAAGGTCGTGATCCCGATGGTGGTCTCACCGCTGACCGGGTTCGTGCTCGGCGGCGCGTTCATGGTCGCGATCATGTGGATCTTCCGGAAGGGCCACCCCGGCAAGCTGAACCGCCGGTTCCGGGTCGCGCAGGTGATGTCGGCGACCGCGATGGCGGTCGGCCATGGCGCCCAGGACGCGGCGAAGACCATGGGGATCGTGGTGCTGGCGCTGTTCGTGGGCGGCTACCAGGACAGCCCGGAGCACATCCCGCAGTGGGTGTTCGTGACCTCGGCGGCGGTGCTGGCGGCCGGCACGTACGCCGGTGGTTGGCGGATCATCCGGACGCTCGGCCGGCGGGTGATCCACCTTGGACCGCCGGAGGGGTTCGCGGCCGAGACGGTCGCCAGTTCGGTGCTCTACACCGCTGCGGCGCTGCACGCGCCGATCTCCACCACGCACACGATCACCTCGGCGATCATGGGAGTCGGCGCGACCCGGAAGTTCTCCGCGGTCCGCTGGGGGGTGGCGGGCAACATTGTCACCGCCTGGATCCTCACCATCCCCGGCGCCGCCGCCATCGCCAGCCTTGTCTACCTACTCGTCAACCCGCTCTTCTAGTCGGCTTCCCCCCGCTCGGTACGCGGGTGGGCGGGCTACGGCGCGAGTCGGTCCGCCACGGCGATCCGGCCGGTGCGCAGGCTATGCCGGTGCCGGGTCGGGACTTCCAGCTGCTGGGCCAGCGTCAGCAGGTCGCGGTCGCTGTCCACCTGAAACCCGTGGCGGGTCAACAGCCTCCGCATCGCGGCCGGGCTCCAGGCCGACCGGCGCCGCTCGCCGGCGGCCGGGTCCGGCCGGCGGGACAGCGCGGTCAGGCCGCGGGCGACCTGCCGCCCCAGCCACGCCGGCACCGACGGCGCCTGGTAGTTGACGACCAGCCGGCTGCCGGTCGCCGACCGCTCGGCGATCGCGCCGACCGTGGCCTCTACATCGGACCGGGTAAGGTACGGCACGACCCCCTCCCAGATCCAGGTGGTGGGCAGGGAGTCCCGATGGCCGGCCGCCACGAGCGCCGGACCGAGCCGGTCCCGAGCGAAGTCGACCGGCACGAACCGGACCGACTTGGTGACCGGTCGCAACCCCTCGGCCCGGTCGCGTTTGTCCTGTTGCGACGCTGGCCGGTCGACCTCGAAGACATCGACGTCGGCCAGCTCGACCAACCGCCACGCCCGGCTGTCCAGCCCTGCGCCGAGGATCACCAGCTGCGGGTTGGCCCGGGCCAGGACCGCGTGGTCGATCGCGACCGTCCGGGGCACGATCACCTCGGCGTTGGCGGCGAGCATCTCGTACTCGATCCGGTCCGCCCAGCCGGCCGGCGGCGCGTCGGCGCGGGCCCGCTCCACCGCGGCCTGCTCCGGCTCGCGCAGCAGCGCCATCGCGATCGGATCCTCGAACCGGTCGAGCGCGATCCGGCCGTGCGCCACCGCCCGGCCTTGACACACCAGCACGGCGGTCCGGCTGGCCTCGGAACTGGTCGTGGTCACCGCCCCATCATGCCCCCGCCCCCGCAGCGGGGTCCCGCTTGGTTGGCCAGTGGGGGAGCTTGCGTACCGGCAGGTCCGACTTATCCGGGCGCAAGATCCCTCTCCAGCCAACCAAGCGACGAAGCGAGGGGTGGGTTCGGTCAGCGGCCGGTCATGCGCAGTACGTCGAGCACCTCGTCCAGCTGCTCCTCAGTGATCCGGCCAGCCTCGACGTGACCGCGCTCGATCACCACGGCCCGGATCGAGGCGCCGGTAGCCAGCGCGTGCTTGGCGATCGCCGCGGCCTCTTCGTACCCCAGATGCCGGTTCAGCGGCGTGACGATCGACGGCGAGCCCTCGGCGTACGCCCGGCAGACCTCCTCGTTCGCGACCAGGCCGCGGACGCACCGGTCGGCGAACAGCCGGGACACCGCGGCCAGCAACCGGATCGACTCCAGCAGGTTGCGGGCCATCACCGGCAGCATCACGTTGAGCTCGAAGTCACCGGCGCTGCCGGCGAACCCGATCGCCGCGTCGTTGCCGATCACCTGCGCGCAGACCTGCCGGACCGACTCGCAGACCACCGGGTTCACCTTGCCCGGCATGATCGACGAGCCCGGTTGCAGGTCCGGCAGGGCGAGCTCGCGCAGCCCGGCCCGCGGCCCCGAACCCATCCACCGGATGTCGTTAGCGATCTTGAACAGCCCGACCGCGATCGTCCGCAGCTGGCCGGAGGTCTCGACCAGCGCGTCCCGGGCGCCCTGCGCCTCGAAGTGGTTGCGGGCCTCGGTCAGCGGCAGCCCGGTCTGCTCCCGCAGCCGGGCGATCACCGCCGCCGCGAACCCGGGCGGGGTGTTGATGCCGGTGCCGACCGCGGTCCCGCCCAGCGGCAGCTCGGCGAGCCGCGGCAGCGACCCGGTCAGCCGCTCGATCCCGTACTCGACCTGTGCGGCGTAGCCGGAGAACTCCTGGCCGAGCGTGACCGGGGTGGCGTCCATCAGGTGGGTACGCCCGGCCTTGACCACGGTGGCGAACTCCGCCGACTTCGCCGCCAGCGCGTCGGCGAGGTGGCGCAGCGCCGGCAGCAGGTCGTTGCTGACCCGGTCGACCGCGGCGAGGTGGATCGAGGACGGGAAGACGTCGTTGGAGGACTGGGACGCGTTGACGTGGTCGTTCGGGTGGACCTTCCGGCCCAGCCGGCGGGCTGCCAGGGTGGCGACCACCTCGTTCATGTTCATGTTCGAGGAGGTGCCGGAGCCGGTCTGGAACACGTCGACCGGGAACTGGTCGTCGTGCTCCCCGGCGGCGACCTCGGTCGCCGCCGCCTCGATCGCCTCGGCCAGGTCGGCGTCGAGGACGCCGAGCTCCCCGTTCACCCGGGCCGCGGCGGCCTTGATCCGGGCGAGTGCGTGGATCTGCGCCGGCTCCAGCCCGCGGCCGGAGACCGGGAAGTTCTCCACCGCCCGCTGGGTCTGCGCCGCCCACAGCGCGTCCGCGGGCACCCTCACCTCACCCATGGTGTCGTGCTCGATCCGGTACTCGGTCATACCCCAACCGTACGGCCGGCCCGACCACCGGGGCGATCAGCGACGCGAGATGGTGAGCACCGGCTGGCTGGTCTCGGCGTAGAAGTCGTTCCCCTTGTCATCGATGACGATGAACGCCGGGAAGTCCTCGACCTCGATCCGCCAGACCGCCTCCATCCCGAGCTCCGGGTACTCGAGCACCTCCACCCGGCGGATGCAGTCGGCCGCGAGCCGGGCCGCCGGGCCGCCGACCGAGCCGAGGTAGAACCCGCCGTACCGCTGGCAGGCCCGGGTCACCTGCGCCGACCGGTTGCCCTTGGCGAGCATCACGTACGACCCGCCGGCCGCCTGGAACTTCTCCACATAGGAGTCCATCCGGCCGGCGGTGGTCGGCCCGAACGAGCCGGACGGGTAGCCGTCCGGGGTCTTCGCCGGCCCGGCGTAGTAGACCGCGTGCTCGCGCAGGTACTCCGGCATCGGCTCGCCGGCGTCCAGCCGCTCGGCGATCTTCGCGTGCGCGATGTCCCGGGCGACCACCATCGGACCGGTCAACGACAGCCGGGTCTTCACCGGGTATTTCGACAGCTCGGCCCGGATCTCGGCCATTGGCCGGTTCAGATCAATGTGGACTACCTCGGCGTCCTCGGCGACCTCGAGGTCGGGCAGGAACCGCGCCGGGTCCCGCTCCAGCTGCTCCAGCCACACCCCGCTCGGGGTAATCTTCGCCAGCGCCTGCCGGTCGGCCGCGCACGAGACCGCGATCGCCACCGGGCAGGAGGCGCCGTGCCGGGGCAGCCGCACCACCCGCACGTCGTGGCAGAAGTAGCGGCCGCCGAACTGCGCCCCGATCCCGAACTGCCGGGTCAGCTCCAGCACCTCCTGCTCCAGCGCCAGATCCCGGAACCCGTGGCCGAGCATCGATCCCTCGGTCGGCAGGTCGTCCAGATACTTGGCGGAGGCGAGTTTCGCGGTCTTCAGGGCGTACTCGGCGGAGGTGCCGCCGACCACGATCGCCAGGTGGTAGGGCGGGCACGCCGAGGTGCCGATCGCCCGCAGCTTCTCCTCCAGGAACCGCATCATCCGGGTCGGGTTCAGCAGCGCCTTGGTTTCCTGGAACAGATAGGACTTGTTCGCCGAGCCACCACCCTTGGCCATGAACAAGAAGCCGTACGCATCGGCGCGCCCGTCCGGATCCTCGGCGTACAACTCGATCTGGGCCGGCAGGTTGGTGCCGGTGTTGCGCTCCTCCCACATGGTCAGTGGCGCCAGCTGCGAGTAGCGCAGGTTCAGGGTGGTGTATGCCTGCCACACCCCGCGTGCGATCGCCGGCTCGTCCTGCCCGTCGGTGAGCACGTGCCGGCCCCGCTTGCCGAGCACGATCGCGGTCCCGGTGTCCTGGCACATCGGCAGCACCCCGCCGGCCGCGATGTTCGCGTTGCGCAGCAGGTCGAGCGCGACGAACCGGTCGTTCGGGGACGCATCCGGATCGTCCACGATCGAGCGCAGCTGCGCCAGGTGCGCCGGCCGCAGGTAGTGGGCGATGTCGTGCATCGCCTCGGCGGTGAGGGTGGTCAGCACCTCCGGCTCGATCTGCAGGAACGACCGCTTCCCGGGCCCGGTGACCACGTCGACGCCGTCGTCGGAGATCAACCGGTACTCGGTGGTGTCAGGACCGTGCGGCAGGAGGGGTGAGTACTGGAATTCGGGGCCGCTCATGGCGGCCAGCCTACTGGCAGCCCACCGACCGGCCCACTGGGAGCCCAGCGGCCGCCGGGCTACTTGGAGTCCAGCGGCGGCGGGTCGCCGTCCTGCCCGGTGGGCAGCGGGGCGGCGCCATCGAACCGGGCGAACCCGATCGACCGGCCGTCGGCGATCAGCACCCCATCCGGCGCGCAGGCGAGCACCCGGGCGGAGGTCGACAGCGACAGCCGGATCTCGCCGGTGACCGGGTCCCAGACGTAGATCCGGTTCGGGTCACGGTCGGCGACCACCACCCCACAGGAGGCAATCATCACGCCGGCGTCCTCGTCGGCGAGCCGCTCCCACTGCCGGTCACCGGAGCCGCCGAGCAGCACCCCGTACCGGGTGGTCTCGTCGGCGGCGCGGATCACCGCCCGCTCGGCGGTCAGGTCCTCCACCCGCTCGTCCAACTCGCCGGTCCAAAGCAGGTGGCCGTCGTACGAGTCGAAAATGACCGGCCGGCCGTCGGTGCCGATCGCGGTCAGCGCGCTGCCCCCGGCCAGCGGCGGGATCCGCTGCTCGCAGCCGACCCCGTCGGAGCTCCACAGGTGCAGCGGCAGCGGGCCCCACACCGGCGTCCCGCTGACCGGGTCGATCCCGGTCACCTGGCTCACGCACACCCCGCCATGACGGGCCATTGTGGAACTGACCAGCCGGTCGCCGACCACGATCACCCGCTCGTCGTCGCCGATCAGGTGCTCCCGCAGCACCCGACCGCTGCTGGTGTCGACGACCACCACCGCGTCGTCACCACCCCGGCTCACCGGCAGGCCGATCAGCCGCGGCAGTGGCCGAGGGCCGGACACCTGCGGATGGATCCGGTTCGGCTCCGGGACCCGCGGGCCGGCCAGCGCCGGGTTGCCGCCGCGCAGTCCCTCCCGCCGGCCGGGCAGGTCGACCGACCAGACCGGCAGGTAGGAGCCGGGCTGGTAGGCGCGCAGCTGGCAGGCGCGCCGGGAGTCGCAGCGCAGGTCGAGCCAGCCGTCGCTGAACCCCCACGCCGCCACCGCGTCCTCGTCCTCGTGCAGCAGCACCCCGGTGTCGGGGTCCCGAACCTGGTAGCCTTCGCTACCTTCCCGGCCGATGATGACGATCGGTTCGGTCTCGCTGCCGGCGGCCACCAACCACTCGGCGTTCCAGGTCTCCTCCCCGCGCGGGCCGACCAGCGCGCCCGAGTCCAGGTCCCGCAACTCGGCCCGGTTGCCGGCCTCGACCGCGATCGCGTCGCCGGCCGGCGCCGCCGAGGCCGGCCGGGCACCGAGCCGCTCCTGCCAGGCCAGGCCCTCGGCGAGGGGCCGGTCCTTGCCGAGCCAATCCCACAGGCCGGGGATCGGGTTCGGGGCGATGTCCGCGCCCACCAGCACGGCGTAGAGGGTGACGCTGACCAGCAGCAGGATGCGCGTAGTCCAGCCTTTCCTCCCCGCGGCCATCCGCCCACGGTAACCAGCCGGGGCACCGTTCCCAGGGTAAGATCACCTCGGTCCCGATCTGCCCGTGTCGATGGGATACGTCCTCATTGAGAAGCTGGCCCAGCGGCATCGCGAAGGCCTTGTCCAGTTGGCGCTTCCGCGCGCTGCTCGCCGGCCTCGACCGCGGCGGCGACCAGTGGCAGCACCCGGTACCGGATCTGTTCGGCCAGCGCGATGTGGGTGGATGCCCGCTCGATCCCTTGGTACGACACGATCTGATCGATCACCCGCTGAAGGTCCGCATTGGACCGGGCGACGATCCGGCAGAGCAGGTCACCGGCACCGGTGATCGTGTACGCCTCCAGCACCTCCGGGATCTCGGCCAGGTGGGCGGCGATCGGGTCGTGGCCGAGGCTCTGCCGGATCTCCAGCGTGACGAACGCGGTCACCCCGTAGCCGAGCGCGGCCGGATCCAAGTCCGGCCCGAACCCGCGGATCACGCCTCGGGCCTGCAGCTTGTCCAGCCGGGCCTGGACCGTGCCGCGGGCCACCCGCAGCCGGCGGGCGCACTCCAGCACCCCGATCCGCGGGTGCTCGGCGAGCAACGCGATCAACCGGGCATCGAGTTGGTCCACGCCGCCAACTATAGGCAATTTGACCAGCGGAGTCCGGCGTACGCCTGCTCATCTGTGCAAGCTGACCAGCGAATCGGCGAACTGTTGCACAGTTGGGAGCCGCGCCACATCCTCCAAGGTATGACCCAGGCGATCGAGGACCAATTGGTGGGCGCGGTGCCCCACGACACCGCCAACGACCCGTTCCCCGTCAAGGGCATCGACTATGTCCGGTTCATGGTGGGCAACGCGAAGCAGGCCGCCCACTTCTACCGGACCGCGTTCGGGATGTCCTGCGTGGCGTACCGGGGCCCGGAGCAGGGCTACCGGGACTACTGCGAGTACGTGATGACCGCCGGCAGCGCCCGGTTCGTGCTCACCGGCTCGGTGCACGCGAACACCGACGGCGCCCGGCACCACGCTAAGCACGGCGACGGGATCACCGACATCGCGCTCGCGGTGCCGGACGTCGACGCGGCCTACGCCCACGCCACCGGCCAGGGCGCGGTCGGCCTGGAGAAGCCGCACGACCTGACCGACGAGCACGGCACGGTCCGGGTGGCCGCGATCGCGACCTACGGCGAGACCCGGCACACGCTGGTCGACCGGTCCCGCTACCAGGGCCCGTTCCTGCCCGGCTTCGTCGCCCGGGACGACCGGGCCGCGCGCCGGCTGTTCCAGGCGGTCGACCACATCGTCGGCAACGTCGAACTGGGCAAGATGGACGAGTGGGTGGAGTTCTACCGGCGGGTGATGGGCTTCACCAACATGGCCGAGTTCATCGGTGACGACATCGCCACCGAGTACTCGGCGCTGATGAGCAAGGTGGTCGCCGACGGGACCCGGCGGGTGAAGTTCCCGCTCAACGAGCCGGCGGTCGGCAAGCGGAAGTCGCAGATCGACGAGTACCTGGAGTTCTACGGTGGCCCGGGCGCGCAGCACGTGGCGCTCGCGACCGGCGACATCATCGCCACTGTGGACGCGATGCGGGAGGCCGGGGTGGAGTTCCTCGACACGCCCGACTCCTACTACGACGACCCGGAGCTGCGAGCCCGGATCGGCAAGGTGCGGGTGCCGATCGAGGAGCTGAAGGCCCGGCGGATCCTGGTCGACCGGGACGAGGACGGCTACCTGCTGCAGATCTTCACCAAGCCGGTGCAGGACCGGCCGACCTTCTTCTTCGAACTGATCGAGCGGCACGGCTCGATGGGGTTCGGGAAGGGCAACTTCAAGGCGCTGTTCGAGGCGATCGAGCGCGAGCAGGAGCGCCGCGGCAACCTGTAACTACAATCTCGCAGGTGAGCCTCGCCCCGGGATGGTACAAGGATCCGGTCGACCCGACCATTCAGCGGTGGTGGGACGGCGAAGGGTGGGTCGGCGACCCGGTGCCCGCCGACCAGACCCCACCGGACGGCCCGCCGCCGCCCAGTCGGGTGCGGATCCCGCAGGTGCCGGCCATCCCGGGGCTGCCCGGCGCGGCCGACGCGCCGCCGCCACCGCCGCCGTCCGGCCCGGTGCCGCCGCACTCGCCGACCCCACCTCGACCCGGCTCCGAGGTGCCGCCCGGCTGGCCGGTCGGCCGGCCACCCCACCCGCCCAGCCGGCTCGGCCGGCAACTGCCGCCCCGGCCACACGGCCACGCGCTCGCCACGATCGGCGCCCGGGCGGTGGCCCGGCTGATCGACATCGGCATCGTCGCGCTGCTCAACCTGCTGGTGAACGGCTGGTTCGTGGTCCAGTACTGGCAGGAGACCGAGCAGTTCCGGAAGGCGGTCCAGGCCGGCGAGGACCTCTCGGACCTGCCGCCGCTCGGGGACCAGGCCGGCGGCCTGCTCCTCACCATCCTGGTGCTCGCGGTCGCGCTCTGGTTCGCGTACGAGGTGCCGGCCGTCGCCAACAGCGGCCAGACCGTCGGCAAGCGGCTGCTCCGGATCAAGGTGGTACGCCTGGAGCAGGCCGGACCGGTCGGGTTCGGCCGCTCGTTCCGGCGGTGGAACGCGATGGGCCTGCCGAGTCTGCTGTGGTGCTGCTGCGGGGTCGGGTTCATCATGCAGGCCAGCGACTTCCTGTTCGGACTGTTCGACCGGCCGCTGCAGCAGACGCTGCACGACAAGTCCGCCCACACTGTCGTGATCTCGCTCGAAGACCAGCCGACCAGCGGGCTGGCACCCGACCAGCCGACCGCCGAGTCGACCCAAGCCCAAGCTGCGTCACCACAAGACCAGCCCAGCCAGCCTGAGCGCAAGGAGGCGCCCGATGACCAGCCAGCTGACCAGGCCTGACCTGGACCGGCTCCCCAGCTACGTACCCGGCCGCAGCGCCCCCGGCGCGATCAAGCTGGCCAGCAACGAGGTGCCGTACGGCCCGCTGCCCGGCGTGGTCGAGGCGATCACCGAGGCGGCGGCGAACGTCCACCGCTACCCCGACATGGGGGTGCTGGCGCTGCGGGAAGCGCTCGCCGAGCGGTACGGCGTGGCGCCGGAACGGATCGCGACCGGCTGCGGCTCGGTGGCGCTCACCGAGCATCTGGCGAAGGCGACCTGCCTGCCCGGCGACGAGATCCTCTACTCGTGGCGCTCGTTCGAGGCGTACCCGATCATCACGGCGGCGACCGGGGCGACCAGCGTGCGGGTACCGAACCGGCCAGACCACGGGCACGACCTGCCGGCCATGGCCGACGCGATCACCGACCGGACCAGGATGGTCCTGGTCTGCAACCCCAACAACCCGACCGGGACGGCGGTACGCCGGGCCGAGCTGGACGAGTTCCTGGACCGGGTCGGTGACCGGGTGCTGGTGGTCATCGACGAGGCGTACCGCGAGTTCGTCACCGACGACGACGTACCGGACGGGCTGACCGCGTACGGCGACCGGCCGAACGTGGTGATCCTGCGTACGCTCTCCAAGGCCTGGGGGCTGGCTGGGTTGCGGGTCGGCTTCCTGGTCGCGCAGCCGGCGGTGGCCGACGCGGTGCGGAAGGTGATCACGCCGTTCTCCACCAACGGGGTCGCCCAGGCGGCGGCGCTGGCGGCACTCGGCGCCGCCGATGAGATGCGGCGCCGCTGCGACCTGGTGATCGCGGAACGGACCCGGGTCACCGAGGCGATCCGCAAGCTGGTCCCGGACGTGCCGGCCTCGCAGGCCAACTTCATCTGGTTGCCGCTGGGTGAGCGGACCGTGCCGTTCGCGGAGGCCTGCGCGGCCGGCGGCGTGTTGGTGCGGCCGTTCCCAGGTGAGGGGGTACGGGTGACGATCGGTACCCCGGCCGAGAACGACCGGCTGCTCGCGCTCGCGGACGAGTTCTACACGGGTTCTTCATAATCGAACTGCGTGATCTTCACAGTTGGCGTGCGTAACTGTGGCACCGTGGATCTATGCGCGTAACGGCTGCAGCACCGGTGCCACCGCCGCCTCCGGACTCGCGCGAGCCTCCGGAGCCGGCGAACCCGCCCGAGCCCAAGCGGCCGCCGGACCCGGCGAAGCCGCCTGACCCGCCGCAGCCATCGCCGCCACCGTTCCCCGAGCCGGAGCCCGCACCGGCGCCGGCGCCGACCCCACCGCAGCCGGGCCCGCCGGCCCCGCCGCCTGGGCCGCCGCAGCCGGGACCGCCGACCCCACCCGGGCCACCGCAGCCGGGACCGCCGACCCCACCCGGGCCACCGCAGCCTGGGCCGCCGGCGCCGCCGAACCCGCCCGGGCCACCGTCGCCGTCTCCGGTGCCGCCACCGCCCGGCCCGCCACCGACGCCACCGTTCCCGCCACCCCCACCGGAGGGGTCCCGGGCTCAGGGCGCCGCGCCGGTGAGCGGCCGGGCCACCGTCCCGGCGCCGCCGCCGAGCCCGATCTCGCCAGCGGCCAGCCCGATCTCGCCGGCGGCCAGCCCGACCGCCCGCCCGGCAACCCCGACCGCCCGCCCGGCTAGCCCGATCGCGCGGCCGGCGAGCCCGATCGCGCGGCCGGCGAGCCAGCCGGCGCCGGGGGGCACCCTCTACCAGGGCTCGCTCGACGGCAACCCGATCATCGATCGGCGATTCGATCCGCCGAGCGACGGCACCGGTTCGCTCACCGGCTTCATCCTGTCCCGTGGCCGCGCCGAGGCCGACGCCGACACCGGCATGCCCACGTCCCGGCTGATCGTCATCGCGCTGGTGGTGCTGCTGATGATCGGCCTGCTCACCGCGATCGGGCTGGTGGCCGTGAACACCGCCCTCGACGGGCTGCTCGGCGGCTGACCGGCACCGCGGCTGCGGGATACTGGTTGACCATGCCGACCTTTCCGACCTCGCTGCTCTGGTCCCGACTCGACACCGACGGCTGCGATCTCGCGCTGATCGACGACCGGTCCGGGCTGCGAGCGACCGGCACGGCGGTGGCCGCGACCCCGGTGCCGTACAGCTGCCGTTACCAGCTCGCCACCGACGACCGGTGGGCGACCGTCCGGCTGGAGGTGACCACCGAGGGGGCGGGCTGGCTGCGGACCGTCCGGCTGACCAACGCCGCCGGCCGGTGGCGGATCACCACCTCCGAGCAGGGCGACCTGAGCCGCGCGCTGGCGAGCGCCGGCCGGCGCAAGGCCGGGCTGCCCGGCGCCGAGGATCCGGACAAGTTCAGCGAAGCGATCGACGTGGACCTCGGTGCCGCGCCGCTGTTCAACACTCTGCCGGTCCGGCGACTCGGGCTGCTGGACGCGGCGCCGGGCACCGAGCACCGGCTGATCATGGCCTGGGTCACCGTGCCGGCGCTGGAGGTCATCCCGTCCGAGCAGGTCTACACGGTGCTGGGCGAGCGCCGGATCCGGTTCAGCTCCGGCGACTTCACCGCCGAGCTCGACCTGGACGAGCGCGGGTACGTCCGCCACTACCCCGGCCTCGCGCGCCGCTCCGACGCCGGGTAGCTCGCGCGCTGCGCCGGGGTAGTGGCGGATCGCCGTGGTGGCCTAGCGCAGCGCGCAGGCCACGTTGCTGGGCACCCGGTTACTGGAACCGTTCCAGCTACCAATGAACCCGAACGAGGTCGACGCGTTCGGCGCCAGCGACCCGTTCCACGCCTCGTTGGTCACGTACACGTCACCGCTGGGCTGGCTCGGCACGCCGCCCCACAGCTGGGTGATGCGCTGCCCGTCCGGGAAGGTCCACGACACCGTCCAGCCGGAGCTGGTGCTGTTGCTGGTGTTGGTGACCGTCACGTCGGCCTGGAAGCCATCGGGCCACTCGTTCGCGATCTGGTAGTCGGCGGTGCAGCCGCCCGGCTGCGGCGGCCCGCTGGTCGGCGGCCCACTCGTGGGCGGCCCGCTGGTCGGCGGCCCGCTGGTGGGCGGGGTGCTGGGCGGCTGCTGGTTCTCCGGCGGGTACCGGAGCACCCGGTCGTCCTGCGGGCCCGGGTTACCGCGCCCGTCCCGGTTGTTGGTGGCCACCCACAGCCAGCCGTCCGGGGACACCGCGACCGCGCGCAGCCGGCCGAGCGTACCGGCCAACACCGCCTGCGGGTTGCCGGCGCCGGCGGCGGTGATCGGGATCGTCCACAGTCGCTGCCCGCGCAGCGCCGCTACGAACAGCGTGTTGTTGGCGAACGCCGCCCCGCTGGGCGAGGCCTCGGCGGTGCTCCAGGTGACCTGCGGGTCGGTGAAGTTGCCGTTCGGCGGGTTGCAGGGTCCCTCGCAGGTCGGCCACCCGTAGTTGTTCCCCGCCTGGATCAGGTTGACCTCGTCGGTGGTGTTCTCGCCGAACTCGCTGGCCCACAGCCGGCCCTGGTTGTCCCAGGCCAGCCCCTGCACGTTGCGGTGCCCGTAGGAGTAGACCAGGGTGCCGAACGGGTTGCCGGGCGCGACCCCGCCGGTCGGCGTCATCCGGAGGATCTTGCCGGCGAGGCTGTTCAGGTTCTGGCTGTTCGAGCCGTTGCTGATGTCACCGGTGGCCGCGTAGAGCATCCCGTCCGGGCCGAACGCGATCCGGCCGCCGTTGTGCCGGAACGTGCCGCGCGGGATGCCGGTCAGCACCGGCTGCGGGTTCCCCGGCGAGTTGAGCTGGAATCGGACGATCCGGTTGTCGTTCGCGGACGTGTGGTAGGCGTAGATCCACCCGTCCGAGCTGAAGCCCGGGGAGGCCGCCATGCCGAGCAGGCCACCCTCCGCACCGGACGCCACGTTGGGCACGGTGCCCAGGACCTGTGGTGACATGCCGGGGCCGATCCGGAGCACCCGGCCACTGTCGCGCTCCCCGACCACGGCGGTGCCGTCGGGCAGGAACGCGATGCTCCAGGGGGCGACGAGCCCGGTAGCGACCACATCGGGTTGCGAGAAGTTGAAGCCACCCACCGTTTGGGCGTAGGCGGGTCCGGGAGCGACCATCCCGGCGACCACCGCGCCCCCGCCGACCACCAGGGCGGCTGCGGCGAGGGCGGCCGCGATTCGTTGACGCATCGAGTGAACCTTTCTGTCAGGTGCAGCCGTAGGCAAGCGCTTACCTACGGTGTACGTGGCTCAGCCCGGCTACCACTCGCGTGCGTTCCCGCATTGATCCTCGCGACTATCTCGCCGCATGTCAATGCATCACTCGCCGGCCGGCTCCCCCGCCTCCGCCGCGCTTGGTTGGGCGGTAGAGCGGCCGTCGCGGGGGCCGAACACCTCGATCGCCCGGGCGTCGGAGAACTTGGACCGTACGTAGGTGTCGGCCCAGTTTGCGGCGTCGGGGTACCCGGACTCCGCCGCGATCTGGGCGCACGCGGCGTCCAAGTCGAACTCGGTCCGGCGCAGCGAGATCCGGCTGGCGCCGCCCAGCAGCGCCCAGTGGGCACCGGCACCGCCGTACGGCATGCCGATGCTGCCGGGGTTCACCACCGTCCGGCGGTCGACCAGCCGCAGGAAGGGCATGTGGGTGTGGCCGCAGACCACCGTCGACACGTCATCGTCCAGGGTGGAGAACACCTCCGCCCACCGGGCCATCGCACTGTCCACCAGCACCACCTCTTCGTCGTCGCGCAGGGTGGCGTGGCAGAACACGGTCCGGCCGAGCCCGGTGATCTCCAGCTCGGCGGTCAGCGGCAGGCCGGCGAGCAGCTCGACCTGGTCCGGCCGCAGCTGCGCGGCCGCCCACGGCGCGATCCGGTCCGGGATCTCGTCCAGCTCCCCCCGGGCCAGCGCGACCAGCTCCCGGTCGGCGTTGCCGCGCACCCAGATCGCCCGGTCGCCGAGCGAGCGCAGCAGATCCAGGGTCGCCACCGGCAGCGGCCCGGCGGCGAGGTCCCCGGTGAGCACGATCCGGTCGGCCGAGCGTACGTCCGGCTCGGCGAGCACCGCCGCCAGCGCCGGCAGCACGGCGTGGATGTCCGACAGCACCGCGACCCGGTCGACCACCGTTACGGCTCCTGCCAGCTGCCGGTGGCGAGGAACCGGTCCACAGTAGCCTGATACGGCCGCAGGTCCAGCCCCTGCGCCCGTACCCAGTCATCGTCGAAGTAGGTGTGGGTGTACCGCTCGCCGGAGTCGCACAGCAGAGTGACCACCGAGCCGGTCTGGCCGGCCGCCCGCATCTCGGCGATCACGCCGAACGCGCCCCACAGGTTGGTGCCGGTCGAGCCGCCGACCCGCCGGCCCAGCAGCGCCGAGGCGGCCCGCATCGCCGCCAACGAGGCCGCGTCCGGCACCCGGACCATCCGGTCCACGACCGACGGCAGGAACGAGGCCTCCACGCCGGGCCGACCGATCCCCTCGATCCGGGACCCGCGGGACACGCTCACCGAGTAGTCACCGGAGCACCAGGCCGGATAGAACGCGGAGTGCTCCGGGTCGACCACGCAGACCTTGGTGGGGTGGCAGCGGTAACGGATGTAGCGGCCGATCGTGGCACTGGTGCCGCCGGTGCCGGCGCCGACCACGATCCAGGCCGGGACCGGATGCCGCTCCAGTGCCAGCTGCTCGAAGATCGACTCGGCGATGTTGTTGTTGCCGCGCCAGTCGGTGGCCCGCTCGGCGAACGTGAACTGGTCCATGAAGTGTCCACCGAGGTCGTCGGCGAGCCAGCGGGCCTCCACCACCACCCGGGCCGGATCCTCGACCAGGTGGCACTTGCCGCCGTAGAACTCGATCAGCTCGATCTTCTCGGGCGAGGTGGTGGCCGGCATCACCGCCACGAACGGCAGCCCGAGCATCCGGGCGAAGTACGCCTCGGACACCGCGGTCGAGCCGGACGACGCCTCGACGATCGTGGTACTCGGACCGATCCAGCCGTTGCAGAGCGCGTAGAGAAACAGCGACCGCGCCAGCCGGTGCTTGAGCGAGCCGGTCGGGTGCACCGACTCGTCCTTCAGGTACAGGTCGATCCCCCAGTCGCTGGGGAGCGGGAACGGCAAAAGGTGCGTGTCAGCGGATCGGTTCGCGTCCGCCTCGACCTTCGCGACCGCCTCGGCCACCCAGGCGCGGACCGCTTCGTCACACCGGTCGAACTGCTCCACCCTCGGACCGTAACACCGGCTCAGGCGTCGTCTTCACGCTCCTCGTTCTCGCCCAGCCGGGCCGCGACCGCCTCCGGCTCGTACATCTCCTCCACCACCCGCAGGTAGAGGTCGTTCGGGTTCGGCAGGAAGTCGATCTCGCGGAGCGCCTGGTCCTGCCCGGCCGACTCGATCAGGAACGTGCCGTAGTTGAGCAGCCGGCCCATCGGCGACTGCTCGTACTTCATGTCGGTGACCCGCACCAGCGGCATCATCGCCACGTCCCGGGCGATGATCCCCTGCACCAGCATCACCCGCTTGTTGGTGATGATGAACCGGTAGAAATGCCACTGCAGGATCCGCCAGCCGCACCAGCCCAGCACCAGCAGCCAGGCCGCCACCGTCACCGGGGCGACCCAGTCCAGGTTGGCGTCGGCCCGGTCGGTGTAGCCGGCCATGAACCCGGCGAGCACGCCGAGCCCGACCGTGGCGATGATCGCGACCGAGATCGGGGTGGACAGGTAGATCGCGTGCCGGCGCCACTCGCCCCGGAACCGTTCGGTCGGGAACAGGTAGCGAGCGATCAGCAGGCTCGGCTGCTGCTGCAGCGGCGCCACCCGGCTGGCGCGGGCCAGCGTCTCCACCGACGGCAAGTCGGCGAGCTCGTCCGGGTCGATCGGCGGCGGGAACTCCGGGGTCGGGGTGCTCATCGCCGGCCTCCCGCCCCGGTCGGTTGGTTCGCGACCAGCGAGGTGATCAGGCGTTGCGTCTCCGGAGTCAGCTCGTCCGGATGCTCGGCGTCGCGCCAACGGAGCAGCTCCGCCACGATGTCCCGCACCTCGTCGTGATCACCCTGTGCCCGGGCGATCCGCAGCAGGTCCCGCCACGGGTGGTCGTCGGCGCGATGCACGTCGGCTCGCCAGGCCTGGTCGACCGCCCACCGGGCGGTGGCCAGGTCGCCGGTGGTGAGGCAGAGGCTGACCAGCTCGTGGGCGGTGTCGAGGATGCCGGCGAGGATCAGGTCCGGCTCGATCACCGAACCGGCGAGCCAGCTGTACGGGACCCGGGTGCCCGCGGTGGCGAGCTCATGCGCGTCCGCCAGCGGCGCGCCGCGGATCAGCTGGAGGGCGTTGCGCAGGTCCTCGGCGCCGGCCAGGCCCCGGCGCTCACCCCGGGTGCGCAGTCGCCGGAACAGGTGCCAGTCGACCAGGATCCCGTCCCGTAGCCGGTACCGGCCGTCGATGCCGGCCTCCGGTAGCCACGGCTCGCCGTCCGGGCCGTTGCCCAGCCACCGGCGGGCGTTCGCGATGACTTCGGTACGCAGGGTCGGGCTGACCCGCTGGCCGGGCCACAGCTGCCGGTCGATCTCACCCGGATCGGCGCCCCGGTCGCCGCACGCGACCAGGTAGACGATCAGCTCCCGGCAGACCCGCACCCGGGCCGGCGGGGGCGGGCCGGCGGCCGTGACCTGGATCGGCCCGAGCAGTGAGATCCGTGGTGCCTGGTCCGACCCGGCCAGCCAGGCCTCGACCGACTGGTCGAGATCCGGGTCCTCGTACACCGCCGGGCCGATGATCGGCAGCTGGACCGGGGTGCCGACCTGGAACGCGCCGCCGTTGCGGCTGGCGGCCGGCGGCTCGGGCTCGGCGGCCGGTGGCTGCCCTGGCCCAGCCGGTGGTTCGAGTCCGGCCGGTGGCTGGTCGAGCCCGGTGCTACCGGGCTGGTTGAGGCCGTTGGTGAGCCGGTAGCGCCCGATCGCCGGCTCGATCGGCGCCGACGGCTCGGGCAGCAGGATGCTGCCGGTGAGGTCGGTGTCGCCGGCCCACGGCTCAATGGCCGGCGGGATCGGGTAGTCCTCCCCCTCGGCGGCGTCCCGGAGCAGGTCGGCGAGCGGCGCCAGCAGGTGCTCGGGCAGCGCCACCGCCGGCATCGGGTGGGAGTCGTGCAGGAACCCGGCCTTCAGCAGCCCGTCGTCGGTGATCGTGATCGAGCGCCGGCCGTACCGCACGCCGGTCGGCGCGGTGGTCGCGACCGCGACCGCACACCTGCGGCCGGCCTCGGTGAGTGCGGTCTCGAGGTCGGCGAGCAGCTGGTCGTGCTCCGGCCGGGGCCGGTGGATCAGCAGCAGGTGCGGGATCCAGGTGTCGGAGGCGGTGTCGCTGATCCGGCCGTGGACGCTGTCGGCGAGTCCGTGCGCGTCCAGGGCGGCGGTGGTGTGGCGCAGCCGCCGGCGCAGCGCCTCGGCCGCCTCCGGCAGCGAACCGGCGACCACGATCCGGTCCGGGTTGAGCCGGGCCAGCGACTCGGCGGTGTCCGGCGGGAACCCGGCCAGGGTCACCTCCACCCGGTCCGACCACGGGTTGTGGGCGAGCTCGGCGACCAGGTAGCGGAGCAGGTCCCCGCACCGCTGCTGGTTGCCGGTGATGGTCAGCATCCCCATCCGCTCGAGGTCGATCAGCAGGTGCTGGCCGGGTTGCGAGCCGATCGTCACCAGCGCCGGCAGCGGCGCGACCGCGCCGGCGACGTCCGGCAGCGGCGCGTCGGCCGGCAGGAACCAGCTGCCCGAGCCGGTGGCGTAGAACGGCGGCGGCGGCTCCACACTGGTCGGTGTGGTGAGGATCAGGTGGATCTCGCCCTCGCCGATCCACACCGCCCCGATGTCCGGCAGCCGGCGCGGGCCCTCCGGGTCGGCGGCGAGCGCGGCCGACAGCACCCGCAGCGCCTGGTCGAGCCGGGCCACGTCGGTGGTGGCGGCCGCCCGCAGGGTCGCCTCGGTCTCGGCGTGGGCGGCACCGGTGAGGGTGCGGCGGTACCGGCGCCGGGCCAGCTTGCGCACCCGGTAGACCAGCAGCGCGCCGACCAGGACGGAAGCGAGGACGCCGGCGCAGACCAGCATCGCCGGGCCGAGTTCGGAGTCGTCGTCGGCGAGGTCGGAGTCCAGGTCGTCGGGGCCGGCGTTGCCGGCGGCCGGCGGCAGCGGCGGCGCGGCCTCCTGCGGCGGCGCCGGCGCCACCGGCTCGGAGCCGGTCGGCTCCGGTGGCGCGGTGGCGGTCGGTTCGGACGGTACGGTCGCCGGCGGCGGTACGACCGGCTCGGCGGTCTCCGGTGCCTCGGTCTCGGGTGCCTCGGTCTCGGGTGCCGTGGTCTCGGGTGCCGTGGTCTCGGGTGTTGCAGTCTCCGGCGCGGCGGCCTCCGGTGGCGGGGCCGGCTCGGGCTCCGGCTCGGGCTCGGCCGACCCGTCCGGCAGCGCCGGCTCCGCCGGCTGCGGTTCCGGCGGCTCGCCCGGACTCTCGGGCTGCTCCGGGTCCTCGTCGTTGAGCAGCTCGCCGGTGGCGTGCGGGCGCTCGCCCCGGTCGTACGCGTCCGGCGGCAGCACCAGCTGGTCGCCGGGCTGGATGTGGTCCGGATAGTCCGCGTACCGCTCGGCGAGCTCCGGGTTGAGCGCGGCGATCTCCGGGTAGCGCTCCTCGTCGCCGAGGTACCGGCCGGCGATGTGCCACATCCAGTCGCCCTTCGCCACCTCGTGCACCAGCGGCTCCTGGTCCGCCTCGGTCTGCTCGGGGTCGGCCTGGGCGTACGCCACCGGCACCGGGACCGGCGGCGGGGACGGCGGATCCGCCGGCGGCGGGCGGTACTCGGCGGCGGCGACCGGCTGGTCCAGGTAGGCGGCGTGGGCATGGGTCAGCCCCGGGCTGGTCAGCGCCGCCAGCACACCGGCCACCAGCAGGCTGGCGAGCCGTTGCGGCCCGGCCAGGCCCGGCACGTTGGGAGTCCGCCGGCCGGTCAGCTGGGCGCCCAGCTCGAGCAGCACCGAGCCGGCGACCACCGCCCACGCCCCCCAGCCGACCACCGACAGCGCCCACAGCAGCAGCCGGCCGTCGTCCGGCTGGGTGAGCAGGTCGGCCAGCTCGCTGGGGCTGAGCAGATGGTCGGGCAGCGGGTTGCCGCCCAGCTTCAGCAGCAGGATCGGCCCGCCGGCCACGATCGCGACCAACCCGGCCAGCGCGGCCGGCCCGATCACCAGCCACCGCACGAATCTCGCCATGACAGCCTCCGCTGTTACTGATCCACCAGGTGGGCGGTGGTATCCCCCTCGGCGGTGTACGGGCCGAACCCGAACGCCCCCAGGAACAGCGGGTCGTAGGGCACGGCGACAACTATCGATACCTCGCGGCGGTCCTCACTGACCTCCACCTGCCCGGTCACGCCAGCGTCAGCCAGGTACGCATCGGCGGCGACCTCGGCCGCCGCCGGGTCGACGACGATCTCCTCACCGGTGACCGCCAGCGGGATGTCGACCGCCTGACCGGCCGCCCGGGCCGCCTCGTTGGCGATGTTGTCGGCGCGGTGCAGCGCCCGCAGATAGCCGGACGCGTCCCACATCAGCGCCATGAAGATGAGCATCATCGGCATGGCCGCGGCGACGAACACGCTCACCCGCCCGGCGTCGCGCCGCTGGCCGGTCCGGATCGCTCTCGCCATGGCCCTCATCGCCGGCTCCGGTACTGGTCCAATGGCGACACGAAGCTCGCCGACACCGGCTGGTCGGGCACCCCGATCAGGTCGATGTCGCCGATCGTGACCAGGCAGGTCACCGACACCGTCACCGATGCCGGGGTACCGACCGGCTGGCTGAAGCCGCTGGTGTCGACCGTTACCGTCGGACCGCCCACACAGGCGAGTCCCTGTTCGGCGAGGCTCTCGCCGACCGTGGTGATCGCCTGGAACTCGGCGGTGGCGGCATCGCGGGCGAGCGAAGCGGTCCGGGCCCCGTCGTACGCCGCCATCTCCACCGCACTGGTGGCGTTGCTGACCCGGCCGAGCAGGATCGCGGCGGTGAACAGCGCCACGAACATCGGCATCAGCACGGCCATCTCGATCGCCGCACTGCCGTTCGTGCCCCGGGCCGGCGCAATCATGTCACCCGCTCCACCGGTGCCGAGGCGGTCTGGCTGACCGTGTACGGGAACCAGGGGATCACCGCGATCGGGCTGCCGGTGACGGTGGCGGTGACGTGCTCACCGTCGTTGGTCAGCTCGATGTTCACATCCTCGAGGACCGGCGGCAGGTTCTCGTAGAAGTCCCAGCCGCGGTCGTAGCCGGCCCCCGGTTCGGCCAGCCAACTCCGCTCACCCTCCACCGCCACCTGCGCCACCGACAGGGCCGCCTGCCGGGCCAGGTGGTAGGTCGCCATGTGGGCGATGGCGAACACGCTGGTCAGCACGAGCGGCAGGAGGATCGCCAGCTCGATCCCGCCGCCGCCGCGGTCGCTCCGGATCACGGTGCCAGGTCTTGGACCGACTGCATGAACTGGTTCGCGATGTCACCACCCCAGGCGGCCACCGCCAGCGCGGTAACGACCATCGCGGAGACCATCACGGCGTACGCCATCGGCCCGAACTCACCGCGGTCCCCCCGCAAGCGGGCGGCGAGCATAGTGGCTATTCGGTACATGCGGACTCCCCTAGTTGATTCCTATATAGACTCTCTGAGTGATCGGGTAGATGACGAACGCGGCGAGGATGAACAGCAGGATCGCGCCGGGGATCTCCAGCCGGGCAGTGGTCGCCTCGGCCCGGGAGAGCGCGTCGGCGCGGATCTGGTCGCGCAACGAGTCCGCCCGCTCCAGCAGGGTCCGATTGACCTGTGCGCCCGACGTACCGGCGCTCTGCATGATCTGCCCGACATCGCTGAGCTCCGGCACCCCGATCTCCCGACCGAGCTCGGTCAGCTCATCCCACGGTGGACGGTGGTGGGCGCGGGCCCGCACCAGCGCCTCCCGGATCCGGCGGATCACCCAACCGTCGCCGACCTCGGCGGCCCGTTCCAGCGACTCGACCGAACCGTGGCCGGCGCCCCGCTCCATCGCCACCAGCGAGAGGTAGACCGCCACCACCGAGCGGAACTCCCGGCGTATCCGCCGCGCCCGGAACTGCAGGTCACTGTGGGCGATCAGCACGAAGGCGGCGGCGGTGGCGAGACTCAACCCGAACCCGGCGGCTACCGCCGGCCCCGGCAGGCGGTAGCCGCCGGAGGCGAGAATCACCCCGGCGACCACCGGCAAGGCGAGCCCGGCCAGACCCGCGACCAGCAGCGAGCCGAAGTACTGCCCCGGCGTCTTCCCGAGCAGGGCCAGGCTGTCGTACGGGACCGGGAAGCGCCGGAGCAGCCGTTCGGACGCCGCCCGGGCCGGCCGGATCCGCCGCAGCTCGGGGTGCAGCCGCTGCAACGCCGGCCCGAGCGCGGGCGCGGACGGCGCCAACTCCCGGATCAGGATCAACACCCCGGCGGCGGCGAGCGCCCCGATCCCCAGCGAGGCCACCAACACCATGTCCATTTAGCTCAGTCCTTCCGGCGTCCGCAGGAAGCGCGGCTGCGCTGGCGGCTTCGACATCGACCTGACCCACACCATGGTGGCGACGAACGCGGCGCCCAGCGCGAGCAGCACCAGCTGACCGAACGGCGTCGCGTACGCGGAGAGCAGGTCCCCGCGGCCCAGGACCGCCGCCACGATCAGCCCGAACACGGTCATGAACCGGACGGTGGTCCGGGGCTGGGTGCGTTTCGCGTGCACCTCGCGGCGCATGCTGACCTGCTTGGCGGCGTCGTTGGCGATCGCCGAGAGCACTTCCGCGAGATGCTCGCCGCGGTCGGCGAGGTGCAGCAGCAGGGTGGCGACCACCTGCTCGGCGATCGGGTCGTCGAGGTCGGCGGCGAACCGGTAGAGCGCCCGCCGCGGGTCCATCCCCGCCTGCAGCTGGGCGGTCAGGGTGTAGACCTGGTCGGCGATCGCGCTCGGGGCGGTCCCGGCGGTGGCGACGATCGCCGAGGTCAGCCCGGTGCCGGTGGAGATGTGGTCCTTGAGCCGGCGGGTCCAGTCGCCGAGTGCCTCGGCCCGGGCGATCGCCCGTTCTTCCCGCTTGCCGACGCTCCACAGCCACGGCACACCCGGCACCGCCACCCCGGCGAGCAGCGCCACCGCCGGCACCTGGACGATGACGTAGACGGCGACGGTGGCGGCGAGCGCGCCGACCAGCAGCGCCTGCCGGGTACGGCGCTCGGCGGCGGTCACCCCGGCGCCGCGCCACCAGCGGGCGAGCCGGCCGGCCCCGGCCGGCGACTCGAACCGGCGCGGCGGCTCGGTGGTGCCACGCAGCCCGGCGATCACCAGCACGATGCCGCCGGCCGCCAGCGCGCCCAGCACCGCCACGTACGCGTCGAGGATCATCCCGACCTCCTGGTGGGGGTGCCGGCCCGGACCGTCGTACGCCAGGCGCCGCGCCCGGCTTCGATGTAGGGCACCAGCACCCGCGGGTCGTAGCCGGCGAGCAGCAGCTGGTCGGTGAGGCGTTCGGGCAGGTGGCGCGGGATCGCTCGGCCGTCCGGGCCGGGCCCGAAGATCTCGGTGGTGACCACGTGCCCCTGCTCGAAGCTGTCGTGTACCTCGACGATGTTCGAGACGTAGCGCAGCTTGCCGCCGCCGCGCGCCCGTTCGTCCCGCAGCGTCAGGTAGACGATCAGGTCGAGCGAGCCGGCCGCCATCCGCTGCGCCAGCTCGGCCGACATCCCATGCCCGTGCGAGAGCGCCAGCTCCACGATCCGATCCATCACCGCCGCGGCGGATCTGGTGTGGATGGTGCACATCGACCCGAGACTGGAGCGCATCGCCTTGAGCATCGCCACGATCTCGTGCGAGCGGACCTCACCGACGATGATCCGGGGCGCCGACATCCGCAGCGCGAACGCGATCAGGTCGTCGAGCGTGATCTGCCCCTCCGGGCGGCCGTCCGGACCGCGCTCGCCGTGGCCTTCGCGGGCCTCGAAGCTCATCGCCCACGGGTGCCGGCCGGTCTTGTGCAGGCCGAGCTCGCGCGACTCCTCCAGGACGACGAATGCCTCGTGCGACGGGATCCGGGAGGCCAGCGCCCGAAGCAGGGTGGTCTTGCCGGCGTCGGCCGGGCCGGCGACCATGATGTTCGCCCGGGCGTCGACCGCGGCAGCCAGGAACCCCGCGGTGAGCTCGTCCAGCGTGCCCAGCCGTACCAGCTGCTCCAGGTCGGCGGCGAGGTGCCGGTGGCGGCGGATCGCCGCGTACGGCCGGGGGGTGATCTGATCGGCGGCGGCCAACCGGCTGCCGTCGATCAGCTCGCGGTCCAGCAGTGGCCGGGCGGTGGTGAGCGCCCGCTCGGTGCCGGGGCCCTGCCGGGCCAGCGTCTGCAGGATCTGCAGCAGCTCCTCGTCACTGTCGGCGATCGGCGGCGCCTCCACGATCGAGCCGTCGCTGCGCTCCACCCGGACCCGGTCGCAACCGAGCACGTGGATGTTCTCCACCTGCGGGTCGGCGAGCAGGATCTTCAGCCGGCCGAGGCCGACCAGCTCGCCGGCGACCGCGTCCGCGAGCGCGCCTTCGTCGGCCGCGGTGATCGGGTTGCCGCGCAGCCGTTCCGCGTCGACGTACGCCTTGACGTGCTTGGCGACCAGCTCCTCGCCGAGCGCGGTGGTGTCGACTTTGTCGCTGCCCGGTCCGGCCGCCCGGAGCCGGTTGGCCAGCTCGTCGGCGACCCGCTGGTGGAGCTGCTTGACCGTCCGGTAGTCGATCACCGGTGGAGCGGTCGGCGGCGGCTGCCAGACCGGCGGCACCGGCGGAGCCGGCGGCGCCGGGTGCGGATGGCCGTTGACCCGTTCGGGTGCGGTCCTAGCCTGCTCGTACCGCATGCGCCACCTCCTTACCCCGGACCAGCAGCGGATGTGCCGCGACCGCGGCCCGGACCAGCGGCCGGCGCTTGTGGATGGAGCCACCGAAGCTGAGCGACCGGGCGGTCGGCGGGTCGAACGGCAGCGTGGCGGCGAGCCGGACCTGCAGCCGGTCGGCCACCTCGGCCGGCCGGTAGGGTCCGCTGTCGATGACCAGCAGCCCCAACCGGTCGGAGCGCTCCGCGAGCTCGCGCCGGATCGACTGGATCGCTGGGACCGCGTGGGACACCGACGGAAGCGTGCCGCGGACGGTCAGCAGCACCTGCTCGGCCGCCTGCAGCATCGGCCAGCCGAAGTGGAGGTTGGTAATCTGTCCACAGTCAGCGATGACCACGCCGGCGTCGTCGAGCTGGCGGAGGTGGTCGGCGATCGCCGGCCAGACCGGCGCCACGGTGGCCGACTGCGCGGGGTCCCGGACTCCCGGCAGCAGCAGCCGCTGCCGGCGGGGTGCGTCCAGGTCGACCAGCTGCCGGTCGAACTCCTCCCGCAGCCGGCCCCGGAGCTCGGCGACCGCGACCTGGGCCAGGCCGCGCTGCGCGTCCAGCGAACCGCGCAGGAAGCCGGCGAGGATGTCGCCACCGGCCGGGTCGCACTCGGCCAGCAGGCACGGGCCGGGCCAGGTCAGCGTGAAGGCAAGCGCGCTGACCGTCGACCCGGGGCTGCCCTTGGCGGAGACCAGCGCGATCACGAGCCGGCCTCCGACAGCAGCACCAGCGTGAGCCGGTCGGCCGCCGCGAGCGAGGCGATCAGCGCACCATCGCGTTCGGACACCAGCAGGCTGACGATGATGTCGTCGTCGCGCCCCGCCGACGGCTGCAGCTCATGGACCCGGGCCGGGAAGGTGCGGGGGTTGGTCTCGGGCTCGGCGTTCTGCCGGCTGGTGGTCACCAGCATCACCGGGTCACCGGCCTCCAGAGTGCCGCCCGGCAGCCGGTCCGGCGGAAGCCCGATCGCGACCAGCTGCTGGCCGGGCGGTGGGATCGGCTCGTCGGTGAGCTGGTCCATCGAGAGCAGAGTGCCGGCGACCAGCGGCACCGCCGCGTACTGGCCGACCACCTCGTCGAGCTGGCTGTCCGGGACCGGGTTCAGCCCGGGCGTACTGTTCATCCGGACCACTCGGAGGTGCTCCTCGGTGAGCTGCGCCCCCACCGGCACGTCCTGCGCGAGCGCGAGGTAGGACTGGGACGGCCCGATCGCCCGGAACAGGGTGGCCGACCCCAGCGCGGCGAGGACGATCGCCAGCACGCCGATGCCGACCCAGCCCCGGCGGACGTGCCGCTGCTTGACCAGTCGCGGGGCGTCGGTCGGACCGACCATCACATACCCCTCGGGCGGGGCGGCGAGGTTGCTGCTCATGAGGTCACCACCTGCAGCTCGTTGATGCGGACAGTCGTTTGGCTGACACGGGACCGGAAGTCCTCTCCTTCGGCCCCGCTGCCTTGTGGTTCAACCCACCACTGGAGGTGCCACGAGACCGTGGCGGTAACGGTGTAGCGGCCGGTCGGTTGGGACCGGGACGGCTCGGTGTAGACGTGGTCGCAGCCGCTGGGCGAACGCTGGTCGCCGTACCGCGGCTCATACGGGGTCCCCGGCCCCTCGCAGACGACGGTGGTGCCGTCGCCCATCTGCCACTCGACCTGGGTGGCCTGGCCCTGGGCGGTGACGGTGATGCCTGGCCCCGGGACGCTCACCGAGACGGGACCCCAGGCGGCTTCGGGGTTCTCCAGCCACATCCAGACCGGCATCCCGACCAGCCCGGCGCCGTCCGGGTTCGGCACGATCCCGATCACCGGGTCGGCCAGCGGCAGGATGTCCATCGCCTGCTGCGCCAACTCCGAAATCGACGGCCCGTCCGGCGGCGAATCGAAGAC
>DATCKZ010000073.1:0-2994 GCA_036564175.1 Natronosporangium sp.
CCGCCGCGTCGGCCGCGGCGATGGCCCGGTCGCGCTCGTAGTTGAGCATGTGCAGCCGGCCCAGCTCGGCGTACGCGTCGGCCTTCTCCGGGCTGTCCGGCAGCGGTTCGAACAGCTCGACCGCGCGGCCCACGTGGGCGACCGCACCACTGCGGTCAGCGCGTATCCAGGCCGCCTGCCCGAGCAGTGTCCAGGCCCGCGCGGCGCTGCCCGCGTCGCCCCGCGCCTCCAGCCGCTCGGCCAGTGCGGCCAGCTGTCCGGGGCCGTCGCTGGCGAGGAACTCCGCGTGGTCGCGGTAGAACGAGATCTCGGTGCCGAACAGCTCCAGCTCGAGCCGTTGCGACTCGCTGACCGCGGCCGGGTCGGCGGAGAGCAGGGCCAACGCCCGGCCCACGTGGGCGGCGGCCGCATCCAGGGAGGGTAGGGCGTAGGCGCGCCGGGCGGCCCGGTACAGCGCCTCGGCCGTCGCCGGAGCGCGCGCCGCCGGGTCCATGCCGAGATCGCGGGAGATCTCGTACGCGGACCAGCGGTGGTGGGCCAGCACCTCGGCCAGGTCGGTGTCCCGGCTCTGCGACAGTGCGTCGAGCCAGTCGGCGGTGCGCTCGTGCCGGGCCACCCGTTCGGTGCGCGGCAGCCGGCGGTAGCACACGTCCCGCACCAGTACGTGCCGGAACCGGAACTCGCTCTGTCCGGCCATGGTTGACCCAGGCTGCTCGCGCACGAACTCGCGCTGCTCCAGCCGGCGCAGCGAGCGTTCGACCAGCTCCACCGGGCGGGCCAGGGCTGCGGCGACCGCGCCGGGCCAGAAGGTCGTGCCCACCACCGAGGCGGCCAGCAGCACGGTCCGGTCAGCCGCGTCGAGCAGGTCGATCCGGTTGGCGATGACCGCGTGCACGCTGTCCGGCATCGGCAGGTCCCGGCCTGGGTCGCCGGCGCTCTCCAGGATCCAGCCGCGCCCGCCCTGGCGTACCGCCCCGCGCTCGATCAGCATCCGGACGTACTCCTGGGCGTACAGCGGGTTGCCGTCGGCGAGCTCGATCAGCGGGCTGAGCAGGTCGGCGGAGAACGCCGCCGTGCTGAACAGGTGCGAGAACAGGGTCGCGATGCCGCTGCTGCGCAACGGCGGCAGGGTGATGGTGAGCGACCCGCCGATGGTGCCCGCCCAGGACGGGTCGCGATCGATCAGCTCCGGCCGGGCGGTACAGAGCACCAGCAGCGGCACGTCCCGGGCGGACGCGCCGAGCAGCTCGATGAACCGGCGCATCCGCTCGTCGGCCCAGTGCACGTCCTCGAAGACCAGGACCGTCGGCCGGCGGGCCGCCCCGGCGACGAGGAAGCGCCGCCACGCCGACTCGGCCTCCTCGGCGGGTTTCGGCGCCCCGCTGTGCCGGGCCGGCAGGCCGGGCAGGCCGACCAGCGGTCGCAGCGCCTCGACCAGGCGGTCCACCTCCGCGCTGTCGGCGCGCCCGTTCGACCCGACGCCGGCCTCCGGCGCCAGCAGGTCGCGGACCGTCTCGGTGAGCCTCGCCTCGGCGGTGGCCGCGGTGTCGGTGTCCAGGATGCCCGCCTCGGCCTTCACGATGTCGGCGAGCGCGGCGATCGTGACGTTCTCGCCGAACGGTGGGCAGTGCCCGGTCCGCCAGGTCACCGGCTGGTCGATCAGCCGCTCGGTGTGCCGGAACAGCTCGCGTACCAGCCGGCTCTTGCCGATTCCGGCCCGCCCGAACACGGTGACCAGCTGCGGCACCCGCTCCTGGAGCGTCCGGTGCAACGCGTTGATCAACAGGCCCAGCTCGTGCTCCCGGTCCACCAGGGGAGTGGTGTCCGGCTCGTGGGCGGCCTGGTTGCGCTGCACCGGGGCGAGCGCCAGCCACACCTCGGTCGGCGCGGACCGCCCGCGCAGGATCACCGGCGGCTGTGGCTCGTACCGGACGGCCGAGCTGGTGAGGGCGTGGGTCCGGCCGCAGACGAGGACGCCGCCGGGCGGGGCGGTCGCCTGGATCCGGGCGGCGGTGTTCACCACGTCGCCGGCGACGATGGCCTGGCCGCCGTCGCGGGCCGCGGCCAGGTCCACGATCGCTTCGCCGGTGGCCACCCCGGCGCGGAACCGCATGCTGTCCGAGCCGGTTGGAGCGAACCGGGCGAGCACCCGCTGCAGCTCGAGGCCGGCCCGCACGCACCGGAGGGCGTCGGCCTCGGTGGCCACCGGCGCGCCGAACAGCGCCATCACCGCGTCGCCGATGTACTTCTCCACCACCCCGCCGTACTGGCTGATCACCCGGCGGGCCGCGGAGAAGAACGCCTGCTGCATGCCGCGGACCAGTTCCGGGTCGGCCCGTTCGGCGTACGGGGTGAAGTCGACCAGGTCGACGAAGAGCACGCTGACCCGGCGCCGCTCCTCCTGGGTCGGGCTCGGCTGGGCCGGCAACCGGTCCGGGTCGCGGGGCATCCCGCAGCCGGTGCAGAAGAGCTGATCCGAGGCGACCAGCCGACCGCACCGCGGGCATGTGCTATCCAGCTCGGTGCCGCAGCCTCCGCAGAACCGGTCGCCGTCGGCCGCGGCCCGGCCACAGCGGGGGCAGGGCGCCGCGATACCAGCCTCCTGATGCCGGGTCGTGGGGTTTATGACATCTTTGCGACGGAAGCGGCGATGTTCCCGTCTCAGGCAGAGAGTATTCTCCCTGGTCGGCGTGTCCGGAACCCGGCTGTTGGGTTCGCGACACTCCCCATCCGACCTGGCTCAGGCTACAGTCGGGCCCGCTCTCCCGGAAAACCGGCGAGACCTTTCCACACCGTACGGGGGCGGTCCATGAAGGGAGGACGGACAGAGATGGTATCGGCCGTAGTGCTCGCGGACTTCACGGCAGACGGAGTCGAGTACCAGAAGGGCCAGAAGATCACCATCCCCGCGGAGCAGTACGACAAGTGGGCGGCGAACAAGTGGGTTGGCCCAGGCAGCGACCCGAAGACGGGGCAGAGCTGGGTCGGGCCGGG
>DATCKZ010000074.1:0-20942 GCA_036564175.1 Natronosporangium sp.
ACCTGGGGGATGTGGGGCATCGGCAACTACACCTGCCTGATGTGCTGGGAGGGTGACTACCTAGTGCTGTTCAACGGCATGGTCACCGGTGCGCCGCAGGACCAGCGGAACAACGGCAGCAACCCGGACTCGATCGGGACGTCCAGCTACCGGGTGTACCGCAACGGTGCGGAGGTGCCACCGCTCGCCGTCGGGGCCGGCATCCACGTGTACGAGCTGCCGGCGGAGCCCGGCGACTATCGGGTGGAGCTGACCGTGCCGAAGGGCGAGGATCGCGCCTACCCGCGCACCGAGACGACGTGGACGTTCCAGGCCGGGGCACCGACCGAGGAGGCCGCTACGCCGTACGGGTACGTCTGCATCGTCCGGCTGCGACTTGGGTGGCACGACGGCCCGTGCGCCCCGACGCCGGCGGTGTTCGTCAGCTACGACCTGGACGAGAGCCTGGCGTTGGACAACACGGTGAGGGCGCCGGGTGCGCACTGGTTCGATGTGTACGCCTACCATCACCCGTCGCCGTTGCCGTCGCCTGCGATCGCCGGGTTGAAGCTGTGGGCCAGCTACGACGGTGGTGAGCGGTGGGTGCCGGCACAGGTGCGCAACGAGGGTGACGGCAAGTTCCGGGTGAAGCTGGTGCATCCGCCGGCTCGCGCGGAGGCCTGGCAGCAGGTCAGCCTGCGGGTCGAGGCGTGGGACGTCGAGGGCAACCGGATCGAGCAGATCACCTACGACGCGTTCCGGTTGCGGGATGTCAGCTCCCGACCCACCGGCGGCTTCGTAGCTTCGTGATCCCATCGGTGGGGTGCCGGCGTCGCGCGCCGGCACCCCACCGGCGTTCATGGCACGAAGTGCAGCAGTGGTACGTCGTACGCGGCTGGCTCTTGCCGCCGGTGCAGCCGCGGCTGGGTGACCTCGACGATGACCAGCTCGGTCAGGAACTGGACGGTCGCCGACAGCAGGTGGCTGGTGTAGCCGGTGGCGCTGTACGCCTTCAGCCCGGCGGTGACGTGGATGTGTGGCCGGAGCTGCTCGCCGGTCGGGTCGGTCGCCAGGTTGCCGACCCCGAGCGCCTCGACGTTGGTGAGGTGGACGGCCGACCGTACCGGCGCTCGCGGATCGTCGATCTTGCCGCAGGTGCCGGCGATCTCCACTTCGGAGAAACCGGCGATGAAGCCGGGAATGTAACCCTGCTTGATGTCGTGCTCGGCGCAGAACTGGGTCAGGGATTCGAAGAAGTCCTCGCCGTCCTCGAGCGCGAGCCCGAACGTCCGGCCGATGGTCAGTTCATGACCCCGCATCATGATCCTTTCCGATCTCGGGTACGGGTGGCCAGGACCGGCAGCGCTGCCGGCCAGCCCTGACCCATGGCCTCCACGCTACCGATCGGGCGTGGGGCTGCGACTGGGGTATTCCTGGGGTATGGTTGCGCCTCAAAGGAGGTGTCAACGGTGCCCGAGGTTCACAGCTCCGGCGACCCATTGCCCAAAATCGACACTTCGGTGCCGCATTCGGCGCGGATCTGGAACTACTGGCTCGGCGGCAACGACAACTACGCCGTCGACCGGGAAGCCGGCGACCGATACCGCGAGGCGTTTCCGGCCATTGTCGACGTTGCCCGGGCCAGCCGGGCCTTCCTCGGTCGGGCGGTGCGCTACCTGGTCGGCGAGGTGGGGATCCGGCAGCTGCTGGATGTCGGCACCGGCCTGCCGACCGCCGAGAACACGCACGAGATCGCGCAGCGGGTCGCCCCGGAATGCCGGATCGTATATGTCGACAATGATCCATTGGTGCTGGCGCACGCGCGGGCGCTGCTGACCAGCACCCCCGAGGGCGCAACCGACTACATCGACACCGACATGCGCGAGCCGGAGAAGATCATCGAGGCGGCCGGCCGGTTGCTCGACTTCAGCCAGCCGATCGGCCTGCTGTTCATGGGCGTGCTCGGCCACATCAGCGACGACGGCGAGGCTCGATCGATCATCAGGCAGGTGCTGGCGCCGATGGCGCCGGGCAGCTATCTGGCCCTGCAGGACGGCGTCATCGACCCGGCGGCGAGCAAGGCCGCCCAGGAGTACGAGGAGACCGGCGCGGTTCCGTACGTGCTGCGTACGCGGGAACAGCTCGCCAGCTTCTTCGACGGCCTGGAGCTGGTGCCCCCGGGCTTCGTCCCGGTGAACCGCTGGCGGCCCGACCAGCCTGGCGAGGCCGACCTTCCGACCTACGGCGGAGTGGCCCGCAAGGCGTAACCGGCCAGGCTTGGCCGTGCCGCGCTTCTTCATCACCTTCACCCGCTGGATCTGGCAGGGTAACGAGCGCCGGGTTAGGTGCCCGGTCGCTCGGGTAGAGCAAGAGCCGGGTCGGCAGGGATGGGAGCGCGTGCTTGATGGAGAGGCGGCGATGGTGGCGGAGCCCACTGCTGTGGGCGATCGTCCTGGTGGTGCTGTGGCTGACGGTGGGCGGCCCACTCGGCAGCTACCAGGGGCGGCTGGCCGAGGTGCAGGAGAACGACAACTCGGCGTTCCTGCCCGCGACCGCCGAGGCCACCCGGGTCGCTGAGCTGGAGGCGCGGTTCACCGACGGTGAGACCCTCCCGGCGGTGGTGGTCTTCACCCGCGACGGCGGTCTCAGTGAGGCCGACCTGGCGGCGGTGGCGCAGGTCGCGGAGGAGTTCGCCGGCGTGGCCGGGGTGACCGGCGAGTCGTCACCGCCGGTGGTCTCGCCCGATGGCGCCGCCGCCCAGCTGGTGGTGCCGTTGGCCAGCGACATCGAAGCCGGCGAGACGGTCGCGGAGCTCCGGGAGCTGGCCGCCGCCGGCACACCTGACCAGGTGGACACCTACGTCACCGGCCCGGCCGGGTTCGCCGCTGACCTGGGCGAGGCGTTCGGGAACATCGACGGCCTGCTACTGGTCGTCACCGCCTCGGTGGTGGCGCTGATCCTGCTGGTGGTCTACCGCAGTCCGTTGCTGCCGTTGGTGGTGCTGTTCGGGGCCGGGCTGGCGCTGGGGACCGCGTCGGCGGTGGTGTACGCGCTGGTGGAGGCCGACCTCGTGGTCCTGAACGGACAGAGCCAGGGGATCATGCTGATCCTGGTGTTCGGCGCCGCCACCGACTACGCGCTGCTGCTGGTCGCCCGGTATCGCGAGGAGCTCCGGCGATACCGAGACCGGTTCACCGCCGTACGGGTGGCCTGGCGGCGCTCGCTCGGGCCGATCGTCGCCTCCGGCTCGACGGTCATCCTGGCCCTGCTGTGCCTGCTGCTCAGCGACCTGAACTCGAACAAGGGCCTGGGCCCGGTCGCGGCGGTCGGGGTGGCCTCCGCGATGCTGGTGATGCTCACCTTCCTGCCGGCGGCGCTGGCGCTACTGGGCCGGGTCGGGTTCTGGCCGTTCCGGCCGGCGTACGGGTCCGAAGCGGACCATCAAGGCGGCCTGTGGGAGCGGGTGGCCGGGCTGGTCAGCCGGCGCGCCCGGCTGGTCTGGCTGGTCACCGCGCTTGCGCTGGCCGGGCTGGCGGCGCTGGTGCCGCAGCTGCGCGCGGACGGGACCGCCGAGTCCGACCTGTTCCTCGGCGAGGTGGAGGCGGTCACCGGGCAGGACGAGCTGAGCGAGCACTTCCCGGCCGGCAGCACCGCCCCGACCGTGGTGGTCGCCAACGCCGCACAGACGGAGCCGGTGGTGGCCGCGCTGTCGGAGGTGGACGGGGTCGCGGAGGTGCGACCGGAGGGGGAGCGGGACGGGCTGGCCCGGATCGCGGTGGTGCTCGCGAACGAGCCGGACAGCGACGAGGCGATCGCGACCATACCGCGGCTGCGGGCGGCCGCCCGGAGCGTGCCCGAGGCCGACGCGCTGGTCGGTGGGACCAGCGCGATCGCCTACGACACCCGGCAAGCGGCCAGCCGCGACCAGCGGGTGATCATCCCGCTGGCGTTGCTGGTGGTGTTCGTGGTGATCGCCCTGCTGCTGCGGGCGATCCTGGTCACGGTACTACTGCTCGCCTCGGTGGTGCTTTCGTTCGCGGCCACGCTTGGGCTGGCAGCGGTGGTGTTCAACAACATCTTCCACTTCCCCGGCGCGGACCGGTCGATCCCGTTGTTCGCGTTCGTGTTCCTGGTGGCGCTGGGGGTCGACTACAGCATCTTCCTGCTGACCAGGGTGCGGGAGGAGACCCGTACCCGGGGCACCCGGGAAGGCGTCCGGGTGGGGCTGGCGGTCACCGGGGCGGTGATCACCTCGGCCGGGATCGTACTCGCCGCGACGTTCTCGGCGCTGGCGGTCATCCCGTTGCTGTTCCTGGCGCAGATCGCGTTCCTGGTGGCGGTCGGGGTGCTGATCGACACCCTGATCGTGCGGTCGTTGCTGGTGCCCGGGCTGTGCCACGACATCGGCGACCGGATCTGGTGGCCGAGCCGGCTGGGCCGGGCTCAGCCGGAACCCCACTGACCAGCCGCGAGCGGTGCCCAGGCGTCGAGCTGGCGGAGCAACTCCGACTCGGTTCCGGCCTGCAGCAGGATGAGGCACCGGTCGATGCCGCCATCGGCGAGCGCGGCGAGCGACTCCGGATCGGGCGGGACGTTGAACACCGTGATCGGGATTGGTCCCCGCCCGAGGTCGGCGGCCCGCTGCCGGAGCGCGGCGGCGCGCCGCGTCAGCTCGTCGACGCTCGCCAACCCGCCGAATTGAGGCAACCAGCCGTCACCGAAGGCGAGCACCCGATCCTCTGTGCCCGGGCCGTTCCCGCCGACCAGGACCGGTGGATGGGGCTTCCGCAGCGGCTTCGGCCAGGACCAGATCGGATCGAAGTCGACGAACCGCCCGTGGTACTCGGCCTCGTCGGTGGTCCAGATCTGGCGCATCGCCTGCACCCGCTCCGCGAGCAGCTTCATCCGGGTCCGCGGGTTTGTGCCGTGGTTGGCCAGCTCCATGCGGTTCCAGCCGGCGCCGACGCCGAACACGAACCGGCCGCCGGAGAGCCGGTCCAGGCAGGCGACCTCCTTCGCGGTCACGATCGGGTCCCGCTGGGTCAGCAGGCAGACGCTGGTGCCGATGGTGATGCTGGTCGTGACCGCGGCGACCGCCGACAGCGCGACGAACGGGTCGTAGGTCTCGGCGTACGGCCGGGTCGGCCGCCCGTCGGCCCGGGTGCTGCGCACCGGGATGTGCGTGTGCTCGGGGAAGAAGAGCGACTCGGAGTTCCCGGGTACGCCACGGTCGCGGCCCGGACTGAGTCGGGGCGCTGCGTGGTGCTGTGGCAGAACGGCATGGACCTCCACGACCCGCTGTCCACGGATACCCCGTTCATCCAGACCGCGCTCGCCGCCTGACCGGATAGCCAGTTCGTTCACCCAAGATCAACACAACTGCGCCGCACTTGGGGTGTCCGAGCCGGCCGAATGGCCCAGTTGCGCCGCACTTGGCGTTAGCTCGGCCGGACGGCCCAGTTGCGCCAGTCGTCGGAGTGATGCTTCCGGGGACGAAGGTCGACAATGGCCGCCCAGCGTCGGTACCGGATCGGGCCACTCCGAGGTCCAGCTCGACCGTATCGTTCGGATCAGGTAGCAGGTCGTCGGAGCTCGTTTTCTAGCTCGCTAACCGGAAGCGAGGTTGGCGGCCAGCTCGTTGAGATATTGGTCGACCTGGGCTCGGTCGTAGCCGCGGAAGCGCACCGGTAGGTCACGGCGGAGCAGGGCGGCCCGGGCCGAGGCGCGTCCGTTCTCTGACCCGCTGGCCAACGCCTCGGCTGCCTGC
Organism: Natronosporangium sp.; assembly: GCA_036564175.1. GTDB lineage: Bacteria > Actinomycetota > Actinomycetes > Mycobacteriales > Micromonosporaceae > Natronosporangium. The sequence continues at coordinate 5,747 of DATCKZ010000074.1, forward strand.
TGCACCAACGCGTCAACCGCCGCTGGCTGGTAGCCGCGCAACACGAGCGTGAACTGAGGGGGATCCTGCATGCTGACAGTATGCCTCGCACCCACCACAGCCCCTGAGGTGACGTATCTGGTTGCCGGGTCTCTCCAGCATGGGTGCAGCGTGGCGCACCGATTGCGACTGGCTGCCCGCCGATCCAGCGGCCGGTAGCGTTACCGGCCGGTCTGGCCGTCGACCTGTTCGCGGAGGATGTCGGCGTGTCCGGCGTGGCGGGCGGTCTCCTCGATGACCGAGAGCAGCGCCCAGCGGAGATTGCGCGCCTTCCCGCCGCTGGCGACCGTCCCCTCGAACCACTTCGACTCGACGAACGTCAGGTGTTGGAACAGCCCGGCCAGGTTGGTGCCCGACTCGACCGTGCTGCGCCGGGCGTCCGCATCGCTCAACCCGGCCAGCTTCTTGAGACGCTCGCTCGCAGCTCGTCGAGGCTCGCGCGCGGCTGTGCGACTTCGGGAGTCATGGCCGGCAGCGTAACCGGCCGGGCGAGCGAACCGCAGGGGTCGGACACCGGTGGACTACTGTCGGCTCGGTGAACGGGGAACTCGCACAGTACATCGCGCTGGCCGCGCACGGCAGCGCCTGGTTAGCCGGGCGGAACCGAGCCGCGAGCTCGCGGCTGGAGCGGGACAACAGCACCTTCCAGTTTGTCCAAGCGGTCAGCTTTGCCGGCGAGGACGGCGTTGAGGGTTGGCTGCAGCGGCTGGCCGCGCAAGGCGTGGACCGGATCTGGCTGGCCATGCCGGACCTGCGCGACGGCGGCGGCAACGCGCACCAGCGGGTAGCGTTCGTCGGCGGTATGCCGGCCGGCCTGCTCACCACCAGCGGCGCGGGCAACGAGCTGTGGCGGGCCGCATGGACGGTTGGTAACCGCGGTGCGCCCGATCACCGGATCTGGCGGATCGACTACCAGGCCGTCAAAGTCCCGTTCGGTCCGCAGCGGCTCGACGCATCGGACACGGCCACCGCGCTGTTCGAGTGTCTGCAGCGCGCCCAGGCATTCGCCACGCAGCACGCCCTGAACCCGTGGCGGGAAATCTTCACCAAGGCCCAGCAGCAGTGGACCGACCCCGACGCCGAGCCGGTCTACCACCGGGACCTGTTCCCGGACGGCTGCTACGACGTAACCAGCCGGCGCCTGGCCGGGATGGCCCAGGCAGCATGGGTGTTCGGCGGCATGGGTTCGTGGAACGACCTCGGCTTCGCAGAAGCCGACGCGCAGGCCGAGTACGAACAGATCAGCCGCGACCTGTTCGCTGCGGTGATGCGCGGCTGCCTGGCAAGCGTAAACGCGGACCTCGCCGGACCATGAGGGCCCGTAGGCCGGTGCGTGCTGGATGGTCGCCTCCAGCCAGACGGCGGACGCGCCGCTGACGCCACCGGCGGCAACGGTTTGCAGCCGGATGGTTGAGGTGCCGACGCACTCCGCGAGGCTGACGGTCTTCCGGGTGCTCAGCGCGAGGTTGTCCGCGTTAGCGGCATTGTACGGGCGAAGGATCGTGCCCCATACTTCCTTGACACTGCCGGCTGCAAGCTCGCCACCAAAGCAGAAGACTCCGAACCGGACCTCCTCCTCGGGCGCACCGGCGGCGAAGTCGACCGCGACGGTAATCGTGTCGTTCTCGCCGATGTCACCGATCGAGAACTCGCCGTAGATCCATGCCCCGGGACGCTCGCTGTACGGCGGGGAGACCAGGATCGCATCCTCTACGGCGGTTTCGCGCTCGGTCACGTCGCCGCGGTAGCTCGACGCGAAGCCGCGACCTCTGAGGTCTTCCTCGGGTGGAGTCGTGGCGAACGCTATGAGGTCTTGCCGCGAGGTTCGCCACGTGGCGAGAATGCTCTGCTCCAGCAGGTCGACTGACGATCCGGCGGCGGCACCATCACTCGGGGAGGTCGATGGAGAAGGATCTCCGGCCGGTGCCGGCGAGCTGGTCTCAATGCCGCTCGCCGACTCACCTTCGTCGGTCAGCAGCCGGAGCAGCGGCGAAACGATGAGGGACGCATACACTGTCACCAGGACGGCGGCGATGGCGAAGCCGATTTTCCATTTACTGTGATCCTTGCTGTGGGTTCTCCGCGCGAAGTAGTACAGCGGAAAGAACAAGCCAAACATGATCACGGTAGCGGTGATCACGTACGCACCATCGCTCATCACGTGGCTTCCACTCCTCCGCGAGGTGCCACAGGTCGGCCGGACACCGGTAAGGGTAGCGGGCATATGCCAATGCACGGCCTGTGAAACCTGCCCGCACCTGCCGCGTGAATGATCGACACCCGATGGTGCCTGCGAGGCGTCAGTGCGAGGCCTTGCCATTTGCGCAGTACTTGTGGATCGCGTTGACCTGCTGAACCCAACTCCTCCCTCGTGCGCTTTGACGCACCCTCCGGAAGCAGGCCGAGCTGTTGGGCTAGCGCGTAGAAGCCCGGCCCGGTGTCGTTCTCATTGAGGTAACGCACGAGCGCAGAAATCACGAGTCCGGTTTCCGGACGGTTCCGTTCCACGATCCGGCCGAGGAGTTGCCCCATGGCGGCACGTTCGGCTTCCCGGCCGAAGCGACAACCGGCTGGCATTTCGATCCGGAGGTCCGGCCAGCCAGCCCGCGATGAGCTCGCTAGCCGGCCGATGAACTTCGCTATCCGGCAAGGAGCCCGGCGGGACCGAGCGGCCCCGCCGTGCGTACCCCGAATCAATTGCCGTGACGGGCGCGGCCGTGCGTGCGAATCAACCCGACCAGGTCGCCGACCGGGCCGAAGTGCCGTAGCTTGTCCGGGTTGACGATGGAGTGGATGTTCTGGATCTGGCCCTCGGCGATCTCGAAGCTCATCACCCCGACCAGCCGGTCCTGGTCGTCCAGCACCAGCGCGCCCGGTTCGCCGTTCACTTCGGCCGACCGCAGCCGCAGCCGGTACCGCCGTATCGCCGCCATCCCGGCCAGCAGCAGCTTCACCACCTTCGCCCGGCCGTTGACCGGGCGGGCCAGCGCCGGCACCTTGCCGCCGCCGTCGCCGTGCATCGCCACATCCTGGGCCAGCAGCGCCTCCAGCGCCGGCAGGTCGCCCTGCTCGGCGGCGGCGAAGAACCGCTCCGCCAGCTCCTGCCGCTGCCGCCGGGTGGCCGGGAACCGCGGCCGGCGCTCCCGGATCTGCGCCCGGGCCCGCGCCACCAGATGCCGAGTATTGTCCACAGTGGTGTCCAGGATGTCCGCTACCGCCGGATAGGGATAGTCGAACACCTCCCGGAGCAGGAACGCCGCCCGCTGCTGCGGGGTCAGGCTCTCCAGCAGCACCAGGAACGCCAGCGACAGCGAGTCCGAGGTCTCGGCCTGCTCGGCCGGGGTCGGCTCGGTCATCACCGGCTCGGGCAGCCACTCACCGACGTACCGCTCCCGCCGCACCCGGGCCGACCGCAGCTGGTCGATCGCGATCCTGGTCACCAGCGTGGCGATGTACGCCCGCGGTGAGGTGATCTGCTCGTCCCGCTGCAGGGTCTGGTGCATCCGCAGGAACGCCTCCTGCACAACGTCCTCGGCCTCGCTGACACTGCCGAGCATCTGGTAGGCGATCGCGAACGCCCGCGGCCGCAGCTCCTCGTAAATATCCGAAGCAGACAATCCGATCACAGGCCTTCGGCGAAGCCGACCCGCCAGCTCGGGTAGTGCGGCGTCCAGTCCAGCTCCCGCTTGATCTTCTCGTTCGAGATCCCCCGGGCCTTGGTCATCAAACTCACCGGCCCGCCGCCGACGACCAGCCGGACCAGCCAGGCCGGCACCCGGCGCGGCGGCTTGGCGCCGAGCCGCTCGGCCAGCACCGGCAGGAACTCCTTGACCGGCGCCGGGTCGTCGTCGGTCACGTGGTAGATCCCGGGCCGGCCGCGCTCGATCGCCGCCACGGTCGCGGACGCGGCGTCGGTGATATGGATCAGCGGCCAGACCCCGTCCCCGCCGCCGACGATCGGGAACCGCCGCCGGCGGATCAGCCCGGCCATGATCGCGTCCGGTGCTAGCTCCATGCCGGTCCCCGGCCCATAGAACCCACCGTAGCGGAGCGCGATCCCATCACCCCAGGTAATGCCGGTTACGGCGGATTCCAGATAGCGGATCGCGGCCACCGCCTCGGCGACGTCGGCCGGCGGGTTCGGCTCGATCGGTTCGGTCTCGACCGCCGGCGGCCCGCCGGTCTGCGCCATCCAGGCGCCGTTGCTCTGGGCCACCACCCTGCGTACCCCGGCTGCCCGGCCGGCGGCGAGCAGGATGTCGGTGCCTTCGGTCCGCAGCCGGTTGGTGGCGGCCGCCATCCGCTTGGCGTGCCGGAAGTCCGGCGGCCCGGCGAGCGCGGTGAGCTGGTGGACGATCACTTCAGGCTCGGCCTTGGCCACCGCGTCGGCGACCGCGTCCGGTTCCAGCGCGTCCAGCACCACCGGCTCGGCGCCGAGCGCCCGCAGCCGCTCGGCCTTGCCCGCCGACCGGGTGGTGCCGACCACCTCATGACCCCGCGCCACCAGTTGCGGCACCAGCTGCCGGCCAATCGCGCCGGACGCGCCGGCGATAAAGATCTTCATGACGCCTCCCTCGTTCGGTCTCACTACCCAAGACGAGGCGCCGGTGACCGGCATGACCGGCAGTCGGCCAGCTCACAGTGGTCCAGCCGGGAGGCGTTAGCCTTGCGGGGTGAGCCAGCAACGCCGGACCTATCAGGTACGCACGTTCGGCTGCCAGATGAACGTACACGACTCCGAGCGGCTGGCCGGGCTGCTGGAGGAGGCCGGGTACGTTCGCCACGCCGGTGACTCGGCCCCGGACGTGGTGGTCTTCAACACCTGCGCGGTCCGGGAGAACGCGGACAACCGGCTCTACGGCAACCTCGGCCACCTGCGCCCGGTCAAGGAGGCCAACCCGGGCATGCAGATCGCGGTCGGCGGCTGCCTGGCCCAGAAGGACCGCGGCGAGATCGTCAAGCGCGCCCCCTGGGTGGACGTGGTGTTCGGCACCCACAACCTCGGCTCGCTGCCGGTGCTGCTCGACCGCGCCCGGCACAACCAGGCCGCGCAGGTGGAGATCCTGGAGTCACTGGAGGTCTTCCCCTCGACGCTGCCGACCCGCCGCGAGTCCACGTACGCCGGCTGGGTCTCGATCTCGGTCGGCTGCAACAACACCTGCACCTTCTGCATCGTGCCGAGCCTGCGCGGCAAGGAGCGGGACCGGCGGCCGGGGGAGGTGCTCGCCGAGGTGCGGGCGCTGGTCGCCGAGGGTGTGCTGGAGGTCACCCTGCTCGGCCAGAACGTCAACTCCTACGGAGTCGAGTTCGGCGACCGGCAGGCGTTCGGCAAGCTGCTGCGCGCCTGCGGCGAGATCGACGGGCTGGAGCGGGTCCGGTTCACCAGCCCGCACCCGAAGGACTTCACCGACGACGTGATCGCGGCGATGGCGGAGACCCCGAACGTCTGCCATCAGCTGCACATGCCGCTGCAATCCGGCTCGGACCGGGTGCTGCGGGCGATGCGCCGCTCCTACCGGGCCGAGCGGTTCCTCGGGATCATCGAGCGGGTGCGGGCGGCGATGCCGGACGCGGCGATCACCACCGACATCATCGTCGGGTTCCCGGGCGAGACCGAGGAAGACTTCCAGGCCACCCTGGACGTGGTCCGGCAGGCCCGGTTCGCCGGCGCGTTCACGTTCCAATACTCGAAGCGGCCGGGCACGCCCGCCGCGGAGCTACCGGACCAGCTGCCCAAGCCGGTGGTGCAGGAGCGGTACGGCCGGCTGGTGGCCCTGGTCGAGGAGATCACGCTCGCCGAGCACCAGCGGCTGGTTGGCCAGCGGGTGGAGGTGCTGGTCGCGGTCGGGGAGGGCCGCAAGGACCAGGCCACTGGCCGGCTGTCCGGCCGGGCCCGGGACGGCCGGCTGGTGCATTTCGTCGCGGACCCGGCGACCGTCCGGCCGGGCGACATCGTGGAGACGGTGATCACCCGGGCGGCGCCGCATCACCTGATCGCCGACCAGCCGCCGCTCAGCCACCGCCGGACCAGGGCCGGTGACGCGTACGAGTCGAGCCGCGCCCCGCGTACGGTCGGGGTGAATCTGGGGATGCCGAAGGTCGGCGTACCCGCCTAGCCGGCGGCGCCGACCGGGCCTCAGCTACTGCGCTCGGCGAGCTGGAGGAACTGCCGCTTGCTCGCCAGCGCGTCCTCGGCCTCGGCGATCCGCTTCGCGTCGCCGGCGGCCCGGGCCCGGGCCAGCCGCTCCTCGGCCTCGGCCACCTGCGCGCGCATCTGCACCAGCAGCGGGTTCTCCGACGGGTCGGTGCGGCGCCAGGCGGTCTCCATCGCCTGCCGGACCTTCTCCTCGACCGCCCGCAGCCGGCGCTCCAGCGGGGCGGCGGCCTCCCGGCGGACCCGGCCGGTCGCCTGCCACTTCGCCTGGATCTCCCGCAGCTTCGCCTGCGCCGCCCGCGGGTCGGCGTCGATGTCCAGCGCCTCGGCCTGCGCCACCAGCTCCTGCCGGCGCTGCAGGTGCTCCTTCTGCTCGGCGTCCCGGGCGGCGAAGTATTCGCTGCGGCGGGTGAAGTAGGCGTCCTGGGCGGCCCGGAACCTGGTCCACAGCCGCTGCTCGGCCTCCTTGGAGGCGCGCGGCGCCGCCTTCCACTGGGCCATCAGATCCTTGAGCTGGTTGGCGGTCTCGGTCCAGTCGGTCGAGTCGGCCAGCGCCTCGGCCTGCGCGACCAGCTCCTCCTTCACCGCCTGTGCCTGTTTCCGGGCGGCGTCGAGGGAGGCGAAATGGCTGCCGCGGCGACGGGCGAAGGTGTCCCGGGCGGTCGCGTACCGCTTCCACAGCTCCTGGTCGGTCTTCTTGTCGATCCCGCGGATCGTCTTCCACCCCTCGAGGATCTCCCGCAGCCGGTCGCCGCTGGCCTTCCAGCCGGTCGACTCGGCGGCGATCCGCTCCGCCTCCTCGACCAGCGCGGTCTTGCGGGCGATCGCCGCCGCCCGGTTGGCCTCGCGCGCGGCCTTGGCCGAGGCGGCCATCTCGTCGGCGAGCCCGGCCAGCTTGTCCAGCCGGGCGGCCAGCCCGTCGATGTCGCCGACCACGTGGGCTTCGTCGAGCGAGGAGCGCAGCCGGCGGATGCTGCCCGCCGCCTGAGCCGGGTCGGCCGCGCCGGTGGCGAGCCTGGTCTCGATCAGGTCCACTTCAGTGACCAGGTCCTCGTACCGCCGGGCGAAGTGGGCGAGCCCCTCCTCGGGGGTGCCGGCCTGCCATGAGCCGACCACCCGCTCCCCGCTTGCGGTCTTGACGTATACGGTCCCGTCAGCGTCGATCCGACCGTAGGTGGTCCAGTCGCTCATCTGCCCGTCCCTGTCCTCAACACCGGTGCCGTCCCCCCGCACGACCCCGCCTGCCCGCCGCAGCGTGGCCTGTCCACAGGCATTCTCACAGGTACACCCGGGGGGAAGTCGAGGGCCTGTGGCAGACCGTAACCGTATATTGTCCTTTCGCTGTCCGGCTAGCGGTTACCACTACTGTTACCGGGTGGCCGTGACATCCCCCGATGGGCTGGTGGTGGCGGTGGTCGGGCCGACCGCCGCCGGCAAGACCGCGCTCAGCCTGGCACTCGCGCAGGAGCTCGGCGGCGAGGTGGTCAACGCCGACTCGATGCAGCTCTACCGGGGCATGGACATCGGCACCGCCAAGCTGCCGCCGGCGCAGCGGCAAGGGGTGCCGCACCATCTACTGGACATTTGGGACGTACGGCAGACCGCGAGCGTCGCCGAGTACCAGCGGCTGGCCCGCGCGGCGGTCGACGACATCCTGGCCCGGGGCCGGGTGCCGCTGCTGGTCGGCGGGTCCGGGCTGTACGTCAAGGCGGTGATCGACGAGCTGGCGTTCCCGGGCACCGACCCGCAGCTGCGGGCGAAGCTGGAGGCGGAGCTCGCCGAGCGCGGCCCAAAGCCGCTGTACGACCGACTGCGCGCGATCGATCCGGCGGCCGCCTCGGCGATCCTGCCCAGCAACGGCCGGCGGATCGTCCGCGCGCTGGAGGTGATCGCGCTGACCGGCGCCCCGTTCCCGGCCCGGCTGCCGGAGCCGAAGCCGGTCTACCGGTCGGTGCAGCTGGCGGTGGACCGGGAGCCGGCCGAGCTGGACCAGCGGATCGCCGACCGGGTGGACCAGATGTGGGCGGCCGGGCTGGTCGACGAGGTGCGCGGGCTGGTCGACCAGGGGCTGCGGGAGGGCCGGACCGCCCGGGCGGCGCTCGGCTACCAGCAGGTGCTCGCGTACCTCGCCGGCGAGATCAGCGAGGCGGCGGCGCACGCGGAGACGATCCGGGCCACCCGCCGGTACGTCCGGCGGCAGCGGTCCTGGTTCCGCCGTGACCCGCGGCCGGTATGGCTGGACGCGGCCCGCCCCGACCTGGTCAGCGCGGCGGTCGCGGCGGTCAAGCAGGCGGGGGGATGATGGATCGGATGGAGCAGATGGAGGCGCTCGCGTTCGCCAAGGGGCACGGCACCGGCAACGACTTCGTGATCCTGCCGGATCCGGACGACCGGCTGGTGCTCAGCCCGAAGCTGGTGGCGGCGCTGTGCGACCGGCGGTTCGGGATCGGCGCGGACGGGGTGCTGCGGGTGGTGCGGCACCGGCAGCCCGGTGCCGAGTGGTTCATGGACTACCGGAACGCGGACGGGTCGATCGCCGAGACCTGCGGCAACGGGCTCCGGGTGTTCGCCCGCTACCTGGTCGCGAGCGAGCTGGTCGCGACCCCGCAGGTGGTGATCGCGACCCGGGCCGGAGACGCGGTGGCGACGGTCAGCGACGAGGCGGTCAGCGTGACCATGACCCGGCCCCGGGTGACCGGCGAGAGCACGGCCCGGATCGGCGGCCGCGAGCTGCCCGGGGTGGCGGTGGACGTCGGCAACCCGCACCTGGTCTGCTGGCTGCCGCCGGACCTGCCGCTGCAGTCGGTGGACCTGGCCAAGCCCCCGGAGGTGGACCCCGGGGACTTTCCGGACGGCGTTAACGTCGAGCTGATCACCCCGGTGGACGGGACAATTCGGATGCGGGTGCACGAACGCGGGGTCGGCGAGACCCCGTCCTGCGGATCGGGGGCGGTCGCGGTCGCGGCGGTGGCGCTGCGCACCGAGGGCCGCAGCAGCGGGGTGGTGACGGTCGACGTCCCCGGCGGCCGGCTGCTGGTCTCGTTGACCGCCGACGACTGCGCGCTCACCGGCCCGGCGGTGCTGGTCGCGGAGGGGACGATCCACCTGTCCGCGGTCCGGTAGCGGGTTATGTAGCTGCGGCCGGGCGGTCAGCGTGCCACCATTGAACGGACCGCGTTGACCGTGAGACATGAGGTGACAGAGTTTGCAGGACCCGAGAATGCCGGTGGCGGAGCCGTCGACGGGAGAGCTGGAGCTGGCCGACCGGCAGGCGTTGCGGCGGGTCGCTGGGCTGTCAACCGAGCTCACGGACATCTCCGAGGTCGAGCTACGGCAGCTGCGACTGGAGCGGGTGGTGCTGGTCGGGGTCTGGACCGACGGCACCGCCGAGGAGGCCGAGAACTCGCTGGCCGAGCTGGCGGCGCTGGCCACCACCGCCGGTTCCACCATCCTGGAGGGGCTGATCCAGCGCCGGAGCACCCCCGACCCGGCCACGTTCGTCGGCCGCGGCAAGGTGGCGGAGCTGCGCGACGTGGTGGTGGCGACCGGTGCCGACACGGTGATCTGTGACGGCGAGCTGTCACCGAGCCAGCTGCGCAACCTGGAGCAGGAGATCAAGGTCAAGGTCATCGACCGGACCGCGCTGATCCTGGACATCTTCGCCCAGCACGCCCGCAGCCGGGAAGGCAAGGCGCAGGTCGAGCTGGCCCAGCTGCAATACCTGCTGCCGCGGCTGCGCGGTTGGGGCGAGACGCTGTCCCGGCAGGCCGGCGGCCGGGCCGGCGGTGCGACCGGTGGGGTCGGGCTGCGCGGTCCCGGTGAGACCAAGCTGGAGATCGACCAGCGCCGGATCCGGACCCGGATCGCCCGGTTGAAGCGGGAGATCGCCGGGATGCGGGTGGCCCGGGACACCCAGCGGGCCAACCGGCACCGCCGGGAGGTGCCCAGTGTGGCGATCGCCGGCTACACCAACGCCGGCAAGTCCAGCCTGCTCAACCGGCTCACCGGGGCCGGGGTGCTGGTGGAGGACGCGCTGTTCGCAACCCTCGACCCGACCACCCGGCGGGCCCGGACCGCGGACGGGCGCACCTACACGCTGTCGGACACGGTCGGGTTCGTCCGGCACCTGCCGCACCAGCTGGTCGAGGCGTTCAGGTCGACCCTGGAGGAGGTTTCCGACGCCGACCTGCTGCTGCACGTGGTGGACGGCGCGAATCCGGACCCGGCGGCGCAGGTCCGGGCGGTCCGCGAGGTGCTCACCGAGATCGGCGCCGACCAGGTGCCGGAGCTGCTCGTGGTCAACAAGATCGACACCGCCGATGAGGAGACCCTGCTGCGGCTCAAGCGGGACTGGCCGGACGCGGTGTTCGTCTCGGCACACACCGGCGCCGGGATCGACGAGCTGCGGACCGCGATCGATGCCGCGCTGCCGCGGCCGGCGGTCGAGGTGCTGGCGGTGGTCCCGTACGACCGCGGCGACCTGGTCGCCCGGGTGCACGAGCGGGGCGAGGTGCACGAGGTCGGGCACGAGGCCGGTGGCACCCGGGTAGCGGCCAGGGTCGATCCCGAGCTCGCCGCCGCACTTGTTCCTTATCGAGTTGATTCAACCGGCGAGTTCGGCTGAACGCCTGGTTGGACATCGCCGCATCCCGTGGGAAACTGGCGCGATGCGTCGACTGACAGCGGCGATGGCGGCGACCGGGCTGCTCGTAGCACCGGTGATCGGTGCGCTGGCCGGGGCCGGTCCGGCGTTTGCCCAGTCCACAGACCCTAGCGAGGCGCCGCCGGAGGAGCCGGCCGGCGCTGCGGAGCCGGTGCCCGGCGAGGAAGTGTGCACGCTCAGTGACCCGAGGCTGGCTGAGGTTTCGGGCATGGTCGCGGTCGATGACGGCTACATCGTCGTCAATGACAGCACCGAGTTCGACGACCGGTTGCCGATCTTCTTCCTGGACGGGTCCTGTGAGGTGGTCGACCAGCAGGGGTTCGACCCCGGCCGGCCCCGCGACCCGGAGGACCTGGCGATCGACCGCGAGGCGAACGTGCTGTGGGTCGGCGACACCGGCGACAACGCCGCCGGCGGCGGCGGGGAGGGGGAGACCCGGCCGACCGTGGCGCTGTGGCGGGTCGAGCTGGACGGTGACCGGACCCCGGTGATCTACCGGTTCACCTACCCGGACAACACCCCCCGGGACGCCGAGGCGCTGCTGCTCACCGGCGACGGCACGCCGATCATCGTGACCAAGGAGGTCGGCACGGCGGGCCTGTACGTCCCGACCGAGCTGCGGCCGAGCGCCGGCCCGGAGGACGCGGTGCCGCTGGAGCAGGTCGGCGAGTTCACGCCGCAGGACACCGAGGCCGAGCACGGGCTCGGCCAGGTCGCCGAGCAGCTGGTGACCGGCGGCGCGAACGCCCCGGACAACAGCAAGGTGGTGCTGCGCACCTACACCGACGCGTACGAGTTCGACGTGGCCGACGGGGACGTGGTGGCCGCGGTGACCGAGGGCGAGCCGCGGGTCACGCCGCTGCCCGACGAGCCGCTCGGCGAGGCGATCAGCTACACCCCGGACGGCGCGAACTTCGTCACCGTCTCCGAGGTACCACCGGACTCCGACTACACGCCGGTGGTGCTGAGCTACACCCCGTTCGTCCCACCCCCACCGGAGGCGGAGACCGCGGGCGGCGACCAGGCCGCCGGCAGCGGCGGCGGCGGTGGCGGCGGCCTGTTCGACAGCGTGCAGGACATCATCAACGTGATCGCCGCGGTCGGCGTGATCGGCGTGATCCTGGTGGCCGCCGGGATCTACGGGATCGTCCGGGCCCGCCGGCGCTCCGCCGGCGGTGGCAACGGCGCCGGGACCGGGCCGGACGGCGACGACGGCGGGCCGGTCACCGGCCGGGCCCGGCTGACCGGCGGACCAGCCGGCGACGGGTCGGGCTGGGGACCCGAGCAGCAGCAGCCGGGGGTCTACACCTCGCAGGCGGCCCGGGAGCCGGACTACGGCCCGCCGCCCGGCTACCAGGGTGGTGGCGAATACCAGGGCGGCGGCGAGTACGGCGGCGGGCAGTACCAGGGTGGCGAGTACGGCGGCGGCCAGTACCAGGGCGGCCAGTATCAGGGCGCCGACGAGTACGGCTACGGCGCCGATCCGTACCAGCAGGGCTACCAGGAGCCCTACGACCAGGACCAGACCTGGAACAACGGCCACCAGCAAGGCGGCTACCAGCAGTCGGGGTACGACGGGCAGGGCTACCAGGACTACCAGGGGCAGGCTTACCAGGGCCAGGAATACCAGGGCCAGGCCGGCTACCAGGATTACCAGGGCGGCTATCCGGACCAGGGCTACCAGCCGCAGAACGGTGGCGGCAACTACGCCGGCGGGACCTACGGCTCGGCGGCGGCCGACGACTACGCCAACGACCCGGACTACTCCTACGAGTTCCGGCAGCAACCGCAGCAACCGGGCGGCCGGTGGCAGTGACCGGGTGCGGCCGGGTCACACCCGGCGCAGCACCGCGACCACCTTGCCCATGATGGTCGCCCGGTCGCCCGGAATCGGGTCGAAGGCGGGGTTCTGCGGCACCAGCCAGACGTGTCCGTCCCGGCGCTGGTAGGTCTTCACGGTCGCCTCGTTGTCGATCAGGGCGGCGACGATCTCACCGTTCTCCGCGTCCGGCTGCTGCCGGACCGCGACCCAGTCACCGTCGCAGATCGCGGCATCGATCATCGAGTCGCCCTTGACCTCGAGGAGGAACAGCGTGCCCTCGCCGACCAGCTCCCGCGGCAGCGGCAGCACATCCTCGATCATCTCCTCGGCGAGGATCGGGCCACCGGCGGCGATCCGGCCCAGCATCGGCACGTAGGTCGGGGCGGGCCGGCGTACCTCGGCCTCGTCGTCGATCAGCTCGCTCGCCGGCCGGACGTCGACCGCCCGCGGCCGGTTCGGGTCCCGGCGCAGGTAGCCCTTCCGCTCCAGCGCCTTCAACTGGTAGGCCACACTGGACGGTGAGACCAGCCCGACCGCCTCGCCGATTTCCCGGACGCTCGGCGGGTAGCCGTGCTTCTCCGACCACTCCCGCAGGAACTCCATGATCCGGCGCTGCCGGGGAGTGAGGTCGGGGGCGAAAACCTCGGGCATCGAGCTCACCACGGCGGTGACCGCGCGAATTTCCGAGTCACCGCCGCGCTGCCTGACGCGGCCCCGGGGGCGGGCGGTGGTCTCCTTCTTCAGCTGCCGGCTCATGTCCGCTCGGTCCTCCTCGTCTGCGGTTGTCTGCTGCTGACCGTATCGCACTGGTGTGAGATTTCTCCAAACAACCGTACGAGTTTTTTTCGGCGTGTCGCCGGGCCAGGGCTGGACGGGTCGCAATTGATCTGTTACGCCTATAGTACAAACGTCCGTCGAACGGCTGTCGGAGGTGCGCGGAGTGGCGACGGTGCGATTGACCCGCCGAGGCCGGCTCGTCGTGCTCACGTTCTGCCTGCTGCTGGCCGGCCTGGTGGCGGCGCTCGCCGCGTCCACCTCCCGCGCCGACGCGCCGGTCCCGCCCCGGACCGCGGTGGTTCAGCCCGGCGACACGCTCTGGTCGGTCGCCGAGCGGCACGCCCCCAGCGGCGATCCGTACGGGACGATCGAGGAGATCCGGCGCTTGAACGGACTCTCCGGCAACACCATCCACCCCGGCCAGGAGTTGCTCCTACCGCGCCGGTGAGCCCGCGGCCCGGGCCTCGAAGCCGGCCGGAGTGGCGCGCGACACCGCCGCTGGACGCTTGCAATCCCGATGCCGGCCGGTTACGCTCAACCCCTACATCTAGTAGTCACACTGATGTAAGTTGGCCATAAGTTGGGGTCGACGTACCATCAAGGGGTTGGGAGGTGCGACCATGCGTTGTCCGTACTGTCGCCACCCCGACTCCCGGGTGGTCGACTCCCGCGAGGCCGAGGACGGGGCGCTGATCCGCCGCCGGCGGTCCTGCCCCGAGTGCGGCAAGCGGTTCACCACCGTCGAGGAGGCGGTGCTCGCGGTCGTCAAGCGCAGCGGCGTGACCGAGCCGTTCAGCCGCGCGAAGATCATGGCCGGGGTGCACAAGGCGTGCCAGGGACGCCCGGTCGACGAGGACGCGATCGCGCTGCTCGCCCAGCGGGTCGAGGAGACGGTCCGGGCCCGGGGCGCGGCCGAGGTGCCCAGCCACGAGGTCGGGCTGGCGATCCTGGGCCCGCTGCGGGAGCTCGACGAGGTGGCCTATCTGCGGTTCGCCAGCGTCTACCGATCGTTCGAGTCCTTAGAGGATTTCGAGCGGGAGATCGCGGAGCTGCGGGCGGCCCGGGAAGCGTCCAGTGAGGCCCGTGCAGGGTCCAATCCGGGCGGTGGTGGCGACCAGGGCGGTGGTGCAGAGCCCGACGGGGAGCCCAGCGCGCCGGTGGCCGCGGTGGCCGCCGGCTGACCCGGCCCGGCAACAGCAAACAGCAGCAGCAGTAAAGGACAGTTCGTGCGGCGCGGGCCGCACCATGACCGGAGGGGGCGATCTGGATGACGACGGGGGACGGCAAGTCGGTGGCGAAGGCAAAGCCGACCGCGCAGCCGCCGAGCCAGCCGAACGGCACGGCGGGCAGTGCGCCGAAGGGCATCAAGGTCGAGCGGGTGTGGACCAAGCCAGGCGTACACCCCTATGACGAGGTGACCTGGGAGCGCCGCGACGTCGTCATGACCAACTGGCGGGACGGCTCGATCGTGTTCGAGCAGCGCGGCGTCGAGTTCCCCAGCTTCTGGTCGCTGAACGCGACCAACATCGTCACGACCAAGTACTTCCGGGGCGCCGTCGGGACACCGCAGCGAGAGTGGTCCCTGCGTCAGCTCATCGATCGGGTCGTGCGGACCTACCGCAAGGCGGGTGAGGAGCACGGCTACTTCGCGACCGAAGAGGACGCCGAGATCTTCGAGCACGAGCTGACCTGGATGCTGCTGCACCAGGTCTTCAGCTTCAACTCGCCCGTCTGGTTCAAC
>DATCKZ010000075.1:0-16241 GCA_036564175.1 Natronosporangium sp.
AGCCTTGGGCTTCGAACGCTCTATCCGAGCTAACCCCAACCGGCCCGTATCCGGGGTTGGTGGGTCCACCTGGTTTGAGTACGGGCGATCCGCCACCAGAGGGCTTGACTTGACGACCAAAGGTGCCCCACCAATGGCGAGCCGTGAATCACACCACGCCGTCCACCGAGCCCTCCAGGAGGGTCAGAAGCATCGAGCCCGCTCTGGGGCGGCCTATTGGGACATCAAGGCCCGCGGCCACTAGCCAGGTCGTCGGGCGGCGATCGTCGCCAGGGTGATGTATTGCATGGTGAAGCGCCCACCCAGGCCGTCGATCGCAGTCCCGACCGCGTGAAGGATCTCGGCGGCCTGGTCGGGCGGTAGGTGGGTGAGGCCGCCGGTGGTGGCGAGCACCGCCAGCCACCCGTCGCGCGTGTAGGACCGTTCCCAGTCGAAGCGCCACTGCTCGGGCTCGTTGAACTGCCCCGTCTCCCGGATCGCAGTGGCGAACTTCTCGTACCCCGCCTGGTAGAAGCTGACCGGACGGCGAGCCGGTTGGTTGCTGAACGGGGAGTCCGGCACCACCCGCCGGTAGGCGGCGGCGGTTGGTTCGGCCACTTCGGCGGGTGGCTCGAAGACATGCCCGAACACCGCGAGCCGACCGCCGGCGCGCAGCACCTGTGCCGCCTTGCTGGCGCCAACGGCCGGATCCACCCAGTGCCACGCCTGGGCGGCGATCACCGCGTCGAAGGTCCGGCCGGCGGGCTCCCAGGCTTCGAAGCTGGCCACCTCGACGGTCAGGCCACGGGCTCGCGCGAACTCGGCCATCCGCGGGTCGGGGTCTACGCCGAGCACGGTGCAGCCGGCGGCCTGGAACTGGCGGGCAGCGATGCCGGTGCCGCAGCCCACATCGAGCACGTTCGGACCGGGGAGGTCGGCGACAATCCGCGCCACCAGCGCGTCGGGGTAGCTGGGTCGAGCCCGGTCGTAGTGCTGCGGATCGGTGCCGAACGACTCGGCCACCCGCCGTGCCTGATGCGGGCTCGCCAGCGACGGCTTGGACTGCTCAGGCGGTAAAGTGGGCATGCGCCCACTCTAGTGGGCGCATGCCCACTTGGCAACTCGCAACCCGACCGCCGACGCATGAGAGGATTCGCGCATGCCGACCGGGGTGCACCTTCGCGACGCCCGGCAGCAGCTGTTCGACGCCGCCGAGCGGGTGCTGCTGCGGGACGGGCCGGACGGGCTGACCAGCCGGACCGTCACCGATGAGGCCGGCTGCGCCAAAGGCGTGCTGTACCGGCACTTCACCGACTTCGACGCCTTCCTCGCCGAGCTGGTGCTCGACCGGGCCGCCCGGCTGGAGGCGAAGGCGGGCACGTTGCGCAAGGCCGCCGGGACCGGCACGGTGGTCGACAACCTCACCGCCGCGCTGACCACCCTGTTCGGGCCGGTGCCGATGGCGATCCTCCCGCTCATCACCTTCCGGGATGAACTCCGCAACCGGCTGCGGCAGGCCACCCCCGGTGGCGGCATCGCGATCCTCGCCCAGGCCACCACCGCGGTCTCCGGCTACCTGGCCGACGAGCGCGAACGTGGCCGGATCGCCCCCGACGCGGACCTCGACTCGCTCACGCTTTCCCTGGTCGGCGGCGGCCATCTGCTGTTCGCCGACCGTGACACCGGTCCGCCGACCGCGGCCGCCGTCAAGAAGTTCGTGTCCACAGTGCTTGCCGGCGCCGTGCGATGACTGCGGCCACGATCACTTCCGGGGGCGTGCGTTGATCCAGCACGGTCTCGGGGACGGTGCATCCCTGTTCGCGCCGGCTCGGCCGGCTTGGTCGAAGGAGAACGTAGCCGCACTGCACGCCGCGACCAAACGGAATCTCGTCACCGACGTGTTGCGGTGCATGCGGCAGACGGTCGATTTGCCGGTCGCGGTGGCGGCCGCGTTCGAGCAGTCGAGCTGGAATGGCGGCACCGGGCCCACACCATGCGGTGGAAGTGGCTGTTTCCGGTGTCGGTCCGTGAGTCCGAGCGAACTCCTCCACGTCGGTGCTCACGACGCCGGGTTGGCTAGCTAGCCGACCGGTTGGCCCGTCGCCACCGGGGAATCCGCGGCCGCCAGCTCCGTGAGGGCGGCGGCGGTCGCCTGGTCCGCGGCCAAGTACACGGTCAGCTGACGGTCCCCATTGCCCGGCAGGTCGAGCGTCTCGTAGTCCAGCCGCAACTCGCCGGCGGTCGGGTGGAGCAGCCGGACCCGGCCGGTGGGCACGACCATCAGGTTCGGATCGCTGAACCGGTTGGCGAACACCGTGCCGGCGGTGACCATCAGCTCCTCAGCCAGCTCGTGGGCGTACGGATCGCCCGCGCGGGCCGCCGTGGCGATCGCCGCCGCCTGCGCGTCGGCTACCCGATCCCAGTCCGGGTACGCGGTGCGGGCACGCGGGTCGGTGAACAGGAACCGGGCCAGGTTCGGGGCCGGGGTGTCGAGCACCCCGATCGGACCGACCAGCCGCCGATAGCCCGCGGTGGTGGCGAGCACGTCGGCTACCCAGCTGGTTACCACCGCGGGGGAAGGTTCCAGCCGCTCCAACAAGGCCCGCACAGTCGGTCGTACCGCTTGCTCGGGCGGACTGGTCACCGGGCAGAGCCGGTTGCCCGCGGCGTGCTTGCTGAGGTTGAGCAGATGCCGGCGCTGCTCGGGGGTCAGCCGCAGCGCGTCGGCGAGCGCTGCCAGCACCTGGCCGGACGGGTTGCGGTCCCGGCCCTGCTCCAACCGGTTGAGGTAGTCCACGCTCAGCCCGGCCAGCGTCGCCAGCTCGGCGCGCCGCAGGCCCGGGGTGCGGCGGCGGGCGTTGACCGGCAGCCCCACCTCGGCCGGGTCCAGTGCCTCCCGGCAGGCGCGCAGGAACTTGCCCAGGGCGTTGTCGCTCACCGTTCCACGGTAGCCCGGAGCCGCTGGCGGAGGGTGGCCCTGGCAGGGCCAGGCTCAGCCCGGCCTTCCCGATCCAGCCGGGGTCGCGGCACGGTTGCGACGGCAGATCGAGCTACTGACGCGAGGAGTTGGCATGGATCTGGGACTGGCGGGCCGGACGGTGATCGTCACCGGGGCGGCCGGTGGGCTGGGTCGGCACATCGCGGCAGGTTTCGCCGCCGAGGGTGCCGACGTGGTGCTCACGTACCACCGCTCGCGAGCGGATGCGGAGCGGTTGGCCAAGGAGCTGGGGGAGCGGACGCTGGTGACCCGGTTCGCGCTGGGCGAGCCGGAGACGGTGCCGGCGCTGGTCGAGGCGGTGCTGGGCTGGAGCGGCCGGATCGACGTGCTGGTCAACAATGCCGTGGACTGGGGCGAGGTGGAGCCGTCACCGGACCGCTCGTTCGAGGACGTGCCGGACGAGGCGTGGCTGCGGACGCTACGGCACAATTTGGAGGGTTATCTCCGGCTGACCCGGGCGGTGGTGCCGGTGATGCGGCAACGGCGGTGGGGTCGGCTGGTGCACATTTCGTCCACGGTCGCGGTCGACGGCCTGATCGGCGGCGAGTACTACGCGGCCGCGAAGGCGGCGATCCACGGGTTCAGCCGGTCCGCTGCGTTCAGCCTCGGCCGGGATGGCGACATCCTGTCCAATGTGGTGATGCCTGGCCTGATGCGGACGGAGGCGAACGCCCACATCGTGGCCGAGGCGGGTGAGCACTACGCCTCGCTGGCAGCGGTCGGCCGGCTGCTGGATGCCTCCGAAGTGGCCCGACCGGTGGTCTACCTCGGATCGGCGGCCAACACCGGCATCACCGGCTCGGTGATCGCGGTCTCCGGCGGTACGTGATCGGCGGCTGTCGTCCCTGGTTGAGCCGGGATCGCCGCAGGTCGGTAGCATGATCCCACCGAGGTGATCGGCGATTCCCTCCGCGATCACTTGCGGGTACGGGAGGACGGGTGGCCCCACCCTCGAAGGCGGACGGCAGCAGTGCCGAGCTCGCGGCGCCCCCGTGCGTTGGGCGGGAACGGGAGCTCGCGGCCTTGTCGCGGGCGCTCGCGGAGCCGCCCGCGGTGGCGGTGCTGGAGGGCGAGGCGGGGATCGGCAAGAGCCGGCTGGTGCGGGAGCTGCTCGCCACCCCGTCGATGGCCGGCCGGCGCTCGCTGGTGGCGGTCTGCCCGCCGTTTCGCGAGGTGCACACGCTCGGTCCGATCATCGATGCGGTACGTGAGGCGGTGGGCGCGGTCCCCGACCTCGGTCTCAGTGAGCTGGCCGGGGCGCTGCGCCCGTTCTTCCCCGAGTGGACCGCACACCTGCCGCCGCCGCCGGAGCCGTTGGCCGAGGCCAGGGCCGCCCGGCACCGGCTCTTCCGCGCCTTCGCGGAGCTGATCGACCGGCTGGACGTCGCGGTGCTCGTCGTCGACGACGTCCACTGGGCGGACGACGCCACCGTGGAGTTCCTGCTGTTTCTCGCCGCCGGCGCCGGGCCCAGGCCCAGCCTGATCCTTACCTACCGGCCGGAGGACCTGCCGGACGGCTCGCTGGTGCGCAGCCTCCCGGCCCGGCTGCCGGCGGGGGCGAGTCAGCTGCGGCTTTCGTTGGGTCCGCTCGACCCGGAGCAGACGGCACGGCTGGCGTCCTCGATGCTCGCCGGCCCGGACAACCTGTCCGGGCTCGGGCAAACCCTCCACCGGCATACCGCGGGCATTCCGTTGGCGGTCGAGGAGCTGGTGCGGCTGCTGTCCGACCGGGTCGGGCTCGCCCACCGCAGCCCCGGGTGGATCGGCCGCGAGCTGGACCGGGTCGGTGTCCCCCCGACCATCCGGGATGCGGTGCTGGAGCGGGCCGCGCGACTCGGCCCGCCCGCGCAGGCGGTGTTGCGGGCCGCGGCCGTGCTGGCCGACCCGGAGCACCCAGCCGCGCTCGCCGCACTCAGCGAGCTCGACGGCGAGGAGCTGGACGGTGCCCTGACCGCGGCACTGCGGGCGCGGCTGCTGGGCGAGGACCGGCACGGCCGGATCGCGTTCCGGCACGCGCTGGCCGCTCGGGCGATCTACCGGACGATCCCTCCGGCCGCGCGCCGGGCGCTGCATTTGCGGGCCGCCCGACTGCTGGAGCGCCGGTCCCCGCCGCCGGTGACCCGGCTGGTCCGGCACTTCCGGGAGGCGGGTGAGTCGGCCGCCTGGTTCCGGTACGCCGAGCAGGCCGCGGACCGGGCGTTGCGCTCCGGGGACGAGGCGTCGGCGACCAACCTGCTGACCGAGCTGGTGGAGAGCCCGGACCTGCCGCCCGCGCGGATGGCCCCGCTGGTGGACAAGCTGCCGTTTCTGGGGTTCGTCGGGCCTGCTCGACTGGAAGGCCTGGTGCAGGCGCTGCGCGCGGCCCGGGACAGCGGTGCGCTCACCCCCGCGGCGCACGCGCTCACCCAGTTCCAGCTGGCCCGGATCCTGGGGATCGCGGGCCAGAATGAGGCGGCCGCGGTCGAGGCGGAACGCGCCATCGAACTGCTTGCCCCGGACTCGGTCGAGGCGGTTCGGGCCATGATCCTGCTCGGCAAGCCTGACCTGACCCCAAGAACGGCCGCCAACCACTTGCGGTGGCTGCGACGCTCGGCCGAGGTGGCGGCACCGCTCACCCCGGCGGACCGCCTCAACGCGGCCGTGGAGCGGCTGACCGCCCTGCTCCAGCTCGGCGAGCAGGCAGGGTGGGAGGAGGCCAACCGATTGCCGGCCAACGCGCCGGATTCCGTGTCCGGGCAGCATCTGATCCGCGGCCAGGTCAACCTCGCGGACGCGGCGATCTACTGGGGGCGGTACGGCCAGGCGCGAGCGCGGCTTCCGGCGGCGCTGGCCATGGCCGAACAGCATGACCTGCCCGCGGTCCGGGAGGCGGTGCTCTCCACCCGGACCTACCTGGACTGGTTCATCGGAGAATGGGGTGGTCTGGCTGAGCGGGCCGCCGCACTCTCCGGCGAGCAGGACGCGTCGGCGATGGTCCGGATCGAGCTGACCCTGGTCGGCGCCCTGGTGCGGTCGGCGACCGGCGCGGCGGGTGCGGACCGGGAACTGGCCGAGGTGTTCGCCGAC
Organism: Natronosporangium sp.; assembly: GCA_036564175.1. GTDB lineage: Bacteria > Actinomycetota > Actinomycetes > Mycobacteriales > Micromonosporaceae > Natronosporangium. The sequence continues at coordinate 6,044 of DATCKZ010000075.1, forward strand.
GCCCGCAGGTATGGCCTCATTCAGCCGTACCTGCTCTCGGCGGCCGCCCTCGCCCGGCGGCACCTGGTGGCCGGGGAGGTGGACCGGGCGCTGGCCGTCACTGACGAGCCGATCCGGATCGCGACCGGCAAGCAGATCTGGCTCTGGGCCGCCGAATTGGCTCCGGTGCGGGTGGAGGCGCTGGTCACCGCCGGCCAGGTCGCAGCGGCCGCGGAGCTGGTCGCGTCGTTCGGGCGAGGGCTGCGGGGCCGGCGGATCCCCTCGGCACGGGCGGCGCTGAGCCGGGTCCGGGCAACGCTCGCCGAGGGACAGGGCCAGTACGCCCGGGCGGCTGCCCTGTATCGCCGGGCAGCTCACGCCTGGCAGGCGATGCCCCGGCCGTACGAGGCGCTGCTCGCTCTGGAGCGGGCCGGGGAGTGCCTGGTGGCCGCGGGGGACGGCGCGGCCGGAGTGGCGCTGCTGTCCGACGCGCTGGCCGGCCTGTCCGCGCTGGGCGCGCGCCCGGCCGCCGACCGGGTGCTGCGCCGGCTGCGGGGACTCGGCTCGCCGGCCCGGCGCTCGGGTCCGGGCGGGCGACCAGGATACGGGGACCGGCTGTCGCCGCGAGAGCTGGAGGTGGTCCGGCTGCTGCGGGACGGGCTCACCAACCGGCAGATCGCGGCCGAGTTGGTGGTGTCGGTCCAGACCGTCGCCAGCCACGTCCGGTCGGCGATGCGCAAGCTGGGCGTCTCGTCCCGGACCGCGGTCGCGGTCCGGGCGCTCGAGCTCGGCCTGATCCCGGCCGGCCGGACCGGGCGCCCGGACGCGCCGGTCGAGGTTTAATCCCTCATTTCATGAATTCCGCAGGTCCCGGCGGCTGCCGATAATCGGGCGGTACGAAACCCGTACGAGCGTGCTGCGCCTACCCCCCGGGAGAAACCCGATGCTATTGCCCAGACCCGCCCGCCGAGCCGGCCCGCTCACACTGGTGGCCGCCCTCGTCCTGTCGTTCGCACCGCCGGCCACCGCCAGCCCGGCCGAGCCGGTCGGAACCCGGCCGCCGGTCGCAGGCGAGCCGGCCGAGACGACCATCACCCTGGAGGGGGTCGCACCGGGTGACCATGAGATCACTCTGATCTCCGGTGATCGGATCACGCTGGTGGACATCGGCGGCGGCCGCTACCGGATCGACGTGACCCGGACTCCCCGGCCGGACGGCACCCTGCCAACCACAATGGACGTCCTGGTCACCGAGGACGGGGCATACGTGGTGCCGGGCGACGCGGTGGCCGGGATCGCGGCCGGCACCCTCGACCGGGAGCTGTTCAACGTCGAGCTGCTGGCCGAGTCCGGCTATACCGACGCCGCCATGGACGAGGTACCGGTGATCGTGCAGCAGCCGGAGGCCGGCCTTGCCCGGGCGGCGGCGGCCGCGCTGCCCGGTGCCGAGGTGGAGCGCGAGCTGCCGGTCATCGACGCCGTCGCGGTGTCGGTGCCGAAAGCGGACGCCGCCGAGACCTGGGAAGCGCTGCGGGTCGACCCGGCCACCGCGGCCCACCGCAGCGCCAGCCGACCGGTCCCCAAGGTCTGGCTGGACCGGATGAACCAGGTCGTACTGCAGGACAGCGTGCCCCAGGTGGGTGCCCCGCAGGCGTGGGACGCCGGCTTCGACGGCACCGGCGCCACGGTGGCGGTGCTGGACACCGGTGTCGACGCCGACCACCCTGACCTGGCCGGCCAGATCGCCGCCGCCGAGAGCTTCGTGCCCGGCACGGACGTCACCGACCGGAACGGCCACGGCACCCATGTGGCCTCCACCGTGGCCGGCACCGGTGCCGCCTCCGGCGGCGATCGCCGCGGCGTCGCCCCCGGCGCCGATCTGCTGGTGGGCAAGGTCTGCAACGATAACGGCCAATGCGCGGACTCCTGGGTGATCGCCGGCATGGAGTGGGCCGCCGCCCAGGGCGCGGATGTGGCGTCGATGAGCCTCGGCAGTCTGGTCCCCTCGGACGGCACCGACCCGCTGAGCCAGGCGGTCAACCAGCTGACCGAGCAGACCGGCACGCTGTTCGTGATCGCCGCGGGCAACAACGGGAGCGATTTCTTCATCTCGTCCCCAGGGGCGGCCGACGCCGCGCTCACGGTGGGCGCGGTGACCAAGACCGACCAGCTGGCATCGTTCACCAACCGTGGCCCGCGCGGACCGCAGTGGTTGGGCGACTATGCGATCAAGCCGGAGATCGTCGCGCCCGGGGTGCACATCACTGCCGCCCGGGCCGCGGGAACGTCGCTGTGCCAGAACGCCTGCGTCCAGCCGGGCGACGGTCCGGTGGACGAGCACTACACGGCTGCCAGCGGCACATCCATGGCGACTCCGCACGTAGCCGGAGCGGCGGCGATCCTGGCCGCCCGGCACCCCGACCTCGGCCCGGAGGCGCTCAAAGCAGCGCTGGTCAGCACCGCCGAGGATGCCGGCTACACCGTCTACGAGCAAGGCGGGGGGCGGCTGGACGCCGCCCGGGCGGTCCGCCAGCAAATCCGGGTCACCCCGGCGGTCGCGGACTTCCGGACGGTCGAAGTGGGCAACAGCCCGCAACCGCGTACCCTCACCTACACCAACCCGACTGAGGCTGACGTCACCCTGGACCTGACGGCTGAGCTGTCCGATATCGCGGGTGGCGCCACCGTGGAGCTGACCCTCAGCAGCGCGCAGCTGACCGTCCCGGCCGGTGGTTCCGCGTCGTTGACCGTAACCGTCGGTGAGGCGGCCAGCGGTACCTACAGCGGGAAGGTCACCGCGGTCGGGCCGGATGGCACCCAGCTGACCACCCCGGTCGGCCTGGCGGTGCTCCCGCCGGTGCACCGCCTCACGGTCAACTATGTCCCGCGCGCCGACGAAACCGGATGTGGAATCTTCTGCCCGTTCGCCGACTCCTTCTCGGTGGTAGGAATCGACGGTCCGGCGACGGGTTTCACCGACTATGTCTTCGACTACGACTTCCTGGGAACCGGAGACTACCTCGTTCCGGGTCACGTCTTCACGGTCCCGGAAGGCACCTACCAGGTACGAGCTCGGGACAAGTGGGTAACCGGCGACGTCGCTGTCTCGGACCAGTTGAGCTGGTTGACCGTGCCAGAGGTCGAGGTGTTCGGGGATACCGAGGTCGTCATCGACGCGAACGACGCGCGCCGGGTCACCGTCGGCGAGACCCCTCGTCCCAGTGAGCGGTATTCGTCGGAGGTGGACGAGTGCTACACCCAAAGCACGGGCTTCACCTACGGCTGCAGCATGGTTTGGCACTACAACACCTGGGTGCTCCCGAGCGAGCCGGTGACCCATGGCTCGTACGAGTTCGCCGCGCATTGGCTCATGGGCCCCCCGCCGGTGACCATCGTGATCCCCGGTCCCGACCGGCTGGACCTGCGCGCGTCGGCGCTGCCGTACGGCTGGGACCACGCCGACATGAGCCGGTTCCCGGCCGGCACGCACCAGGTGCCGGTGGTGGACGTGGGTAGCGGCACCGAGGCGGACTTCGACCGGGTGGACGCCGAGGGTTCGCTCGTGTTCATGAGTGGACAGTGCGTTGCCTGGGAACCGCACTGGGAGCGGGCCGAGGCGGAGGGCGCGGTCGGACTGCTCCTCCCGGTGCACCAGGGCTGTGACATGCCACACCATGGGCCGCAATACGATCCGCGGACCACCATACCGGTGGCGCAGATCCCGCCGGCGGAGACGGTTGCGCTGATCGACCGGCTGGCCGCCGGACCGGTCACCGTCATCATGACCGGCACCCCGGAACCCGACTATCTGTACCGGCTGAGCGCCCACGAGGCCGACGGCGTCCCGGCGGATCCCAGCTACTCGTTCACCGCGGCGGAGATGGCGACGGTCGACCACCACCTGCACAGCGCCGAGCCCGCGCAGATGCTGCTGCAGCAGCAGAGCTACCTCGCCGGACCGTCGTTCTTGGGCCCCATCGCCGCCGCCGACCTCGGGCAGTTCCAGGCTCCGGCAACCGTCCGGGTCTACACCGCCCCGGCCGCACCGGAGGCCCCGCTCACCTGGGGACTAGCTGCGGTCCGCGGCGACCAGCCGGGCCCGCTGTGCGGCCTCAACAACCTGCCCAGCCCAGCCTGCGAGCAGTCGGTAGACGTCCTGCCGAGACCGGGCGGGTATGCCGAGGTGCACTGGAACGCCGGCCCGACCGCCGTTGGCGCGCCGGCGATGCCGGACGGCTCCTGGGCGCTTGGCGAACTGCCGCTGTGCGCGGGTTGCCGGCAGGGCGACACGTTCGTGGCGCTGACCAACCTGACCACCGCGCAGCCGGGGCACTGGCGGGGCTATGTGGACGCCGCCGACAGCGAAACCCAGCTGTTCCGGGACGGCGAGGAGGTGCCGGCCACGCCGCTGACCATCACCCGCGCCCCTTACCAGGGCGAGGTGGACAGCTACCAGCTTCCGCCGGAGCCGGCCGACTACCGGCTGACCCAGCGGTTCGGCTCGGTCGAGACCAGTTGGTGGTTCACCTCCGGACAGGTCACGGCCGACCGGACCCCGCCGGAGACGGTCTGCGCCGGGACGTTCCAGAACGGGGTGGACACCCCGTGCCAGGCGGACCCGCTGATCTTCCTGCAGTACGACGCCGGGGTGGACCTGTCCAACTCGCTGGCCGCGCCCGGGGCGCATACGGTTCGGCTGCGTGCCTACCACCAGGACCCGAGCGGTCCGGAGATCGCCGGGATCCGGGCGTGGTACAGCACCGACGGCGGGGACCAGTGGCAGGAGGCGCGTACGATCGGCCAGATCCGGGATGGTGAGGTCCGGGTGCTGGTGGTGGCGCCACCGCTGCGGCAGACCGACGGCACCGTGAGCCTGCGCGTCGAAGCCTGGGACCGGGACGGTAACCGGGTCGAGCAGACCATCCTGGACGCGTACGGACTGAAGCAGCGCGGCCCCTCGAACCTGGCGCCCTGATCCCTGATGTCGCCCGGTCAGCCGGATTGGTATCAATAGCGCGGAGCTCCCGGCGGGACAGTCGTTCCTATCAGGCGACCTTCCCGCCGGGAGCTCCGCCCGTCCGGGCCACGACGCCGCTGGTGTGACGGGTCAGCGGAGTCCGGCGTCGGCGAGCAGCAGGCTGGTCAGCTCGGCCGGATCGGCGCCCGGTGTGCCGCGGGCGGTGAACCAGTCGCAGACCACGGCGACGTCGCGGGCGAGCAGATCGCGGCCGCGCGGGTTGGCGAGCACGTCCACCACCTGCGGCAGGTCGATCATCACCAGCCGCCCGTCATGCACCAGCAGGTTGTACGGGGAGAGGTCGCCGTGGGTCAGGCCGAGCCGGGCCAGCAGGCTCATGGCGTTCAGCAACTGCTCCCAGAGATCGGCCAGCTGGTCGGGATCGGGTCGTAGCTGGACCAGCCGCGGCGCCGCCTCGCCGGTGACCGGGTCGCCGATGAACTCCATCAGCACCTCGGTGCCGAGCAGCTGTACGGGATACGGCACCACCTGGCCGCCGAGCTGCTGGCCGGCCTCCCAGAGCCGGCACAAGACGGCGAACTCGGCCCCGGCCCATTGTCCGGCGATCACCTGCCGGCCGAACGAGGTGCGGTTGGTCATCGCCCGGGTCTCCCGGGACCGGCGGACCCGGCGGCCCTCCAGGTACCCGGCGTCCCGGTGAAACTGCCGGTGCTCCGGTTCACGGTAGCGCTTGGCGGCGAGCAGGCAGCTCCGGTCGGTGCCGGGTACCGCGCGCTCCACCAGGTGGACGTCGGCCTCCTTGCCGGTCTTGAGTACGCCGAGCTCGGTGTCGACGGCGGCCAGCTCGGTGACGAGCCAGTCCGGGTACGGCTGCGGACCGCGTTCGCCGGCGGCGGACTGGTCCCAGGTTGACCAGCGGTCCCCGGTCTCCGGGGCTTCGTCGGCATCGGCGGGCGGCAGCGATGGTGGCCGGGACCACCTCAGGAACTCGGGATTGTCGTCCTGAAAACGACGGGCGTGACCCGTCCGGTAATCGGGCACGGTGGGGTCCTCTCGGTCGATGGGAAGGAGCGCAGGGTCCAGCGCTGCACCAACGCAGGCATCGCGACCTCCTTCCGATCGGCCGGGCAGACCCGGGTGCGGTCGATGCTGGTGACCCTGCCACCGGCACCGCGCATGGTCAACGCGTTTTTTCATGCCGAGCTACGCTGGCGGCACGGCGATACAGTTGCCGACGCAACCGTTGACGGGAGAAGGGTGGAGACGATGACCGAGGTACGGTTCGGGATCGATGTGCCGGCGGCCGCGGAGCCGGGCGCCGACCCGGTGGCCCTGGCCAGGGCGGCCGAAACCCTCGGGTACGACTTCGTCTCCACCTCCGACCATCCGTGCGGCGCCGCTCCGTCGTACGAGACCTGGACGATGCTGACCTGGATCGCCGCGCACACCTCGCGGATCCAGGTGCTGACCCGGGTGCTCGGTGTGCCGTACCGGCCGCCGGCGATGGTGGCGAAGATGGCCGAGTCGCTGCACCGGCTCTCCGGTGGCCGGTTGCTGCTCGGCCTCGGCGGCGGTGCCTCCGACGACGAGTTCCGGGCGTTCGGGCTGCGGGTGCCATCCCCGCGCGAGAAGGTCGACGGGCTGGCCGAGGCGGTCCAGATCCTCCGCGGGCTGTGGAGCGAGCCTGAGCTCACATTCACCGGCGAGCACTACCGCACCGATCGGGCCCGGATCGAGCCGAAGCCGGACCGCCCGATCCCGATCTGGCTGGGTACGTTCGGCCCGCGCGCGCTGGATCTCACCGGCCGGGTGGCCGACGGCTGGATCCCGACGCTCGGCTACGCGCCGCCGGAGCGGCTGCCGGCGATGCGAGAGCGGGTGCTCGCGGCCGCCCGGGCGGCCGGTCGCCAGCCGGAAGCGATAACCTGTGCGCTCAATGTGGACGTACTGGTCGCCGAGGCGCCGCAGCCGGAGCGGGCGCCGGTCTCCGGCCGGCCGGAGCAGATCGCCGAGCAGCTGGCGCCGTACGCCCGGATGGGGTTCACCGCGTTCAACTTCAAGCTGGCCGGGCCGGACCGTGCCGGCCAGGCCGAGCAACTGGCCCAGCAGGTCATCCCGGCGATCCGGGCATCGCTCTGAGCGCCGCCTCGGGTAGAGCGAGCCGCCGGATGAATCGAAGGTCGGTTCGGGTCTGGTCGAGCACCTGCGGCAGCGGCACCTCGTAATGGCTGTGGAACGACAGCGGGCCGGCGTAGCCGGACTCGACCAGATAGGCGACGATCTCATGCCAGGGCGCGCAGCCATCGGGGACGCCCAGCCAGTCAGCTGTCCACAATCGCTGACCTGACGGGTGCAGCCCGGCCGGTGCCCAACCGCCGTTCTTCACCCCGACGCACCGCAGCCATGGCTGGAGCAGGTCGAAGGTGAGCCGCCACCCTTCATGTCCATCCTGGACCACCTGGTTACCCGGATCGACGTACGCCCCGATCTGGTCAGGGTTGCGGCCCGCCAGCAACCGGAGGGCGAGCGCCCCGGACGAGTGGATGGTGCCGCCGTGCAGTTGCAGCGTCAGCGTGACGCCGAACCTGGCCGCGATCGACTCGAGCGCGTCCAACTGGCGGCGCGCCTCGTCGAACACGTCGCGGTAAGGCCGGCTGCCGTCATAGCGCCAGTAGCCGAGCCGCACCGACCGGATCCCCGCCTCCACGCAGGCACCGAGGACCGCGTCGACCGGGAACGCCGCCGGGTCGGTGAGGTCGGTGGTGGCGATCGGTACCGGGACGCCGTTGCGGGCCAACGTTGCCACAGTCCGACCGATCATCGCCGGGTTGTCCGGCGTCACCAGAAAGCCCGGCCGGATCAGCAGGTCTACGCCGTCGAAGCCGAGCTCGGTCACCGCCTCCGCGATCGTCTCGGCCGGCCGATCGCCGAACGGCTTGGTGAACAGCACGGCGGTCATCGACATGGTTGGGGAGCCTCCTTCATCAGCTGCGACTGGCCGACCACCGGCGGCGCGGACCGTGACTACTCCACCAGCTGCCGGATCGCCTCGCCGACCAGGCCGATCAGGAACATGGCGAGCATGAACAGCACGATCCGCAGGCAGCCGGTCCGGAACCGGGCCCAGTCCCACCGGTCCGCCGATGGCGGTGGCCATTCATCCCAGTCCGAGTCATCGGTGGCGAACCGCTGCTCGTACTGCGCGGGCGTGAGCTCCTCCGGTCGCCAGGCCGTGTGCCACTGCGGACCGGCGGGCGGAGCGTCGCCGGTAGGTCCGGCGGCGAGCTGCTCGGCGATCGCCTCGCCGGCCGGGTTGCCGAACAGCCCGTCCCGCGCCGCCGCGATCTCGCTCTCCAGCAGGCTCCGCGCCTGCTCCGGGGTCATGATCTGGATGCCGGCCGCGCGGGCCTTCTCGAGCCGACGGTCGTTCTCCGCGCCGCCACCATCGATCACCAGCCGGACGGTCTTGGTCGGGTTGACCGCCACCCGCGCGCCGTGGTCGACGGCGAGGTCGACCACCTCCGTGAGGGCGGCGGACGTGCCGACCGGCAGGATCCGCCAGCCCTTGAGCGGGCCGTTGCGGCGTGCCCGGGCGGCGGTGACCGCCTCGGTCAGATCGGCGATCAGGTGCGGGGCTCCGAGCTCCTTCGCCGCCCGCTCCAGCTCCTTCAGCTCGGTCGGGCTCACCACTCCGTCGGCCTCCACCCGGGCCCGGGCATCGGTGAGGAGATCCCTATGGATCTGACTGGCCGTGTTCTGGGTGAGCCCGGCCCGCGCGGCCAGGATCGCGAGGTGTTCCGCTTCCTCACGGACGATCCGCCGGTCCGCCAGCGCGTGGGCGAGCAGCGCCCGGTAGTCCCGTAGGCCGTCCTCACGCGGTGGCGGTGGGTCCACCGTGTACGGCAGGCGCGCGGTGAGGGTCGCCAGCCAACCCTCCTGGCCCTTCCGGAGCGAAACCGCCCGCGGCGCAATGATCCGGCTCCGGGGCAGGTCGGGCAGCGGCACCGGTCCGCCGCCCAGCCAGCGCAGCGGCTGCGGCGCGGCGCCGGTCAGCTGGGCGAGGATCGCGGCCTTTGCCCGGGCGTCGCCGAGTGCCGAGTGCCGGGCCGCCGGCCGCTCGCCGGTCAGCAGGTTGGCCAGGTCGTCGAGCCGGTAACCCGGCCGGTCGAGCTGGCGCCGGGCGGTCACCAGCGTGCACAGCCCGGGCACGCCGGACAGCTGGATCCCCAGCCCGCCCAGCTCGGCGACCAAGAACTTCTCCTCGAAGGCCAGGTCGTGGCTGACCACGATCGCGTCCCGCAGATAGGCCAGCAGGTCACCGGCGATCTGCGCGAACGTGGGAGCACCCTGGAGGTCTGCGTTGGTGATCCGGCACGGCAGCCCGTGGGTGATGGTCTGCTCCGGATCAACCAGGGTGGCGTACTCGTCCAGCACCTCGCCGTTGCCGCGCATCCGTACGACCGCGGCCTCACAGATTCGGCCGCCGTGCCCGGGGTCGCTTCCGGTGGTCGCCAGGTCGATGACCGCGAACGTCAACGTACGCGGCTCGACCCCGCCCTGTCGGGTGAGGTGACCACGAACGAACACGGGCGCCCCCTCGCAAAGCCGATCGGACCGGTCGCGGCGCCGTACCGGCCGGGTCGGCCGGAGCGGCGATTCGTCCAGCTTTTCCGCGACTGTATGGCAACCCCGCCAGGCTGGTCCAACGCCGTAGCCGGCGCGTGCTGCGGTGGTGAGAGGATGGCCGGGTGCCGAACATCGCCACGAACACCACCGTCGACCTGGCCGGATTGCTCGACTTCATCCGCCCCCGCCACCGCGCCATGCTGCTCACCACGCGTGCCGACGGCCGGCCGCAGGCCTCACCGGTGACCGCCGGGGTGGATGGCGCGGGACGGATCGTGATCTCGACCTACCCGGAGCGTGCCAAAACCCGCAACGCCCGGCGCGACCCGCGGGTCAGCGTGGTCGTGCTCTCCGACGATTGGAACGGCCCGTGGGTGCAGGTCGACGGCACCGCCGAAGTGATCGACTTGCCCGACTCGGTGGAGCCGCTGGTCGAGTACTACCGGGTCATCGCCGGTGAGCATCCGGACTGGGACGAGTACCGGGCCGCAATGGTGCGGCAGGGCAAGTCGCTGATCCGGGTCAGCCCGCAGCGGTGGGGCCCGATCGCCACCGGCGGCTTCCCGGCCCGCCTGTTCGCGGACTGATCCGAGCTACCCGTATCCCATGGCCGGG
>DATCKZ010000076.1:0-1797 GCA_036564175.1 Natronosporangium sp.
GCCAGGCGGCTCCAGCTCGGGGCTCATCGCGCAGCTATCGAGCAGCTCGGTGACCTGCCGCTCGATCTCCGCCCGGACCGCCGGCCGGGCCTCCAGCGGCACGCTCACCTCGGTGGTGACCTGCGGCTCCACTTGCGCGGTCACCGCTATTGGATTCCACAATGGATTGTCCTCCGGGACGCCGACCTGGTAGCTGCCCGGCAGCGCCGGCAGGATCCGCGGTCCCTGCGCGTCGTACGCCGCGATCGGCAGCCCGTTGACGGTGATCTCCTCCGGCACATCGGTCAGCGTGAGCTTGCCGATCCCGTCCAGCACCAGCCAGCGCTGCCGGATAGCGTTGACCAGGCCGTCGTCGCGCCGCAGCTGCAGCGTCGCAGTGTACTCCTGGCGGTCGATGCGGTACTCGACCGCCACCACCGCGACCGTGCCCTCGACCCGCGCCTCGGTGACTTCGACGCGGTCCGGCGGGTGGTAGCTGTCGGCCGCCAACACCTCGTCGCTGAGCAGCTCCCGCACCGGCTGGTCGCGCACTTCCGGCGCGCTCGCCGACAGCGCCGCCGCGGCGTCGCGGTTGGCGAGCGCGCCGAAGAAGTCACGTACCGCCGACTCCGGAGCGGCCGCCGAGGTCCGGAACATCGCCACCGCACCGACCAGCACCAGCACCACCGCCACCCCGACCACGACCCCCTTGCCCGGGAGCCTGCGAGGTCGATACTCCACAAAGACCGTACGGGGATCGACGGCGGGCTCGGTCATCGGGCGTCGGGATCGGGGAGCGGGTATTGCCGGGACGGGTCTTCGAGCCGCTCCAGCCGCAGCTCGCTCGCCGGATGGGTGGCGCTGAGCGCCTGGCTCCAGCCGTTCGGGGTGGCCTCGAACGAGTTGCCCAGCCGGGCGATCACCCGCCGCAGCCCGTCCCGGTAGCCGGCGAGCACCGCCCCCTGGTCGGCCCGGTACTCGGCCCGCCGGGCGTCGGCCGCCTGCAACGGCATGATGAAGAACCGCACGGTCAGCAGCACCGGCCACAGCAGCGCCCACAGCACCAGCGCGACCAACGGATGCTTCGCCTTCTGGGTGACCCAACCGGCGAACCCGTAGATCAGGTAGAGCGGCAGCGCTACCCCGCGCACGAATGTTGCCGAGATCGCGTCACCGTTGCGCCAGTGGACCAGCGCGTGGCTCACCACCCCGGCGATCACCTCCCGGTCGTAGTCGAACTCCTTCAGCAGCCCGCGGCTGAGCACGATGTGCCTGGTATACGCGATAGCGGTCGGCTCGGCATCATCATTGATCAATATCGGTGGGTGGTTCGGCAACCCGAGCCGGCGGGCACAGACCAGCACGATCGGCAGCAGCAGCGCCTGCTCCCGGCGGCTCAGTCGGCGGGCGCCGGCGGCCCGCAACAACACCGGCTCACTCGCCACTCGGTACAATGTATACACTCCGCCGAGAAGCAGGCCGGCGGCGACCACGCCGATCGCCCAGCCGAGGCCGGCCAGCGGATCGTCGGCGAACTGGCCCGCCCAGAACCACAGCAACGCGCCGACGAACCCGAGCACCAGCCCCAGCAGCGCGCCGAGCAGCCCGCCGACCACCCCACCGCCGCGCAGCAGGAACGAATCGATGGCGTCGCCGAGGATCGGCAAGCCGCCGATCACCGCCGGGATGTCGCGCCGACTGATCGCCAGCCCGCCGCCGAACCCGACCAGCCCGAGCACCACCGCCGACACGACCGCGACGAACAACGCGAACGGCAGGTAGAACCAGGTGGCCACCAGCGCGCCGAACACGCCCCGC
>DATCKZ010000077.1:0-7035 GCA_036564175.1 Natronosporangium sp.
CGGTCACCGGCACCTCGACGATCGTCAGCGCCTGCGGCGGCAGCGTGGTCTCGGCCGAACCGATCTCCTGGAAGTTGCTGTACACGAACGGCCCGGCCGGGTCGATCATCGTGTACAGGTGCACCGTCACCGGGTGCGGTGGACCGTTCACGGACTCGATCCCGAACGACACCTCGGTCACCTGGAAGTCGCTGGTGATGTCGAAGTCACCCAGCACGAAGTGCCGCAGGTAACCGTTCTCGGTAGTGATCCCGCCGCCCGGCGTACAAGCCACTGAGTTCAGCTCCACGATCGACTGCGACGCCGAGTGCGTGATCGTCACCTCTCCGGCCTGCGCCGGCTCGGTCTCTGGAGTGGCGGAGTTACCCGCCTCGCCACCGGGGTTGGTGCCGAGCGTGCCGGGTGAGCCGCCAGTCGGGAGCGCCTCCGCCTCGTCGGTGAAGATGCTCCAGTCCAGCGTGCCGTCACCGACATTGCCGATGGTCAGGGTCTGCTCGGTGACCTTACCCTCGGCCTGCTCGGCGGCGAGCGAGTCCGGCGTGACCTCGATGACCGGGTTCGCCACGTCGTCGACCTGCAGGGTCACCGGCACCACCAGCAGCGGGGTGTCCGGGTCGTTGCTCTCCAGGCAGAGGTTCGCGGTCAGCTCATCGCCCACCGACAGACCGGTCGAATCGAAGGTCACCTCCACCACCTGCGACCCGGCCGACGGGACGGTGCCGGAGGTCGGGTCGACGTCCACCCACGGCGTGCTCGACGGCACCTCGCAGGCGGGCGCCTCGACGCCGCCGGTCCCGGTCACGTTCATCACGATGTGCATGCCCGGGAACCCGACCGCGGTCAGATCGGTGGGCTCGTCGATCCCGCACGACGCCGACCGGATGTACGACGGTGCGGTCTGGCCGTTCGGGTTCGAGCCGAGCCAGAAGCCACCGACCCCGGACAGGTCGTCGCTCTCAACCTCAACGACCAGCGTCGAGCCGGCCGGCGCCGTGCCGGTCACCGGCACGCTCACCAGCGTCAGGCTCTGCGGGGTCAGATCGGCCGAGGCGCTGCCGATCTCCTCGAAGTTGGCGTAGGTGAACGGCCCGGCCGGGTTGACCATCGTGTAGAGGTTGACCGTGATCGTGGCCGCCACGGTCAGGTTCTCGATCCCGAACGACACCTCGGTCACCCCGAAGTCGCTGGTGATGCCGAAGTCGTCCAGCACGAAGTGCCGCAGGTAACCGTTCTCGGTAGTCGAGAACCCGTCATCCGGAGAGCACGCCACCGAGTTCCCGGCCACGATCGCCTGCGAGGCCGAGTGCGTGATCGTGATCTCGTCCTGCTGCGGCGCCGGCGCCTCCGGGGTCACCACCTGCGGCGGGCCGAACACGCCGCCCAGGAGCCGCCGCATCGGCGCCAGGGCGGCCTCACCGGCGGCCGTCCCGGTCGGCGCCTCGGAGGCCACCGGCGTGCTGCCCTCGGGCAGCCGCGCCGGACCGTTCTCGAAGACGCTCCAGTTGAGGTTGGCGTCGCCCTCGTTGCCGATGGTCAGCTCATGGGTGACCGTCTCACCGGGGCCCTGCACCGAGGTGAGCTCGGTCGGGTCGACGGTGATGTCCGGCGCCTCCTGCTGCTGCTCCGCCGCGATCACCGCGACCGGGTAGTGCACCGAGGCGATCGGCTCGCCGCCGGCGTGGCTGTCGGTGGTCTCCAGCCGGACATCCGCGAACGCCCACTCGCCCACCGGCAGGCTGCTCGCGTCCACGGTGACCTCGATGTCCACGCTCGCACCCGGCGCGACCGTGAACTCCGACGGGGTGACCGTGACGGTCATCCCGTCCGGCGCGTCCACCACCGCGGTGTAGCTCGCCGACGCGTCCGCGACGCTGGTCAGCGTCCGCTGCCAGGAGCAGACCGCGCAGCTGTGGTCGACGAACGCCGGCTCGTTCAGCGTCTTCGGGTCACCACCGATGGCCGGGTTGGCAGCCTGGTAGTTCGCCTCGGTTTCGTCCAGCGTCAGCCCGACCCGAGCGGCCTGGCGCAGGTCGAGCCGGCCGGCGCCGAAGTTGAAGAAGTCCGCAGGGGTGGCGCCGTCGGGCTGGACCACGCCGTCGGTGGTGGCGGTCGACGCGAGCGCCGAACGCACCTGGGCCGGCGTCCAGTCCGGGTGCAGCGCCGCGAGCAGCGCACCGGACCCGGCCGCGTGCGGCGAGGACATCGAGGTGCCCTGCAGCACCGTGTACTGGAGCGGGTCGCTGCCGTCGGCCGCCGCGGCGGCGAGGATGTTCACACCGGGCGCGGTGAAGGTCGGGGCGAGCAGCTCGAACCGGCTCGGGCCACGCGAGCTGAAGCCCGCCATGACGTCTTCCCACTCGGGGTTGAAGAAGATCTCGGTCGCCGAGTCGAGCGTCGCGCTGGTCGGCGTCGGTGCGTTCGCGATGATCAGGTCACGCAGTTGCTGGCCGGCCTCCTGGGTGATCATGACGGCCGGGATCTGGGTGTCATGGTCGTTCGGACCCAACCCACCCGGCGAGACCGGCGGGCCGCCGACGTTGTTGAAGATCACCACGGCGAGCGCGCCGGCCGCGTCGGCGTTGTTCACCTTGATGCCGAACTCGCAGGCACCCCGCTCGATCAGCGCGATCGCACCGTCGAACGCGCCGGCCGGGAACGCCGTGCAGCCGTCGGCGTTGCCTTCGACGAACCGGACCTCGGCGGAGATGTCGGCGGTCACCTGCGGCCCGTCACCCGGCGGCGCCGGCACGTCCTGCAGGTCGGCCGCGCCGTCGACGTCCACGGTGTGCCCGAAGATCCGCTGGTGGGTGCTCGCCGCCACCGAGGCGTTCCACGGCCCGGTCTTGGCGACCGTGCCCTGGCCCGGGCCGTCGTTGCCGGCCGAAGCCGCGACGAAGATGCCGGCCGCGAACGCGTCCAGGAAGGACTGGTCGACCGCGTCGACCCACGGGTTGTCGGTCCCGGAGATCGAGTAGTTGAGGACATCCACGCCGTCGGCGATCGCCTGGTTAACCGAGGCGATGGTCGCGGAGGACGGGCAGCCCGGGTCGCAGACCTTGTAGGAGATGATGTTCGCCCGCGGCGCGACTCCCTGGACGGTCCGGGTGAACTCGTTCTGCCCGAGCGTGAAGGTGGCCTCGTGCAGGTTGCCGGCGGCGGTGCTGGCGGTGTGGCTGCCGTGGCTGTCGTTGTCCAGCACGTTCGGGAAGCTGGGGCCGCCGGTGTTGAAGTTGTACGCACCGATCAGCTTGTCGTTACAGACCGGCTGGTGGTTCGGGGCGGCCGGGTCGCAGGCGCCGACGAAGTTGCCGGACCCGAACGGGTTCTCGTGGACGTAGCCGTCACCGGGCGAGACCTCGGCGAACGCCGGGTGGAAGGCGTTCACGCCACTGTCGATCACGCCGACCACGACGCCCTCACCGCGGGTCGCCAGGCCCGGTCCGGTCTCGCCGTCCCAGAAGCCCGCCGACCCGATCAGGTCATGACTGACGTCGGTCTCCAGCTCCCGTACCGTGTCCGGGGTCACCGACACCACCCCTGGCAGCGCGGTGAGCTCGGCCGCCTCGGCCGCGCTCACCTCGACCGCCATCCCGTTGAGGACGTTGAGGTACTGGTGGACGACCTCGACCGACCGGTCGAGCCGGTCCTCCATCGCCGCCACGAACTCACCGTGCGCGGTGCGCAGATGGTTCCGGTACGCCCGGCTGGCCGGTGCGTTGACGTCGAGTCGCGGCGCGCCGGTCACCGTCGGGCTGGTCGCCGCCAGCCCAGGTAGGTCACCGGTGTAGGTGGCGAGCGGTGCGTCCGCGAGCTGC
Source organism: Natronosporangium sp. (assembly GCA_036564175.1). GTDB lineage: Bacteria > Actinomycetota > Actinomycetes > Mycobacteriales > Micromonosporaceae > Natronosporangium. The sequence continues at coordinate 3,816 of DATCKZ010000077.1, forward strand.
ACGATCCAGAGCCCGGTCTCCGACTCCTGGTCGAACCCCGACTGGATCACCGGTGAGTTCGCCGCATCATCTCCAATGGATGGTTGTGCGGTAGCCGGTTGGGCCGTGGAAAGGATGAGCATGGTTGCGCCCGTGAGGGCGGCGAGCTGTGCCAAGACACGCCGATAGCGAAGAGTCACCTCGGGTACTCCCTCGTACCTGTAGGCGCCCCCGCCCACCTAGCGACCATGGATTGGTTGCTCCTGAACCTATTACGAGGCCTTCAATCCAGACAAGATGGCAAATCAGCCTAAATCGGACTGTTCGCAACTCGTACAATCGCAGAACCGGCCAGTTTGCGGCGCTCCCTATGCTGATGGCGTGCCCGGGCTGCTCCGCCGCCTCCTCCCGCCGGCGTTGTCGGCGCTGCTCGCCACGGCGATCGCCGTCCCGGTGACCTGGCAGCTCGCGGAGCGGAGCGCGGCCGATCCGGCCGATGCGTCACCGCCGGTGGTGGCCGGGCCGGCCAACCTGGACCAGCTCCGGACACAGCTGCTCGCCGCGCTGCCGGAGCCGGACGCCGCCGGCGCGGTGCTGCTGGAGCCACCGCTGACCGGCGCGGCCGCGGCCGGCCTGGCGCCCGGCCGGTACCGGCTGCAACTGATCTGCGGCCAGCTGCGGGTGCAGACCACGGTGGCGGCGATCCGGATCTGGCTGCGGACCCCGAGCCAGCGGTGGACGATCGAGCTGCCCTGCCCGTCCACGGTGCTCGCCCCGGAGCAGGAGCTGGACTTCACCGAGCAACCGGCCGGCGCGGTGTCGACCGGGCTGGCGAGCGCCGACGCCCCACCGGTCGGCATCCTGGTGCTGGTCCGGCTGCTGCCGGTAACCGGAGCGGGTGGCACCGATGGCTGACCAGCGCGCCCAGCGCGGCCGGGTTGCCGGCCGACCACCGTACACTGTGGTGGCTCTGGTCTCGGCGGCGATCGCCGCCACCGCGGTGGCGCTCTACCTGGACCGCCCAGTGACCGAGGTCCGGGAGCCGGCGGGTGGGCCCCGAGCGCTGCCGGAGTCCTGGTTGAACGTACAGGTCGATGAGGTGTTCCCGGGCGGGCCGGCGCCGGAGCTGGCTGAGCTGCTCGCCGGCCATCCGGCCAATGCCACCGTGACCGCGCCGCTCGGAACCGACGGCGAGGACCTGGTCGGGCTGCCGCCCGGCAGCTACCTGGTGCGGGTCTCCTGCCGGCCGGCGAGCACGCCGGAGCAGCCGGCCACCGACCCCGAGCCCCGGCTCACCGTCGAGATCACCGACCCGGCCACCGGCGGACCGGCCCCGGCTACCGCTCCGGAGCTGGCGTGCGACGGCGAACTCCAGACCGTCGCCGACGACCTGACGGTCACCGAGTACCGGGCAGTCCACGTCACCGCCAGCACCGGGCCCGCGCAGCCGTCCCAGGTGCTGGTGGCCATCTCGTTCACGCCGACCGGCTGAGCCGGGACGGAATCAGCTCCCCGGGCTCAGCCGCTCCAGGATCAGCTCCCGGACCGCCTTCGCGTCGGCCTGGCCACGCGTCGCCTTCATGACCGCGCCGACCAGCACCCCGGCCGCGGCCACCTTGCCGTCGCGTACCTTCGCAGCCACCTCGGGGTTCGCCGCGATCGCCTCGTCCACCGCCGCGCTGAGCGCGCCGGTATCGGAGACCACCGCGAGCCCGCGCGTCTCCATCACCTCGGTCGGGCTCCCCTCGCCGGCGAGCACCCCTTCGAGCACCGTCCGCGCCAGCTTGTCGCTGAGCTTCCCCTCGTCGATCAGGCGCTGCAGCTCGGCGACCTGGGCCGGGGTGGCGCCGACCGCGGCCAGCTCGACCCCGGCCTCGTTCGCCCGCCGGGAAAGCTCGCCGAGCCACCACTTCCGGGCCGCCTCCGGGGTGGCGCCAGCCGCCACGGTCGCTTCGACCAGGTCCACCGCGCCGGCGTTCACCAGCGCCTGCATGTCCTGATCGGAGAGTCCCCACTCGGCCTGCAGCCGCCGGCGGCGCGCCCGCGGCAGCTCCGGCAAGCCGGCCCGCAGCTGCTCCACCCACTCCGGGTCGGGCGCGAGCGGCACCAGGTCCGGCTCCGGGAAGTAGCGGTAGTCGGTCGCGGTCTCCTTGGACCGGCCCGGCGTGCTGTCGCCGGTGTCCTCGTGGAAGTGCCGGGTCTCCTGGATCACCTGCTCGCCGCGGTCGAGCACGCTCGCCTGGCGGAGGATCTCCGACCGCACCGCCCGCTCCACGCTCCGCAGCGAGTTGACGTTCTTGGTCTCGGTCCGGGTGCCCCACTCCTGGGAACCGGCCGGCATCAGCGAGGTGTTCACGTCACACCGCAGCGAGCCCTGCTCCATCCGGACGTCCGAGACGCCGAGCGTACGGATCAGGTCGCGCAGCTCGGTCACGTACGCCCGGGCGACCGCCGGGGCGCGACCGCCGGTGCCGGTGACCGGCTTGGTGACGATCTCCACCAGCGGGATGCCCGCCCGGTTGTAGTCCACAAGTGACTCGGTGGCCCCGTGGATCCGGCCGGTGGCACCGCCCAGGTGCAGGATCTTGCCGGTGTCCTCCTCCAGATGCACCCGCTCGATCCCGACCCGGACCACCTCACCGTCCACTTCGACGTCCAGCCAGCCGTCGGTGCACAGTGGCTCGTCGTACTGGCTGATCTGGAAGTTCTTCGGCATGTCCGGGTAGAAGTAGTTCTTCCGGGCGAACCGGCACCAGCTGGCGATCTGGCAGTTGAGCGCCAGCCCGATCCGGATGGTCGCCTCGATCGCCGCCTTGTTCGCCACCGGCAGGCTGCCGGGCAGGCCGAGGCAGACCGGGCACACCTGGGTGTTCGGCTCGGCCCCGAAGGTGGTCAGGCACCCGCAGAACATCTTGGTCCGGGTGCCGAGCTCGACGTGCACCTCCAGGCCGATCACCGGCTCGTAGCGCCGGACCACATCCTCATAGTCGGACAAGACCGTCGTAGCCACCCGGTCAGCCTACCCGGCCGCCGACCAGCCGCGAGCAGGGTGGCGACCCGACGCCGGCCCGGCACCGCCCGCCCGCCGGGGAGCCGCTACAGGCCGGCGCACTGGCCGAACTTGCCACCGGTCGCGGTGTTCGGCAACCCCAGATCGGTCGGCACCGGGTCATTCCCCAGACACGACAACCCACCAACGATCGTGTTCCCAGACACCACCGACGACGCCGAGTTCCCAACC